>JAUQXA010000019.1 GCA_030834895.1 Anaerolineales bacterium
CTTTGATCAATCTCCGCCTGATGCAACGAGTACGGCAACGCCTCAAGGCTGAACCATAATTCCTGAAACGTAATCAGTCCCTGACTGGTTACGTTTTTTTTATCCCTTTTGCGTAATCAGTCAGGACTGCTCCAACCCTCATATACATGATATGTACCGCATAGGACAGATTTTTGTAAGGTTATAGGGACGAAAAACCCGGAATACAATCAAACTTGGGATGGCTAATGTATCAAGTTTGGTTGCGTGTAGCTGTTTTGGCAAGTTATTATCATAAAGGATATTTCAGATAATTTTGCGAACTTATACCTCAAACTGTCTACAAAAAATGCAGTTACTGGACTCACATACCATCAGCATGTTATGCCCAAAAAGCTGTTGCGTTTCATTTCGAATTTGACGCGAAAATTATCGAAAATACTCGATATGAGATACTAACACTGTACAGTTTAGATAATCTAAAGATCGCAAACGCTGCAATTGGGAGAAAAAGAGATCATTGATTACAAAACGACCCATATTTCCCCTTCCATTATTGTTTTTTTGCCTTCAACCTCTATAAAGCTTTCCGTCTGATTTATGTATGGGTCGCCTACCCCGTTGCCGCGTGCGCCGCCCGAATTGCTGCAATATAGCCCCAGATCCCGCACCGATTACGACGACATCAAAATTTTCTGACATGTAAATGTCCTATAGTTATTTATTGATAATCGACTATTGAAGATGGGGATCGACAAATAAAAGAACCCCGGACTCTTTTGCAATTGTACGGGTGCTATCTATTCTTCACAAATCGTAAAGGGAATGTTTTCCTTTTGCAGTCTGCATTTCCATTCCTCTGTAATTCCTGAATCGGTGAATAAATGTGTAATTTGTTGTGGACACGCAAAGGGTGTCAGGTCTTCGATTCCAAGTTTACTGGAATCGACCAGTGTAAATACCTGCCGGGCGGATTCAATTGCTCTACGTTTTAACTGCGCTTCTTCGATATGGACTTCAGTCATGCCAGCCTCAACGCTGAATCCGCTACAGGAAACAAAGGCCTTCTGGATGCGTAGTTCCGCGATAATCTGTTCGCTCAACAACCCCGTCACCGAAGAGCCTTCTGGATTCACCACCCCACCAATAAGGATGACTGTGTTCGACGTGTTTTGGGCCAGCGGGCGTGCAAGTTCGATTCCATTCGTCACAACCCGCAGTCTGTTGCGTGCTTTCAAGTTAAGGGCAAGATAATAAGCCGTAGTACTGGCGTCCAGTAAAATCGAATCCCCGTCATTGATCAATTCGGCTGCCATCCGCCCGATCAGTTTTTTCTCTTCCGAATGTTCCTGATGGCGGACGTCAAATGCTGCACTGGTAGAATTCCGGGCATCCTTCAAAACAGCGCCGCCATGTACGCGAATTAGGTGTTTCTCCTCCTCCAGTGCGTTCAGATCATTTCGTACCGTACCTTCGGAAACCCCAAGCGTCCTGGCAATTTCAGGCACACGTAAACCGGGCTGTTTGCGGAGTAGGTCCATCAGAGATTGGCGGCGCTCATGAGTAGTCAAAACAGATAATCCTTATCGAAGCTTGATGAATATGTTGACAATTTTCGCAGGCATGCCGATATCATTACACTTGTCATAATCTGCATCAGGGTGGATTTACCGGCGCCGTTCTCTCCAACCAGCGCATGGGCCTCGCTTCTTTTAGGGAAAATCTACAGAATTCAGGGCGCATGTTCCCAGGCGATTCTTTGTCATCTGGCGGGCTTCAAATATCAAATTTGACATTTCAATATCCATTTTGCATCTCTCTGTTTCGAATCCGGTCTTCGATCTGGATGATTACAAGTCATTGAAAATATTATCCAAATCTTCATCTGAAACATCGAAGACTGCGCCATTCTCAGGGATAGCTTCCCGCATCATCCATGCCGGGATGCGGTCATCCTTGGCGGTGAAGCCCGCACGACAGTTGAACTCGCGTTCCATCTTGATGGTTTGTTTTCCCAATTCCTGCAAGATGTTGTCGGGTAGGTCGTTCCAGCCGTAACGCGCCGCCAGCAGGCGCTTGATAACACCATCCGCAGCGGTGTAGCCAAAGCCGGCAAAGATGCACGCGCCGAGCATGTCATAGCCGGCCATGTTCAACTGGGCATTCAGGGAAAAATTCTTTTGGACGGTTGGCTCAAGATGATTGACCTTCGCACGGATGGTCTGTCCGCATGTGTGATCCGCCCCCTGTGGGGTTGTGGCATACGTGATGCCCATGCCCTTGATCGAGCGGGGGTCATAGGCACTCATCGCCTGCCGTTTGACGACGGGTACGCGTTCCACGCCATAGGCTTCGCCCATATCCGCGGCGCCGTCGCCGAGTTTGCGCCCCAATTCCGTCCCTGCGCGAATCTCATCAATCAGTTTCATAGCGTCGTCAGCGTTTCCCCATCTCATCAAGCCAGCTTCCGCCGCAACCCCCAGAGCAGCACCTACTTCAATTGAATCAAGACCCAAGTCGTTGACCTGCCAGTTCAGGCGTCCAATATCGTCGAGTGAATGGATATCAAGATTCGAGCCCATCAAACCAATAGTTTCATATTCAAGCGGGGAGACGATCACTTTGCCGTCTTCACCGCCAAAAACATTCGAACATTTGATGGTACAGCCAGCCATGCAGGCATGAGAAGGGTCGGACGGTTTGCCACGCGCCAAGATAAATTCACGCATGGCTTCACCGCTGATTTTCTCCACCTCATCAAAGGTTCCCCTCGAAAAATTATGTGTGGGGATGGCGGCAAAGTGCTGTGTCATTTGAGCCATCGCAGGCGTGCCATAATCGCGATAGGTTTGGGATTGCGGATGCTCCATGACGGATTTGGTGAAGTCCTTTTGGGCGGTTTTGAACGCTTCGGGATCGGCAAGGGCTGGTTTCTGTCCACCGGCATTGTCAAAGACGACGGCTTTGAGTCCCTTTGAGCCCATCACCGCGCCAAGTCCGCCGCGGGCCGCAATACGGGAGGGAATTCTGTCCTTGTCCAAATTTTGGATGCCCGCCGATTTCATCTTCATTTCGCCACCGGGTCCGATCAGCGAGATCGCAACTTTCTCTCCATACCTCTCCACCAATTTTGCCGCAGTTTCATATACGCCAAGCCCGGCGAGGTCATCCGCCTTTACCCAATTTGCGCCGTCTGCCAGCGAAAGGTGCAAAACCCAATAACCCGCGTCTGCGGGTTGGTCTTCGATGATGAGAGCCTTCATTCCCATGGATGCCATGTGATAGCCCGTCCTTCCGCCTGCGTTGGCTTCCTTGATGCCGCCTGTCAGCGGGGACTTGCCGCCAATGGAGATTCTGTCGGTAGAGGAGAGCATGTGCCCAACCAGCAGACCGGGGGCAAAGATAATTTTGTTGCCCGGTCCAAGCGGATCGCACTTTGCATCCATCTCATCCAGCATGACGCGCGCGATGAGTCCACGCCCACCGAGTTTTTCCCACGTGGATGGGATGGCCTCCTTCTCCAGGGTTTGGGTATTTACATTAACACGCCAGATTTGCATAATTTTTCCAGTATAAATTGAAAATCATCATAAAAAATGTAATCGAATGCATGAACTGAATCAAACAAGAAATATCCTTGCCTCTATTGAATAAAAATTTATCCTTTGAACTTGGCAAGATGAAAGACCTCTTCCAACTCCACCATGTTCTCGTTGGTATAAGCGTTTAACAAATCCAATCCGAACCGCTAAAGGGTAATCAATACCACGCCAATGTTGCGAATATTCTGAGGAGGATTCGTGGTTCTGACTCATCAAATGTCATGCATGACCAATTAATCCAAGTGGAAATACTCTTCGAGCTCGACAAATGTTTCATCAGGACGTGCGTTGGCATCAACAAACTGCGACATAAATTCCTGCCAGCGTGTATTGATTTCCTTTGCCGCCATTTTCGCCTGTGCAACTTGCAACCCTTCTTCAGATTCAAAATAACCAAATATCAGACCGTCTGGGCGCATGAATAATGTATAGTTATACCAGCCGGATTCGCGCAAGGCGGCTAGCATTTCAGGCCAGACATGTTTATGGTGTTCCTGATATTCCGCTATGCGATCCTTGCGGACCTTGAATTGAAAACCCACGCGTTTCATATGATCATCTCCAAAGGTGTTTCAATGAAATCTTCCTTGTAAACGGATTTCAGTCATGTCACAGGTGTACTGGTGTTATACGCAAGGCGCTCGGCCCAGCACTACACAATCTGTAATCCATCACTTCTTGGTCGACAAGTCCAAATCAAATTATCAAACAGGAGAACGATTGCAACTTTTAGCAACAACCGCTCTCCTGCAAACTACTAAAATAGGCGCTTAGAAATCAAAGTTGGCGATGTTGTTCTTGTCAAATACAGTTGGCGGACCAGTGATGATAACGCCGTCTTTGCCGATAGTGCGTTCACCAAGATTCGGCACATTAAATGTATTGCCTTCCTTGATTGTGATTTCTCCCTTGGCAAGGCCAACGGCCAGGTAGGCAGACAGGTAACCTTCGTCGTATGGACTCCACAGCGCAAAGGCTTTGACGATGCCGTCAGTGATAAAGCGTCGCATCTGGTTGGGTGTACCAAGGCCGGTAACTTCCAGTCCGCCACCCACGGCGTTCGCGCCACCAGGGTAAACTCCGGCTGATTCCACACATTGAGCAGCTGCTGCTACACCCACGGTCGTTGGAGCAATAATACCGCGCAGGTCTGGGTACTTCGACAGTAGGCTTTCGCACTCAGTCAAACTCTTCTGCGGATCATCATCTCCGTACACCACCTCGACCAGTTCCATCTTGGCGTATTTCGCGTCCTTCAACGCCTCTTTCATGCCTTCGATCCAGAAGTTCTGATCGGGCGCATCAGCGGTGGCGCTGAGTACGGCAACCTTACCTTCATAGCCAATTAGAGAGCCCATGAGTTCAACCTGACTGGAGCCGGTGATATTGAAGTCCATCGGAAGGACAGCTGCATCGCGGTGCGATTCGCTCCCAGGAATGTCAGAGTTAACGATCAAAACCGTTATACCTTTTGCTCGTGCTTCGTCAAAAACCTGATTCAGTGCGTCGGGACTGTTGGGCGAAATAGCAATGACATTGACGCCGCGTTGAATCTGCTCTTTCACAAATGAAACTTGAGAAGTAGCTTCGGCTGTAGCCGGGGCTGTGGTTGTAAATTCACATCCAATCTCTTCACAGGCTTTGGTAAAACCGGCGATGATTGAGTCGAAATACGGATTGCCCGTATTCTTGGGAATGTATACGATCTTGATCGGGCCAGCGGCAGGTGCCTCAGCAGCAGGTGCTTCAGCAGCAGGCGCTTCTGCAGCAGGTGCTTCAGCGGCAGGTGCTTCCGGGGCGGCGGCAGGCGCACAGGCTGCCAACAGCATTGAGCCGATTACGAACAATGCAAACACAAAACTGAAACGCTTTTTCATGGTTCTTTTCTCCTTAGTTTTTATTCGATATAACTTTACAGGCAGCACAAACAACCATTTCTATCTTTAATTTCGCATCAAGCCTCCTTTTCATTGAAGTTTGGTAACATCCAAGACTGTTCCTGGTGATTACTCACAAGTCAAAATTACAACTTTGCGAATTGTGAGTAAAAACCAAATTAGCCTCTTTGACGACTGAAACGTGTAATCAAATTTGAAGCGATAACAGCAATAATGAGCAAGGTGCCAACAACAGCGAGCTGACTTTCGGCTTTGACGTTGGCGACGCCCAGCCCAGTACGTAGAAATCCAACGAGAAACACGGCAATAACCGAACCGAATAGGGTGCCGCGTCCACCATAGATGCTGGTGCCGCCCAATACAACAGCTGTGATTACGTCGAGTTCGAGTCCACGCGCATGATCGTAGCGTGCAACCGCTAACCGCGAGACCATGATCAAACCGGCGATTGCAGCAAGAAAACCGTTCAATGCAAAAATAGCGATCTTCACCCGTTCGATCGGGATGCCCGAATAACGCGCAGCATCCTCGCTGGTGCCGAGCGCAAACACCCATCGCCCGAAAACCGTCTTGTGCAAGATCAGTCCCAGTATCAGTGCAAACACGAAGAAAAGGACCAAGACGATCGGGATGGGCGTACCCGGCACCGTAATGCGATCGATACCAATAAACCACTCGGGGAATTTACTAAGCGAGTGGTCGCCCAAAAGGATCTGCGCAAGTCCACGATACAACGCCATGGTTGCCAGCGTTACAGTCAGCGCCGGTAAACGCAAGCGTGTAATTAGCCAGCCGTTCAAGGCTCCCAACAAGGTGCCTAAAACCAGGGAGATTGGGATAGCCACTTCCATCGGCACGTTCAATTCGACGTGCAAAACTGCCATCACGGTTGCAACCAGCGACAAAGTGGAGGCCACTGACAGGTCTATGTTGCCGCTGATGATCACGAACGTCATGCCCAGCGCCATGATTGCGGCTTCAATATACAATGTGGTCGAATCGAATAGAAATGGTACATCAAGAAAATAGGGTGACAGAGATGCGCCAACGATGAATGCTATGATCAGCAAAATCACCGTTACCACCTCCGGTAAAAACGAGCGTACGTGGTCGCTCAGAGAAGATCTGCTGGCACGAGTCGAAGTGTCGGTTTCGCCCGAAGGCAAGGGATTTAGAACAGTTTTTTGGGTAGGCATTCTGATCATTCTCCGGTAACGATGCGCCGAATTCGATGTTGAAAAATTGCATCAATGATGACCGTCAATAGGATCACGATGCCATACACAGCCAGCTGCCAGGTTGCGGCGATGCCAAGTACAGCCAACGCCACATTGATTGTGCCCAGCAATAGACAGCCCAATACTGTACCAAGCACCGAACCAGATCCGCCAAAGACATTGGTGCCGCCCAGTACCACTGCGGCGATCGTAGTCAACTCGAAGCCAACCCCGGTTTCTCCTGGATTGACGAAGCCATACCGTGACGCGTACAAAATTCCAGCCAAGCCCGCCATCGCACCTGTGATCGTATAAACCATGAATGTCGTGCTGTTGACCGGTATACCGCGCAGGCGCGCGGCTTCGGGATTGCTACCCAGGGCATAGACGTTGCGCCCTGATTTTGTGAAGTACAAAAACAGGTAGAATAACATCGCCACAATGAGCGCGATCACAACAACCCACGGGATCAACTGCGAACCGAATGGTCCACGCTGCGACCAACGGATCAATTCGACCGGAATATGATTGGGGTCGATCTGGCGGCCGCCGCCAACGATGAACACAAATCCGCGATACGCGCTCAACGTGCCCAGCGTGGTGATCACTGGCGGAATTTTCACCCATGCAATCAAGCCGCCATTGATAGCTCCCAACACCGCGCCTATGAGAATACCCAGCAGTGTGCCTAGGAAAATATTAAAGCCGGGGTTGTCACGAAAAATCATGCCAACAACGATACCGGCAAAACCCAGGGTGGAGCCAACGGAAACATCGATTCCGCGAATGATAATCACCATCATCTGTCCCATCGCCACGACAGTGAGCAGTGGTACCCATAAAAAGATGCTGCGGATGTTGATTTTGCTGAGGAAACGCGGCTCAATGGCTGTGACTATTGCAATGATGACGACCAACAGGACGACGATTGCCACTTCGCGAATCCGCGCCAGCCGCACCGCTATGGCGCCGGTTTGTTGATCCCCTCGAGCGTTTGAGATGGCTGTCATGAATAATCCTTTCCATTGCGAATCGTCGCATTCACTTCTTTAATAACCTGACCGGTTGCTGCCGCTATGATGCGCTCCTGAGTAGCATCGGTCTTATCCAGACGCGCAACAATGCGACCTTCGCGCATCACTACAATTCGATCGCTCATCGCCAGGATCTCAGGTAATTCCGATGAAATCATCAAGATCGCCATACCTTGGGCTACGAGTTCTCCCATCAAGCGATGGATCTCAGCCTTTGCGCCAATGTCGATACCGCGCGTTGGTTCATCGAGAATCAACACCTTTGGACGGGTGAGTAACCACTTGGACAAAACCACTTTTTGTTGATTGCCGCCTGATAATTCACGAACGGCTTGTCCGACATGTCTCAGTGCAATGTGTAGTTTTTGAATATAGTCGCGCGAAACTGTCCTCTCAGTTTGGTCACGCAGCCAGCCGCGGGGTGAGAGCCGTTCGAGAATCGATAGCGTCATGTTTTGTGAGATTGTCATAGGCATCAACAAGCCGTGATGCTGTCGGTCTTCCGGCACATACACCAAACCATGCGCCATTGCCTTGCGTGGCGACCTTATATCGAAAGGTTTACCGTCTAATCGGACTTCACCCGAATCCGTATCCAATAACCCAAACAATGCGCGGCCTACATCAGTGCGCCCGGCACCAACTAATCCAGCCAGTCCCAAAACTTCACCGGCGCGCACATCCAACGTAATGTCAGCAAACTTTCTCGTACGCGACAGTCCTTTGACTTCCAGTAACGGCTGACCATAATCAGTGTCCAAAGGTTTCTCGAACAAAGCGCTGAGCGGGCGACCTACCATCAGTCGAATGACTTCATCCACAGTAGTTGTCTTGACGTCGCGCTCGCCAACCAGTTCACCATCCCGCAAAACCGATACGCGATCGCAAATTTCAAAGACTTCTTCAAGCCGGTGGCTGATGAAAACAATAGCCACGCCTTGGTCGCGCAAACGCCGCATGTTGATCAACAAGTGTTCTACTTCGCTGGGCGTCAGGGAGGCTGTTGGTTCGTCCATCAACACTACCTTCACATCCTGCGATAAGGCCGCGGCCATTTCGATCATCTGCTGATCAGCGATGGACATTCCCCGAACCTTGGTGCGTGGATCAATTTGAACACCAAGTGAGGTCAACAACTCCTGGGCACGGTTATACATCGCTTTCCAGTTCACAGATTGGCCCCTCAGTGGCTGACGTCCTGCAAAAATATTTTCGGCCACATCCAGATCGGGGAACGTTAGCGGTTCCTGATGAATCAATGCAATACCGAAATCCGCAGCGGCATGCGGGCCGGGAATCCGTACGATTTGGCCCTGATACTTGATCTCGCCCACGGTCGGTTGATGCACACCTGCAATGATCTTTGCCAGCGTTGATTTGCCCGCGCCGTTTTCGCCGACTAATCCATGCACTTCGCCAGGATATAGGCTAATGCTTACGCCTTTGAGCACATCCACACCAGCAAAGGCCATATGAATATTATGGGTCGTAAGGATTGGGGCTTGTTCCGTCATAATTTATTTTGACCATTTAGCGTTCTAGATATGTAACGTTCTCGATTAATCAAGATTGAGGTCGTAATCTCATCCGAAAGAAGGCTGGCTCTGGTTATATACAGAACTTCACCAGCTATCGCACTTGCGTGTTCTGTCCAGTTCATGCAACTGCATTCCTCTCATTAATTGGCGGCAACTAGGCCAAGCGATAGAAAGTAATCGCGTTATCATGGAACAATTGATGAAGTTCAGTGTCAGAACAGCCATTTATCGCCCAAGTCAGGGTTTCTACCCAACGGGGATACTCGGTCGCTTGATAAGCCACAGGCCAGTCGCCGCCATACATCACACGTCCAAAGCCAAAGCTTTCCAGAACGTGATCGATATAAGGCTTCAGATCTTCTTTTGTCCAATGTTGATGATCGGCTTCAGTTACCAGTCCCGACATTTTGCAATGAACGTTGGGAAAACTTGCCAATATCTGTAACTCTTGTTTCCACGGCTCGTACAGATGATTTTTAATGTCCGGCTTGCCAATATGATCGAGGATGAATTGAACATTGGGGCATTGCTTCACTAACTTGATCGTATTTGCCATCTGACCATGCGAAATACAAATCTCGAAATGCAAACCATAATCAGACAGGGCTTGCACCCCCTTCACAAAGTCAGGGTAAAGGCAAAATTCCTGATCAGGCTCGAATTGGATAATGCGACGAATACCTTTAATCAACGGGTTCGCAGCAAGTTTTTCCAAGTCCGATCGGGCGGCATCCCCCTTCTCAAGCGGAGCCCACGGCACAATGCCTCTGATCCGTGTATCAACTTTTGCCAGGCCGGTCACCCAATTGGCTTCGTCCATGAACTGCGAGAAATCACACTCGCACTGCAAAAAGACCATCTGCTCGACCTGCACCGGACCACATGCCTTGCGATAACCATCCAGTAAATAAGGCTTGTTAAGCAACTCATTCGAATCAAGCCATGGATAACGCAGATTTGATAGATCCCATAAATGCAGGTGAGTATCAACCAGGGGAAAATCAATCATCGCAACCTCCTACTTTGAACCTGCCAAAACAGTAGTCTTGCCCAGGCCTTCAGGTCCCATACCGCAATAACCGCCATCGATCGCAAGGTCCGCACTGGTGACAAAAGATGCATCATCGCTCAAGAGGAAAAGGACAGGGCCCGCGCACTCTATTGGTTCGCCGCAACGGCCGAGCATGTGGTACTCACCCCAGATGGGGTCCCATTTTTCCCGACCCCCACCATCCATGTTAGCTGCCTTGTAAACTTCACGAGTCCAAATCCAGCCAGGACTCACACTGTTCACCCGGATGCCATATTTTGCCAAATCAAAAGCCATACATCTCGTCAGATTGAGGACAGCACCTTTTGCTGCATTGTAGGTCCAGCGATTCGGCTGGGCAATAAAGGCCGAGATACTCGACATGTTGACGATCGCCCCGCCTCCTTGAGCCTTCATCGGTTCTACAGCGCTCGCTGCCAAGAGAGAATATGCAATAGGACCCACTCGCATCATCCGTTCCCATTCTTCGACCTTTGCGTCCAGTCCCTTGGCGATGAAGGAGAACGCATTATTCACCAGATAATTCAGCTTCCCGAACTTGTCGACACATGTTGGAACGATTGATTTACAGTAGGATTCATCCTCCATATCTCCCTGCAGAAAAAGAACTTGATGTCCCGCATCAGAAAGCTCCTTCGCAGTTGTATGTCCTATCTCGCTGATGCCGGTAAAGCAAACGGCGCAACCCTCCCTGCAAAGTTCTTCTACTATAGCTCGTCCGATGCCGGATGCTCCGCCAGTCACAATGGCTACTTTATCCTTAAACCGATTCAATACAGGTTGTCGTTCCATCATGATTCTCCTTGGAAATTAGTTTGAATTTAAAGCATCAGCAACCCGCCGTTTACACTCAGGGTTTGCCCCGTAATGAAGGCGGCTTGCGGTGAAACCATAAACAACACTGCGCCTGCTACATCAGACGGCTGTCCCAGGCGTTTCAACGGAATTTGTTTGATGATATTGGCGACTGCGCCTTGATCCCAGTTTTCGATCAGGCTTGTTTCAGTGGTGCCTGGCGCGACCGCGTTGACTTGAATTTCCGGCGCTAGAATGCGCGCGAGGCTTTTTGTGAGTCCCAGTGTGCCTGCTTTAGACGAAGAGTAATGCAAACCCACTGCCAGTCCACCCATTTGTCCTGCGCTGGATGCAATGTTCACGATCCTGCCGTATTGTTGTCGGCGCATGAACGGCGCAACCGCCTGACTGCATAAGAAAGCGCCCTTGAGGTTCACGCCAAGCACCAAATCCCATTCGGCTTCAGAAATATCAGGGAAAGGCGTCACTGGACAGATTCCTGCATTATTGATCAAAACGTCAATGCGCTTCCACTGATCGATCACCACTTGTATTGCAGCCAAAACTTGATCCTTGTACCTGACATCCGCACCCAACCCAATCGCTTCATACCCACCGTCACATAACAATTGTGCGGCAGTTTTTGCTTCAGCTTCGTGTACGTCCAGCACTGCTACACGTGCACCAGCTTGCGCCAATTGGGAAGCAATTTCAAAGCCAATCCCGCGCGCAGCACCAGTGATAATCGCAACTTGATTTAATAAGAATTGATCAGTCATGATAGCCACAAATATGGATTCTCACAAAATAGTTTGATCCGCTGGAGGAAACGTGCGGCCGGGGCGCCGTCAACCAGGCGATGATCGAAGGTCAGACTCAATACAAGCATCGTGCGCACAGCGGGCTGATCATTGAAGACGACCATCTGTTTGCGTAGCCGTCCGACGCCCAACACCGCACACTCCGGCGGATTGATAATGGGTGTGAACGCATCAATCTCCTGTACACCGAGATTGGTGATGGTAAAGGTACCGCCGGAAAGTTCGTCCGCCGTAGCTTTTCCTTGAGCAGCGCGGCCAAGCAATTCGTTCATTTCCAGCGCAAGTTCGCCCAACGATTTTGACGCAACATCCCGCACAACAGGGACGATCAGCCCGCGCTCGGTGTCCACTGCTATACCGACATTGACAGCAGGCGGGTACACAATTTCGTTGCCATCCAGAAAGGCGTTCAAGATTGGATATTCGCCCAATGCCTTTGCGGAGATTTTAGACAACAGCACGTTGTAACTTGGCGCCACTTTTGTGCCGGTGTCGTTCTTGAGCGTTTCGCGCAGGTTCACCAGTTCGGTGGCGTCAACTTCCGTGGTCAAAGTCACCGGCGCATAGGTTTGTTCGCTCAATATCATTCGTTCGGCAATGCGTTTGCGCACTGTCCCCAGTGCTTCGCGGCGCGGTGCAACTGGCTTTGTAGACCCTGTTTGATGGGGGGAAGGAATGTTGGAGAGAGCAAAACTGCGTTCGCGGATGATTCGGCGAATCGCCTCTTCCACATCTTCACGCTCGATCCTGGTTTTGCCCGGAAGCAAAGTCGCAAACGATGTGTCGTCCAATCCAAAATCATCGGCAACCCGTTTTGCCAGGGGGGTGATCTGAATGCTTTGCGAAACAACAGGCGCGGTTTGGGGACTGACAGCCTGTGCCAATTCCTGTGACAATCGAATCACATCCCGTTCCTTGATGCGCCCACCCCTGCCTGTACCCGTCGCCTTTTTCCAGTCAACCTGAAGTTCGGTGGATTTTCGTCGCGCCGCCGGGCTGGAAAGCAAACGGTCAGAGGGCTTGGTTTCTTCCTGAACTGGAGCGGTGACCCTGACTGGCTCGTCTTTCGTGATGGTGTGTGTTTCTAGCTGGGTGGAAGGAGCAACAGATACTAATGCTTCGCCTTCCGCCAGGGTGTAGGCAATCACCGCGCCGACTGGAATCTCCCCGTCAGACGGTCCCAACACAACCTGTAGAACGCCGCTTTCAACTGCCTCGACCTCGACAGTGGACTTGTCGCTTTCGACCTCGAGCAAAATATCGCCAGAGTTGATTTTGTCACCGGTTTGTTTCAGCCAGTTGACGATCTGTCCTTTGTCCATGGATAAGCTGAGTTGCGGCATTACGATTTCATGTGCCATGACTGCGCCTCTTATGCCAGCATCTCTTTGACAATTTCCACGATCTGCCCGGCGTTGGGAATTGTCAGGTCTTCCAGGCTGGGCGCAAATGGCGCTGGCAAATCAAGGGCACCCAATCGCCGCACGGGTTCATCGAGGTAATAGAAGGCTTCTTCCTGAATTCGGGCTGCGATCTCGGCTGTCACCCCGAAACTGCGGCATCCCTCATCAACGATCAGAATATGTCCCGTTTCCTTTGCCGCCTGAACCAAAATGTCTGTATCCAAGGGGGAAATGGTTCGCGGGTCGATAACCATGATTTCAATGCCAGCCTTCGACAAAGTATCAGCTGCCTCAAGGGCGGGATACAGCATGCTTGAAGTGCAGATGACAACGGCATGGCGTCCCTCCCTGTACACGCGTGCCTTTCCAAGAGGAATGGTGTAATCGCCAGGCGGAATTGGACCCTTCTGGTTGTACATCATCTTGTCTTCCATAAAGATCACAGGATTGTCGTCGCGGATGGCACTCTTCAATAACCCCTTTGCATCCTCAGGAGTCGATGGCATGACAACCTTTAGGCCAGGAATGTGACAATACCAGGCATGTAAACTTTGGCTATGCTGGGCAGCAGCACGGCGACCCGCCCCCATCGCGGTTCGAATCACCATCGGCACTTTTGTTTGCCCAGCCGTCATGTAACGCAGTTTTGCTGCCTGATTTACGATCTGGTCAGATGCCAGGGTTGTGAAATCGTTGAACATAATCTCGGCAATGGGTCGCAATCCCGTCATTGCCGCGCCCACAGCCAGTCCAACAATGCCCGCCTCCACGATAGGGGTGTCATATACCCGTTCCGGCCCGAAGGACTTGAGCAGTCCGTTGGTCACTTTAAACACGCCGCCTGCCAGTCCCACATCCTCTCCCATCAGGATGATGGACGGGTCGCGCTGCATTTCCTCATGCAACGCTTCGTTGATAGCTTCACGGATCGTGCCAATACGCTCAGGAGTAGACATGTTCGTATACCTCGGAGGGGTTGGGATAGGGGGCTTGTTTGGCAAATTCAACTGAATCGTTGATCTGGTCTTGTACTTCCTCATCAATTTCCGATAAGGTGGCTGTATCGGTTTGTTTCTCAGCCAGCAGCCATTGACCGAAGCGGGGGATCGGATCCTTCTTCATCCACCCTTCGATTTCCTCCTGGGTGCGATAGCCGTAGGTATCGCCTTGGTCGCCCATGTGGTGCCCGCGCCACCGATAGGTATGACATTCGATAAAGCCCGGCCCATCACCGGCGCGTGCCCGCTCAATAGCCCAGCGCGCGGCCTCATATACGGCTAGTACGTCGTTTCCATCCACGCTCACCGCGGGAATGTCCATCGCTTCAGCGCGGGCCGGCCCGGTTCCAGCTGTCGAGCGTTCCGTGGATGTGTACTCACCATAACCATTGTTTTCCATCACATACACAACAGGCAGTTTCCACAGGGAAGCCATGTTTGCCGTCTCGTAAAATAATCCTTCATTCAACGCGCCATCGCCAAAGAAGGCGACAGATACACGGTCCTCGTGGCGCACCTTGGCAGATAAAGCCGCGCCCGCCGCAATTCCCATGCCGCCCCCTACAACCCCATTCGCGCCCAAAATGCCGAGGCTCATGTCAACGATGTGCATACTGCCGCCTTTGCCACGGTTGTAGCCGGCGGATTTTCCCAATAGCTCGGCGAACATCCGATTTGGCTCCCCACCCTTTGCCAGCAGGTGACCATGTCCGCGATGCGTGCTTGTGATGTTGTCAGTTGGTTTCAGGTTGACACACACCCCAACCGCCACAGCTTCCATACCTGTATACAGATGTGCCAGTCCGGGCATAATGCCCCGGCTGTAAACATCGTAGACGGTCTCTTCGAATTTGCGAATTGTGACCATGCGCCGATACATATCCAGTAGTACATCCTGGGAAATCTTCAACGCATCCCCTCTAACTTGTTTGACTCGATCTGCCTTCGTCACAACTCCTCCTATTTATCTTCATCATGGTGAATAACAGCTTTGTAACCATCGAGTGAATGTTGCACCTGGCCCATGTGCTCGATCATGGCACGGCGCGCGCCCTCAACGTCATGTTTTTCAATCGCGGAAAAGATTTTCTTGTGCCATTCACGAGCAGCGGCGAGTTCACCGGGAACATGGAAACTACGGCGTCGGCCTTCTTTTAGAAGGTCGCTGATGGACGAAAGCACGATTTGTAAAACAGTATTCTTGGTTATTCGGGCAATCATCAGATGAAAATTGGTGTCGCGCTCGACATGTTGATCAATGGTGTCAGTCAAGGGTAGGTCAGAAAGGGAACGCAGGGCCTCAATCTCTTCCTGGGTGATTCGTTGAGCAGCAAGGGCGCATAATTCCGGCTCGATAATACGTCGTACTTCCTGCAGTTGATCAAAAGTGCTATCCCCGTCACGAAGCATGAGAATCTCCGGATCAAGCGTGCTCCATTGTTCGACCTGATTGACTGTGGTCCCGCTACCTTGCCGTGAACTTAGGATACCCTTGGCAATCAACGCTCCAAGCGCATCACGCACAGCCACACGGCTGGTTTCGAACATCACCGCCAATTCGCGCTCGGGAGGAAGTTGATCGCCAGGCTTGTACTGTCCAGAAAGAATAGCCTCGACGAGTTGGCGGCTGATTTGTGCGCCGAGCTTTTTGTTTTGAACAACCTGGAATTGGGGATGGGTTTTTGCTGGCATGGGCACCTTCCGTGTTTTCCTAAGGCAAAGCTTTAAATTGGGTCTGGACTTAAAATGGGAAAGCTTGATAAAATTGGTAGTATGGTAAGGTTGTAATACCAATATATCGCAAAAAAAAGAAAAAGTCAAGACCCAATACGGAAATCCATGAAAATCCACCTAAAATACGGACAATCTGCTTTTGAGTTGGAAATTGACAACTCTGTGCATGTAGATCTTATTGCTGCCAAACGAGTATGCCCATCGTGCGATGAGAGCACGCTGATCAGGAGTGCTCTGCAAAACCCGATTGGTTGCATCCCCCTCCCAAACTTGGTTGCGCCGGGGCAACGGGTTGCCATCGTGACAAGTGACATCACCCGTCCCTGCCCCTCTGCACTCCTGTTACCAGCCGTTATCGATGATCTCAATCGAGGTGGTGTGCGAGATGAAGATATTCTTGTGGTATTTGCACTGGGTACACACCGTATGCACACCGAGGCGGAACGGAAACAACTGGTTGGTGAGGCTATTCATAAGCGAGTTCGGTGTGTGGATTCCGACCCAATCGATTGTGTTTTTCTAGGGGACACAAGTCGGGGGACCCCGGTATGGGTCTTTCGCCCGTTAATGGAGAGGGACATACGCGTGTGCCTGGGCAACATCGAATATCATTATTTTGCGGGCTATAGCGGAGGAGTCAAAGCCATCATCCCTGGAGTCTCCAATGCGGAAACCATCCGCCAAAATCACCGCTGGATGACTCACCCAGATGCAATAACTGCAAACCTGGAAAATAACCCAGTCCGTGCCGACATTGAAGAAGCAGGGGAAATGGTAGGCGTGAAATTCATTCTCAATGTCATCCTCGATGAGAATGAAAAAGTTGTCAAGGCTGTCGCTGGACATCCGTTCGAGGCGCACCGTGCCGGTTGTCGGCACCTGGACATGTTTGGGTTACAGACCATTAATCAACCAGTTGATATCGTCATCGTCAGTGCGGGTGGTTTCCCAAAGGACATCAATTTGTATCAAGCACAGAAGGCACTGGACAATGCCCGACACATTGTGCGACCGGGTGGGTTTATCCTGCTTGTGGCCGAATGTGGCGAAGGCTTAGGTAACAATACGTTTGAAAAGTGGATGCACAAGCCCGGCGGAGCGGACGCTATTATCGCAGATATTCAACGTGAGTTTGTCCTCGGTGGTCATAAAGCAGCGGCAATCGCAATGGCAATGAAACAAGCGGAAATCGGTTTATTATCCTCCATGCCGGCAGACGATGTTCATGCGATGGGATTTATCCCATTCGATAACCCGGGCTCAGCTATGCATTATGCGTTGGGGAAATTCGGGTCAAGGATTGCCGTGATGCCTGAAGGCGGGTCTGTTGTGCCAAAAGTTGCACCTGCTTATTCATGATTCAGCCAGCTAAATTGTTGAAACAAGAAAGGGAAATATGGGCCCTCCAAATTTTGATGTAACTACATTTGGCGAGGTCATGCTGCGATTGAGTGCGCCCAGTGGACAACGGCTGGAGGCCGTCATGACCTTCAATGTACATGCAGCTGGTGCAGAGGCAAACGTTGTAAGTTTGCTCTCACGGCTCGAAAGAAAAACCTGCTGGTTTGGTGCCTTACCCAATAACCCGCTCGGGCGATTTGCCGCAAACCACCTGCGTACAGCCGGCGTTGACCCAGACAGGATTATGTGGCGTGAAGGGGGGCGGTTGGGGACATATTATGTCGAATTTGGTGAACCACCGCATGGTATACAGGTTACCTATGATCGGGCGTATTCCAATATTTCATTCCTTAAGCCAGATGAAATCAATTGGGAGGCAATAATGGACACCCGCCTGCTGCAATCGTCCACGCCAGTTTCAAGATGCGATGATAGGCTCTCGCCAATAAGTTGAGTTGGCTTATCGCCGCCCGCATCAGGCTTTGACTTTCATCTTGCAACTTGTAAAACTTCTTGACTTCGGCAATCCGTATTTCGATACGGCGGACGATGTTTTAACTCAATGATTGTTGATTTTCTCGTAGCCTACGCGTGGTGCTTCGATAAAAATGCCAGAAACTGAAAGGTAGTGAGTATATAAATTAAAAGCAGCAGAGATACATCTCCACTGCCTTTGATTTTGTCTGTTGGTCGAAAAATAATATCCCTAAAGTATATGGTTTTGCCGCCTACGCTCGTTTACGAAACTTATACCCGTATGCCAGATATGTACCCCGCCGGACAGATTTTAGTGGTGTTGTAACCTCAAGGGTTGACAGCAAAGTGATTTGTTGCTTGCTGGAGTCGTTTTCACACATACTTCATAAACACGGCAAACAGACCATATCCATCACTGCGTGAAGAATTACAACGATATTATCGCATGGAATGAAATTTGGGAGGTTAGCCAGATTTATCTATTCTGCAAGCAGCCATTCTGCCGTGGATCGTATCTGCACTGGGACGCCGTCGATCTCAAATGGCTCCTCGTTGGAGTCCGACAGAATTATGGCGCTTTGTACTTTTACAGCCCCGATCGCATCCTTTATTGCGCGTACCTCCCGGTCCCGCGTTGTAGATTGAGCCAAGTTCCCGGCAACCTGAATAAGCTGGCGCTGTTCGGGCAAATAGAAATCCACCTCATACCCGCCTGGGGAGGAGAAGTAATGGATCTCCTTTATTTTCTGCCTGAGCGCTAAAAAGACAAGGTTTTCGAGCAATTTTCCGATATTTGGTGAAAAACCAAAACCGATGGTGTTGATCAAACCGGTATCGATCCCATAAATCTTCTTGGGCGCGATCTGTTGGCGCTTCACTGAGTAATCATAGACATTCAGCGTAAAGAGCAGCCAACTGTTCTCCATGTATCCGATATAGTTCTTGATCGTATTTACACTGCCGACTCGAAACTGGTCTTTGAGTTTATTAAACGATATCAGATTGGCTGGATTGCTCATCAGAAAGAACCCCAGTTCTTTGATAGCGGTCACCGCCTCAAGCCGGTAACGTGTTGCAATGTCTCGATACAAAACATCATCATAGAGTGTACGTAAGAGGGGGAGTTCTGGGTATTTGAGCGCATCTGGAATACCGCCGAATTGCAAATAGGATTGAAGGGAATTTTGCAAGCGGGCATGGTCCACGGTTGTCATACGATCCAAGTCAGGCGACGATTCACCACGAAACAGCATGAATTCCTTGAAAGAAAACGGAAACAACTCGATCGGAACGTATCGGCCGGTGAGACGCGTTCCCAACTCGCGACTGAGAAGAGAGGCGTTTGATCCGGTAATATAAAACTTGAACCCCATATCCATAAAACGGCGGACAAAATGTTCCCAGCCATCAATATTCTGGATTTCATCAATAATGAAAATCTTGCGTTCGCCAAAAACTTCGAGCAGTGCCTGGTATAGGTCGTTGGCATCTTCTGCACGAAAGCCTAAAAAGCGATCATCCTCAAAATTGAGATAGTAGAATTGCTCTCGACCTAACCGATGAGCCAATTGTAGTAGCAAGGTTGATTTCCCTGCTCGGCGCAATCCGGAGATGATGACAGCATGGGGAACCCTGCTTGTCTGTTCCACTTCTGCGAGTTGTGTGCGCACGATTCCCAAATCGCGGCTCCAAAAGGAATCAGATTGTTCCAACAACATGGACTTGATTTGATCCTTGGTCCATCTGGACTTCCATATGTTTTCATTCATAATGAAATAATAATGCAATAAGTTTTCTTTGTCAATGAAGATATTTGGAGAGAGCTTGATAATATCGCTGCACTATACCCTTGGAAACAGGTTTTCATCGCGGAGACAATCGGGTATTTCTTAGCGACACTTGGGTTCTACCCCTTCTGCTTTTTCGGTATATTTGAACCGGCAGGTTTAAACATATTCATATGAAGGGTATTCAAATGGCACGCAAAGCAGTAATCTACATCCGTACATCTTCTGAAGCACAAGGGGTAAATTCCAGCCCAATTGAGCAGGAAGCAGATTGTCGTCGCTTGGCAGAGGAAAAGGGATTGCAAGTACTTCACGTTTATCGCGATGTGGAAAAATATCGGGTGGGCAGCAAAATGGTCGAGCCTTCAGGCAGCCGCTCAGATCGCCCTGCCTTGCAAGCCATGCTCAAAGATGCCGCCAGAGATGAGTTCGATGTCATTCTTGCCTGGCGAGAGGACAGACTGTACCGAGGATTACGCTCCATGTTGACGGTCTTGGAAATCGTCCAAGATTACAAAATCGAAATCCTGTTGGCAAAAGAAAATTTCGATTCTAAGATCGCTCCTGTCCGTGCCTGGGCTGCCCAGATGGAATTGGACGGGATGAAAGAGCGCTTGGGAATGGGGGTCAAAGCACGACTGAAAGCGGGCAAAGCAAATACCGGGCAAGATCGCTACGGATATATTCGTGTAGGTGAAAACATCCACGTTATCGAAGAAGAAGCGGACTGGGTTAGGGAAATCTTTGATTGGTATAACCAAGGTGTTTCACTGTTACAGATACGTGAAAGACTGATTGCCGGCAAGGCTCCGCAGAAGGGGAGTAGCACACCAAGGCATATCCAATGGGCTCGTTCCAGTATCCAAGGAATTTTGGAATCTGCCAAAGAGTATGCCTATGGCTACAAGGAGCAATCCCGCGATGGCGAGACCTTTCAAATCTCAGTAGACCCGATTATCGACATCTCCACCTATGAGTTGTTCAAAACGCAACGAGAAAAAAACAAAACCAATTCACCCCAACCAATCTGCCATGACTATCTGCTTTCCGGACATCTAAAATGCTCATGTAACCTGACCTGGCAGGCAAAAACGGCAACCCACCGTCGCAGCCGAAATGGGGATTGGATTGAACGCAAGACTCCTATCGGGACCTATTTCTGCTCGCAGACGCATAAGGAGTTACGCCCCTCAGATTGTCCCAAGTCGATCAGCGCCAAACAAGCCGAAGCCCAAGTCTGGGAGAAGGTAAGCGAATTTATTACCAACCCAGCTTATCTTCTGGCTGAAGCAGAGGCTAAAGTTTCCCGTTTGCAGAAAGACTACGAACAAATGCAGCGAGAGGAGATATGTCTGCATAAGGAACTCAAAAGGCTAAACAATGAACGTCAGGAATTCATCACCAAAGCTTGCAAAGAACGAATGCCTGATGAAGAGTTAACTCCGAAGATCAACGCACTGTATGAGAAAGAACGAGGAGTTCAGCGCAGGCTGACAACCATTGAGCGAACCAAGGATGATTTCACGAAACTTGACTTGGAAGAACAGATAAAGAAATATGTAGCTGAATTGCAGTCAGAGATGGTTGAGCTGATTCATGCTGATCCTCAAACCCCGGAGGAGAAGCATCAAGTATTCATGTTGAAAAAACGCATCGTGGACACAGTTTTGGAGGAAGCGCGAGTTGATCAGAACCGACAGATACACATGAAGTTCCGTTCAGACTTTACAACCCGTACAAGTTGATCTTGCTAATTCAGAAAAACACAACAAGGCGACTCGATTTTGAGTCGCCTTGTTGCATTAAAAGCTCACTCCCCAGCACTGAATAGCAAGGGAGTGGGGCATGATCGTTTATGAGGTAGAAATCGAATACCCGTAAACAAGTATTCCGCAATATAGAGAAAATTATTCTTGTTTTTGAAGCTTCATCCCATATCTGGGGGTCAGGCTGTGGTATGTAGTGAAGTAGGACGGAATTTATACCCATATACATGATATATGCCACTCTGGACACATCCGATTGCGGTTGTGAGACAGAAATTGACAGTTTTGACTTCAACGGATCCAATTATATAGTATTGATACCTTGGTATCACTATCCTGTCGTCAAGGGAGGAGTCGTTCCAAACAAGAGAGTGATGCTTACTTGTTGATAGGTGTATTTAATCCAACGGCTTGTGCTGTGCCAGCCATACCCGGCTTTCTCTTCTTGCCTCATCCGGAATTAACTTGGAGTTACTCCTGGTTTCGTGCATGGATTCCAATAGTTTTTCGTCGCTCATCAATTCGGAGGATAATCGTTAACATCCAGGGCAAAACTCAGCGATTCTCGCAGTGCTTTTCTTTCCATAAATTCGCACCGATTTTCTTCTTCATGCCAAACATGGTCAGTCTGTCCACATGCGCCCAGCAAGATAATGAAACCAGCTTCGACTTCCTGGTATCCAAATTGCCCGCGAACGATTTCGCCTGTTTTGAAAAGATGCAAAACCCGGCTTTGATTCCACGCTTTTTGTGCTTGCTTTGCTGCTGACGCTTATTGATAATAATTTGTGAGTGAGGTAAACCGAAAGTACTCGGAATTTTCTCCAAGCAGTTGGTCAATTCCAAATTGACCAACTGCTTGGAGAAAATCATTCGCGAGTTTCCCTGGGTAAAGTAATATCGTGTGTGGGTTTGTAGATGAGGTTTTTACATGTAATGCGGTTCGTAACATTTTTGTAACGCTGGCTGCCTATAATGGGATCAGGTCAAGATTAAAGAAAAGACCTTCACTAAAAGAATCCATCATGAAATTATTTGGAAAGGAAAATATCATGTCGACAATCAACAATTTCATCAAAAAACGCCCAGTGCTGGCTTACTACATCCTTGTGTTTACCATCTCATGGGGTGGCATGCTCGTTTTGGTTGCTCCTTATGGAATACCCGGCACCGGTGAGCAAGTCGAGAGGATGATGTTGCCCGCACTCTTGGTGTTGTTTGCTGGTCCCATCATCTCCGGCATCCTTATGACCGGTCTCGTAAATGGGAGGGTGGGTTTTCGTGATCTGCTTTCCCGGCTATCCAAGTGGCGGGTGGATGCCATCTGGTATGCAGTAGCTCTCCTTTTTGCTCCGCTTTTAGTGATGCTGATACTTCTTCTGCTCTCATTCCCCTTCCCCGTACTCCTTCCCCGCATATTCACTGAGAGTGACAAGCTGACCCTCCTTTTGTTTGGTATCGTATGGGGACTTATTGGTGGCGGTCTCCTGGAGGAACTGGGATGGACAGGTTTCGCAATACCGACATTGAGGCAGCACTATGGTGCCAGCTTCACCGGACTCATCGTCGGAATCCTATGGGGGGTATGGCATTTCCTTATCACCTATTGGTCAAGCGGCACGTTATCTGGAACGTCCTCCCTGACAGCCTTCCTGCCCGCGATGGTCTTTTATGTGGGATCCCTGCCGGCTTACAGGATACTCATGGTACGGATTCACGACCGTACTGGAAGCCTGTTGGTGGTGATGCTCATGCATGCCGTTTACTCGGCCAGCAAACTGATTATGGTTCCTCTTGGACTGGCATTGGTCCCTAACTTGATTTATGAATCTGCATCGGCAGTAGCACTATGGATCGTGGTTGCAGCAGTGAATAAGCAGCGAACTCTGATTCGACAGAGGCAGGAAACTCTGCCCATTCAAGGATGAGTGGAATCTGCTTTGATAAGGAGATTTGGTCATGACAAAGAATGTATTAATTGATAATCTTTTGGAGCCCCTCAATGGCGAGACAACAGCCAAATTCGATATCAACGCGGGTGATGGCAACCTGATAATTGACCAGATCGTAGACGGTGAGCAGGTACTAGCCAGTGGCGAGTTGCAATACTTCGAAAAACAAGGACTGCCTGTTCGGAATGCTGTTTCAATCAATGGCCAGACGATACTCACGTTGAAGGGAGGCGGTGCCGGGCAACCCTGGTTTCGTTTCCCCTGGGCGGCTTGTAATGGAGCGACCGAGTGGCGACTCCATCTCAACCCCACGGTCCCGTCTGACATATCTGCCCACAGTGATGGCGGCAACGTCAGCCTGGACTTAGCCGGCATATCCATCACCCATGTCTCAGCTGATACTGGCGGGGGCAACGTTTATGTAGTATTGCCTGGCAAAGTGATTGACCTGAACGTTACAGCCAGAACAGGTGCGGGCAACGTGGTTGTGCATATTCCCAGTAATGTTGCGGCTCGCATTCACGCCACCGTTGGGCTGGGTAAGGTGATCATGGATTCCCGGTTCAGCAAGATAGATGATAGTACATACCAGTCATCCGACTATGATGGCGCTGCCAACAAAGTTGAGGTCACAGTCAGCAGCGGCGCAGGAAACGTGAGCATTACTACCGAATAAGATCAATCGATGATTGACAAATCATCGATTGACAGGAGATATACCATGAAAAATATCCTTACAAACCAAAACGGAATGAACATCATCGGTCAAGGCGTGAAAATCATCCTGTTTACGCTGCCCTATTTGATTGCAGCCATATTGGTTCATGTCCATTTACCTCAGATTGCAGCATTACCCAAAAGCGTTGGCTTTATCAGACCCGTGGGATATTTACTACTGCTTCCCGGCATCATCCTTTGGGGATCGGCGGTTGCCCAATTAATGTCAGGTTTTTCGAAAGGGAAATTGGTCACCACCGGCGCGTATGGCGTTGTCCGAAATCCCATCTACTCCAGTGTGACGTTCTTTGTGCTTCCTGCTGTCGCGCTGATGACTTTAACCTGGGTCTACCTCATTGCCTCGATCTTTTTGTACGTCGGTGTGATGATATTTATCGGCAAAGAGGAAGAACAGCTGACAAAGGCCTTTGGCCGGGAATATGAAGATTACCTGACAAGGGTCGACCGGCTGATCCCATTGAAAAAGCCTTGATGCATGACTGCCCCCTTTTAAGTTGATAGGAGATTACCTATGTTGCGCGATAAGCTCACTATTATAGTAAAGGCAGTGCGTCTCCGCTATGCTATCCCATTTGTGTTGCTTCTGATGGTCGTCTACTTGACGGTCGTCCACCCATGGATGGCAAACTGGGGTTCCAACGAGGTTGAACAGCAGATGGTCCTGCCCGGTGATGAACTGATCCCGCATCTCAACGGAAAATCAACTCTGGCAATTACGATCAACGTTGCCCCGGATGTTGTATGGAAGTGGCTCGTGCAGGTTGGACAGGATCGTGCTGGTTTCTATTCGTATACCTGGCTTGAGAACCTAATCGGGGCCAATATCCATAATACAGATGAAATTCGCCCGGAGTGGCAGCATTTGGCGGTTGGGGATGGCTGGCGGCTGGTTCCGTCTAATTACCTCTGGGGTGTGGGAAAAGATGCGGTCAGTCCGGTGTTGATCATTGAGCCGGATCACGTGCTCGTTTTGGAAATGTTCGGTGCGCATGTCCTCGAGCCGGTGGATGAGCACAACACACGGCTGATCGTGCGTGGTCAATCGGGTCCAACCAATGCGCTGATGGTGATGCTTGTGGATCCAATTGTTTTCACAATGGAGCGGCGCATGTTGCTTGGACTCAAAGCGCGCGCGGAAGGACGCCCAGATGTTCCAGTTGTGCTCATGGTAATTGCATGGTTTGGTTGGATAACCAGCGGGATTGCAGTTGCAGTTTTATTTTTGATCGAGCGACACCGCTTGTACTGGCTGATCCTCCCGATCACGGCATCACTACCTCCGCTGGTGATGAGCCATGACATCCAGTCCGGACTTGCAGCGTTCCTCGCCGTTGGTATCACCATACTTGGCTTTTTGTTCTTTGGACGAAGCTGGTGGGGATGCATTTTGGTCATTGGATCGATCGTCATGTTGACTCTGTTGCTTGCACCGGAGGCTTTCACTGCCATCGGTTTTGTATTCACCCTGCTTCTCCTGGTGACCGTGTCTATGTTGGTCACCGTACGTATTAAGGCACACGGCGTCGTGCTACATCGGTTGACTACGCCGAACCAATAACGTGGCTGGAAGGTGTTCCAGATCCACATGCTTGAAAAACAGGATTATAAGAAAGAGGTTGAAATGTCTCAAACATCAACTGTCCCACCATTTATCAATAAGATGATGAAGTTCATGTTAGGCTCGCCAATGCACGGGCTGGTCAGCAAAATCGCTCTACTGATATCCTTTACCGGACGTAAGAGCGGGAGGGCTTACACAACGCCAGTCAGTTATTCTAAATTCGATGATCAAGTATATATTTTCACTCATGCCAATTGGTGGAAAAACCTGAAGGGAGGCGCACCGGTTACCTTGCGCCTGCAGGGTCAGGATGTTCAAGGGTTGGCGGAACCAGTTATCGAAGACAAGCAAGTCATAGCAACCAGGCTGACAGAACACCTGCGAAAAGTACCAAGTGACGCCCCGTATTACGGTGTAACCTTAGACAAATCAGGCAACCCGAGAGCAGAAGAGGTTGAGAAGGGCGTACACAATGTGGTTATGATCCGTGTGCGGTTAAATTGAGGAATCAGCGCAGCAAGGAATGTGCGGCTGTTTGTTTGAAACTAGGAGCCTTGATATGCCGCAAATATGCAAATAAGCAAGTGAATGGTGAAATTCGTTTGTACGGAGGGTAACAGATTGAGTAAAATGCAATAGCAGGAACATCCACGAACTTTGGAGAAAGGAAGGGCTCGTGGAAGCACTGAAATTGCACTGGTTGGGACACCCTCTCATCGAACTGAAAGGGAAACCTGTCAAACTCGAAACGCGGAAAGCCGCGGCTCTCTTATCCTACCTGAGTCTCAATGCGGGGGAATGTTCCAGAGAGGTGCTCTCCGCCATGCTCTGGCAGGAGGGCAACCAGCAAAAGGCCCTGGCAAACCTCCGCCGCACCCTCTCTTCCCTAAACTCAAGCCTCCCTGGCTGGATCGAGGCAGACCGTGACAAAATTGCCCTCAAAAAAAACGGCAAATTATGGGTGGATGTGGAAACTTTCCACCAATCCCTTTCACAGGTCAAGGAACATTCTCATCCAGACCAGAAAGTATGTGAAGAATGCCTTTCTCTCCTGGAGGGGATGGCGGCACTGTATCAAGGCGATTTCATGGAAGGGCTGAATCTGGATGACTCGCCCACCTTCGATGAATGGCAATTCTTTCAACGGGATGGCTTGCGCCAACAATTCGCGGGGGTCTTGCAGCATCTCTCTGCCGCCCACTCGGAACGGGCTCAATGGGATCAGGCAATTGCCTCTGCCCGTCGCTGGATTACACTGGATCGTTTACACGAGCCTGCCTGCCGTGCGCTGATGGACTTGTACGCCCGTTCCGGTCAGCGGAGCGCCGCTCTGCGTCAGTACGAAGAATTGTCCCGCTCTCTCAGGGAACAGATGGGGCAGGAGCCGGAATCGGAAACCCGTCGGCTGTATGAGCAGATACGGGGAAAGGAAGGTGCAACACCGGCCACAGCACCTCCTGAGCGTTTCCCCCTCCTGAAGACAAAGCTTTACCTTCCCACGCTGCCCTCCTCCAGGGTGGTCCGTTCAGGGCTGATTGCTCATCTGGCAGATGTGGATAAGAAGGCATTGACAGTCATTTCCGCTCCCGCCGGTTTTGGCAAAACGACATTACTTGCTGAATGGATTGCACAGACCTCCCTGCCGGTTGCCTGGCTCTCATTGGACAATGGCGATAACGACCCGTACCGCTTTCTGTCCTATCTGGTTTCTGCTCTCGAAAGCGTCCATGAAGGTATAGGGATTGAAGCCAGGCAGATCATGCAATCCATGCAGTTGGTGCCTCCCCATATCATCCTGGCATCCCTGATGAACGATCTCGGCAGGCTGGCTGAGCCGTATGTGTTGGTGCTGGACGATTACCAGTTCATCACCGAACATGCCGTGCATGAAGCAATGTCCTACCTCCTGGATCACATTCCTTCCAACATGCATCTAGTGATTGCCACCCGTGCCGATCCGCCCCTGCAATTGGGACGCTTGCGTGCTCACGGTCAGATGCTCGAACTGCGCACACAGGATCTGCGCTTCAAATCGCAGGAGGCGGCTGAGTTTCTGAACGCTGTCATGCAGCTCGGGCTTTCGGCCGAAGATATTGATGCCCTGGAGGCACATACCGAAGGCTGGGTGGTGGGGTTGAAGATGGCGGCTCTCTCCATGCAGGGACGGGAGGATGCCAGCGAGTTCATCCGGGCATTTTCGGGCAGTCACAGATATGTGCTGGACTATCTGGTGGAGGAGGTGTTGAAGCGGCAGCCACCCCATGTCCAGACCTTTCTGCTGGAGACCTCCATCCTGGAGAAGCTCAATGGACCCTTGTGTGACGCGCTGATGATCAGGGAGTGGAAGGAGGCAGGAGAAAGTGGGCAGGCCGTGCTCGAAAATCTGGAGAGGAACAACCTATTCCTTATTCCTCTCGATGATCACAAACAATGGTATCGCTACCACCACCTCTTCGCTGATTTGTTGCGATCACGACTCCAACAATCAGCCCCGGAACGAATCGTCCAACTATTGTCACATGCTACAGAGTGGTGTGAACAAAATGGGCAGGTGACCGAAGCAGTGGGGTATGCTCTCGCCGCCAGGGACTATGTACGGGCTGGAGATTTGGTTGCGAGGTATTGGGGAGTGATTGCACAAAACGGGGAGATCGAAACAGTATGGTCCTGGCTGAATGCTTTGCCAGAAAACATTATCAGAAACAATGCGCCACTCAGTATTACCTTTTGCTGGGTGCTTTGGCTTAAGGGTCAGATCAGTGCGATCGAGGCACACCTTGTGGACGCAGAACGAACATATATCAAGTCAGACCTGCCAAGGGAAGATATCAGGGACGACGAGTCTTATGCATTATTACCAGCCGAGATAGCAGCCTTGCGCTCGTTTGTGGCTCGCTATCATGCCGAGCACGAAACCGCCATCACATATGCTGAACGCGCCATCCAATTGCTGTCCGGGAATCCATTATCCCAGGCAAATGCCCAGCTTCGCGCGCCTATTTATTTGGCACTGGCAACAGCTCATAACGGTGCAGGTCACCTCCAACAAGCGGTTGATGCGTGTGCTGAGTCAATCCGCTGGAGCCGTCTTGGAAAAAGCGCCACCGGTTTGGCGGCAACTTACTTGTTGATCAAGCCTCTTCTCTTGCTGGGACGCCTGCGGGCGGCGGATGAAGCTTGTCGGGATGCGCTGCGTTTTACTGAAGAACATGGAATGTCACGCCTGCCTGCGGCTGGTATATTGCACGTGGCGTTGAGTGAAGTATTGGTGGAACAGAATGAGATGGAGTCCGCCGAGGCACATCTCATTCAGGGAATCGAGCAGGGCAAATGGAGCGGTCGTCTTGATGGGGTGAGGAATGCCGCCCCGGCACTGGTTCGCTTGCGATTGGCACGCGGGGATACGAGTGGGGCATTGAAGGCCGTCCAGGAGGCCGAAGTTGCACTGGGCGAAGCTCCACCTCCGTTGTCAATAGCAGAGTTACTTGCACTAAGAACAAGGGTTTTACTCCAGCAAGGTTCCTTGAATGAGGCAGCACATTGTGCCGACAAGGCAATGTGCCTAACTGAGGAAGATCGAGGACAGGCAAGGGAAGCAGCAAATCTCGCCATGTTCAGGGTATTGTTAGCCCGAGGCAAACCCAACGAAGCCATTGCGCAGTTCACACCTTATCTCATTACCACAGAAGAGCGTGGGCTGTTGGGCGTGGCGATTGAGTTACACATCTTCCGTTGTTTGGCGTTTATACGCCAAGGTGACATAAAAGGAGCAAAGACAGATCTGCTGCACTCGCTTCTCCTGGCTGAACCCGAAGGATATGTTCGAATTTTCCTGGATGAGGGTAAGCCGATCATTAAACTCCTCAAACAATTGAAAACGTCAACCTTGGCCCCGCAATTGAAGAGCTATGTAAACCGACTATTGGAGGCTGCCCCTCCCGCCTGAAATGGAACTCTACAGGCCTTCGTTTAACGTGTCCGTAACGATTTTGTTACGGACTTTTTTTATGATGGGTTCAAAACAGAAGGATTAATAAATGAGTGCAAGGACTATCCGACAATCAACTGGAATTTTAATTGCGATGGCATTTTGCATGGCATTGCAAATGACCGGCTTTGTGATGATACTGCCGTTGTTTGCCCGCCGTTTCGAGAGCTTTGGCGCTGGGGTGGAAGCCTTTGGCATCAGTGCCATGGCCTATGCCCTCACCAGCACCATCGCCGCGCCATTCATCGGGACATTGGCCGACCGCTTCGGACGCCGTCCCATCATCCTGTTTTCGCTTGCTGCTTACATCCTGGCATTCAGCGGATATTTATTTGCCGCCTCCGCCTGGCTGCTAATTTTGCTTCGTGGTTTGGCGGGAGCCTTAACTGCCGGACTGATCCCTGCCATTACCGGCAGCGTCGGCGACCTGGCTTCGGAAGATCGGCGTGCGCAATGGATTGGCATTGTTAATGGCGGTGCGTCTGTGGGATGGATTGCCGGTCCCGTATTGGGTGGACAGCTATACGACCACTGCGGTTATGTGGTGCCCTTTGCTGTCGCAATCGTGATGGCAGTTGGAGCATTACTTCTGGCGGTATTCCTGATCCCAGAAACATATAGAGATGCCCATTTCGATCGTCCCCAATCATCATTGAAGAGCGGGTTTCAAACCCTGTTCTCCTCATCGACATTTTTCCTGCTGATGTTGATCAGCTTTGGGGTGTTGTTCGCCTGGGCATTCATCGAGCCGCAATTCATGTTCTATGCCTACGATGACCTGGGCTGGACCTCATCCCAATTAGGGTTAACCATGAGTACATATGGGGTGGCTCTCATGTTCGGCGAATTTACCCTTGGCCGGTTAAGCGATCGTCTGGGGCGCAAACCCGTATTGATATTTGGGTTGGCGCTTTTCTCTGCCCAATTTATTGGCTTGGCCGTTTTCCATAATGCGACCTGGATTGTGCTGAGTTTCATCCTGGCTGGGCTGGGAAATGGTCTCTACGATCCGGCTTTGGGTGCCTATATTCTTGATATCACTCCGCCTGAATACAAAGCGCGCAGCATGGGACTCAAAAGTACCCTCGGCTCGCTCGGAAGTCTGTTTGGACCGGCATTGGTTGTATTGATCTCGCCGCTTACAGGCCCACAGGCTGTATTTTTGATCTCTGCTGGACTGGTATGGATGCTCACTTTTATCTCCGGGTTGATCCTACACACGCCACAACCTCCAAGGGACACCCGATTCGAATCCCAATCTGTGCTTACACTGCAAAAATAGAAAGGAAAGCAGACATGTTAGAGACTTTGACCGCTTTATCCACCTGGTTTCATACCCTGGCAACAGTTGTGTTCATCGGGCACTTTGTGCTACTTGCCCTGATCTATATACCCGCCATGAAAGACAAGCCTGATATCCCGGTCGGCACGGTTCTTGGCGCGTTCTCGAAGCAAAGCAGGCATTGGCTGTATGCCGCATTACTTGTCTTCATCGTCACTGGGATTCACCTCATGCTCGTTGACCCAAACTGTCTTGGGGTCGGGAATTTTGACAACCTATGGTGCATCCTGATGCTGATCAAACATATCTTGATTGTGGGGATGATTGGCGCCGGTTTTTGGTTCAATGCCATCCTGCGCGTGGGGCTCATGCTGTCGTCAAATACCGGATTGCCCCAGGCGTTCAACCGCTTTCGTTTCTATGCCAACGGCATGGCCGTTACCGGCACCCTGGTTTTGCTCTTGACAGCCTTTTCGCAGGTGAAATAACGCCAAGTGATGGGTGGTTTATTTTGCTCCACGAACATGTCCAGAAAGGTGCTGGCAAATACTCCGGCATTTTGATGGATAAAATGCTGGCGATGTCATAACAGGAGAAATCATGAACAGAATCCTCTTAAGAAAAGAAAGCGAGATGGACAATGTCGTGTCCATTCATAGTGGAGGGGCGCGCGACTGGCAGCGCTGGAAGCCCTATGCGGCAGTGGCATGGTCGTTAATCTACTCTGCACTGGGGGGCTACTGGGCGATGGGCGGGTGCGGGTTCCCTTACACCCTCGAAACCGCGCCCGACGGTTTGGGGTCTCTACTTGGACGATTCGTACCGGTCGTGGCTTGGATCGTTGTGATTTTGGTAGGGATTCCTGCGGCGGCGGTGGGAGTGGCGATGCTGCGTGGGGTGCGAAGTAGGGTGCTTCGGACTCTCTTCATAATTGCCGGCGTACTGCTCGCTGGGATACTCCTGTTGCTACGTACCTCCCTCGACCTGCTGGTCAAGCTCGGTTATTTCCCCTACATCATCTTCAGGCTTATCACTGGGGCTGAGGTTGACTCCTACCTGGAGGGTTATACCCGGTGGGCAATAGTACACCAAGTGCTGTGTCTCCTTGGTGGGTTTCTCTGGCTGGCAGCTACCGTTTGTTATAGCCGCCGGAGCGGGGACGCCTGCCTGTATTGTGGTCGTCGAGACGGACCGGAGGGGTGGACTAGTCCGGACCAGGCTGCACGCTGGGGCCGGATCGCCGTGTATGTGGCGATGGTGACACCAGTCTTCTACGCCCTCACGCGTTATGTCTGGGCATTGGGGTTCCCACTGGGGATGAGCGAGGAACTATTTCGTCATGGTCAAGAGAGTGGGAAGTGGATCTTGGGAGCGCTCTTCTTGGGGAACTTTATCCTGGCAGGAGCTTTTCTGATGCTTGGCCTGGTGCAGCGCTGGGGTGAAGTATTCCCGCGCTGGATGATTGGTCTATCCGGACGTCGGGTCCCCATCGCGCTGGCCGTAGTCCCGGCCTTGCTCGCATCGGTGTTACTGGTGGTGGGTGGCACAGGGATATGGGCCGGCTTAGGACAAATGGTCGCGAATGCGGCGGCCGCTGGGGCAGAGGGTATGGGCCTCATTGGGGAAATAATTTTCCAAGTCGGTCCCACCCTATTGTTCCCGGTTTGGGGTGTGGCGCTCGCTGTGGCAACGTTGGGTTACTGCTACCGGCGGCGTGGTCCGTGCAGTATGTGTGGTCGTGGCGCATTGTCCCAGTAAACGCGACAAGGAGCAAAAACTGTTGTTTGGGTGGGCGTGACATGGTGAATATAAGGTAACACCAGCATCTCTCGGGAGAAGAGCAAATGTGTGGTTCTATAATACCCTCGGTCACAAATTACGCTTCCCGCAGGCTAAAAAGTCGCAATTTGTGACAGTGATGGGTATACGAGACGAAAGGTTACTTGTAGCAGATTTAGCATAGCATTGATGAGCCGGGAACAATACTTCGACAGGAAAGGATTGAAATGTTTTGTAACGATATTTTATCGCTGGCACACTAAACTGAACGCAAACAAATGGAGATAATTTTGATGGCAAACAGAAAGCAAAACCACACAAAATCCGATCAATCGTTCTCTCAGAATGACGGCGGGATATACGAGATCAAGATCAAAGGGCTTCTTGAAGATCACTGGCAGGCGTGGTTTGAAGGAATGACTCTAAAACATCAGAAGAATACAAAGGCGGGGCAGAATTGTACCCTCATCATTGGTCCGATTGTAGATCAGCCGGCTCTCCACGGTTTACTGGCAAAGATTCGAGACCTTAATCTAATACTGATATCAGTTAGAAAGTTAGGACCGAAGGATTTGCATAACCAGAAAAAAGGTCGAGGTCAGAAACAAAAGAAGGCGGCTTGATAAATCCCAGCACAACGGAATTCATGCAGCCACAGTTGCTCTGGGTGGAGTCATTCCTACTAAAATCAATCGGCAGCCCAGATATTTATCGGTTCAAGCGCATCCAAGCCAATGCTGGTGGATGCGCTTTTTATTTTCCAATTAAGCGAACTGCAAAATCCACGGTTCGGGGATTTTCGCGCCTCCATTTGATCATATTCATAAACAAGGAAACACAATGAACATATCCACTCTTCGTATTCTGTTTGCCATCTTTCTCATTGCGCATGGATTGATGACCATGAGTCTCGCCACCGTGCCTGTCCTTGCACAGGGAGCCTTGCGCACGCCTTACTTTCCGGCGCGCAAATATAGATGACGCTTGGCCAGCCATGCGCTTGGGGTTGAATCCATCCCTGGTACGCACAGTTGGCTGGCTCCTCTGGCTTGTCATTCTGGCGCTGTTTGTTGCCGCCGGAGTAGGTCTGCTGGGTTTGCCGGGGCTGATGGGTATCTGGCAGACTCTTGCGCTGATCGCTGCTGTACTTTCGCTGATCTTACTCGTCTTCTACTGGCACCCCTGGTTGGTGGTAGGCGTGCTGTTGAACATCGGCGTCGCAGCCGGTGTATATCTGGGGTGGTTCACGCGCTGGTTCGCGGTCAAATAGGTGGATTCAATGAATGTAAAAATGAAAACAGCCTATGTACTTTCCTTGCTGATTGCTGCGCTTGCGGTGATCGCCTCTGCGGGCGGGCTTTTCCTGAATGGTCTGTGTCGTGATAATGCCTTTGTCACCACTACATGGCTGGGCAATGATGTAGTCACGCTTTTTCTGGCAGTACCGATCTTGATGGCGGCGTTGTACTATTCATCACACGGCTCGTTGAAGGCGCAGTTGATCTGGATGGGCGCGCTGGATTACATGCTCTACAACTACGCGTTCTACCTTTTCGGCACAGCCTTCAACGCTTTCTTTTTGATCTATACCGCCCTGTTGGGCCTGTCAAATGGATCAGTGGCTACTTTCTGTTCGTGGCATTCGGCTTGAGCATGGTTTATGTCATGCAGTCCATCAGCTTTATTTTCACAGGACAACTTCCTCCCATTGTCCCGATCAGCGGACACCCCACCAGTATTGTGTGAATGCGCAGACCATAGAAATATCGCTTTTTACTGGCAATATAAATCGACTCGGCAGGTTCGCCCTCCACGTAGATAACCTGTTCCGCGTTGAAGTGACGAGGGCTTGCAGAAGCCGCAATTGCTTGTTGAACCTCGTCGGGAAGTTCACCAAAATGGCGCAGGCATTGAAAAACAGTTTTTGCTTGGATAAAGTTATTCATATAAGTGGGCAAAAGCAAGACATGCGAACGCTGTTTTAAAAATCAGGCAGCCAGTGGATGCATGATCTAATCCTCCGCAAACGAAACAGGGATGGAGTTGCGTTCCATCCCTGTTTCGTTTCCTACTGTCGCAGGTTTCTCTAGGTTGTTTTGTATCAGCAGCGCTGCGATTTCAATTGACGTTACCGCCATGTTCCCAGACTTTGAAGATGCTGGCTCAAGGCGGATTGATTTATGTTGGATCCTCGACCAACTTTTTGCCTATTGATGGAATCGCAAGCAATGCCAGGCTGACAGTCGCCATGATTATCCCGATCATGAATTCCTTTGTCCCTGTGTGGGTGACAAAGAGCATCAGGTTGCCCATGAAGATAATGCCCACTCCCACGAGTCCCAACCTCCAGCCTGCCCGTTTGCCTGCCGCGAGGAAGGGGATGGAAAAGATGGTGGCAAGGACACCCGTCCAAATGACTGGGACACCCATGATGAAGCCAGTATTGGACGCATCCAGAGGATAATATTCAGGACGTGCCCAGAACATGCGCAGGGAAGAACCGCCGTTGCTGAAACTCCATGCGGCAGTCACGCCCAGCATGAGGAATACGAAGAATTTTGCTGTCTTCCCGCCCGCTGACGCCTTACCCCAGAGAAGGAGCGTGAAGTATGGGACCAATCCAAGCAGGGCAATGAGGATGAAAATGGGCAGGGCGCTTTTTCCAAAGTACATTACAGGACCAGAGTAGTACGCGCCCGTGATGGATGGAATCGCCAGCAAACCGATTGCTGTTGGACGCGCCCATGCTTCTCCCTTGTATATTGCCCACGCGACGAGCAACAAGGCGATCCCCGCCGCAATGCTCAATCCGCCCCAGACGGGGAAGAAGGCGATCACAATGCGCGGTGCTGTGGCGATCAAAGGATTGCCAGCGGTTGGGATTTTCACCGCCGCGCCTTCCAGGACTGCCGTCATTGCCCGTGCGATCATGAATGGCAGGACGGTAAAACTGAGCAAGCCTGCAATCGCTGCAACGACAGCCATACCAGATCTGTCTTTGGATGAAAACTGTGCATTCATTTTGGTTTCTCCTTGATTTGGAATATGGTGGACTTTCATTTGATGACTTTTAATTCCAGCGAACCGTCCCGCGCGCAAACATCCAAACATTCCAAACAGCGGATACATTCGGCGTCTGCTAAATTGGACGGCACATCTTCAATGCCCATCGAACATTCAATGTCGCAGCGCCCGCACTGGTTGCAGGTTGAACTGCTGACCAATTTCACGGGCGAGATTTTGTTGAAGATTGCCAGCACTGCCCCAAGCGGACAAAGATATTTGCACCAGGCGCGTTCGATAAAAACGGAGGTGACGAGGAAAGTGATGAGCACGCTCCACAAAAGCGGCGTCATCTTGAAACTAAAGACGGCGCGCACGGGACAAAAATCATGTAGGGGCGGATAGACTGCATACAGGCTGGCGGCGAGGATGAGCGCGAGCAACAGGTATTTTGCATAGCGCAAAACTTTGTCCGCTGTTTTTGGGATGTGAAGCGGAATCCATGCCTTGCCCTGTTTGCCGCGAATGTGTTTTTTCTCCCCGCTCAGGCGGCGTCCCAAACTGGCGAACCAATCCTGAATCGTCCCCAGCGGACACATCCAGCCACAGAAGGCGCGTCCCGCCACGAGCGCCACGCCCAGCACGCCAAGCATGACCGAAAAGTTGAGCAAGTTGGTGGTCTTGAGCGTGTGACCTGTGGCGAGATATGGCAGCAGCGTTTCCACTGCGCCGAAAGGACAGAAAGAATCGAACGATCCGCCGCGTGAGGCTTCACCTAGCATGATGTGACGCAGTCCGAGCAGGAAGGTGCCGACGACGCCAATCCATTGGATGGCGCGGCGGCTTTTGACGAGCGATGAAGCCTGACTCATACGAGCGACTCCATCAACAAGAGCAGGCTGTGGCTTTCGCCTTCACC
>JAUQXA010000020.1 GCA_030834895.1 Anaerolineales bacterium
TATCGTCTCAAAGACAAGCTCCGCACTCCCCCTGCGGCTGAGCCTGTCTCCAACCATAAGGAGCCTTAGCCCACCTCAAAACACTTGAGCTGGGGATTCTTATTCCGATCATTTTGGGGATTTTTATCCCGATCTTGACAACACCATTTGACTCGCAGCCAATCACAGGCATGACCCATCTGCATGGGGATCTGATGGCCGAGCGTTATAAACAGGAGTGGGTGAGGGGAAAGAAATATCCCCTCATTTCATTTTCGTCGGGCGTGCAGCGGGAACTCATCCCAGCCCGCAATGCTCAACGAGAATCTGTCGTCCACATCTTCGGTCGGATGCAGCTACCGCTTCGGGCGACCTGTGACGAAGCTTATGGCCGAGCGACGCAAATTACGCAAAAGCATTCGGATTATCGCGTCTTGAGACTCACGAAAGACATCTTTACAGTAGCCAATGCCCGCGCGCGCAGGCGTTACGGGCTTCAGTATGACGACGCGGTAGGGGAGCTTGTCAGTGTTCAATTGGGCTGGAACGCCGACGAGATGATGGAACTGCTGCCTGGGGAAATCCGCGCAGCCCTGCCACCGTTGTATGCCAATGAAGAGCAGGGGATGAAGGCCGTCGCGCCGGTGAAGCTCTTCACTCCGGACGCGAACTACACCTGGTATCTGACAGAATTTGACGGCGATGATTTGGCTTTCGGCTTGGTATCCGGAGATTTTCTGGAGTTGGGGTATTTTTCCATCGGCGAAATCGAAGGCGTTCGCGGGAGTCTGGGTTTGCCCGTCGAACGCGACCTTTACTATCAGCCAAAGCCACTTGCCGAACTCAAGGCATTGCATGAACAAGGGAGAAGCGGCTGAGCCTCACACGTAATATTCGCCGAGCTTCAGGCAGCATGACGATAATCTGTCAACAATCGGCTTACCGGCCGTTGCCCAAGGTTTCGACGATGCGGTGATAGTCGTCTTTTCGTTATTCACAAAAGTTTGTCAACTATGGCGAGGTGTATGATTATGCTGAAGCGAGGTCTCCAGCAGGTACTTGACACGCGAAATACGATGGTATTAGACAAGCAGGTGTGAAATGTAGTCCAAGGCACATATTTATCCGGGAATTGTCCGGAGCCCTGTCGGAAAAGGCGCTATTTGAGTGCCTTTTTTGTTCTTATCACCGTCTCACTAACGTCAGAATATGGAGCGCTGATGCGCGATAAAAGAGTATTCTGGCGACGTGTAATGGGCTGTCTGTTGCTTTTCTTGGTGTTTATGTTTGTCCCTGAGCCACTTGATGTGCTGGGCAACATACTCATCTCGATTGCACTACCGCTGCTCATGCCGTCGCTGTCGCAGCAGTAGACAACTCTGCTCGCTGACAGGCTGGATACTCATATTCTCTTGAAACATTTATAAGCGCATGTCCTGCTTCTGGCTGGCAAGTCGCTGGCCGATGCCCTGTCGCCCAACGGCAGTTAATGATTTAGAATTATAATAAGTTATATCAACGCTTTTTAGATCAGCTAATTGACGCAGGATCTTGTCGCTCAAAGATTGAGCTTTCTGACCACCGCTTCCAACTCATCGTCGGTAATGCCCAGATAGCGCTTGGTGTAGGCCAGGCTGTTGTGGTTGAACATATGCATGATCAACGCCAGGTCAACACCGGCCAGGCGCGCATGGTAGCCCCAGGTCTTGCGTAGGGTGTGCGTGCCATAATTCCCGCTCAGCCCGACGGCAGTACAGATGCCGGTGATGAACTTCCAGGCTTGCCCGCGTTTGATCGGGTCTTTGAAGTTGCCCGTGCGGGTGTTGAAGAAGACGAAGTTCTCATAGTCATCGACGATAGCCGGGTAGACATCCAGATATTCGCCGAGGACTTGGCGCATGGCATCGTTGATCACGACTTCATTGCGCTTGCCGCGTTTTTCCTCGCGGATCCAGAAGCGCGCGCGCGGCGTGTCATCGGGTTGGAGGAAATCGCCGACGCGCAGCGTCAACAAATCTGAGACCCGCAGCGCCGTGTTGATGCCGACGGTGAAGAGCAGCAGGTCGCGATAGCGGCCTTCGCCCCGGAGCAGGTTTTTGATTTGTGACAGTTTTTTGCGGTCGCGGATCGGTTCGACAAAGTTCATAAGCCCCCTTTTCCAGTCCCGGAAAAGCTATCAACACAATAGCAGCTTCAGACAAATATGTCCACCAGTTTGCCGAAGGGTCTCAACCTTCATGCAAAAATGGCCCGATAGGGCGGGAAGAATGAAGGTCTAGTAGACACAATGTTTATTGTGTTCACTAGCGCGAGCGCGGGGTGTAAATTACTAACAGATTTATATCGAAACTATACCTAGAACGCGCGTTCGGTCAGCGTACAATGGATTCTGTCGCGTTTGAAAATTGTAATACCGCGAGGGGGTACCATGCCGCGTGACAGGACGACCGCCGACACCGTCTATGAGTTCATTCGTCACTACATCGAAACCCATGAGCAACTGTCACCGAGCATCCGTGAGATCGCAGATGGCTGCTATCTTGGTCTGTCAACGGCAGCCTACTACGTGCGCGAGCTGCAGCTGCAAGGCCGGATCAAACGGGAGCGCTATGTCGCGCGCAGCATCCGGTTGGTGCAGCCTGAAACCGCCCCGGAAACTTAGTACATCTGTTCTATAAAACCGAACACTTGTGCTACAACTTCGGTGCTAGGATGATGTCGTGTACTTAGACAACTTCTTGAGTACTTAAGGTTATTTCGTGTTTCTCCCGCTGGAGGGCTAGAGAACGTGGAAGCAGTCAAGCGAATACCCACCATGAACGGCGGTGACACGCGGGCCGGACACTGGGCTTCGTGGCATACCCTGACACTGCTAGGCTTGCTGATCGGGATCGTCCTGATCGAGTGGCTGGTGCCGAGGGAGCTGCGGCTCTACATCTGGCTGGCGATCATGGGGTTCATGACGAGTTTCGCGCTGATTGCCGGGCACGGCATCACCGGTAGGTGGCTGGGGGTCCTGATCGACACTCGGAACAAGGTGAGTTTATCGCGGCTGCAGATGACCCTGTGGACAGTGCTGATTCTGTCCGGGTTTCTGACCGCCGTGCTGACCAACATCCATGCCGGTCATGCAGAACCGCTGGCGATTGCCATTCCACCGGAACTCTGGCTCTTGATGGGCATCAGTACAGCCTCGATGGTAGGCTCACCGCTGATCTTGAACGCCAAGCGGCAGCGTGCCCCCAGCGACGAAGAAAAACTGAGCGCTCTGGATGCCCTGGCGCGCCGGTCGATAACGCCTGAACAAGTCAGCTTTCGTGGTCAATTAGTGGTGAACCAAAACGTGGATGCAGCAGGCATCGCTGACCTCTTTCAGGGATCGGAAACCGGCAACCTGGGCTTGCTCGACCTGGGCAAGTTACAGATGTTTTTCTTCACGCTGGTGCTGTTGTTTTCTTATGGCACGGCGCTGGCAGGATTGTTCGCAGCGGGAGAAACGATCCAGGCATTGCCGACCCTCGACGCCGGGATGCTGGCACTGCTGGGCATCAGCCATGCAGGGTATCTGGTCAACAAGGCGCTGCCTCATGGGGCAGGCGACTGACTGGATGCCTTTGTATGAACTGGCGGACGTACGTCTGGCACAAAGTGGTAGATGTGGAGGTGGAATGATCAAATAACAAAACAAGCGATATAACGCCAACGACGGTAAGAACGATTTTTGTAGGGCAAAAGACATTTATGAAAAGGAGATTAAATGTCCACATGGACAACGCCCAAGACGTGGGCAACCGATGAATTGGTCACGGCAGCATTGCTCAACACACATCTGCGCGACAACCTGAGTGTGCTGAAAGTCCCGCCACAAGCATCGCACTACAGCCTCAGCTACGCGGGTGCAAGCACGTCGAGTTCGACTTTCGTGAACACGGATGCGACGAACTTGTCGCAGACTATCACGACAAAAGGCGGCCGCATCGCGATCTGCCTGAATGGGCTGGTATATATGTCGGGTACGGGCCGTGCCTACTTCGATTTCTCACTCGACGGTACGCGGCTCGGCGATTCGGCCTACGGCCTCGGCAGCGTCGCTATCCCCACCACGGTCGAGCGCTTCGCGGTGGAATATTTCTTCATCACGCAGACACTCTCGGCGGCATCACATACCGTCAACGTGATGTGGCTGACGCAGGCCGGGACGATCTATCTCGATGATGCAGTCAATTTCCATATCTGGGAGATTTAAATGCGCGATATAACACTAACGCGTGGCCAACTGCGCGAAATCGACGAGGTGCAGCCTGCGCTCAAGGCGGTGTTGGGCGACAACTACATGGGGATGAGCCTGCGCGGGCAAGAAGCCATCATCCACCTGACCGACAGCGCCGACAGTGCAGTCCAGCGTCTGGCGGAGACAACCTACAATCAGGCGCTGGCCGTTATCGATCCACAGAAGCCGACTCCCTCAGAAGTGCGTGCGCTCAAGCACGCTGCCGCGCAACGGGCTGTCGCGACGCTGGACTATGGCGCGCTCAAGCAGCGCGTGGCGGCAGCCAATTCGGTCAGCACTCTCCGTTCGGAAGTCGAAATCCTGGCGCGGCTCGCCTGGCAGCTTGCCGCTGCTCAGGGCTTGACCGAACAGGATGATCCGGGAGGGAATTAGCGCGGCAGGCGTACATTGCGCGCTTTGGGAATTCAAAGTCAAGCCAGCAAGGCAAGGAGAATGAAGCATAAACGAAAAGCGGCCTGTACATTCCGGAGTTGGAAGCGGTTCGCGATGAACTCCTGGTCCTGATTGTGACCCTATCTTTGATGCTCATCGGAGGCTTCAGTCTCGACGAAGCCGCCCGGATCGGGCGCGAGCGAGCCAAGCAGTCAGATGAGGAACTGCGAGAAAAAGTGAAACAGCTTCTGGAAGAAATAATCGACGAGTTGATGATTGAAGAACAAAAGGAGTAACCATGTGCCAGAATGGCTGTGGCGATTTTAAGAAACGCAAATTGAGCGCGAGCAGCGATGGGCGCGGGATCAAGGTGGCGGCCACCGCCACCCCCGGGACGCTGGTGCATACGGCAACGGAGAGCATCGCTGCCAATGAATGGGACGAGGTGTGGCTGCAGGCCGTCAATACCTCCGGTTCGGCGGTCAAGCTGACGGTGGAGTGGGGCGGTACAACCGCGCCGTATGATCAGGTCGAGATCACGATCCCGGCGGAGAGCGGTTTTACCAAAGTCATCCCCGGCCTGGTGCTGCAGAACGGGCGCGAGGTGCGCGCGTTTGCGGCGACGGCGGATGTCATCGTCGTGCATGGGTTCGTCAACCGGTTCGAGAACACGCCGAAGTAGGGCGTGCGAGCCAAGAAAGAAAGCCAAAGGAGGACGAACATGGCATTAGCAGGCGATCACATTCAAGTTTTAGTCGGGGGCTATGAGCTAACTGGCGATAGCAACCGCCTGGTCATCAGTGAAAACCGGGCGATGCACGATGTCACCGGGTTTGGCGACGAGGTGCATTGGTTTATTCCAGGGCAGCGCACGGCAGCGGTCGAGCATCTGGGCTTTCTGAATGCCGAAGCGGCGCGCTCGCACCCGGTGCTCAAGAGCGCAAATTTCAGCGGTGCGGTGTCCGTCCTGATCGGGAGCAACACGGCACCGGCAGTCAGTGACCTGGTATACAGTCTGGACGCGCTGCAAGGCCGGTATGGCTCGATGCCGGAAGCGGGCAAATATGTGCCGTTTGGCGCGCTGTTTGCCAACCGCGCGGGCACGGGCGGCTGGGGGGTGGTGCTGGCACCGCCGAGCACCATCACCAATACGACCAATGGTACGACTGTGGACAATGGCAGTGCGACGGCGAATGGTGGCTCGGCCTTTCTGCATATTTTGCAGGCAGTGGCGAGCGATACCTACACCATCATCGTCCACGGGGCGACTGACTCCGGTTTTACGACCGGTGTCACCACACTGGCGACGTTCACGCTGAATGGAAGTGCGCTCGGCAGCGAACGCGTTGCTATCAGCGGCAGCATTCCGCAATATGTGCGCTACCAGGCGACCCGGACGGGATCGGCGGGCAATTCGCTCAAGCTGGCAGTGACCCTGGTGCGGTTCTAGGAATAGAAAGGAGCGGGCACTATGACAGCACTGGCAGGCGATCATGTCGTCATCAAAATGGACGATGCGGGTGGGACGCTGCGCACATTTGATGTGGGCGATATCGTGAGCGTGGATCTGGGGCAGGAGAACGACCAGTACAACGTGACGGACTTCGGCGACCAGGTCAACAAGGTCGTGAATGGGCAATTACGTTCGCAAGTGAGCTTGCGCGGCTATGTGACCAATACGCCGAATGTGGGCACCCATCGGGTGATTCAGGGAGCCTGTGCGGCGGGTACGCAGGTAACACTTAAGGTTCAGGTTGGCGACAATGCCGCGCCGACTACGGGCGATCCGGAGTATAGCGGTGAGTTTCTGGTGGCAAGTTATCAGACGGTCGTCGCGACCGTGGGCGCAGTTATGTTCACTGCCGCTTTGGTGCCTGCAATTGGAACTGCGCCAACCTGGGATTTCATGAAAGCGACGCCGCCACCGCCATAAGGTTAATTGCTTTGAGAAATAGGATTTAGGAGGACAGAAAAGAATGTCACTTTCAGGTGATTACGTCGTGGTCAAGCTGGATGACGCCGGGGGGACGCTGCGCACATTTGCCAGCGCCGACATCCTGGGTGTCGATCTGCCGACGACCAACGACCAGATTGACGTGACCGGCTTTGGCGATGAGGCGCACAAGTCGATCAATGGGCAGGTGCGTGCTCCGGTGACTATCCGCGGCTATCTGACGACCACGGCCAACACCGGGACGCATACCGTCATCAACGGGGCGTTTGTGGCCGGTGCCCAGGTGACGCTCCAGGTCGCCGTCGGCGACAATGCCGCACCGACTACCGGCGCGCCAGAGTACAGTGGCGAGTTCATCGTGGCCAGCTATACCCCAGTGGTCAAAACGGGCGAGGCAGTTCGCTTCCTGGCGATGCTCAATCCGGCGACCGGCAGCACGCCTGCCTGGAGCACCATGGCTTGAGATGTGGGGGAGGGGAATCGGCAGTGCCGGTTTCTCCTCACCGTCGTCAGGGACTGAGATAGAGATGAGTACCGCTAGTGCAGCCGCCTGGCGGAGAAAAAGAGATTTCTTTAGGAGAAAAAGTAATGGCAACGACCTGGACGATTGCAATTGATTGGGATAAGAACAGCAATTACACCGATACCTATGATGATGTGACCAGCCGGGTGATCGCGGCGAACTGGTTCCTGGGGATGCGCCAGCCGTACCAGGAAGTGGCAGACAATTCCGCGCTCTCGCTGACGCTGCGCAACGACGACCGTCGCTATTCGCCGGAATACAGCGGCAGCCCGTTGAGTGGCAAGGTTCGACCGCTGCGCCCGGTGCGCATCCAGAGCTACGATGGCTCGACCACGCGCACGCATTGGACGGGGTGGATCGAAAGCATCCAGCCGACCGTGAACAAGAATGGGCAGCGCATCGTCCAAATTCTGGCGACCGGGCCGATGCAGTTTTTCACCGAGGCCGAGACCAAAGTCACGCTTCAGGAGAACAAGCGCACGGACGAGATCATCGCGGCGCTGCTGGCGGAGGTGCCGAACGCGCCGACCAGCGTGCTTGACCAGGGCAATACGACGTTGACGACCACCGGCGACAACTGGGTGCGCCAGGGGGGCTTCACGGACTCGGAGAAGGACACATTTGACATTTACCGCGCGATTACCGACGTGACCGCATCCGAGCGTGGGCGTTTCTTCTTCGATCGCGAAGGCAGGGCGATCTTCTGGCGACGGCATCACCTGCTGATGGAGGAGCCCTCTTACGCGGAGTTCAATGATACGATGACCGGGTTGAACTACGTCTATGCCGGAGTCGATCAGCTCAAGAACGAGATCTATGTCGCCTGCCAGCCGCGCAGTGTGAGCGCCTCGTCGAATGAACTGCTCTGGCAGCTGAACGAGGCGGTCATCGTCGTCCAACCGGGGGCGACGCGCAAGGTTTACATCAAGTACAGCGACGATGCGGGCAATCGTATTGGCGCTCAGAATGTGACGCTGACCAACGTGACCTATGCGCAGGGGACGACCAACGCCAGTATCAATGCGAAAGCCAACGGTGCGGAGCTGGTCTTTGTCAACAGCGGGGCGACTGAGGCGGTCGTGCAAACGGCTGAGGTGCGCGGCAAGAAGATCACCACCTTTGATAAGCTGGAAGCGATTGCCAAGGATGACACGAGCATCGCCAACTACGGGCGTCGAACGATGCGCATCAGCCTGCCGTCATTGAGTTCGCTGGACGACGCGCAGTATATTGCCGATTTCGAGCGCAACCGGCGCAAAGATCCGCGTGGGGCGATAACGTCGATCACGGTGACCAGTCATGGCAAGAATGGGGGCAGTTTCCACGACCAGCAGCTTGTACGCACGCTGGGAGACCGGATGGTGGTGCAGGAGACGCAGACCGCGCACAATGCCAGCTACTACATCATTGGCGAAGCCCACAGCCTGGCGCAGGGCGCGACGCTCTACCAGACGACCTGGTATCTGGAACCGGCACCGGTGGTCTATCCCTGGAGGCTGGGTGACAATTTCCATTCGCGGCTTGACAGCACGACGATATTGACCTACTAGGCGCGAGAGGAATTTGAGCAATGCCAGTACGACGGAGAGAGCGATTCGTTGATGCCGGTGAGACTGGGGGGCCGAGGACGGTCCCTGTGCGCCGCCGCCCACCGCCACCTCCGCCACCACGTATCACAACACCGTTGGTGCGCTTGACGGGCAACCAAACGAGGCCGCCAACGCGAAATACACGCGAAAACATCGCACGGCACGATCCGGATGCTCCTAATGCGAGCGGTAATGCTCGGTTACACAACAGCAACACCGTCGTGCCGCGCGCAGAGCGAGATATTGCCCGCAACGCAAACTCCACGTCTCTGACAGATGCCCAAGCGGAACGGTTGCTGTATGCGAGGTCTAACTTGCAGGATGAAGAAACAATCGAAATAGACCGTGGTGGCATTACCATATTTGGTACACGAAGAGGCGATCAAGTTCGTGTCGAGATGCGCCCTGGCCCTTTATATGAGCAAGGAATGCAAATCTATCATGCAAGCGAGAGAAACCGGTCTAATTTTGTGATGAATCAGGGATGGTATGGTAGTAACGGATGGAGATTCCAAAATGAGCAAGAGTTCAGAGAATACATCATAGGTCAAGCTGAGAACTACGGTATTAGCTTACCCAACACGTCTAGTACATATGTGTTGGCTTCAAGGCTTCAGCGTGGTCTTAATAGCCTTGGCGAAAGCGTGGCTCCGGGGGTTGGACTCCCATTGAATGACTATCTGACTTTTGATCCGTTATCACCGGCGCAGCGAAGAGAAATAACATCGAGAAACGTTGATGCAATTGTAACCCAAGAAATGCTGCGCAATCCATTTCCTGCTCGCCGGGGTGTTGAGGAATTCGTGAGGTTGTCAGACGCAGTTGCCGGGCGCGTTGACAACAATGCAACTGATTACATGCATCAAATGAATAGAGTCCTGTTGGGCTATCCTTCCTCTGGCGATCTTGGTACTGTAGCGAGCATGTTCTTCATTGGGCCTGATCAAGCCCAATTCAGGATCGCAGATGAAGATTTGCATCCGGACTACACAGATATTGATCCAGCACCTCATCAGATTAGCTTCCATACTTGGTCGTATGTTGCTACGACGGCAACCCCATGGCAACATGCGCTGGTAGATGAATTGGCTATGATTGGTAATGTCTTTCATGAGCTTCCGTCCGTCCCATTGGTACAGCAAGTCTTGGGTTGGCACGATCCGTATGCTTCCGAGGAAGACTATCAAGCATCAGTGGTTGGGATGTATTTGGGATCGCAGATCGCGGGTGGCAGATTACAACCAGAAGATGTGGGATCTGAATTCAGACGATTGTTTACGAACAGTTACGAGCAGGCGTATTCTGAGATCATGTTTTCAATCCGATAGGTGAGTTCAGGCTGGAACCTAAGCCATAAGCGGAAGGTTTTCAACGAACAACGCCCGCAGACCAGAGGCACGAGCTTGCGATGTTCGTGGATTTTCTTCGACCGCTGGCTTAGTAGCGTGTCCATGATGCTTATCGAAGATAAATATTGGCACGGGTGATGGCTAAAAAGGAAGGCTGAAAAATCGTGCGTACAAACGGAATAGACGAGCCAGTTCGGCGAAGATCATTCTTTCCCAAGCTATTTTTCATAGTGGCAATAGTACTCGCAGTAGTTGTTTTGCTCATCCGCGGTACGATGATCCCTGAGAAGATTCTGTATTCTCCCACCTTTGTGGAGAGCATTTGTGCGCAGTTCAGGATCAATGACGACGATGACTTCTGCGCTAATCCTGAAACGCAAGATTTTTTCAGCTTGAACAGCGCAATAGAACGATGGTTTCCTATCGGAACGACCACATACTCAGAGTTGCTCCCTTTTATTCAGAACGTTGATTCTGAGTCTGACTGCTTCATAGCTCCGAGTCAGGTTGCAAGTTACGATTATTGTCCTCCGCCCGAAGAGTGTTCAGGAGAGCTTTATTGCATGATCGAGATTGTGCCGGAGTTTGAGATTGGAATAGTGTTCGAGAGAGAATCATCTCATGTAATGGAATACAAAGTTCAGCGTCCGCCAGAGGACTACTCGAGATTCAGGCGCTAATGGTGCTGTTGGCGAACTCATTTCGCCGTTTGGCGTCCCACCCAATTTCTGATTGTTGAATTGACCTTGGCCACGAAAGTTGCACCAAATGAACCGTCAAGAATGTGAGCATCTGTATGAAAGGAAAGGAGTCTGAGTAATGCCAGTACGACGGAGAGAGCGATTCGTTGATGCGGGGGAGAGCGGGGGGCCGAGAACTGTTCCTGTGCGCCGCCCAAGGCTCAGCCCACCGCCTCCGCCGCCACCACGTATCACAACACCGTTGGTGCGCTTGACGAGCGATCAGACGAGGCCACCAACGCGAAATACACGCGAAAACATCGCGCGGCACGACCCGGACTCTCCAACCGCGAGCGGCAATGCCCGGCTACATAGCAGCACTTCTTCAGCCTCATCTGCCGGGCAATCTGTGCGCAGGCTGCTCTTTGCTGAAGCGAACTGGAACGACGATGACGATGATTATCTGGATATTCCTCGTGCGCGATACGGTATTGAGGGGCAGGGCTACATTACTCGAGGTGATGTTTCGCTCGATATATTGGCGGCGGTCACAAATGTTGTTCACGATGTAACGAGAAATATCCCAGGGGTTGGTCAACTCATCAATGCTGGTGTCGCGCTAGCACAGGGTGCAATTCTTGATCGTGGATTTGGTGTGCAGTTGACGGCTGATCGGAATGCAAGCTCTAATGGTGCTACAAATTGGCGAGTATGGACACCTGAGCAAATAAACGTGGCATTCCAATCGACCGCACAAATGGCTAGCATGTATAACAGCATTTATGAGCAATATATCGGTCAAGTTCGCAATCCCTACACGCTCTTCCGTCAGATAAATGGTCCGGTTGAGCTACGTTATCATAACGTCGAGTACCTAAGAGGCACTGGTAGCGGTGCTTCTGATTGTTTGAACTTCGAGTCCAGTAGCAGATCTCCCAACGATACCATCAATCTTGCGGGAATAACATGTACCCCTGGGAGCCGAGGCTTACCGATTCAATTGACCAATAGTAACCTTAGTGCTGCTGGTACATGGGGTCAATTGCAGGCCCAATTGCAACTGGGCGCTCAACTCCGGGATCCATCGGCGTTGATCCCAGCGACAACAATTCATCTCGCCAAACGTGCTTTTATGGGTGAAAATTTCCCGGACACTACTCTTGGCACTCTGGATCGTAGCTATGACGGCAATTTTCTTATTAATCATGAGTACAGCCATGTACCCCTCAGCAATTGGTTAGTCAATGGCATTCCGATGTCTTCAGAGTATGTAGCCAGGCTAGATGGAAATCTTAACGGAGGACCTGCTCCACAAGATGAAGATCTTTTACAAGTTGGGATCCCAAGTAATCGTGCAGCATCTGGTTTTGGATATCCAGAATGGGCAGCCGACGCGCTTGCGAACGTTGCTTATGGCGGATACGATCTCTCAGATAGCGATCAAAGTTCAAGGTGGGACCTAACTAGAGAGTTGGTACGCGATTTGATAATCGAGAGAGGATTTATAGCTGATTAATATGTAATATCCAGTAATAAAGACGGCATATTCATGGTCGACGGGTGAAAATCCTGTCTCTCAGGCTACCCAAAATATGAAGCCGGCAACTCATTAACTGTTGCTTTTGAGACTGTAATGTAAGCAGACTTCTCTCATATGGACGAATAGTTAGGGGTGGAGGTTAGGAGTGTTAAGGTATAGTCCTCAATTGGTTGCACTCATCATTGTAGCAATAGTGCTCTCGGCAGCAAGTTGTTTGTTCGCCGACACCGCACCACTCACGTTCGAGTGGCGGAAGTTTGAGGACTTCAATTATCTGTATGGAACGCCCTGGAGTCCAAACAATCAGTACTTGGCAGTTGCCAGTCTGGAGAATGATGCAATCCTACTCCTCAATCGAGAAACGTGGGCTGTGGACAAGCAACTCGTACTTCCAGACACTGCGGCACCCCTGCGCACAATACAGTGGAATCCCAACGGAAGTTATATTGCAGTTGGCAATGATTATGAACAGATTGTGGTGAACGTGCGCGATGGTAACTCCATTCAACTCACCGAACTGCTTTCAACCGATGATAGGCCTGTACTGGAAAGCAGATGGCTGGACGACAGCAACGTGTTGGCGGTGTTTGCAGGTACCGGCAAGATATTGCTGATTGATGTTACGACCAAGGAAATTACTCAAGAAATTGAGCTAGATGCTTATCGCGCAGGCTTTTTCTATACTGCTTTCGACTGGAATCAGCACAGTGGTCTATTTGCCGCCCCGCTTTATAGCAGCAATACGATTGGCTTCTGGGACGAATCCGGCATGATGTCGGCCCATCTCGTGCAAGAAAACGCGCCCGGCGAGAGAAGGTTTGCATCGCAGTGTAGCGCTTTTGGTGTTGATAGTTCCTCTCCGCTCGAATTTGATTATTCCGGCTTAGGCGGCAATGTTGACCTTATGGACATTGGCTGGTCGAACGGTGGAACCCGGCTCGCCCTTACAGCGAATTACAGTGCGGTTGTTTGTACGCTAAATTCACAGCGAACAGCGATGACCCAGCTCCGGCAGCTTCGTATTCCAGATCCATCCTATGATCCAAATTCACCCAACCCAGATTTGCAGGTTCCATTTAGTGCAACTTTCAAAGTAAGCTGGAGTCCAGATGACCACTGGTTGTTGATAAGCCTACTTCCTATTCCGCCGGGTCTCTCGCAAAATTCATGTGGGGTTGCTGTGTTTGATACAACCCGAAATTTTGCCTATGTAGGCAAGATTGCGGAGCAATCCTGTTCGATTCATGAGATGAGTTGGAGTCCAGATGGTCGTCAACTCGCCATTACTGCGAATACATCCGGATATTGGATTGGTACGCTTTAGCTCGACTGAAATGTTTCGATAAACCCGTTGATCTGTCCCCCAAAAAACTGGTTCATCCGCAGATTTGATGCAAGCGTGAAGGACAATAGGGCCGTCAAGACAAAATCGATATTTGTGGGGGACAGTGGTTCCCATGACGACCTCAGCGATCCCGTTCGTCTTGCCGGGCTTCTGCGTCCGCCAAGTGAAAGAAGATATACATGGAATAGAAGTCGAGGCAGCGGCAAACCAGAAGCACGCTTTCTGCCCGCGTTGCAGTTTCCGCTCCATTTCTGTTCACAGCCACTATCGACGTCGGATACATGATTTGCCGATGAACATGAAAACGATCTGGCTGGTGTTGACCGTGCGCCGTTTTCGCTGCTGCAACCCCGACTGTGCTCAGCGGATCTTCACGGAAAGATTGCCTGAAGTAGCGCCTACCTATTCGCGCCGTAGCAGGCGACTCAACGAGGCACTCTCTCAGATGGGACTTGAACTCGGGGGAGAGGCAGGCAGTCGTCTCGCTCGACGATTGCAGATGACCGCCAGCGGGGACACAATCCTGCGGATAATTCGCCAGCAAGCTTATAAGGTGAACAATGCGCCAAGGGTACTTGGGATTGACGACTGGGCGTTTACGAAAGGGCGCAACTACGGAACGATTCTGGTTGACTTGGAAAGAAGAGTAGCGTTGGACCTATTGCCAGACCGAAGGGCCGCTACACTGTCTACCTGGCTCAAGTCCCATCCTGGCATTGAAATCATTACCCGTGACCGCTTCGCCGAATATGCTCAGGCGGTGAGAGAAGCGTGCCCGAACGCACATCAGGTCGCCGACCGTTGGCATTTGCTTAAGAACCTGCGAGAGACCGTAGAACGGGCGCTGCGTCGTATGTACGCGAGTTTGCGGTCACTCCCTACTTCAGCGGAGTTGTTGGCACCCAACAGGGCGTTTCGCCCTCGCCGCCTGCGACCGCCCTCAGCCAATGAACAAGCAAGCACAGATGCCAAACGACAGCGTCGTTTCCACTTTTATCGCATGGTGCATTATCTGCTTAACCGAGGCGTTTCCCAACGCAAGATTGCCAGCCTACTCAACCTGCATCGGGTCACTGTTCGACTGTTTGCAGAGGCTGAGACATTTCCTGAACGTGTTCCGCAGCGACCGAGACCCAGTATCTTGGACACCCACTACTCCTATCTACACGAGCGCTGGCAGGCAGGCTGCACCAACGCCCGCCAACTTTGTCGTGAATTGCAGGCTCGCGGCTACAAAGGAAGTTACCAGCAAGTCGCTCGCTGGGCACATGTTCAGCGCCAATTGACACCTGCAACCGAGGAAGCTGCTCCGGTTCCGGTCATTTCGACGTTTGCTTTGCCTGCACCTCGGCGCTTGGCCTGGCTGTTTCTGCGGATCCCAGAGAAACTCTCTCCGCAGGACAGAGTCTTGCTTACTGTCAAGATCGGGATAAAAATCCCCAAAATGATCGGAATAAGAATCCCCAGCTCAAGTGTTTTGAGGTGGGCTAAGGCTCCTTATGGTTGGAGACAGGCTCAGCCGCAGGGGGAGTGCGGAGCTTGTCTTTGAGACGATAACTGTTGCCGCGGAT
>JAUQXA010000021.1 GCA_030834895.1 Anaerolineales bacterium
AAGCGCACGTTTCCCCATAGCTCTTCGTCAAACGCCACGTCCCTGGCAAGTACGGCATTTAGCCCGTAATGGCGCAACGTATCTCTTATTGCCGCCTCTACCTCTAGCAAGGGTTCCTCTGACGCATAGCGGAGGATGACAAAGACATTTCTGTGCTCGTTGCGTTCGAAATCACCTCGGTTCTTTGCGTATTGTTCGCATTGTTCGGTCATTTCAGCGCCCTCTTGATAACTTCAGCGAACCGCCCGGTGGACCCGCATGCCGGGTGGTGTGAGCCTCTATAAGAGTTTGGTGCAGGACCTTATCCTGACCCCGTTGCTGAAAAATGAAGTCGGACAGGGAAACGTGGAACGAATTCACCTCAAACAAAAAAAAACGATTAAAAAATCGTCGAGGGGCCATTTTGCCTATTGACGGACGGGGGCCTTATAAGAGGTTAGACCCATCATTTGATTTTCCGTATTCCTATTGTCAAAGTACCTCTGTTGTCATTACAGTAATCCACACCATCCCATGTATCTTCTATCCATAAATACACTAATGTTTGTTTTGTAATATTTAACTCAACGATATTTTCTTTGTTCGCTTCTATTGCAGTTTCTTTATCAGTATAACCCCAGTCTCGCCCTATGGTATTAACTTCGCCATCTACCGATATCTTCGCAAAACACAACCAGGGCTCCCTATTTTGACTGTGCGCCGTTGCTTTGTCCGGCCATTTAGAAATACCGCCACTTATGCATTCAAAGTGATATTCTCCAGGAGTCAACTCCAGTTTCTTAACACGAGCTTCGAAATTCTTTGCTCCTTTCTTGCCAGAGGTAGAAGTACAATTTTTTACAGCATCTATAGTTACAGTTTTGAAATATGACTCTTCTGCTTTCAGATAGCTATTGCACAGAAGGATTGTTGACAGACTAACAATAAACAATTTAATTATTTTCATTTTAGCCTCCATACTATTCTGGAATTGTCATTCAGGTTTCTGTGAATATGAACCATCAGGATTTTTAACCAATTTTCCGTCTGGATATGGAGTGATTGGTTTGTTGCTATCAGTAACATCTTTGTAGTGTTTTTCTGCCTGCTTAAGTGAGTCTTTTGTGATAACAGTTTTGGCACTACTTTCAATTGCAAATGGGATACCTAAGCTGACCGCTCCCTGAGGGGGGCTCCGTTGCGGACTTGAGGTAGATGGGCTATTGGGGCGCTTACTGGGACTGGGCTTCTCTCTTTGCCGGGATGGAGTATCGTGACGGGGGGGGCTGAGATTACTTTCGTTTCTAGAAGGTGATTCTGGTGACTGCGGCTTTGCCGAAGTAGTTTCTGCGGGAGATTGTTTTGTTGAGCCCACGAAATTCTCTGCTAACTTGGTTATCACGGTTCCAAAAAACAAAGCCAACACTATTATAAAAATCCGCACGCACGCTTTTATAGGGTTTTTACTAATGTCTTCTATGAATTTTTTGGCATCGTCATAGAAACCCATTGCCACATCTCCTATAGTCTGACGTTCGGCTTCAGGGGCCGGCGCGATGCAGTCCCCTGGAAGTACGAGTTGGGAATTGGCCCGACTTCTCTCTGGTTTCCCGGTGAACACATGGATAAGAGCCGGTTCTTAATTTCCGTCTCGTGCTAATCGCACTCTATAGTTGCTTCAAAGGCTGTAGGTTCAGAATCGAATGATGAGCTATGTTTTAAAATGTTCTTGGTAACAATTTTATACCCGTTTGGACATAGTTCTCGTGCTTTTTGATGAAAAAGTTTATTAGCGCTTCCTTTTGGGCTTATCACTGAATGTATTTCATATCGATTGGCCCCTATTGTTCTGACAGTTGCACCGCCACATCCAAAAATGGTTCCCATTGAAAACAACATTACGACTGCTAAAACTATTCTCATAATAACATCTCCTTTCTTTTGGTATAAATTCCAACGTTGGGCTTCAGGGGCCGCGTAAGCGTGACCTTTCCCCGCTTACTGAACCAGTTTTATCTTAGGTTTTTCGGTCTTTTGTTCTTTCAAAAAGGTTCTCGAAAACTCTTCCGGTGTCATGTCGTTCAGTGAGCTATGGGGTCTTGCTGTGTTGTAATCCTGTCGCCAATCTTCGATAATTTTCCGGGCGCTGTCCAAGTTCCGCCGGGCGGCAGGCGTTACCACTTTTTTGAAAGAACGTCCTTGATGGCTTTGTTTTCCAGCATGGCATCGGCCAGCATCTGTTTGAGCTTCTTGTTCTCGTCCTCGAGCTGTTTGAGGCGCTTGGCTTCGGAAACCTCCATGCCGCCGTACTTGCTGCGCCAGGTGTAAAAGGTGGCGTCGCTGATGCCATGCTGGCGGCATAGGTCAACGATCTTCATGCCCGCCTGGGCCTGTTTCAGGATGCCAATGATCTGCTCTTCGGTGAAGCGCCTTGGTTTCATGTCTAGTCTCCTTCGGGAGGTTCTAGACCGAAATCACTAAGTTTGCAATGGATCAGTTCTCGGGGGGAAGGTCAAGCGGTCCCCTGGAAGTACCCGTTGGGCAACGGCACCCTTGTCAAATGTCTAGCTTTGTCATTGACACTTTGACATCTTTAGATGTTTTGGGTGCATCTTACAAGTTAGATATCGCTTTCACTGAGTTTCCGCTTGTTTCGTATTTCTTATTTTTTGATTGGATCGTCTTTATCAAACTATCTATTATCGAAATCTTTCTTGCCCTTCATCATAATGCTTAACCCAACTATTACCGTAACGGCACTAAGCATGCTGCTATAGCGAATAATTCCAATTCCAA
>JAUQXA010000022.1 GCA_030834895.1 Anaerolineales bacterium
GGAGATGGTGATGCCGGGAGACAATGTCAACCTGACGGTAGAGTTGATTGTGCCGGTGGCGTTGGAACAGGGATCGAAGTTCGCCATTCGTGAAGGCGGTCTGACCGTCGGTGCCGGTGTCGTCACCAAGATCATCGAATAAAGTGGAAAGTTAGGTAGTTAAGATGGCTTCGAAGAAGAAAGATGTCCGCCCGGTAATTACGTTGCAGTGCAATGAGTGCAAGGAGCGCAATTACATCACCGAGAAGAATCGCCGCAACGATCCGAACCGGTTGGAGTTCAATAAGTATTGTTCGCGCTGCCGCAAGCACACGCAGCACCGCGAGACCAAGTAAGTTTGCATGGGTGGGGACTATAATCCCCACCCAGATATAGGCCAGTGGCTCAATTGGCAGAGCACTCGTCTCCAAAACGAGCGGTTGTGGGTTCGATTCCTACCTGGCCTGCCTTGTGGCAAACGCCGCTTTCGTGCGGCGTTTTAGCCGTAAATTGATAGAAGGAGTAATTGCCTTGGCTGAGAAAGAGAAGAAAGTCAAGAACAGCGAAAATGCCGTCCAGCGCTATTTCCGTGAGACAATGGGCGAACTTCGCAAAGTGAATTGGCCCACCGGCCCCGAAGCTAGGCGTCTCACAGGACTCGTCCTGTTGGTCATGGTTATTGTGGGGCTTTTCCTTTGGGGTGTGGATGCCGTCTCAGGCGCGTTGATCGATCTCGTGCTTGGCATTTAGATTTGAATTGAGGATCTGATGGATTTGGAATCGCAAGAGCAGTTTGAACAGGAACCGGCGGATGATTTGTCGGCGGAGCAGTCCGCTCCGGCGGAGGCAGAGCGTGCCGTTTCTTCCGATTCGAACCCTGCCGAGCGCTCCGATGCGAAGATCCCGGATGACCTGCCTCCTGTGGAGACGACGGTCGAAGGCCCCGCGTGGTATGTGATCCACTGCTATTCGGGTTACGAGAATAAGGTTCGTCACAACCTTGAACAACGCATCGAGACCATGGGCATGAAGGACAAGATCTTCGACGTGGTCATCCCGACGCAGGAAGAGATCGAGGTCAAGGACGGCAAGCGTCGCACTGTAGAGCGACATATCTTCCCCGGCTATGTGCTGGTCAATATGTCCCTTTCGGAAGATTCCTGGTATGTGGTCCGCAACACGCCCGGTGTAACCGGCTTCGTGGGTATGGGAAACAACCCCACCCCGCTGCGTCCCGAAGAAGTGGCGCAGATCGTCAAACGCATGGAAGCGGAAGCTCCTACAGTCAAAGTCTCGTTCAAGTTGGGTGAACGTGTTCGCATCGTGGACGGTCCGTTCAACGACTTCCGTGGTGTGGTCTCCGAGATCGATATGGAGCGCACCAAGGTGAGGGTGATGGTCAGTTTCTTTGGACGCGAAACGCCAGTGGAGCTGGACTTTTTGCAGGTCGAAAAAGCGTAAGATAGAAAAAAACTAATTGGACAGTAGCAGGCCGTAGTCAGGTCTGATGCGGTGGGAGGGTCTCCCAAATGACCCGCTAAAACCACAAAGGAGTTAAATAAAAATGGCAAAGAAATTAAAGGCAATCGTACGTCTCCAACTTGAGGCTGGCAAGGCAAACCCCGCTCCTCCAGTTGGTCCCGCGTTGGCGAGTCATGGTATCAACATCATGGCGTTTTGCAAGGAATACAACGCCCGCACATCCAACCGTCAGGGTGAAGTTCTCCCCGCGGAAATTACCATCTACACGGATGGATCGTTCACCTTCGTGCTTCGCACTTCTCCCGCGGCAGTCATGCTTCGTAAAGCTGCAAAGGTCGAGAAGGGGTCCGGCGTACCGAACAAGGAAAAGATCGGCAAGGTGTCTCGCGCCCAGGTGAAGGAAATCGCCGAGGCGAAGATGAAGGACCTGAACGCCATCGATATCGAAGGCGCGATGAAACAGATCGAAGGCACCGCCCGCTCGATGGGTATTGTCGTCACAGACTAATTTTGTGGGAGTGGCGCCTCGCGCGCCACGCTTGCACCACGGAGGTAAAAATGGCTAAACACGGAAAAAAATACACGGCGGCTCTCGCCAAAGTTGATATCGACAAGATTTATTCGGCTGCGGAAGCTGTTGCGCTGGCGAAGGAAACTTCCATCACCAAATTCGATTCGACCATCGAAGTTCACCTGCGCACTACGCTTGACTCGCGTCAGGCTGACCAGCAACTGCGTGATGTGGTCGTTCTCCCGCACGGACTCGGCAAGACGGTCCGCGTCCTGGTTTTCTCGCAGGGTGAAGGCGCTGCCGCCGCGCGGGCGGCCGGCGCGGACATGGTCGCCGACGATGATGAATCCTTGAAGAAGATCGAAGGCGGCATGTTGGATTTTGATGTGGCGATTGCCACCCCCGACGCGATGGGCAAGGTGGGACGCCTGGGTCGTGTTCTTGGACCTCGCGGCTTGATGCCCAACCCGAAGGCTGGAACTGTCGTCCCCGCGCAAGACATCGAACGCGCCATCAAGGAAGCAAAAGCTGGTCGTGTGGAGTTCCGCCTCGACAAGACCAACAACATCCATGTCTCGGTTGGCAAGGCTTCCTTCGATGCCAATAAACTTTTGGAAAACTATAATGCGTTGATGGATGCCATCAGCAAGTCGCGCCCATCCGGTGCGAAAGGTAACTTCATCAAGCATATAACCGTTGCTTCGACGATGGGTCCCGGCATCAAGGTCGACCCGAACGAACATGTGAAAGGTGTCGAGTAACAATACTCGTTAATCCCTAAAAACCACTTCGCCAGTGAAGGCGGGTGTGGCGCTACGGGCGCCACTTAATTTCCCGCTCAGGTGGAGACTGATAGAAAAATTCAGCGCGTGAGCGTTGATTCCCTTCCGGGACTAAAAGTCTTTGCCTGCGTAAGTGGCAAAGACTTTTTATTGAAAGGAGGTGAATTCCCTTTGGCAATTTCAAAACAACGCAAGGAAGAAGTGCAGGCTCAGTACGCAGAATGGGTCAAGCGCAGTGAAGCCGTGATCCTCGTGGAATATACCGGTGCAAAGATGAAGTCTCTCGATGCAATCCGCTCGAAGATTCGTGAAACAGGTGGTGAGTTCCATGTCGTCAAGAATACACTCGCCCGCCGCGTGCTGGCAGAGAATGGCATGGATTTCCCCAAGGATTATCTTGTCAAATCCACAGCCATCTCGTTCGCATTCACGGACCCCGCTGCCACCGCGAAAGCGTTGACCGAGGCAACAAAAGGCAACGAGTTCGTGAAGGTGAAAGGCGGTCTGATGGGCGGCAGGTCGTTGAGTCCGGCGCAGGTGAAGGCTCTTTCCGAGATGCCGCCGCTGCCCGTCATGCGCGCCACGTTGCTCGGTGTTTTGCAGGCTCCCGCCAGCAAACTCGTCCGCACCCTGGCGGAACCCGCTCGCGGCCTCGCAGCCGTCATCAAAGCTCGTACCGAAGCCCAGGCTTCAGCCTAGTTTTATCTAACAATTTTCAAAATCAACTTTCAAATATCTAGCAAGGAGTGCTAAACAATGTCTGAAAAGCTCGCAAAATTCGTGGAAGAACTTTCCACACTTTCCGTCCTTGAGGCGGCTGAATTGGTCAAAATGCTCGAAGAGAAGTGGGGCGTTTCCGCCGCCGCTCCCGTGGCAATGGTTGCTGGTGGCGCCGCCGCCGCTGCTGCCGAACCCGTCGAAGAGAAGACTGAGTTCGATGTGGTCATCAAAGACCCCGGCGCCAAGAAGATCGACGTTATCAAGGTCATCCGCCAGTTGACCAGCCTTGGTCTCGGCGAAGCCAAAGCCCTCGCTGAAACCGCTGGTGGCAAGATCCTCACTGGTGTCGGCAAGGATGCCGCGATGGATGCCAAGAAGAAACTCGACGAAGCTGGCGCGAACATCGTTATCGAGTAATTCACGGTTTTTTGCAAACAAAAAAGACGACTCGCGCGAG
>JAUQXA010000023.1 GCA_030834895.1 Anaerolineales bacterium
TCTTTTTAGGGTGGTTTTGAAGCAGGAATTCAATCAACAGACAGCCTACCAGATCTCCACCTGCATTTTCGCATTGGAGTATGTGGGTCGAACGGAAGAAAGGTTTCGGTTACTCGATCTGCAAGAGTTCCGGTCTCAACGCCAGAAGCTCCGCTTCACTGGCCAGCCTGCGTGGATGCTTCGGATTGAGTGCGATCCGTTGCAGGTCATGTCCGATTCCCAGGCGCATCAGGTAGTAGCGGGTGAATTGCTGGCGGGTCAATCCCTCCCGATCTGCATCATTCACCTGCCAGGACCAGGTTAGGTATTTGTAGGCAATGCGCTCATGCGAGAAGTGTCGGTAGGGCTGCCTGCGGTTTAGAACATACCAGACCAGTTCCAACAACTGACGAGCGATCGCCACGATCGCCTGGTTGCGGTGCATACGTCTTTGAAGTGCATTAAAGCGCTGTTTCCAGAGTGGGTCGGATTTGACCGCGCGTTGAGCCACTTCGACCATGGCCCAACGCAAGTCCTTGCGACCTTCCTTGGTAATCCGCTTGTGGCGCAGTTTTACTCCGCTTTGGTCCAAGCCAGGGATCAAGCCGGAGTAACTCACCAAATGTCCAGCCGTCTCGAAGCGTGTGATATCTCCGATGGCTGCCAGTACGGTCATGCCAGTGATCACGCCGAATCCGGGCAGCTGCATCAAGTACAACATGCTGTCTGCCCAGGGTTTCTGGTGGCTCATCCGAGCCAGTTTTTTGGTGATCTTCCCGGCTTGGTCTGCCAAGTGCTGTTTGGTGGTCATATCCAGCTCCAACTGGAATTTTTCGGAGTCGGAAAGTTGGTCGTCCTGTTGCCATTCTGTATTCTTTTGGTTGAAGCGTTTTCCTTTGGGATGCTTCAAGTGATGTCGGTGGGCGACACTGTGCATGCGATTGACCGTCTGGGTGTGCATCCCCACCAGATGTCGCCGTTGCGACAACAGGTAGCGCAGGTTCCGTACCTGCGCCGGTGGTACCCAGATCGACGGGATCATGTTGGCTGCCAGCATCCGCGCCAGAATCAACGTATCGCGGATGTCTGTCTTGACTCTTGCCGTGGCGATCTGTTTCACTTTGATCGGGTTGGCTACCAGTACCTTCTCCGCCAACGGCTCAAGCAAGTCATAGATATGCCAGGCATTGGTCGTCGATTCGATCACAACATGATCTGTGGACTGGATATGCTTTACCAGCCAGCTTTCTAGATCTGCGTGTTCGATCCGCACTGGGTCCACGGTGACCTGTCCTTCAAAATCCACACCCGCCGCAACACTGTAGTACTTGTGAATATCCAGTGCCAGGTAACGCCGGGAAAGTCTTGCAAACAACTCTTCCTTCATGCTACACTCTCCTTATAGGGTCGATGGTGGGGCGTGGATTTTAGGGCACGAGGGATACACACCGATACGGACTCGTGGTCCAGACGAAAATCCACCGGGTGACCAAGTAACAACACGAGTGGATAACGCAACTTCTCTCTCATGGGCGGTGTCGGTCTACCCTGATGCTCCTGCCCCGGTTGGCATCCCCGGTGAAGCGTCATGCTGCTTCTGAGGATACCATCCGCCACGTCCCACCTGTTTCATTCTAGTAACAAAGCGTGCACC
>JAUQXA010000024.1 GCA_030834895.1 Anaerolineales bacterium
TCTTGCGCTGGTCGTCCACGAGTTGTTTTTGCCTGCGGGAGCAAGGGTTCTATCCGCTCCCATTGTTCATTGGTTAGGTCGCCACGGTTTCCCATAGCGACCAATTTAACCACCTTTTTGTATTTTGCATACAGACCCTAACAAGAAATAAATCGGGTAGGGGCGCGGTCCCCGCGCCCAAGGGTGACGGTAAAAACAAGGGCGGGGAGACCCCGCCCCTACGGGATCGAAAAGGGCAGACGTTGTTCATTGACGCCCGCAAATTGGGGACGCTGACCGACCGCGTCCATCGGGATTTGTCGGATGAAAACATCGCCCAAATTGCGGATACCTACCACGCGTGGAAAAATGCCGCCCCCCGTAGGGACAATTCATGAATTGTCCCTAAGGGGGGCGGTTCATGAACCGCCCCTACGGACGCCATACGAGGATGTGGCGGGGTTTTGCAAATCGGTCACCATCGACGAAATCCGCGCGCGGGGATATGTGCTGACGCCGGGGCGGTACGTGGGCGCGGCAGAATTGGAAGAAGATGATGAACCCTTTGATGAAAAGATGGCACGTTTGACGAAGGAATTGGAAGCGCAATTTGAAGAGAGCGAAAAGCTAGAAAAGCAAATTCGAGAGAATTTGAAACGAGTGGGGTGAAATGAACAAAGTTGTTTTAGGTAATGTTTGCGAAAAAATTGGTAGCGGCGCAACTCCACGCGGCGGGAGTGATGTCTATTTGTCGCAAGGCGAAATTGCCCTTATTCGAAGCCAAAATGTTTATAACGATGGCTTCAAAAAAGACGGTTTGGCATATATCACCGAAGTTCACGCAGAAGAATTGAGTAATGTTACTGTTGAGCCAAATGACGTTTTGTTGAACATAACAGGAGATTCCGTTGCTCGATGCTGCCAAGTTCCAGATGATATTCTTCCTGCAAGGGTAAATCAACACGTTGCAATTATTCGCCCGCAAAAAGACAAATTAGATGCACGTTATTTGCGTTATTACTTGGTTGACCCAATCATGCAAGACTACATGCTTATGTTGGCGGGTGGCGGAGCGACAAGAAATGCGCTCACAAAAGGAATGATTGGATCTTTTGAAATTCCTGCTCCTTCCGTTCCTGAACAACGCGCCATTGCAGGGATTCTCGGCGCGCTGGACGATAAGATCGAACTCAACCGCCACATGAACCGCACGCTTGAGTCCATAGCGCGGGCGGTGTTTCGTCAGTGGTTTGTGGAGAGTGAGGATGTTGGAGATTGGGCAGACAAGCCACTTTATGAATATGCAGAATACATCAATGGGGCTGCGTACAGAGATTTTGATTTCTCACCCGATAATTCTGGATTACCAATTATAAAAATTGCCGAAATCAAAAATGGGATTACAAATCAAACTAAATATACAAACAAGCAAATGGACGAGAAATATCGAATAATCAATGGTGATATTCTTTTTGCTTGGTCAGGCAGTCCAGATACATCAATCGATACTTTTATCTGGGTGAACGGAGAAGGCTGGCTTAATCAACATATTTTCAAGGTCATTCCTCCTGATCCAGACAAGAAATGGTTTACCTACTTACTGCTCAAGCATTTCAAAGAAATATTTATCGAAATTGCTCGGGATAAACAAACGACTGGTCTTGGTCATGTGACTGTAAAAGACTTGAGTAGGCTAGTGTTTACATACCCGCCTGATAAAGTTGTAGCCAAATTCTCTGAAATAGTTGACCCGATGATGGAACGAATATTTACAAACGAAAAAGAATCGCGCACGCTGGCGAGTCTGCGGGATAGTCTGCTGCCGAAGTTGATGAGGGGCGAGGTGAGGGTGCGCGGGACGTAGGGGCGGGTCTCCACGATATGTCAAGGTGTCCTGCCCGACGCTCATCCTGTTGTGCCAGATCGTCTTGCCCGCAGGAGAGACCCGCCCCTACCCGTAGCAATGATACGATTGATAAAACATGACCCGCCCCTACGGTAGAATGAACATATGAAATTTGACCCCAAAATTCATCACCGCCATTCCATTCGATTACAGGGATATGATTACACCCAGTCGGGTGCGTATTTCGTTACGATTATCGCCTGGCAACGTGAATGTTTATTTGGTGAAATTGTGGACGGCGAAATGCAGTTGAACCAATTTGGAAAGATCGTGGAGCGTGCATGGTTCGATTTGCCGAAACATTATCCGCACGTTGAATTGGGAACGTTTTGCATCATGCCGAACCATGTCCATGCGGTGATTTTATTGATTGATGGGATTGTACGGGCGGGTTTGAAACCCGCCCCGACGATGGCGCGCCATCCATTATCCGAAATCGTGCGTGCATTCAAATCATTTTCTGCAAGACGAATCAACGAATTACGCAAAACGCAGGGCATTCCTGTCTGGCAGCGCAATTATTACGAACATATCATCCGCAACGACGAAGAGCACAACCGAATTTATTTGTATATCGAAGCCAACGTTGACAATTGGGTCAACGACGACGAAAATCCAATGAGATCAAAATGACATCCTTCACTGAATCCACCATTGAACAAGCGACCATTGATTGGCTCAAAGAGCTGGGCTACGACTACGTCTTCGGTCCTGAGATCGCGTTCGATGGTGAGCACCCCGAACGCGGCGATTATCAGGAAACACTCCTGCTCGGTCGTTTGCGGGATGCGATCACACGCATCAACCCCGACCTTCCGCCTGCCGCGCGTGAAGAAACCTTTCGCCAACTGACACGTCTCGGCAAACCTTCGCTGCTGCTGAACAACCATGCCTTTCATCACCTGCTGGTCAATGGTATTGAGGTGGACTATAAAGCCAAAGATGGGCGCATGGTCAGCGGGCGGGCGTATGTGGTGGATTTCGAGAACCAAGACAATAACGACTGGCTGGCGGTCAATCAATATACCGTTGTTGGGGCAATTCATGAATTGCCCCAACAATCGCCCCTGCATAGTCGGCGACCCGATGTGGTGATCTTCGTCAACGGTCTGCCGTTGGTGGTCATCGAACTCAAGAATGCCGCCGACGAAAAAGCTACCATCTGGTCGGCGTTCAATCAACTGCAAACCTACAAGAACGACATCCCCGCACTGTTCCACTATAACGAGCTGCTCATCATCTCCGATGGCTTGAATGCCCGCATCGGTTCACTCACGGCAAACAAGGAATGGTTCATGCCGTGGAAGACCATCGAAGGCGAAACGCAAGCGCCCGCTTCGGTCACACAATTGGAAGTGCTGCTCAAGGGCATATTCGAGAAACGTCGCTTCCTCGATCTTATCCGCTATTTCATTGTCTTTGAACAGGAACGCGGCGCACCCACGGTCAAGAAGATCGCAGGTTATCACCAGTTCCATGCGGTCAATTGCGCGGTCAATGAAACAATACGTGCATCACGGTCAAATGCAAGGGCGGTTCATGAACCGCCCTTGCATTACGCAACCCACCCCATGAAAGGCGGTGAGACGGGCGATCATCGCATCGGTGTCATCTGGCACACGCAAGGCTCAGGTAAGAGTCTCACCATGGCGTTCTACACGGGGCGGCTGGTCTTGCATCCCGCCATGGAAAATCCCACCATCATCGTCATCACCGACCGCAACGACCTCGACGATCAACTCTTTGGCACCTTCTCGCGTTGTTCCGAAGTCCTGCGTCAAACGCCCGAACAAGCGTCAAGCCGTGAAGACCTGATCGAGAAACTCAAAGGACGCATCGCGGGCGGCGTGTTCTTTACGACAATACAAAAATTCATGATTCCCGCGATAGGGGCAATTCATGAATCGCCCCAACAAACGCCCGTATTATCAGACCGCCATAACATCGTCGTCATTGCGGATGAAGCCCATCGCAGTCAATATGACTTCATCGACGGCTACGCCCGCCACATGCGGGACTCACTTCCCAACGCCTCTTTCATCGGGTTTACGGGGACGCCCATCGAACATACGGATGCCAACACCCGAGCCGTGTTCGGCGATTATGTCAGTATCTACGACATCCAACAAGCTGTGGATGATGGTGCAACCGTCAAAATCTATTATGAAGGTCGGCTCGCCAAACTGGAACTGGACGAAAAAGAGAAGCCGAAGATCGACCCCGAATTTGATGAAGTCACCGAAGGCGAAGAACTCGAAAAGAAGGAAAAGCTCAAGACCAAATGGGCGGCGCTCGAAGCCATTGTTGGCACCGAGAAACGCATTGGTTTGGTTGCTCAAGACATTGTCGATCACTTCGAGAAACGACAGGAAGCCATCGATGGCAAAGCGATGATCGTGGGCATGTCCCGCCGCATCTGCGTGGATTTGTATAACGCGATTATCAAACTCCGCCCTGATTGGCACTCTGAAGATGACAAGCAGGGCGTCATCAAGGTCGTGATGACAGGCAACGCCACCGATCCGCTGGATTGGCAACAACACGTGAGGACTAAAGTACGCCGCGAAGAACTCGCCAAACGCTTCAAAGACGCTGATGACCCATTCAAACTTGTCATCGTCCGCGATATGTGGCTGACGGGTTTCGATGTCCCGCCGCTACATACCATGTACATCGACAAACCCATGCAGGGGCATGGTCTCATGCAGGCGATTGCACGCGTCAACCGCGTGTACAAAGATAAACCAGGCGGCTTGATCGTGGATTATCTCGGTCTCGCCTATCACCTGCAAAAAGCTCTCGCCGCCTACACCGAAGCCGACCGTCCTGCCGAAGTTCCCGATCAGGAACAAGCAGTCAATGAATTGCTCAAACGCTATGAGATTTGTAAGGGCTTATTCCACGGCTTTGATTGGTCAAAGTATTTCACTGGCACAGCACAGGAACAATTGAACGTGCTTCCACAAGCAATGGAACACATCTTTAAGCTGGAAGATGGCAAAAAGCGTTACCTGGACGCCGTCCGCAATATGTCTCTTGCGTTTGCCCTGGCTGTCCCTGATGAACGCGCAATTGCCATCCGCGATGATGTTGGTTTCTTCCAAGCGGTACGGTCTGCGCTCATCAAGTCCACGGTGGAAGGCGGCGATACCGCAGGCGATATGGAGCAGGCGATTCGGCAAATCCTTTCACGCGCCGTCTCTGCCAGCGATCAGGTCATTGACATCTTTGCCGCTGCCGGCTTGAAGAAACCTGAAATTTCCATTCTCTCCGAAGAGTTTCTGGCAGACGTGCGCAATATGCCGCAAAAGAACCTCGCGATTGAGTTGCTGCGTAAATTACTCAATGACGAGCTCAAATCGAGAATGAAGAAGAACGTCGTGCAATCCCGTTCCTTCACCGAAATGCTCGAACGCACCATTCGTTCCTACCAAAACCGCACGCTCGAATCCGCTGAAGTCATTGCCGAACTTATCAAACTCGCAGAAGAAATGCGCGAAGCACAAAAGCGCGGCGAAAAGCTCAACCTTACCGAAGACGAAATTGCCTTCTATGATGCGCTCGAAGTCAACGACAGCGCTGTGCAGGAATTGGGCGACGATGCCCTCAAAGCCATTGCCCGTGAACTGGTCGATACCGTTCGCAAAAATACAACGATAGATTGGACGGTACGGGAAACTGTCCGCGCCAAATTGCGCGTGATGGTGAAGAGGATATTGCGCAAATACGGCTATCCGCCCGATAAGCAGGAGAAAGCAACGCAGACTGTGTTGGAGCAGGCTGAAGTCATCGCAAGGGATTGGGCGGGGTAATTGTGAGGCAAAACCCTTGAAGACCTGACAGGCGTCGCGTGGCGCCGTGGCGACATTTTCATAATACGATTCCTTGTCCGTGCATGGGTTATGGTCGGCTCGGTAAATACCCTCTCCGTCTGTTGGACACCTCCCCCATTTTCGCGAAAATGGGGGAGGCTGCGCTCTGAGAGTTTTTTCCACGATGAGTTTTACATAAACTAACAGGTGTAAAAAGCCTTCCCCATTTTTGGGGGACATCGTACCCGAGCGCACTTTGCGAGTGGTAGGTTGGAGGGGGTTGGGTTTAGCAGGCTAACAATTCTGTGAAGCAAAAACCCTTGCCAGCCTAAAAACTTTTTGCGATAATGCGCCCGCTGTCGGGGAACTTGGCACGACCAAACACCCTTCGCAAGTCAACTTAATATTATTTTCCGGGAACTCATTCATCACGCCTGCATTCAGCGTAGAGGGATTCTCGTTGCACTCCCACTCGCTCCGCTTCGCGGATTATAGTGGCGTGCAACGCAGTGTCGCCCACTCGCCGTTTGAGGCTCGGGGCTCAGAATGACAAGGTGCCCGTGAGCCTTGAATTAGCCTCGCCATAGTTTGTGGCATGGGGTGTGTTTCACTGCGCGTGGTGCCTGCCTACATAACAGGAGATTGCTTCGTGGCGCCAAGGCACCACTCGCAATGACATAGGTACTATTTAGGCCCCGTTGGCGACTCCCCAGGGATGGGGAAGCGTTGTATCAACCAAATCAATATGTATCAGGAGAAATAAAGAATGGCAAAAGTTAAGTTAAACCCAATTGTCGAAGAAGTTAGCGGAGGGCTGGGCAACCTGGTCTTCCGCACCTCGAACGGCAAGACCGTCCTCTGTCGCAAGCCCGATGTCAGCGATAATGAAGTCACCGAGAACCAGGCCGCGCATCGCGAACGCTTCCGCCGGGCAGTGGCGTATGGCCGCTCCGTGATGGCCGATGAAGACATGCGCGCAATTTACGATCTGGCCGCGGAACGCAAAGGCATGCCCGTCTTTGCGCTCACCGTGGCCGATTTCTTCAACGCCCCTTCCATCAGCGAAGTGAATGTAACCGCGTATAACGGAAAAGTCGGTGACACGATCAAGATCAGCGCCCTGGATGATGTCAGCGTGATGAGTGTACACGTTGCGCTTGTCAACTCACAGGATAACGCGCTCATCGAAAGCGGCGATGCGGTCGAAAGCGCTGCCGGTTCAGGTCAGTGGATCTATACTGCCACGGCGGCTGTCCCTGCCGGAACCATGGTGAATTTCACTGTGGTTGCCACAGACCGCCCGGGTGGAACGGCGATCGATACCCAGTCCAAGTCCGTCTAGTCCCTAATCGCACAGCCGTAATCATGCCAGCGGGGCGCGGTTGTGATCTCGTGGCGAAAGCAAACACTCTCCAGTCGCATCCATAGGACAGGGAGTGTTTGTATTTATGGCTGGAATAATCGAAAAAAGCAGGGGAATACAATTTGCCTGTCGTGGTCTCGATACGCCGCCCGAAAAACAAAGGTATAATTTCGCAAGGAAAGTATATGAAGAAGCAAACTGACCAACCCTTGAAAACCGAAGAAGGTTTTGAATTGAAAGTCCGCTCGCGAAACAGCAAACCCGTGACCCTCCAAATCCCCGCGGATACGCTGGCTTCACTGGAGAAAATTGCGGCAGGACGGGATATGACCGTAGAAGCCCTGCTAAAGTTGTATATTGGGCAGAGTATGCGGCAGGATTTGGCGAAGTTATCCGCCGACCGCGTGATGGAAAAAACCGCGCAAGTGTTGACGAAACACATCAAATCCCAAAAGGAAGTTTCGGCGATATTGAAGGAAATCCGAGTGAGTTCTGTTTCATAGCCAATCTGTTTACCCCCGAGGGCCCTTCAGTCCCAAAACAAAAATCCAAAATCCAAATAAGGCTCACATGTTTGACCTACCTGACAACGAAATTCTCCCCCTCTCGAAAGAGCACGTCTTCTGGACGTGGTCCGCGCAAGCCAAAGTAAGTCCCATTGCCATCAAAAAGGCGAAGGGCGTGTATTTCTGGGACGTTAACGACAAGAAATACCTCGACTTCAATTCGATGACCATGTGCGTCAACATCGGTCACGGCGACGAGCGTGTCATCAAAGCCATGCAGGAACAGGCTGCGGAACTCCCGTATGCCGCGCCGGGCATGGCGACGAAAATCCGCGCGCTGGCGAGCAAATTGGTGGCGGAGATCACCCCGCATGGCGCGTTGACCAAAGTCCTGTTTACCCTCGGCGGCGCGGATGCAAACGAGAATGCCATCAAGATCGCACGCGGATACACTAGGCGGCACAAAATCCTTTCGCGCTATCGCTCGTATCACGGCGCGACGGCGGGGGCAATGGCGGCGACAGGTGATCCGCGCCGCGTAGCTTGGGAGCCAAACTCAATGACGGGCGTGGTGCATTTCCTCGACCCATATCGCTATCGCTCCACCTTCCATCGCACCAACCCTGATATTTCCGAAGCGGAGTTTGCGCGTGATTATCTCAACCACCTCGAAGAGATCATTCTTTACGAAGGCCCCGACTCCATTGCGGGCATCCTCATGGAATCGGTCACTGGCACGAACGGCATCATCATTCCGCCGCAGGGATACATGCAGGGTGTCCGTGCCTTGTGTGACAAGTACGGCATCGTGATGATCGCCGACGAGGTGATGAGTGGCTTCGGGCGCACGGGGAAGATGTTTGCCATCGAGCATTGGGATGTCGTCCCCGACATTATGACCATGGCAAAGGGACTCACGTCTGCGTATGCGCCGCTGGGAGCGGTGGCGATGAAGCCCGAAATTGCGGCGGCTTTCGACGAGCATGCCTTCGAGAGCGGTCTCACCTACACCTCGCATCCCATCTCGCTGGCGGCGGCGATAGCCAATATCGAAGCCATGAAGCAGGACAAGATGGTCGAGCATTCCGCAAGCATGGGATTGGTCCTGCGCAAGATGCTGACCGATTTGGGCGAGGCGCATCCTTCTATTGGGGAGGTCCGCAATATAGGTTTATTCGGAATCATCGAGTTGGTGAGAGACCGCAAGACCAAAGAGCCGATGGCTCCGTGGAACGGGTCATCGCCTGAGATGGCTGCGTTCAAAAAGTATTGCACCGATCACGGGTTGTTTTTGTACACCCATTGGCATACCGTATTGATCATCCCGCCGTTGATTATCACGGAGGAGGAATTGAAGGAGGGGATGGATATTTTGGACAAAGCGTTGGAGATTACGGATAAGGCTGTGAAATAAAAACTCTCTACTCTTTCGGGGGCTTAGCCCCCGAAAGAGTAGAGAGCGTGAGAATAAAATTGACCAAGTCACGCTTCAAGCGTAACCTACTGGTATTTCAATCACAAACATTGTCCCCTCCCCAACCTTGCTTTCCACATCAATCGTCCCGCCGTGCGCGAGGACGATTTGTTTTGCGATGGCGAGTCCGAGTCCGCTGTGGCTGCGGTCACTGCGGGATTTATCTCCGCGCCAGAAGCGGTCGAAGACGAAGGGCAGGTCTTCGGGAGGGATGCCCGAGCCTGTGTCCTGGATGGTAATTTGTAGTTGGTTATTGGTGATTGGCGAGACGCGAATGAAAATTCTCCCGCCTTGGGATGTGTGGCGGAGGGAGTTCGAGATCAGGTTGGATAATGCCTGATTCAACCTGTCGTAGTCGGCGGTGAGTTCGATACTTGGGATTGAGACTTCGGTTTGCAGGTCGACGCCGAGGGACGCGGCTTGGGAGGAGAAGCTCGAAGTGAGATCAGCCATCAGGTCAGCGATCAAGAATCGGGTGGGATGAAGGGGGAGTTGACCCGCTTCGGCGAGGGATAAAGTCTGCAAGTCGTTCACCAATCGCGCAAGCAGTTGAGTCTCTTCCAGCGTGTTGTTGATATGTTCGGGCGTGGCTTCGTAGACTCCATCAATTATCCCTTCGAGATTGCCCTGGATGATGTGAAGCGGTGTGCGAAGTTCGTGGGCGATGTCGGCGGTGAGATTGCGGCGCTGCTGGTCGGCGCGTTCGAGCTCGGCGATCATGTGGTTGAAGCGCCGCGCAAGTTGACCGAGGTCGCCGGGGAAATGCTCGCGCACGCGGACATTCAAATCGCCCTCGGCAACGGCATCCACTGCGGACATGAAATCCGCCATCGGCGAGCCAAAGCGGCGGAAGCCCCAGCGGCCGATGAGCGACGCGATGAACATGAAAAGCAGCGGAAGCCCGCACAACGGAATCAAAATGCCGCCGCGAAACTCGTGCGGTTGTTTTGTGGCAATGAAATAAACAGCGACCGCAATGGCGGCGATCATGAAGAAGGTCATTCCGCCAAAGACAAATGCCACACCTCGGAAGTAGGCGCGGCGTCTGCCAGTCCAATGCGGCGGCGGGAAGTGGGTGTGATGGCGGTAGTCGTGGGGACGCATGCTATTTCTGTTCGATAAAACGATAACCGATTCCGTAAACGGTTTCGATCAGGTTTTGTTTTGATCCAAGCTCTAGTTTGCGGCGCAGGTTCTTGATATGCGAGTCTACACTACGGTCAATGCTGGAGGCTGCGCCGTGCAGATCATCGAGGAGTTGCTCGCGGGTGAGGGTTTGACCAGGCCGACTGGCGAGGAGTTGCAGCAGCTTGAATTCGTTGGGCGTCAACTTGATGGGATTGCCGTTGAACGCGACCGAATATTTTTCGGCGTCGATCTCCAGTCCGCCCGCACGGATGACGCTCGGCGCTTTGATCTCGCCCTTGCTTCTGCGAAGCAGGGCACGCACGCGGGCGACGAGGGCGCGCGGCGAAAACGGCTTGGTGATGTAATCGTCCGCGCCGATTTCGAGACCAGTCACCTGATCCACTTCCTCGGCGAGTGCGGTGAGCATGATGATGGGTACGTCGCTTTCGCGGCGCAGAATCTTGCAGACTTCGCGACCGTCGATCTGCGGCAGCATCAGATCCAGCACGATCAAGTCGGGCTTTTCGCGGCGGGCGGCTGCCAGCGCGGTCTGACCGTCGGCGGCAATGGTCACGCGGTAGCCGTTCTTCTCCAGATAGTCTCGCGCGAGGCGGACGATCTTGGGTTCGTCGTCAACAACGAGGATGAGTTCCTGCATAGGGGGAGAGTATAAGATAAAAAGGATGAAATATAAAGGATGAGGGATGAAAAGGCAGGTAATTTGAGGTTTGTAATTGCAGGTTGGTAGATGAAAAGTGCGAGACTGACACAGGGAAAGAAGAAAGCAACAGAATGTTGTCTTTCTTCTTTCGCCTGCTACTTACCAATTACTTTTTATTCTTCCTTCTTCTCGCCTTCAGGCGCTTCGCCGTGAGCGCGTTTATGCCACTCGCTGAACATGGGTGGGACGCCGCCTTCCCAATGTCTGCCCCAGGGACCGTGCATATGACCGCCATTCCACATCATGCGGCGGAAGAAGAGCATCTTTATCGCGCCAACGAAGAGGAGCAGGAAGATGATGGATCCGCAAATCGCGCCGATGGGATTGAAGAAGCCGTGGTGGAAAGGCATGGGCGAATAACCATAACCGAAGCCGCGCGGGTACATCATCTGTGGGGCGACTTGACCGTTTTCAGCGGCTTTCTCGATGGCTTTGGCAACGACGGGAGCCTGCGAGATACCCTGCGCCATGCCTGCCTGGTAGCCGAACGCTCCCGCGCCTGCGATCAATCCGAGCACGAGCACTGCGCCGAGAATGCGAATCCAAATAAACGAACCGTTTTTCATTTTTACCTCCGAAATGGAATTGATTTGGTTTGTTCTTACGCTCTAAATGTATCAATCCATTATGGAGGAATTATGGACGGGTGCGGCAGGGTTTGTGGAGGTTTGCCCTTCGACTGCGCTCAGGACGGGTTGTAACTTTTCCGCCATTTTGGCATCTGATAAAATGCAGGCCGGTAATACCCGACCAAGTAAAAACGTCTCAAAGGTGGTTGAAATCCACGTTACAGGAAATAATATGTCGAACAATGAAAAACACGTGAAAGTATTGATCCTTGGTTCTGGACCTGCGGGCTTGTCAGCGGCGCTGTATGCGGCGCGGGCAGAGTTGAATCCCGTGGTGCTGACAGGGATGCAGTTGGGCGGTCAAGCCGCGTTGACGCACGCCATCGAGAATTACCCTGGCTTTCCAACAGGCGTCGGCGGGGCGGAGTTGGGTGAGTTATTCCAGAAGCAGGCGGAGCATTTCGGCGCGAAGGTCGAGTTCGACATGGCGCATGAGGTGGACTTTTCCCAGCGCCCGTACACGGTCAAAACCGATAGCGGAGTCTACAAAGCTGATACGTTGATCATCTCCACGGGCGCAAGTTCGATCCATCTCGGCGTCTCCGGCGAAGTGGAAATGACGGGACGCGGCGTCTCCTACTGTGCCACCTGTGACGGCTGGTTCTTCAAGGATAAAAAGGTTGTAGTGGTGGGCGGCGGCGACAGCGCGTTTGAAGAGGCGCTTTTCATCACCCGCTACGCTTCCTCTGTCACCCTCATTCATCGCCGTGAGGAATTCCGCGCGGGTGCAATTTTGCAGAAGCGCGCGAAGGACCATCCCAAGATGAACTTCATCCTCAACACGGTTGTAACCGAAGTGTTGCAAGGTGACAAGCTCACAACCCTCAAGCTGAAGAACGTCAAGACAAGCGAGGAATCGGCATTCGAGACCGATGGTTTGTTCATCTTCATCGGTCATTCACCGAATACCGAGATGTTCAAGGGCAAGCTCGAAATGAATAATCTTGGCTACATCAAAGTCAATGATAAGATGGAGACCAATGTCCCTGGCGTGTACGCGGCAGGCGAAGCGGCGGATCCGCACTTCCGTCAGGTGATTACATCCGCAGGCATGGGCGCAGCCGCGGCCATCCAGGCGACTAGATTCCTCGAAGCCGAAGAATAAAAAAAATACACGAGAAGAACTCCTTTTGCCATTGGAGTTCTTCTTTTTTCCATTGGGGATGATTTTTCAAAATTATGACATTTTGTACTAATAATTAGCAACGTTTTCAGATAAAATTGATAAAGATTTCTGCAGGAAAAATCGCCAAATATTTCTCGGAGGAACAATGAAAAAGATTTCCATTATAGGCGCCGGTAACACCGGCGCGACCACCGCGCATTGGTTGGCTGAACGCGAACTCGCGGATGTCGTCTTGTTGGATGTGGTGGAGGGTATGCCGCAGGGCAAGAGTTTGGACTTGCTCGAGGCGATGCCCATCATTGGCAAGGATGCCAAAGTAAAAGGCACGAACGATTATGCCGACACAAAGGACTCCGACATCGTTATCATCACAGCGGGGATTGCACGTAAGCCCGGCATGAGCCGCGACGACTTGCTTAAAACCAACGCGGAGATCGTTGGCAAAGCCGCAACCGAGTCACTGAAATATTCTCCCAACGCCATCTTCATCGTATTGACCAACCCGTTGGATACAATGGCATACCTTGTCATGAGGAAGACTGGTCTGCCGCGCGAGCGGGTCATCGGGCAGGCCGGGATTTTGGATTCCGCCCGCATGCGCGCCTTCGTCGCGATGGAAACAGGCGTCAGCGTGGAAAACATCCAGTGCTACGTCCTCGGCGGACACGGCGACGAGATGGTTCCACTGACCCGTCACTCGAACATCGCTGGCATCCCCCTGCGTGATTATCTCCCTGCCGACAAACTTGAAGCCATTGTCAATCGCACGCGAAAGGGTGGCGGCGAGATCGTAAATTTACTCAAGACCGGCTCCGCTTATTACGCTCCTGCGATGGCTTGCACACAAATGGCGGAAGCGATTTTGAAAGACAAGAAATTGATCGTGCCCTGCGCCGCCTACATGAAGGGTGAATATGGATTGAATGACATGTACTTCGGTGTACCTGTGATGCTGGGCGCTGGCGGTATGGAAAGAATCATCGAATACAAGTTCGATGACGCCGAGAAAGCCATGTTCGAAAAGTCAGCTGCATCGGTGAAAGAGACCCATGATGCTCTCAAGAGCCTGGTGACGTTCTAAGTCCTGTCAATAGTCAAAGGTCGAATAAAGAGGAGAATACCATGATTCTACACGAAAAAATTTCTGCACAATTGCCCGTGTGGCGCGAACGACTGAAGTCACTCGCCAGGGAACATGGCGATGTGGTTGTTGATCATGTCACGGTGGGACAGGTCGTCGGTGGCATGCGCGATATCAAATCTCTGCTGACGGAAATCTCGTTCGTGGACCCCATGCACGGTATCTTGTTCCGCGGCATGCCCATCCCAGAGACGTTGAAGAAGCTGCCAAAAGCGCGCGGCGGCAAGTTGCCTCTCGTCGGCGGCTTGTATTACCTGTTGATGGTTGGCGAAGTGCCTACCATGGAACAGGCGATGGAAGTGGAAGCTGAATGGGCGAAGCGCGCCGGCATTCCTGATTATGTCTTCAAGATGCTCAGGTCCATGCCAAAAGAGACTCACCCGATGACGCTCTTCTCACAGGCTGTGCTGGCCTTGCAGAATGGCTCGGTCTTTGCACAGAAATATCACAGTATGAAGAAGGATGCCTACTGGGAAGCTGCGCTGGAAGACAGCCTCGACTTGACCGCTAAGCTCCCGGTGATCGCAGCATACATTTACCGTATGAAGTATTTTGGCGAGACCAAAAAACCGAAATACAATCCCAAGCAGGATTACGGTATGAATTTCGCGCGCATGATGAAAGTTTCGGATAGGAAGGGCTATGCTGAGCTTGCCCGCTTGTATTTCATTTTGCATAGCGATCACGAGTCGGGAAATGTCTCCGCACACACCATGCACCTGGTCGGGTCTGCGTTATCCGACCCGTATCTTTCATTCTCTGCGGCATTAAACGGTCTCGCTGGCCCGCTGCATGGACTTGCAAATCAGGAATGTCTTGGCTGGCTTATTGAAGTGAAGAATAAGTTTGGCGGCGTTCCCACTCGCGACGAACTCTATAAATTTGCCTGGGATACGCTTGACAGTGGGCATGTCATCCCCGGTTATGGACACGCCGTTCTGCGCGTGACTGATCCGCGTTACATGGCGCAATTGGAATTCGCCAAGAAGCGCTTCCCTGAAGATGATCTTGTCCGCCTTGCGGAACTGGTCCTCGATGTGGTGCCTCAAGTGTTGAAAGAACAAGGGAAGGCCAAGAGTCCCGCCCCCAATGTGGACGCAATTAGCGGCACGTTGCAGTATTATTATGGAGTGCGCGATTTCGATTTCTACACCGTGTTGTTCGGTATAGGTCGTGCGCTGGGCGTCACAGCCCATTTGGTTTGGGCGCGTGCCCTCGGCTGGCCGATCGAGCGTCCCAAGTCACTGACGACGAAGATGCTGGAAGACATTGTGGCGAAGGCGGGTCAGCCTGCACAGTAATTGGTGATTGGTAAATGGAAGGGCCTGCGAGATTTTTTCTCACAGGCTCTTTTTGCTTCCTAATCAAACGTTAGGAAATTCATATAATCAAATCATAGGCTGGCAGTTAATGCAACAACTCAAGGTGGTCAATCAGATTGCCGTTGAGGTAGGCTTCCACAGCTGGTTGTATCTCAGGAATATCGGTAATGATCGGTTGAATGCTACGGATCTTCAAGCCTTCATATGCTCCCTTGCCCATTCCACGAGCTAGCAACACATTGCAGTCCATGATTACATCCATCATATTGGCGTGACGCGTCTCGGAATGATGTGAATGTGAATCCTCGTTACACGTTCCATGGTTTTCGTGTTGTTTGCCCTCAGGATGTTTGTGCCCCGGTTTGGTGCGTGTTTCCTGCCCAGTGATTTTTCCGTTTTCAACCGTATAAACCAGGTAATATTGCGCACGCCCAAAATGCGGACTGATCGTTTTGGCATCATCGCTGACAACTGCAATTTTCATGTGAAATTCTCCTGTTTTGTATGGGTTTTGTTTGGTTATTTTGTGTTGTATGCTTGTTTTTACTTGCTCTGTCCAAATCGGAATAACAGGATTGCAACGATTAATAGCCCTACGTTGATCAATCCAATGGGCGGTTTTGGAGGTGGAACGCTGGTGAAATCATCTGGTAACGGTAGAGGCGGTTGCGGATTCCCTGTCAAACTCGGTACTGGCATTGGGGTTTCGCGGCTGGATGGCGTAATGCCCAATTCGGCGGCAAAAACAGCCGCACGCTGTGGATAATCGTCGGGATGACAGGCATGACAATTGGTGTAGATATCCTCCAATGGGTTTAGAATCATACCAACGTGCGCCCGCTCTTTTTCATCCGCGCTGCAATTTCCGCCATGACAATTCGTACAGCAATCTTTTCGGGCATGGACGCCGTGCCATTCTCCATTTTCATAAACAGGCGCCTGTATTTCATGACAATTGACGCATGAAGAGTGTGGTGGGTCTGTTCCGCACTGCGCCGAGACTGGCGATGGACTGATGCCTAGGATGACAACGCCGACAAGGAGGAAAGCTCCAGTCAAAATAAACAGCCTGCGTTTCATAAAACACCTCCTTGAATGGACAAAGCAGTATTTTTCATGGTTGGCGCAAGAAGAATGTAAATGGTCAAAATCTGGCTAATTGGGAGACTTCCTGCGGCAGGGACTGAAACATCGAAGGTGTTTCCCTATGGCTTGAGCGGCGAGAAGAAGACCAGCACCAGCCATAACCCAAAGGCGAAGAATGCCCCCACAAGCCATTTCCAGTTGGTAATGAGTGTGTTGACTTCTCGCACTTCGGGAAAGCCCGCTTCGGTCTTTTCGCAGGGGAGGTAGGCTTCGGGTTGAATAACCTCATCGAGGCCGCCGTCAGCCTCGAAGTTGATCATCCGGATTGGGACATCTTCCGATTTGTGACATTCAAGGCATTTCGCACCGCCATTTTCCTGCGGGTGGAGAAGTAATCCAAGGTGGGATTCTTCCTTCTTCATTGAGGTCGGGTTGCCCTCATGACATCCTGCACAATGGTCGGCATGGGTGGTGATGCAGCACAGCTTGCCCGAGTCATGGAGGTAGTACAAATCTTCGTGGCAGGTCAGGCAGGTATTGTCAGATGTGCCAGCAGTCTGTGCCGATGCCTGCGCGGGCAGGCTGAGGATCACAGCCAACGCCATAAGCAGGGGGATCATCGAAACGAAAATCCAGCGATTGGTTTTGGCAAACATTTTTACCTCCGGGTTGCTAAAACTTTGGCGATTCTTTACGGAATAAAATATCGTTCGGGAAAGTCATCGAAAGATTTATCAGGGCATAAGACAAGCAAAGCAATCAGGTGGTCGGGTGAAATTTCGGGTATCATGTAGTTACTAAAATAATGGTTTTGCTTTGGTTTTCATCAACAACCTATTTTCATTATCGCACAGTTCTGTCAATTATTTTAGTAACAAATGTCATGTTTTGTTGTTGTAGTAATATTTTTAGTGACGTTTGTGTGTTTATTTGTGTGAAAATTCACGACCTTGTTTTTTTTGTAGTGTTTCATATTTTCTGTTATCACAAAAAATTGTGTATTAAGTGGAAGTCTGGTATGATTAAAACGTCATGTATTGACAATCCTCCTGTTCTCAAAAGGCACAACATGGCAGAAATCTTCTCCCTTGGTAACAAATTACGCCAGCTCCGAAGTGAACGAAACATTTCACAACGCGATCTTGCGAAACTGGCGGGACTGTCGCCGAATTCGATCAGCCTGATCGAACGTGATGAGACTTCCCCAAGTGTTGCAACCTTACAAAGCCTTGCTTCGGCGCTCAATGTCCGGATGAGTTATTTTTTCGAAGAGGAGACACCCTCCTCGGTGTTGTACATAAAATCGGACGAGCGCCCAAAGGTCGAAAGCAATGGGGTGGTGATCGAAGGCATGGGTAAGACCCTTCCTTTCCAGGAATTGGAGCCTTTTTCGGTGACTCTGGAACCCAAAGCGGGAATCGGCGGCGAGCGGCAGGTCGTCCACTCTGGGCATGAATTTGTCTACTGCCTGCAGGGGAAGATCGAATATGTGATTGACGGCAAAGTGCATTTGATGGAAACAGGGGACATCCTGATCTTCGAGGCTACGCTTCCTCATCTGTGGCGGAATCCGTTTGAGGAGGAGGCGAAGTTTATTTTGGTGCTGCAAACTCCCAATGCGTCACGCGAACCTGTTCAGCGACATTTCTCCAGTCATCCATCGGTCAATCATATTGGGAAGTAGGCAACGGTTAATAGTAGTATGCAGGAAAGACCGTCACACAGTGGTTGATGGGTTGATAATTGGAAGAGCCTGCGAAAGTTTTTCTCACAGGCTCTTTTGGGTTCCCGACTTTTGACGTCATTGTGAGCGCTTTCCATGGCACTGCTCGCTAGGGCTGGTACGCGAAGCAATCTTCTGTTCCACCTAACATTCACCGGTACTCTTTGGATAATCCATCCGCGTCCACCAACATGCTGTCGTTGCGGACATAGATTCCGTTTTTTAACTTTGTGTACAGTTGATTACCTTGCATGAATTCGGGTAGTGGCTCAAAGTTATCAGCAATTACATCAGGTTGAAGTTCATCGATACTGTATTCATAATCCCATTTATTGTGACCAGGATAAAACGTCCCGTGCGCGTCTCCCATGGCGATGATAGGGTCGTTCAAGCCGAGCAGGTCGATGGTCGTCCGCTCCGAGTAGTAGGGGACTTGTCCAGCCGCGTGGACGGCGATCACCGCTTCGGGCGACGTGTTTTGCGCGATGTGCAATCCCAACTTCACGCGGCGGATGTCCGCTTTGAGGAGGGGTGCGTTGTCGATGGTGTAGGTAAACCACGGTTCGCCGCTGACGATGAGCAGGACGCCAAGCGCAAGCGGGATGGCAGGACGCAACGCAGCCTTCGGGTTGGTCGATGCCGATTGAGGCTGACCAGCTTTCAGGTTGGCGAGGACGCGGCTCGCCATCCAACTGAAGAGCAGAATCAGCGCGGGCATCCCCTGTGTGATGAATCGATTCGCGGCGTTCGTCTCAGGCTCGGCGTAATCCCCGCCGACGTAAATCGAGTAGGCGCATTGGGCGAGGAAAATCCCGGTCAGCAAAAGCGCTTCACGGTTGCGGTGGAGTTTATAAAAGAGGAGCGCGGCGAGTGAAAATAAAAAGAGGAAAAGCGTGTCGCGGGTGGCGAATTGATTGAAGACCAAAATCCCGTGGCGGATGCGCTCTAGCGCCGAGAAGCCCGTGACCTTTTGATAATAGGTGATGGGGAGGATGCTGCCGAAGTAGGCTTGTTGAAACCAAAGGATGCCAAGCGTGGTGACGACGATTGCGGCGGCGGGGACAACAGTGCTGCGTTTATCTTTGGCGAAAAGATAAACCACGATGAGGACGGCGGCGATAATCGCATCCAGGCGGACGAGGATTGCGAGCAAGAGCAGAACCCCGACGAGGAAGGTTTTCTTTTGCGTAAATGCAAGCAGGATGGCAAGATCAATCAACAGAACGAGCAATCCCACCTCCATGCCGCGCAGGGACCAAAACACCAGCGGAAAATAAAACGCGATGACGAAGGCGGCGAGAGTTGGCGCGTGCTTTGAATCTGGGAGGAGGGTTGCGGAGATTTGCCAAACTACATAGATGTTTGCCAGCAGAATCACGGACGAAGTCAGCATGACGGTGAGCGAAATCTTGGAGGCGGGGATGGGAAAGAGATGCAGGAAGGACAGGTAGAGAGTCCAGCCGAGGTTGGTGAAGCCTTCGACGGGCGCGTCGCCGATGTTCCAGACCAAGCCGTGTCCCTGCGCGAGGTGTTTGGCGTAGCGCATGGAAATCATCGCGTCGTCCACCAGCGTGAAAAAACGTTCATCGCCGACGATAAAGGATGTGCCAACGATGAACGCCAGATAGAAAATTGCCGCGATTGCGAGAATGAGATAGAGGGGTTTGCGCTCGGGTTTCATCGGCGCGAGTATAACATGCCCAAAGTTATTAACCACAAAGGAACAAAGGATTACAAAGGATTTTTTCTGCCTTCCTTTGTGACCCTTCGTGGTGAAAATTTACCTTACATGCGGCGCAAGGGACGCCAGTTCGGCGCGAAGCCTTTCGATAATCGCCAGACTTCCGCTTTCATCGCCTTGTTTCCGCACCTGCTCTTTTTTGTGTGCCAGTTCACCGCAGACCTGATAGAACCGTGAGGTGTTTCGTCCGTTCAAGCCAGCGGTGGTCGCTGTCCACGGGGAGAGCGCTCTTTGATATTGGACTGGCGAGATCAAGCCTGCGGTCACTTCCGAGTACAAGTTGTTCTTCACAATGTTGCGCTCATGGACGATCATCCAGATGATGAAGACCAGCATAATTGTCCAGCCGATCCAGTCCACGATGGTTCCTGCGGCGAGTCCTTCCAGTCCACCGATCAACCCGCCGAAGGTGTTGTGGAAGGCGTGAGTTGTCACCGCCATGCCATAGCCGATGATGGGCGCAATAAGTTTGACCAGCATGTTTCTGTTCGTGCGTGCAACGGCAAAACCAATCCCTGTGAAGGCGGTGTAGAACGGATGCTGCCAGCCGACGAGAATCACGCGAACAAAAGTTAGGAAGAACAAACCTTCCCATCCGCCTTCCTGATAACCGTTACGGAAAATGTAGAGCGTGTTCTCTGTGGCGGCAAATCCGAGCGCGGCAACCGCCCCATAGATGATGCCGTCGAGGATGGAGTCGAATTCCTTGTAGAACATGAAGAAGACAATGGCAATCGCCAGCCCTTTGAGAAATTCCTCCACGATGGGCGCAACGATGGACGTGGTACCGATCTCAGCCGCGCCCTCCGAGCCAGTAAAGACGTAAATTCCGATTCCAAAAACCGTATTGATGATAAACGCGCCGCCCGCCGCAATCACCACTCCCCAAAAGAAAGCCGCGCCGAACAAAACCTTCGGCTCCTTTTCGTACCGATCCAGCCAGTACACGAACGCCGCAAAAATGAACATGGGGACAAAGCCGAAAAACAAAGAGACAAGGAATGGCATGGGATTCTCCTTTGATCTTGGAGTCCAAAAGTTCTACTTTTGGACAGCGGAAGCAGGGGCGAGGTCACCTCGCCCCTACGAAAAAATCAACTCTGTTCTTTCCACCCGCGCGGTTTCAGGCTCGACGCCCAGCGCGTTCAACACTTCTTCGGGACGTCCCGTTGCGCCTTCGCGCGCGGCGAGTTTCATTTTCAGGGATATTTTATCCGTTGCGGACGTGTCCAACTCTTCGATCAGCGGACGCAGGTCGTAGAACTTCCCTCGACGTTCGCGTGGAAGGGATTCAGCTTTGAGGATTTCCTCCACCCTGCGGCTCAACTCCGCCCCGTCAACTGGTTCTGTCAATTCGACCTGATACACCGCCGAGAGGACTTGTGTCTGCAAGGCGGGCAGCTTCTCGTCCACGCTTTCTACGCGGATGATTTGGATGTCTGGCGGCAGGCTCTCTTGCAGGCGGAAGGCGATTTCCCCGGTGGGGATGTCTTCGTTGAAGCGCACATCCAAGGTTTCGGCGCGGGATGAGAACCCCAGCGGCAGGGCGGAGGCAAGGCTGATCTTCGGCTGTGGATGGAATCCTTGCGAGTAGCTCAACGGCAGGTCGGCTCGACGCATGGCGCGTTCCCAGAGACGATGCAAATCAAGATGACCTGTGTATCGCAGTGCGCCCTGTTTCGAGAAGGTGATTCGCGCGCGCATTATTTGAGTTCCGTTTCGATGGATTTCAGCCAGCGCTGGATTTCCATGCTGGCGCGGCGGTAGGGTCTGTACGTGTGTTCGGCGACGCGGTGGAACAGGTCGTGGTCGAGGCATTGCTCGTGAGTCGATTTTTCAAGCATGGCAACAATGCTGATATATGCCGCAAGTTCCTGCTCCACGATGTCGTCGAGGCTGATGCGTTTGTATTTCTGGATGACAAGGTGGTCGAGTTTTTCCTTATGGCACAGCGGCGACTCGTAATCGGGATAACCGTTTTCTTTTTGGAAATTCTCAAAGGCTATGTAGGATGTGCTGGGTGCATAATTTTCTCTGTGCAAAACTTCGCTCAATCGGTCGGCGATGAACTGCTCGCGGGAGAGGATGTCGGCTAACAAGTCCTTGATGGACAGGTTTCGGAAAACGCCAGCCATGGTCATCTGGCGCAGAAAGCCAACCTGGTTCAACAACAGTTCAAATTTATCGCGTTCACGCTGCAAGCGGGGAAGGAAGATGATTTTGTTCATGAAGAGTGTGTGTCACCCTGAGGGAGCGGTCTTTGCGACCGAAGGGTCTCTAGGGCTTGCCAAGAGATGCTTCGCTACGCTCAGCATGACATATTAATTGATTACCGATAACTGTTCACTGACTTTCGGCTTCACTTCGGGACATTTCCACGCATCGCCAGGGTTCTCGCGGCGCAGGTTGATGAAGGTCGGCAGGATACCACAAGCGTAGCAGTTCAAGCGGCAATCCACGCGGATGTGACCTTCGAGCGACTGGCGGAAATCCTCGAATAAAAACTTCTTGCGGACGGCGGCGGTAATATGCTCCCACGGGAAGACTTCGTCGGTGCGGCGTTGACGGTGGGTGTAGAAAGCGGGGTCGAGTCCATGCTCCTCAAAGGCGGGCAGCCAGGCGGCGTCTTTTTTGCCTTCGTTCCACGCATCGAACTTTGCGCCGTTCTTCCACGCGGAATACACCACTTCCGCCATGCGACGGTCGCCGCGAGTCAGCCATGCTTCGAGCAGGGTGTCTTCGGGTTTCGTCCAACTGACCTTGATGCTCTTGTCTTTCATCAACTGACGTTTGAGCAGCGCCTGCTTTTCGAGGATGTTTTCTTTCGTGTCGCACGAGACCCACTGGAAGGGAGTCTGCGGCTTGGGGACGAAGTTGCTCACGCCCACGTTCAGCTTGACCTTCCAACCGACGGCTTTGCGTCCTTCGGCAATCACGCGCTTAGACAGGTCAACGATGGCTTGCACATCGTCCAGCGTTTCACTCGGATGCCCAATCATGAAATACAGCTTGATGGTTGTCCAGCCGCGCTCGTAGATTTGGCGCGTGGTGTTGATGATGTCTTCATCGGGGATGAACTTGTTGATGATGCGGCGCATCCGCTCGCTGGCGGCTTCTGGCGCGAGGGTGAACCCCGCCGAATGTTGCTGTCTCAGCCTGTCCATCAGGTCAATCGAAACAGATTCGATTCTCAGCGACGGCAGACCCACTGTCAGCTTGCGCCCTTCAAAGCGCTTGCTGATCGCGTCCACCAATTCCTGAATATGGGTATAGTCCGACGACGAGAGCGACATGAAAGCCAGTTCCTCGAACCCCGTCGAGCGGATGGCGGCATCGGCGGCTTCGACAACTTCCTCCACGCTTCGCTCGCGCACGGGACGGGTGATCATCCCCGCCTGACAGAAGCGACACCCACGGGTGCATCCGCGCGTAATCTCCACCGAGGCGCGGTTGTGGACCACTTCGATGTTCGGCACGATGAACTTGGTCGGCGGCGGGGGGAGTTTCGCCACGATGCGTTTGGTGATGACCTTTGGGACATCGGGACGGGTGGACTGGGTGTACGCGACAGTTCCATCGTCAAGATAGGTTGTCTCGTAAAACTTCGGGACGTACACGCCAGGGATGTTTGCCAGCCTGAGAAGTATGTCATTGCGAGACACCGAAGGCGGCGAAGCAATCTCCTCATTAATTTGGGGATTGCTTTGTCGGGAAGAACGCCCTCCTCGCAATGACATTATCGCGTCGATAATATCGTGAATCACTTCCTCCCCCTCGCCGATTACGAAAGCGTCGATAAAGGCGTGGAGCGGTTCGGGGTTTGTGGTGGAATGTCCGCCCGCGATGATGATGGGGTGGTTTTCGTCGCGCTCCGCCGAGCGGACGGGAATCCCCGCCAGGTCGAGGATGTTGAGCGCGTTAGTGTAGAGCGTCTCGTAGGGCAGGGTAAAGCCGATGAGGTCGAAGCAAGCCAGGGGTTGCTTTGATTCGAGCGCGTATAGCGGAATCCTGTGCTGGCGCATCAGGTCTTCCATGTCCAGCCAGGGAGCGTAGGCGCGTTCGGCGAGAGCATCCTCCCGCTGGTTGATCTGGTCATAGAGAATCTTCAAGCCGACGTTGGAAATACCGATGTCGTAAATATCGGGGAAGACCAGCGCCACTTTGATCTGTGCCTTGTCCCAATCCTTGACGGTGCTATTGAGTTCACCGCCGACATATCGTCCGGGTTTCTGTACCTTTAAGAGGATTCGGTCTAATTTTGCTTCTATTTGCTCAGGAATTAACATGGGCGAAATTATACTAGAATTGTCAAAATAATAGACCGAAGATATGAATCCTCGGTCTATTGAGTGGTAGATGCGCAGTAACGACTTAAGTCGTTACTGCGACAGCCTTTCGCGCCTGCCAGGCTTCCCGTCCACAGATCCAGAGCGCGCCGAGTCCAAGGAACATTGCAAGCCACTTGAACAACCACCCAACAAAGGGTAGCGCCACGAGCAACGCCACAATGACCACGCCAAGGACGAGGGGCCAGACCTTGTGTTCTGCGAGTTCAGGCTTGATGCGGGAGAGGATCAACTTGCCACTCAGCCAGGCCACGACAATCTTGGTCAGGAAAACCGTGATTAGCACAAAGCCGAGGATCAGGGCGAAGATGGCGAGGATGCCGACCCAGACGATGGTTCCGCTCATGCTGCCCAAGGTGAGAAAACCGAAGAGTACACCGCCAACAATTATCACAACCAGGATGAGCAGGAGAACGAAGAAGAAAGCGGCGTAGGCCACCACGCCCCAACCGAAGCTGGCGGCAGGTTGGGACTTCATTTTGTCCATCAGTGATTTCATGAACAGAGGGACGAGCCATCCGAGGAGCAGACCAAAAATGATCCAGGTGACGATGGTGCGCAGCAGGTCGAAGGTCCAAGTTATGGCCTTTTCAGCGGGGGTGGGCGGGACCACCACTTTTTCAGGATCAACCACAGGTTCGTTACGGGTGGTCTTTCCAACGACAACACCAGCAGGAATTTTTACATCCTTTGACTGCGTGTATTCAAGGTTCCCTGCGATCTTTGCATCCTTACCGACATTGAAACCGGGTTTGATGCTTGGAAAACTGATGCCAGACTGCGGGAAGAACATGGACATGGGCGGTCCACCCTCTTCGGGGTCGCCAACTTCAGCTTTGACATCCCCACCAATTTCACCGTTCAGTTCCAGCGAGCCGGTTCCAGCCAGCACATCATCCCCGATCTTGCCATCAAGCAGAGCCTGTCCCGCGCCGACGACGACATCGCCTTTGACTGTACTGTCTTTTTCGTTTTCAAGGCTTGCGCCAGCCGCGATAATATCCCCACCGATGAAAGCAGTTTTGCTGACTGTGAGCGCCGCGCCGGCGATGCGGGCATCGTCAGTGACTTTGCCATTGATGGTGACGCTTTGTCCGGCAGCAATCAAATCACCTTCGACAGTGCCGTTGATGACGATGGTCTCCCCGAATACAACAAGGTCACCCTTGACCGTTCCGTTGAGCGTGAATTCAGTGGCGGTGACGTACACATCGTCTTCGATGACTTCGTCCTCTTTTATTTCAACGACATCGCCTGTGCGCCCGTCAAAAGCCCGGGCTGGCGTGGCAAAAGCAAGCGCCACCAGCGCAAGCAGGGTAAAAATGGAAAAAAGCTTATATGAGGTTTTCATGCATACTCCTTTTGGAAAATATTCCAATCAAAGTATACGCCCTTCCCCCTGAAATGTTGCAGACTAATTGTTTACAGGGCTCATGATGCGGGGTCGAAACCGGCGCGTGATTCCCTCTTTGAGCAGTTTCACCGCGGCATTCTGTCCGGCTTCCATGGCCAGGTCTATTGCTAGTTTTTCCTTGCGGGTGCGGATGCTCATATCCGCCCCGTTAAATAACAACGCGCGGAGCATTTCCGTATCCCCGTTCTGTGCGGCAATGTGCAGCGGGGTGAAACCATTGATGTCACGCGCGTTTGGGTTGGCATTGTTCCTGATCAAAAGCAGGGCGATTTTCACATGTCCCGCTACTGTGGCGGAATGGATGGGGGCGGCGCCGAGCATATTGCAGGATGGAGAGTTGACCGCCGCCCCCAGCTTAATCAGATTCTCCGCAGTTTCGTAATGGCCAAAGTAGCAAGCCAGACCGAGAGGCTGGAATCCATCACAGGCGTAAGCGTTGGTGAGCGAGGAATCGCGCGCAATGTGACGGAGCACCAGATTGGTCTTGCCCATGGCGGCTGCCTCGAAGATGTTGAGACTGCCTGCCTGTTCACTGAGGAAATTCAACACCTTTTGATGATGACTATAAGCAGCGACCATGACCGGGCTGAGTCCGTTTTCATCTTTTTCGTAGGTCAGGCAGGGAGTAATGGAAAGCAAACGCTCGATTTTACCGAGGTCACCTTTCTTGATTGCATCAAAAAATTCGTTATTCATTATAATGCCCTTCCCGTTTTGAAATGCGTTTTTGTTTTCATTATACGTCCAATGAATGTTTCCCGTCCTTTCAATCCTGTTAACTACGGAACTGAAATTTTTTCGCCCTGCAACTGCGCAAAGCGAGGTAAGTTTTCATAATTTGTGTGAAAGGCGATTTGCTAATCCTGAAGAATCATTTTTGATGGTTTCCCTTCATACCAATTCAATAACTCCACGAACCAGCCGCAAAATTCAACCTCGCCCTCGTTGACCATGCTCCAGAGTTCGTCCAGACTAAAGTAATGGATGGACTCGATCTCTACAGGGTCGAATTTCACTTTGCCGGGATCGACCGTCCCTTCATACAACATGCTGATTTCGTTGTCGTTTGGCCCGTAGTTCATCCTGAATTTGACCAGCGGCTTGACCGCAATTCCCTCCACGCCCATTTCCTCTTTCATCCCACGCATTGCCGAATCAAGATAACTTTCTCCTGCCTTGACATGCTCCGATACCGAACAATCCAGCGCGGACGGAGACGCGGCGCGGTCGGCGCTGCGTTTTTGAACCAGTATTTTCTGGTCTGGCGTGAATAAAAAGACGTGCACGCCGCGATGTTGCAAGCCAAGTCGATGGACAGTCGAGCGCATTTCCTGTCCCGTGATCATGTCTTCGTCGTTTACGATGTCAAGGAGCTCATCTGCCATGGTTTTTCCTTTGATGAAAATATAAAAGACTTCCGAAACCTTTCAGCTTCGGAAGTCCTGTTACCAATTACCAAGCACCAACTATCCAAACAACTCCACCAACTGCTTCACATGCACAACGCCATCGAAGCCCTTGATGTCGCCCTTGCGCATGACGGCTTTCTCGCCGTCGGGATCGCCAAGGCAGGAGACGATCACATCGCCCGCATCCACGTCTTCTTTTTCGGTATAGTGGTTGGTGGTGACGATGACCTTCGCACCTGCGGCTTTGGCGGCCTTCACGCCGTTTTTGGAATCCTCGACCACGAAGACCTCATCGGGTTTCAATCCAAGTTTTTCCAGCGCCAGGTTGTAGATTTCGGGATCCGGCTTCTTGTTTTTGACCACGTCACCGGCCAGCACGATCTCGAACTTGATGTCCGAAAGGATCTTCTCGGTGATAGTCTTTGCCGCCTGCTCATTGGATGTGGTGCAGACCGCAACCATCAAGCCCGCGTCCATTGCCTCCTTCATGAAGCGATGGATGCCGGGGCGCAGGGGCAGTTTTCCGCTCTCGATCAATTCCACGAACAGCGCGGTCTTGCGCTTGTGCATGTCCTTGACGAGTACATCAATTTCCTCTTCGGTCAACGGCTTGGAAAAGCCCTTGGTCTTCCAGTGGTGCTTCATGCGTTCCTTGCCACCGCCGACTTGCAGCAGTTCGTGGTAATACTCCACGTCCCACTCGTCGGTGAAGCCGAATTCCTTGAAGGTCATGTTGAACGAAACGCGGTGCCCATCGCGCTCGGTGTCAATGATCACGCCGTCCTGGTCGAAGAACACTGCTTTAATTTTAGACATGGTTTCCTCCGTGAAAAACCCTAAAGGTCTTTAAGACCTTTAGGGTTTACTTGAATTAATTTATTTCTTCACTCCAAAGAACTCAAGCATGGTGTTGACGAATAACTCGTTCTCTTCCTTCGTGCCGATTGTCACGCGGAACCAGCCGTCGCTGTCGTATTTCTTGCTCTCGCCGCGCAGGATGATGCCCTTGGTCTCGGCGTAAGCCAGCGCTTCCTTGCCGGTCTTGCCGGTCTCGCCGCAGTCGAAGAGGATGTAGTTGGCTTTGGAGTTCATGACATAGAAGCCGGGGATGACACTCAACGACTCCGTGATGAAATCCACCGCCTCGTTGTTGAACTTGACGCGTTCCTTGAGACCTTCCTGGTCTTCAAACGCCGCCAGCGCCGCCCACATGGGAACCGTGCCCACGTTCCATGGTAGCAGCGACCCGGAGATCTGATCAATGACGGGTTTGGCCGCCATCGCGTAGCCGAAGCGCATACCAGCCAGACCGTAAGCCTTGGAGAGCGTGCGAGTGATGATGACGTTTTCATATTTCTTTGTCAATGCCACCTGCGACATCTTGAGTCCCGCATATTCCACATAGGCTTCATCCACCACAAAGGGGATGCCCGTCTCGGCAATGGTCACGAAGTGCTGGGCGTCCATGAAGTTGCCGGTGGGGTTGTTGGGGTTGGCAACCACGATGATCTTGGTCTTGTCAGTGACGGCTTTCAGGATGGCATCGGGATCGTATTCCATCTTGTGGTTCTTGTAGATCATCGGCACGGAGACCATTTTAGCGCCAAGCAGTTTACCGCGCAGGCCGTAAATGCCGAAGCAGGGCGTGTGCTGAATCACCTCATCGCCGGGGGTGATGAACATGCGGAAGATGTTGTCGTACACTTCGCTGGAGCCGTTGCCGATCATCACGTTTTGGGGCCCGTCGAGTCCGTTCATCTCGGCGATCTTGCTGCGCACCACCAGACCCTGATCGGGATAGCGGTTTGCCATCTTCGAGTATTTGACCATCGCATCCAATACCTTGTCCGAAGGCGGAAGCGGATTTTCATTCGACATCATGCGATGCAGTTTGGGGTCTCTCCATGCCTTTTCGATGTGATCCGAAATGTACATCGGGATGCCCTTTACCCATGGGGCGTAGTATTCTTCGACCTTTTTCATGTTGTAAAACTCCTTATGGTTTTGTTTGTTGGATTTTGACGACACCGCTGACGATTGACCACGATCCATCGTCTGTTGTATGGTCAATTATTTATGCCTTGCCGACGCTTTCCACCATCTCCATCCAGTGGATGACGGCTTTACGGGTGGCATCACGCACGAACTTATCCAGTTTGCCGGGATCGTATTCTTCGCGGTGCGCAGAGATGTATTCGAACTTGGCGTCGATCAATGTACGCTTCAACTCGGTCGAGACGTTGAATTTCGCGCCGCCTGCCGCCAGCAACTTCTTGATGGTATCTTCGGGCAGACCCGTTCCGCCATGGACGACCAGCGGGGTCTTGATGCCGTTGCCGTTCAACATCTTGTGGATGGTTGCCATGCGTTCAGTATCGATCTTCGGGTTCTTGGTCTTGTACACGCCGTGGGCGGTGCCGATGGCAGGGGCGAAGATGTCCACGCCGGTGCGTTCGCAGAATTCGACGGACTGTTGCGGGTTGGCGAGTTGCGCTTCATCTTCCGCGACCTTAACCTGATCTTCCACGCCGCCGACGGTTCCCAACTCGCCTTCGACGGAGATGCCGCCGATGGCGTGGCAGTAGTCCGCTACTTCCTTGGTCTGGCGGATGTTCTCTTCATAGGCTTGCTTGGAGGCGTCGATCATGATGTTGGTATAGCCCGCATCGGCGCAGGTCTTGCAGTAGGCGATGTCGGTGCAGTGGTCGAGGTGCAGGCAGACCGGCACCGGCGCGGATTCAGCCAGCGTGCGATAGATCGCAACCATCATCTTCGTGCCGAGGAATTGCGATGGCTTAACGGAGGTCTGCACGATCACTGGCGATTTGGTTTCAACGGCCGCGTCGATCACTGCTTCGAATTGAAGCAGGTCGGTGATGTTGAACGCGCCCACCGCGTATTTATTCTTCGCGGCTTCGATCATGATTTCTTTTGCATTTACAATGGACATGGTTTACTCCTTTTTTATTTCTTCCTGGTTGCTGGCTTGGCTACATCCTTTAGCCATTGATCCCAGCGCGGATCGGTCACGTGCTGGCGCAGGCGGCCAAACCATAGGTCGGCATATCCCTGGAAGTCCTCTTCCAATTGAGAAATGCCTGTTTGGGTGGTGCCCCACATGGACTCGTGCAATTCAGACATGGGCCACATCAGTTTGAGTCGCGCAAAATGCTTCGGCGTTACTTCGCCAAAATATTCCTGCAGAAGGTGCCGCACTCCCTCATCACTCAGGCGGTGGTGGTGGCAGAAGTTGGCCAGGTCGAAGAAGATATCACCCATGCCGGCGTATTCCCAATCCAGCAGGCGGATTTCACCGATCTCACCGGGGGTATCTTCGTCCATCCAGTTCAGGTTGAGCAGGTCATTGTGACAGGGTGTGGGGATGTACGGGTCCTTCAACAAAGCCTTCTCGACCTCTCTCGTCTTCTGCATGATCCAGTCGAAATCGAACGGGAATTTGCAGTTATGTTCCTTTGAAACCTTGGTCAGCATTTCCACGCGGCGGAATACGTTAAACGTACCCTTCAATTTGGGAGCCCGTTTGTGGAAGAGGCGGAGCTTTCTCACCACGCGGGTGACATAGTGTGGTTTGACAATCTCCTCAGGCGGGATGTGTTTCCCATTGATAAACCGGGTGAGCAGATAGCCTTCAGGTTCGATGAAGTACATGACGTCGGGCGCAATGCCGAGTTCCCCCGCAGCCTTGTTGGCGGCATGTTCCACGTCGCGTTTGATGCCTAACATTTCCGTATTCGCGCCCGTGATTCTCAATACATATAACTTGCCGTCCGCTTCGATCTTGTAGTTCATGTTTGTAATCCCGCCGGTGAGCGGCGTGGTTTTCATGTTTTTTGCCTCAGCCAGAAATGGCACTTTGGCAATGACTTCGTTGACTGAAAGACCCATGACGTTTCTCCTAACTTGGTTGAATTTTGACTTGCCTGCGACATGACAACTTTCATGAGGTGAATGAATTTGGTTGACTTCTGCGGAAGTACCTCCTGTTTTTTTCGTTAAGCATTGCGGGAAGCAGTCCCCTGTTGAGGAAACTGCTTCCCAAAGGATATTTATTTTACGCGCGGATTCTCTCGCCTTTCGGATCCCACAACGGAGCCTGCACTACCTCGACTTCCATTGGTTCGCCGAAGAATTCAATTTCCAGTTTGGTGCCGGGTTTGGACTGTTCGATGGGCAGGTAAGCGTATGCCATGCTCTTGCCGACCGAATATCCAAATCCACCCGAGGCGACCCAGCCGATAATCTTTCCATCCTTGGTGCGGATGGGTTCCTTGCCCAGGGCGATGGTGCGGCTGTCGGCGAGGGTCATGCAGCACAACTTGCGCTTGAGACCTTCCTGCTTCTGTTTGAGCAGGGCTTCCTTGCCAATGAAGTCACTCTTCTTGTCGAGTTTCACCGCGAAGCCGATACCCGCCTCGAAGGGAGTGTAATCGGGCGAAATGTCGCCGCTCCAATAGCGATAGGCTTTTTCGAGGCGCAGGGTGTCGATGGCTTTGTATCCAGCCGCCACCAAGCCGTCGGGTTGGCCGGCAGCCCACAGCGTATCCCAGAGGCGCACGCCGTATTCCATCGGGCAGTAGAATTCCCAGCCGAGTTCGCCCACGTAGGTCACGCGGACAGCCATCGCCGGGACATCGCCCACGGTGATGCGTTTGGCGGTCATATAGGGGAAGCCCGCGTTGGAAACATCGTCGCTCGTGACTTTTTCCAAAATGGTGCGCGCCTTCGGTCCCCACAAGCCGATACAGGCGTACGCCGAGCCGACATCCTCGATGGTGACGGAACCGTCTTCGGGCATGAGCAGCGAGAGCCAGGATTGGTCGTGCTGACCGAACGAGGTGCCGGTGATGAGGAAGAAGCGGTCTTCGGCGAGGCGGGTGATGGTCACATCGGCTTCGATGCCGCCGCGTTTGTTGAGGCATTGGGTGTAGACCACGGTGTTGACCGGGACGTCCATCTCGTTGGCGCAGACGTAGTTGAGGAACTTCAACGCGCCGGGTCCGCGCACTTCGAACTTGTTGAAGGAGGTTTCGTCGAAGAGGCCGGCATTCTCGCGGGTCATCAGGTGCTCATAGCCAATGGCGCGTGACCAACTGTGGCGCGCCCAGCCGCGGGGTTCGTGACCGTGCTCGGCTTTTTCCTCGTAGCAGGCGAACCAGTTGGGGCGCTCCCAGCCGAACTTCTCGCCAAAGGAGCAGCGCAGATCGCGCAAGCGGAAGTAGGTGGGGGAGAGTCTCTGCCCGCGCCTTGAAATTCTCTCTTCGCCGGGAAAGTGAATATCATAGTACTGCGTGTAGGTCTCAATGGTGCGAGCTACGGTGTAGTTGAGGTTGTCGTAGTTGGGGCCAAACCGTCGCACATCAAGCCGCCACATATCCCATTCAGGATGACCATCGATGATCCATTCAGCCATGACCTTACCAATGCCGCCCGCTCCCGCGAGGCCATGCGCGCAGAAGGCGCAGGCAACCCAGAAGCCCTTGACCGAGGTGGGACCGAGCAGGAACTCGCCATCGGGGGTGAAGCCTTCGGGACCGTTTAGCAGTTTGACGATTTCGGCGCTTTCCACGGCTGGCACGCGGCGGATGGAGTTTTCCATCAACGGGGCGAAGCGATCCCAGTCGGGGTTGAGCAGTTGATATTTGAAGGTCTTGGGGATGCCGTTCAAGCCGAAGGTGGCGGGCTGGCGTTCGTAGCCGCCGGTGACGATTCCGCCCACTTCCTCGCGCCAGTAAACCAGCAAGTCTGGGTCGCGCAGGTTGGGGAAGGTGTGATCCACGCCCGCGATGGGTTTGGTCATGATGTAGAGATGCGCCATCGGGACGACGGGCAGGCTCAAGCCGACCATCTTGCCGATTTCGCGTCCCCACATACCCGAAGCGTTGACCACAACTTCGGTCTTGATGGTGCCTTTGTCTGTGACCACTTCGCAGACACGACCATCCTTGACGTTGATGCCCAGCACGTCAGTGTTGAGCAGGATTTTTGCGCCCCGATTCTTGGCGCCTGCTGCGAGGGCATTGGTCATACCCGTCGGGTCGATGCTGCCGTCATTCGGGGTGAAAGCCGCGCCCAACACGCCGTCGGTATTCATCAACGGGAACTTTGCCTGTGCTTCCTTGGCAGAGATCAATTCCATCGGCACACCGAAGGAACGTGCCATGCCGACGAGCCGTTTGTTTTCTTCCATGCGTTCAGCAGAGGATGCTAGGCGCAATCCGCCGACTTCGCGCCAGGAGGTGTCCACACCCGTTTCGTCCTTTAGTTTGCGATACAGGTCGGTGCTGTAATGCATCATGCGGGTCAGGTTGGCATCGGAACGCATCTGACCAACCAGGCCTGCTGAGTGCCAAGTGGAGCCAGCTGTCAGTTCGTGCCGTTCGACCAGAACGACATCTTTCCAGCCCATGAGGGTCAGGTGGTAGGCGATGCTTGCGCCGCCGCACCCACCGCCGATAATGACAACTTGCGCTTGTGTTGGGAATTCGGACATGTGAGTCTCCTATGAAGATATTGTTTTCAATCTGACGGTTGGCTGTAGGCAATAGACCATCGTCCACCGTCTTTATGTTTTTTGCCAGACAGAATCAGGGCGGGCCATTTCCGCAACGATATCGAAGGTTGAAATTGCGCCGAGGGGAAAGGCGTCCGGGTCATCTTTGTCGATTACCACGAGTCTGTGATAATGGTTTTCGATCATCAACTTTGCGGCTTCTTGCAGGCTGGCGTGCATGTCAATGGTCAGGGCCGGGTGCATCACATCGCGTACCACAACTTTTTCGTCCAACCCGTTCTTGATGAAAGGTAAAAGGTCGAGCCCGCTGACCACGCCGAGAATCTTGCCTTTTGCATCCACCACCAGCACCGAGCGCCACCCGGCGGAGGTCATGGCGCGCGCGGCGGAAGCAATGGGTGTCTTGCCGCGACAGACCAGAATGGCGTCGGACATTACATCGGCGACGGTGTTGCGGCTGGTTTGGGCCTTTTCCGCCATGCTGGCAATAAAGTCGGAAAGTGAAATGATGCCGACAGGTTTTCCATTGTCGGTAACAAGCAATCGACTGACGTGTTTATCGATGAGCAGGTTTACTGCTTCGGTAATCGGGACGTTTGCTCCGACGGTATCAATTGGCTGGGTCATCAGGTCGGAGGCGGTCAGGCTCCGCATGACTTTCAGGCTTTCTTCGTCCGAGGAGAGCCATTCGCCGGCCATCAAGTCGAGGTCTGAAAGTATGCCATTTGGGCGTCCGTCGCGGTCAGTGACGATCAGCGCGTGAACCTGGTGTTGATCGAGAAGCACAGCCACTTGTCCAAGGGTTGCGTTCGGTTTGCAAGTGATAATTCCTGTGTGCATTAAGTCGCGTACGAGTTTTGACATGATGTCTCCTTATACTTCGTCCACATCCTTGTACCATTTCACACGGTCGCCCACGCGGTCGCGAATACGCCACGCAAGCGGTTTGGGTTCATCGTTCAGGCGGGCGAGGATCGTATCCACCTGGGAAGTGACATGTGCTTTTTGAGCTTCGTCCAATTGTGAATAATGCTGCGCGAGTTGTTTTACCTTGTTGAGATTCATGGTGGTGGTCCGCCATAATCCCCATTCCCTGGCGCATAGTTCAGCCACCCATTTGGTGTTGATGGTTTCCTTGTCCACATCCCCCAGCGGATGTTCAAGCAATAACATGATGGTATCGATCACATCCTTTTCGTTGATCTGGACAATCTGCATTTTTTCCAGGAGCAGTTCGGCGAGGGGAATGGTCGGGGCATCAACTTCGAGGCGGTCTTTCCAGAAGATTTCGTGGCAAAAATCCAACTTCTCGAAAAAGACATCCACGTGCAACCCAGCCTCGGGTTTGTCGAAAATGGCACGGTCCCCTTCGGATGCGATGAAAACTTCGCGGTTGTCCACATACCCCAGCCCTGCCATCAGTGCCTGGATTTGCTTGGTCTGCTTTTTGTAGGCGCCAAAGTCAATATCGGTGTAGGCGCGTCCCATGGCTTCTTGCAGATATCCATATTTCGGACAATGCATTTGGAAAGCCAGCGAGCCGATTACCCTTAAGAGAATGCCCGCATTATCGCTGGCTTCAAGGATTCGCTTTAGTTCGTTTTCAAACTTCTCGCGTTCCGAGCGGTCTTGTGCGCCCATGCCGATTGACTGGTTTGCCATGACTTCTCCTGGGTGGTTATTGAGTTTGGGTCTCGAAACTCCGAGGCCTTGAACACTTTTCTTAATTGATAGGAACTGTATGTAATTATAATGAAAAAATCAAAAACTTGCAAATTTCTTCATATTCTTATATAATGAAAAATCAAAGCGTTCATTTTCCTTCATGTATAATCTGGGAACCTTTTAATGAGCAAACCCCTCATTCCTGCCCAAAGACGTGAACGAATTCAAGAATATCTGGCAATTCATCAAATCGCCCGCTCGGCGGATTTGTGTAAGGTGCTGGAGATTTCCGAAGCCACAGTCCGCCGTGACCTGGAGTGGCTGGAACAGAGGGGGATTTTGGAGCGCACACACGGGGGGGCGATTTTGAGTCAGCGCATGGCCTTTGAGCAGGAATATCAACAGCGCGCACAACATCATCCCGAAGAGAAAAAGTCCATAGGTGAATTGGCAGCCTCCCTCATCGAGGCGGGGGACATTGTCTTTGTCAATAGTGGTACGACGGCTACACAGGTTCTTCTGCATATCCGCAAGGACCCAAGCATCACGGTCTTTACGAATAATGTTAATGCCGCTCTTGAATTGGGAGATGCCGGATACCATTACTGCCTGACCGGTGGCGAGTTTCAATCGCGCTCAAACTCACTGGCTGGGCGGTTTGCCATGGAAAATCTCCGCCAGATATACGCCAATAAAGCCTTTCTTGGCGTGGATGGAATCAGTGCCAAGCATGGTTGTACCGTGCCTACCGACCCGGAAGCGGAAGTTGTGCGTCACATGATGGAACGTACCAAAGGACAGATAATCGTTGTCGCGGATCACAGTAAGTGGGGTGTTGTTTCCAATTTTCAAGTTGCCTCCATCGACGAAGTGGATAAACTCATTTCGGATGACGGGCTTGCTTCGTCTGCCATCGAGTCACTTGCGGCTCACGGCGTTTCCTGCCTGCTTGCCAGTACCCCTTCCAATCCAGCCTGACGAACCCTGTCACCCCCGTCAGGTTTTTTATTTATAGGAGTGCCTGATGTCTTTTCTGTTTTCAAAGAAACCCCAAAAAGATCCAATCCGCTTGTTCTTCGCCACCGATGTGCATGGGTCTGAACGCACGTTTCGTAAATTTATTAATGCCGGGAAGTTTTACAAGGTAAACGTGATTGTGATGGGCGGAGATATTCAGGGCAAGTTGATGATCCCCATCATCAAGGAGGCAAATGGACATCATCGCGCCACCGTGCAGGGGCGGGTCGAGCATCTCGCCACCGAAGAGGAGTTGAAGTCGTTGATGGGCAAACTGGACATCCTCGGTTTTTATTACAAGGTGATGGATGAGGATGAGTTCCGCGCACTGCAAGCTGACCAGTCCGCAGTGGATGCTCTCTTCCACAGACTTGCTCAACAGAGAATGGAAAGTTGGGTCAATCTCGCCGAAGAGAGACTGAGTGGGACAGGCATCCGATGTTTTGTCACCGGCGGTAATGACGATGAATGGGATGTATTAAATGTCATGAAGAAGGAAGGTGCGAAATCCTTCATCCCCTGCGAGAATGAAATGGTTTATGTGGACGATGACCACACCATGATCTCCGTCGGAATCAGCACACCAACCCCCTGGCACACCCCGCGCGAAGTTTCGGAGGAGGAACTTGGCGCGATGATCGAGAAGATGGCGACGCTCGTCCCCGATATGAACAAGTCCATTTTCAATTTTCATGACCCGCCAAAAGACTCCACGCTCGATACCTGCCCCATGCTCGATTGGGACAAAGACCCGCCACAGCAGATCGTCCGGGGTGGTCAGCCGGTGATGTACGGTGCGGGAAGCGCCGCCGTCCGCGCGGCAATCGAGAAATACCAGCCAATGCTTGGGCTGCATGGTCACATCCATGAATCCCAATCCGTTGCGAAAATCGGGAGGACAACCTGTGTCAACCCCGGCAGTGAATATGCCGAAGGCGTTTTACGCGGCTGCCTTGTAACTTTTGTGGATGGCGAAGTTCAGGGCTATCAGATGACCAGCGGATAACGGCAGAAAGCAAGGAGGTAGCTGTTTTATAAATACGTTTACTCGTTGACTATTCTGGATAGAGGGAGTTGAGGCTCCCGTATTACGTGACCGTTGTTTTGTTTCCAAGACCAAAGGAGAAGAAATGGCTACGGCTACAGCAAAACCAGAAGTCTTTACCCGCAAAGCCTCAGGGCTTGTGAGGGTCATGTCCCCGTTTTCAGCCTTCGTTTATAACATTTTGACCATGGGCTTGATATTCCCCTGGACCTATCTTTGGGCGCCGGGCGCGCTTCCCGGCGGTAAACTCGTCTGGGGAATTTTGCTGGCGATGGTTATCGAAATTCCCATTGCGTTGGTGTATGTCTGGTTGTCCACTGCGTTGCCCCGTTCCGGCGGCGACTACGTGTTCCAGAGCCGTGTTTTCGGCGGCGGCGTCGCGTTCACGGTGGTGATGTCCGGCTATGTGATTTGGATTTTGCAATGGGTTGCGCTTTCAGGATGGCTGCTCTCATATCTGGGATTTGCGCCTCTCTTCCTGGGGTTGGGGGCGACGATGGGAAGTGCGGCGCTATCCAACCTGGGGATTTGGTTTACAGGTTCCACGGGCATTATCATTACCAGCATCCTGAACGCGTTCGTCGCCATGATGATTCTCGTCAGCGGCTTTAAAAATTACGTGCGTTTCCAGGCCGTGATGATCGTCGGCACGCTGCTTGCGTTTGTCACCATGTTGGTTGTGCTTTTCATGGGCAACCCCGACTCATCCGTAACCAGGCTTGATTCCTTTGCCCTTGCCGTCAGCGGTGTGCAGAACTTTGTGCAGACTGCCAAAGATGCCTCAATTGCGGCTGGCGTGGACTTGAATCCACCCTTTAGTTTGCTGGCGACGGTCCTTGTTGCGCCGATTGCGTGGACATCCCTGCAATGGGCAACCTATAGTGCCCAGCAAAATGGCGAAATCAAGAATGCGCGTTCCTTCAACAGTCAGATGTTCATCATTGTTGGCTCATTGATCTTCACGGGCATCCTGCTTGCCCTGCTTGCCGCGGGGTTGGAAAAAGCCGTCGGTACGGAATTCCTCTATGTGGCTGGGGCAGGTTACTGGGCGGGTGTCGCCGAAGCAAAGGTCGCTGGTTTCTGGCTGTGGCCTAACATCATTGCTGTTGCGCTGACCGCCAGTCCGCTGGTGATTATCATCATCGGTGTGGGATACATCCTCAACTCGCATCAGATTGTCCACAACTGCTACATCGGCATGACCCGCGTGATGGTTGCCATGTCCCTCGACCGCCTGCTCCCCGAGTGGATCAGCAAAGTCGACGAGAAACGGCACACCCCGGTCAACGCGCATCTGGCTTACTTCCTTGCCAGCATTCCGGTAATCTTCCTTTACAACCTAAACGGGAATTGGGTCGCGCTGACATTGGGTGTGACCTTTGCTTGTGGCTACGTGTTCGTCATCACCTGTCTTGCGGGTGCGTTATTGCCTTACCGCGCAAAGGACGTGTACGAGTCATCCCCGGGTGCAGTTTACAAAGTTGGCAACGTCCCGCTTGTGACCATCTTCGGTGTGATCGGCTTTATTGTCGGTGGTGCCATGCTGTTGATGTTCATGTTCTATGCCCAGCTTGGTTTGACCAGCACACTGGCGTACAGTGTCGTGTTCGGTATTTTGGCTGTATCGGCGGTTTGGTACTTCATTGCCAAGAGTGCCCAGAAATCCAAAGGCATCAATGTGGATTACGCCTTCAAGGAAATTCCGCCAGAGTAGAATTTTATTGACCACAAAACATTGTAGGTCACGCCTTAAGCGTGACCTACAGAATTTTTTGGAGAATACATATGGCTATCATTGACGAAGTGGTCGCGGAAATTGGTGATTGGCAGGGGAGGAACGTTTCAATTCATCCGCTTTGGGGCGGGTTGACCAACACCAACTTCAAAGTGGAAGTGGACAGCGTTCCGTATTTTGTCCGCGTGCCGGGCGAAAATACTGAATTGCTAGCCATTGACCGAAATAATGAATATCACAACACGAAAGCCGCTGCTAAAGCGGGGGTGGCGCCGAAAGTTTTATATCACCTTCCCGAATATAACGTAATGGTGATCAAGTTCCTGAATGGTAAAACCATGTCGAAGGATTCCCTGAATGAAAAGGGAATGCCGACCCGCATGGCGCAGGCAATCAAAAAATTGAACCAGGGTCCGCGCTTTTTGACGGACTTCAACATGTTCCGTCTGACGGAATATTATCTCGACGTTTGCAGGGAGCGCGACGTCCGCATCCCTGACGGCTATCTCGAAAGGATGCCGACGGTGGCGCAGATAGAAAAGGCGATGAGCGTTAAACCGCTGGCAACTGTCCCGTGCAACAACGACCTGCTGGCGGAGAATTACATCGACGACGGCAAACAATTATGGCTGGTTGACTATGAATATAGCGGGAACAACGACCCGACATTTGAACTTGGAAATACCTGCCAGGAAATGCAGTTCAACGACGAACAGATTAATGAAGTTTGTGCGGCGTATTTTGGTGAAGCGACGCCAAACATGGTTGCCCGCATGAAATTGAACATGATCATGTCCGATGTGGGATGGGGACTTTGGGCTGCGATCCAGGCGAAGATATCGACGATTGATTTTGACTTCTGGGGTTGGGCAACCGAACGTTGGGGCAGGGCAGTCGAGAAGATGGACGCCGCAGCGTTTTCAATGTGGCTGAAAGATGTACAAAACTAATTCAAACAGGTGAAACAATGAAATCTCAAGCTCAAATCGTAATCATCGGCGGCGGGATCGTAGGCGGGCAAATTGCGTATCATCTTGCAAAGATGGGGCGCAAGGATGTAGTGCTGGTTGAAAAAGGCGAGATCGCCAGCGGAGAGTCGTCCCATGCTGCGGGACTGGTAACCCAGTTTGCCACTTCGCAGGCTCTGTTGAAATTCCGCATGTACAGCATCGAACTCTACAGCGAGTTGGGATTGTTCGACCATTGCGGCAGTGTCAGAATCGCGTCGAGCAAGGAGCAACTCAAAGAGTTGGAGCGAAGCGTCAGTCGCGCCAAGGCGTTGGGACTCGACGTGGATGTCATCTCCCCTGAAGAAGCCGTCAAGAAGATGCCGCAGATTTCCAGCAAAGACCTCTACGGCGGAATCTATCTCCCTCGCGATGGACAACTCGACCCGTACACCACCACCACTTCGATGGCGAAATTTGCCCGTGAAATGGGCGTGGAAGTCTACACCCACACGCGGGTGACAGGCATTGAGCTTTCGCCAAAAGGCGAAGTGCAGGCTGTCGTCACGGACAAGGGCAAGATCAAGTGCGAGATTGTCATCAACGCGGCTGGACTTTGGGCGCCGCGCATCTGCGCGATGGCTGGGCTGTATGTCCCGACCACGCCCGTTGACCATCAGCATATTGCGCTCAAGGCTGTGCCCGGTCATGAGTTCACGCACGAGACGCCATGCTTGCGTGATCCCGACAATCTGGTCTACATGCGGCAGGAACAAGGCGGATTGGTCATCGGCGGCTACGAGCCAAACCCGATTGCCCGCTGGATTGACGGTGTGCCGTGGGAACACGGCGGCACAACCCTGCCCTCCAACTTTGACCAGTTTGAAATGCTGCTCGAAGGCGCCATCCGTCGCCTGCCCTTCCTCGATCAGGCGGGAATCATCACGCTGGTCAATCACCCTGGCGCGTACACCCCCGATTGCCAACCCATGCTTGGACCAATGGCGGGTGTAAAAGGATTCTGGATGGCGGCGGGCATGTCGCTCAACGGCTACGGCGGCGCGGGTGGCATCGGCAAACTGATTGCAGAGTGGATTGTCGGCGGTGAAATGCCGATGGATGTGTACGGCTTTAACCCCAACCGCTTCGGCAACTACTACAATGATCCCGTCTACGCGGCGGAACGCACCCGCGAGTCAGTCAAATATTATTATCGCCTGCGCTTCCCGCACGACGAGCATGAGTGGGCGCGTCCACATCGCACCAGTCCAATTCATTATCGCCTGCTCGAACACGGCGCGGTCTTTGGTGAAAAGTTTGGTTGGGAGCGCGTCAACTACTTCCAGCCTGGCAAGCCATCGCGCCGCATGGCGGAGGATCAGCGCGACTTGTGGGGATGGGGTAAGCCCTCGTTCTTCGATCGTATGGCGGTGGAACATCAAGCCACCCGTGAGCGGGTTGCCCTCTACGATTTGACCTCCTTCGGCAAGATCGAAGTCAGAGGCGCGGGCGCTTTGAAACTCATGCAGAGGTTGTGCGACAGTAACGTGGATAAACCCGTCGGCAGCGCGGTCTACACTCAGTTCCTCAACAAGAATGGCGGCATCCAATCTGACCTGACGATCACCCGCATGGCAGAGGATTGCTTCTGGGCGGTGACAGGTTCAGGCTTCATCGGCAACGACCTGGCGTGGATTCGGATGCATGTTGACGAAGCTGATGGCGAAGTTTCCATCCGCGACATTACGCAGGAATATGCCTGTCTCGCGTTGTGGGGCCCGAAAGCGCGCGGCGTTCTGCAAAAAATTACGAAGAGCGATGTTTCGAATGCGGCGCACCCGTACCTGACTACCAAGCCAATTGACATCAACGGTGCGAAGGTGTACGCTCAACGTGTGAGTTATGCAGGTGAGTTGGGTTGGGAACTTTATATCCCGTACAGCCGCGCTACGATGGTCTTTGACCTGCTGATGGCGGCTGGCAAGGAATTCGGCATCGAACTCGGCGGGTATAAAGTGTTGGACGCGCTGCGTCTGGAAAAGGGATTCCGCTACTTTACCGCCGACATTACCGTCTCGGAGACTCCTTACGAAGGTGGACTCGGCTTCTGCGTGGATTTGAACAAAGGTGACTTTATCGGACGCGATGAGCTGGTCAAACGCAAGGAAGCGGGTCTGACCCGAAAGCTCTGCACCCTCGTCCTGCCCAACCGCGACGACTTCACCCAAATCTACGGCGGCGAAGCCATCTGCCACGAAGGCAAGGTGCTCAGCCGAGTCCGCAGCGGCGGGTACGGCTTCACGTTGAAGAAGAACATCATGTACGCCTATCTTCCTATTGAACTGGCGAAGGCAGGCAACCGCTTCACCGTCGAGTTGATCGAAGGACGCCAGGAAGCCGAAGTGACAGCCACCGTGCTCTTCGACCCGAAAGCTGAACGGGCGCGGGCGTAATTTTATAGACCTGACAGGTTTCATCGTGTAGTAAGTCGACTCGTGTTTCGTGAATTAAATTCGAGCAGGTCGATTAAGGTTCTGCGGAAACCTGTCAGGTCTTTTTCATCTTTTGTGGTAAACAGGAAAATGCCTGAAAAGAAAACAATCCCTCCCGCCTACGTTGGCTTTGGCATGTTGACCCCCGTCTACGTGATGGCGCTGGACAAACTGCCCAAGCACAACACTGGCGCAATCGTTCACCAGGTCAGCGAGTACGTTTACGACGACGCGGCAATTATCGCCTGCAACCTGCGCCAGTGGGGAATTTCCACTGGAATGATCGGCACCGCTGTCGGCGATGACCTGCTCGGTCATTATGTATCGGACACATTGGCGGAAATGGGCGTTCAGGGTGATGTGCGTTTTACCAAAAAGTACAAGACCCCGCTCGAAGTGAACGTCTCGGATAAGTTCGGCGCGCGCACCTATTTCTGGCAGCGTTCGCCCGAGATTTTATCCACCCTCGACACGGCGGATTTATCCATGCTCAACGGCGCGAAACTCATGTATGTGGATTGGTATGACGGCGACCACATCATCCGCGCCATGAACGAAGCCCGCCGCCGTAACGTGCCTGTCTTCCTCAACTTGGAGCATGGTCACAGCGACCCCGAAATCATGGAGAAATACGTCAGCCGCGCCACCATCTGTCAGGCAGTGACCGACGCCGCGCAGATTGGCAATAAATCCGCCATGCTTGCCACTGCGAAGAAACTGCTCAAAGCCGGCATCGAGACGGCAATTATCACTATGGCGAGTCGCGGTTGCATGGTTGTTCAAGGCGATGAGATTGTCCGCGTTCATGCGCCAAAGGTCAAAGCGGTTGACGGCTCCGGCGCGGGCGCGACATTCTCTTCGGGCTTCATTTATGGCTACCTGAAAAAATGGAGTTTGGAAGACTCTGTCCGCTTTGCGATTGCAGCGGCTTCGTTGAAGGTGACCCGCTCCGGCTTGACGATGTTTCCCGTAAAGGAGATCAAGACTTTGGCCGCCACCCTCGAGGTGGAGCGCATGGTCTACCGCGACAATAAATTCTTCGAGATTGACAAACTGCTTTCGCAGGCGCAGGGGAATCCGTTGTTGAAGGGCAGTGCCAAACTTGCACACCAGCTTCTGACAAAAAAGAAGGCAGAACGCAAGAAAATCAAGCGTTCACTGGTTGGATAGTTTTGGAGTCCAACGACTCCAGTCGTTGGATACTCAAAAGTCGGGAGACTTTTGAGTCCGAATGTGCAGAAAACTTATTGGAAGGAGAACCCGATGTCATACGCAACTTTGTTGACCCAGGAACAGGTTGAAAGAATTCACGAAGCCGCTTTGGAGATTCTTGAAGAAGTCGGCATGAAGGTCCGCTTCGAGCCCGCCCGCGAGTTGTTCAAGAAACACGGCTGTATCGTGGAAGAGGAGCGGGTCAAGTTCCCGCGCGCGGTGGTGGAAAAATATCGCAAGATGATTCCGCCGACCTTCACCTTCTACGCCCGCGACCCGAAGTTCGACAAGACGCTGCCGCAGGATAGCCCGGTCATCGTCACGGCGAGTTCGGCCCCGGATATCCTGGACCCGCTCACAGGTCAGGAACGGCGGGCGACTTCGAGCGATATCGCGCGGATTGCCCATCTCATCAACGAACTGCCTGGCTACGACATCTTCTCCATCTCCACGCTGGCGGATGACGCTCCAACCAATCAGTTCACTCTCTCGCGCCTGTATCCCGCCCTCCGGTATTGCAAGAAGCCTTTGCGTGTCACCACCACCGACGCCAAAGATACTGCCAGCGTGATGAAGATGGCATACATGGTTGCGGGCGGGGAGGCGACATACAGGGAGCATCCCTTCCTGACTCACCATTACTGCCCCGTTGTCTCACCGTTGACGATGGATGTCCTCTCGACTGAGAATGTGATGTACTTTGCGAAGGAAGGCTTGCCCGTCTACCCGACCATTGTGCCGAATGCCGGGCTGACCTCGCCCATGTCAATGGCCGGGACTCTGGCGCAGGGGAACGCCGAATTCCTTGCTGCCGCCACCCTGATGCAGATGGTGAAAGAAGGTACGCCGTTGATTTACGCCACGCTTGCCACTGTTGCCGACATGCGTTCAGGTGCTTATACCTCCGGCGGGATCGAGTGCGGGATGCTTCATATGGCGTTCGCCCAATTGGCGCGGTTTTACAATGTGCCGGTAGGCGGCTACATCGGCCTGACCAATGCCAAAATCAACGACGCGCAGGCAGGCTATGAAACAGGCATGTCCGCCATGGGCGGAACCGTCGCCGGCATGGACATGTTCAACATCGGCGGTTTGATTGATGCGCTCAAGACTTTCGACTTTGCCAAGGCAGTGATCGACGATGAAGTGGCGCAGATGATGAAGCGCGTCAAACGCGGAATCAATTTCAGTGACGAAGAGCTGGGGCTTGACCTCATCAAGCAAGTGGGTCCTGGCGGCTCGTTCATCGTTGCCAAGCACACCACCAAACGCATGAAGACCGAAGCGGTGATGACCAAACTGGCGGACCGCGACACGCGCACCGCCTGGGAAAAGAAAGGCGCGCTGGATATTCACGCCCGGGCCATGAATCGCGTGAAGGAAATTATGTCCGCCAATACGGACTCGTTCATTTCACCGGAGATGGATGCCCAACTCCGCGCCGAATTTCCCGAGCTGGTGACAGGCGAGTTGAAGTCGTTCGAATAATCCAGTTGGATTGGAGTTTGTATGCTGAAAATTTTCAAACGTAAGGAAGATAAATTTCAAAAACTGATCGAGGAGCAGGCCTCCATTGCCTACGAAGCCTTGAAGTTGCTGGTCAAATATTTGGAGACACTCGACCGTGAAGTGGCTGAGGAGTTGTCCATCAAGGAAAAAGAAGCAGACGAGGTCCGCCGAATTTTGATCGATGAGTTGAATCGCACCTTTGTCACGCCGTTTGACCGCGAGGATATTTTTGCCCTCTCCCGTTCGATTGACGATGTGGTGGATTATGCGGACACCACCGCGATGGAAATGCTTATTCTGAATGTAAAGTCCACGCCTTATATGCTGAGAATTGCGAGCCTCTTGAAAGATGCCACGTACGAAATCTGGCATGCCGTGCAGCGCCTTCCAAAGCACCCTGCTATTGCCATTGACCATGCCCAGCGAGCAAAGGCCTTGGAAAACCGCGTTGAGGCCGTCTACCGTGAGGCCATTGCCGACCTGTTCAGCGGACCCGAAGACTTGCATCATGTGGTTGAGATGTTGAAAATGCGCGAGGTCTATCGTCACCTGTCCAATGCGGCGGACCGCGGCGACGAAGCCGCCAATTCGATTGCGGATATTGTTGTAAAGAAGACTTAACAAGGCGTTAATGTCTCCCCAACTGATTCTTGTTATCCTTCTGTCGCTGGTGTTCGATTTTCTGAATGGTGTGCACGACTCCAGCAACATCGTTGCCACCATGATTGCCTCGCGCGCATTCAGCCCGCGTTCGGCGCTGGCGCTGACAGCAACAGCCGAGTTTCTAGGTCCATTTTTATTTGGTGTGACCGTTGCCACAACAATTGGAGATGAGGTCACCCAGGCGAATGCGCTTAATCTGGAGGTGATCATCGCCTGTCTGATTGGCGCGATCTTTTGGAACCTGCTTACCTGGTTTTTTGGAATTCCCAGTAGTTCGTCTCATGCGCTGATTGGCGGCATGGTCGGAGCGGTGCTCGCGGGCGCGGGTTTCGGAGCAATCAAGTTGCACGGTCTTGAGAAGGTTTTGATTGCCCTGTTTACTTCACCGTTGGTCGGTTTTTTTGCGGGTTTTGTTGTAACCCGTCTGATCTATTTCCTTGCACAGACCGTTAGCCCGGAAGTCAATTGGTTCTTCAAAAAAGGGCAATTGATCACTGCCCTCGGAATGGCCTTCAGTCATGGGACCAACGATGCTCAGAAAACAATGGGTATTATCACACTCAGTCTCGTAATCAGTGGTTACATCACTGAATTTCGTGTGCTGCCGTGGGTGGTGGCTTTGAGTGCTTCTGCGATTGCGCTCGGCACAGCTTTGGGCGGCTGGAGGTTGATCCGCACTCTGGGCGGAAAGTTCTATAAAATCCGTCCGGTACACGGCTTTTCAACGCAACTCACTTCCGGACTGGTAATTCTGACAGCTTCCTTCTTCGGTCTCCCGGTCAGCACTTCGCAGGTGGTCAGTTCGGCGATCATCGGCGTCGGTTCTTCCGAGAGATTTGGCAAAGTCCGCTGGAGCGTGGCGCAGGAGATTGTGGCGGCGTGGTTTATCACCATCCCCGCCAGCGCCCTGGTATCGGCTGGTTTTTACTGGCTGATTATCTTTGTGGAATAGCGCCGGTGTTCCCCTGTGCGGCGCTTGGCAACTTCAAAGTTAGGGCGTTTGACTTTGAATATTGATTAATGCTAAAATGTCAAAGCTGTTTTAACAGAAATGGAGGTGCCTTAGAAAAAAATATACTACCTATTCTTTGTTCATCCTGTCGACCGTTTAATAAAAATCATAAAGGAGTGAGGAAGAAAATGCGTACTAAAAAGTTTGCTTTTCAAATGTTAGCTCTGTTAGTGATTGCAGCAACCTTGTTGACTGCCTGCGGCGGTGGCGCTGCCCCTGTTGCTACTGAAGCCCCCGCTGTTGAACAACCTGCTGCCGAAGTCCCCGCGGCAACCGAGGCTCCCGCCGCCGACCCGATGATGGAGTTATACGAAGCTGCGAAAGCTGAAGGCATGCTGTCCACCATTGCCCTGCCCCATGACTGGTGCAATTATGGCGGCGTTATTGACGCCTTCAAGGCCAAGTACCCTGGTATCGAAGTCAACGAATTGAATCCCGACGCTGGCTCTGGCGACGAAATCGAAGCCATCAAGGCGAACATGAACAATAAGGGCCCGCAGGCTCCCGATGTCGTCGATGTTGGCTTCTCGTTTGGCGAGGCAAATCAGGATTTATTCATGCCGTACAAAGTGTCCACATGGGATACCATTCCCGATGGCATGAAGGACCCCGAAGGTTATTGGTACGGCGATTACTTCGGCGTCATGGCTTTTCTTGTGAACACCGACGTCCAGCCCGATGTTCCCCAGGACTGGAAGGACCTTCTTGATCCGAAGTACAAGGGACAGGTAGCCCAATCCGGTGATCCTCGCACCTCCAACCAGGCAATCCAGGCTGTCCAGGCCGCCGCACTTGCCAATGGCGGCTCCCTCGACGATGCCGCTCCAGGCTTGGAATTCTTTGCCGAACTGAACAAGGCTGGCAACCTCATCCCGTTGATCGCCAACAATGGGCTGGTCGCCAAGGGTGAAATCCCCGTCCGCCTGACCTGGGACTACAATGGTCTCGCCGCCATCGATTCCTTCGAAGGCAACCCCAATGCCGTGTTGGTGATTCCCGCCACTGGTCAGTTTGCCGGTGTGTACGTCCAGGCAATTAGCGCTTATGCCCCGCACCCCAATGCTGCCAAGTTGTGGATGGAATTTCTGTACTCGGATGAAGGTCAGTTGTTGTGGATGGAAGGTTACTGCCATCCCGCCCGCGAGACCGACATGCGCGCGCGCGGTGTTGTTCCTGCCGAACTGTCTGCCAAACTGCCCGATGTCTCGAAGGCTGTCTTCCCCTCCGCCGAACAGCTTACCACTGCAAAAGAGTTGATTACCAAACAGTGGGACTCGGTTGTTGGTGCTGATATCAAGGCTGCCGAGTAATTTACTTGCCCTTTAAAATGCGAGACCCTGCCATTGGCAGGGTCTCGTCTAAGCAGGAAAAGCTCTGAGGTAACAAAAAATGACCCAGATAGCCCTCCCTTCCTCCAAAGATTTCGCGCCCAGATCAAATCTCAAGAACTGGATTGGCGTGGTCCCGTTCCTTTTGTTTGCGGTTCTTTTCATCTTTCTGCCTTCATTGCGTCTGTTTATTGGCAGTTTTACAGATGCAGATGGACACTTTACTCTGGCGAACATAGTTGACTTGTTTACTCAGCAATATATTCTTGATTCGTATTGGCTAAGCATTAAAATCAGCGCAGTGACCGCCCTTGGCGGCGGCATATTTGGCTTTTTGCTGGCGTATTCCGTGACGGTAGGGGGGTTACCCAAGCCCTTGCGCTCAGCGCTGGTCACTTTCTCCGGAGTGGCATCAAACTTTGCCGGCGTTCCGCTGGCATTTGCCTTTGTGGCCACCCTTGGACGCACAGGGTTCGTGACCACCGTCCTAAAGGAAGTCTTTGACTATAACATTTATGATGCCGGTTTTAATCTTTACAGCTTTTTGGGTTTGGCCCTCACTTACATGTATTTTCAATTCCCATTGATGGTATTGGTCATGGCCCCCGCCTTGGATGGATTGAAGAACGAGTGGAGGGAAGCGGCGGAAAATCTTGGCGCAAATTCGTTTCAATACTGGCTTCGTATAGCGCTGCCGATCCTACTGCCTTCCATATTGGGCGCGATGATCCTTTTATTCGGGAACGCATTCGGGGCCTATGCCACCGCCTATGCCCTTACAGGCGGGCGTCTGCCGATCATCACCATTCAGATTGGAGCACAGGTGCGCGGTGATGTGCTTCATAATCCCAACCTCGGCAATGCGATGGCAATGGGCATGGTCTTCATCATGGCCATTTCGCTCGCGGGCTATTCCTGGCTACAAGGCAAGACGGAAAGGTGGTTGAGATGAACCTTGCAACACGTTTGAGAAAATTCCCATTTTGGAGCTATTTGTGGTTCATTTTGGGTGTATTTTATTTTGTTGCGCCCCTCCTTGCCACGTTTGAATTTTCACTGGGCATGGAACGGGGTGTGATTGGTTTCAAAGCTTATGAAAGGGCCTTCGCCGACAATAAATTTTGGGAGACCTTTGGGTATTCCGTTTTTCTTGCGGCGATGACCATTATTGTAAGCATCAGCCTGATCGTTCCGACGGCATACTGGATTCGCCTGCGTCTTCCCGAAGCGCGCAGAATCGTCGAATTCATTACCCTGCTTCCCTTTGTCATCCCCGCAATCATCCTCGTCTTTGGATTGATCCGCGTTTACAGTTCTCCGCTGAATGTCCCTTTTACGGCAGTGACCCTGGTGGAACCTCTGACGAATTTCAAATTCGGCACCAATGTCCTTATCATTGGAGGATATATGGTGCTTGGGTTGCCTTACATGTACCGTTCAGTGGATACCGGCATGCGCACGGTTGACGTGCGCACTCTGACCGAGGCGGCGCAAAGCCTTGGGGCGAGCTGGTTTGTCATCATTACTCGCGTAATCCTGCCCAACATTCGCGCTGCATTGTTGAGTGGCGCCCTATTAACGTTTGCGATCGTGGTCGGTGAGGTTGTCCTGGCTTCCTTCCTGGGCGTTCCCGCATTTGGTCCATACCTGTTTTTACTGGGACAGCACCGCGCTTACGAGCCGGCCGCGCTTTCCTTCACCACCTTCCTGCTCACCTGGGCTGCAATGGGTATCATTCAGTTGATTACCGGTGGACAGGGACAGGTTTCCGGCGCACACTAACAGTATTCGGGAGGCTTACATGGCACATCTTACACTTTCCAATGTTTCAAAACACTTCGGAGATTTCACGGCCGTCCGTGATTTCAACCTGGAAGTGGAGCGAGGAGAATTTGTCTCCTTCCTTGGCCCTTCCGGTTGCGGCAAGACAACCACCCTGCGCATGATCGCAGGCTTCGAGATTCCCTCCTCAGGTACGGTGCTTATTGATGATGTGGATATCACCAACAAGGCGCCCAGCCAGCGAAATGTCGGCATGGTTTTTCAAGCGTATGCGCTCTTTCCAAATATGACGGTCGCGAACAACATCGGGTTTGGACTGCGTATTCGCAAGGAGCCTGAAGAAGCTGTCAAAAAGCGCGTGAATGAAATGTTGGCACTCATTCACCTGGAGAAAAAGGGAAATAGCTATCCGTACCAGCTTTCCGGCGGACAGCAGCAGCGCGTTGCCCTCGCGCGCGCGCTTGCGATCCGTCCGCAGGTGCTTTTGTTGGATGAGCCGCTCTCCGCGCTGGATGCAAAGATTCGCGTGTCCCTGCGCGCTGAAATTCGAGCCATCCAGCGCGAACTGGGCATTACCGCCATTTACGTGACACACGACCAGGAGGAAGCCCTATCCATTTCAGACCGCATCGTGGTGATGCGCGAAGGCGAAATGGATCAGGTGGGCACACCCTTTGAGGTTTATAACTTTCCGACGACCGCTTTTGTTGCCAATTTCGTTGGGACATTAAACACGGCATCCGCCGAAGTACTTGACCCGGAAAAAGGCATTCTCAAGATGGACGGCGTGCAGTTTATCTCTGCTCAAAATTTGCATGACAGGAAGAAGGGCGATGCGGTGAAGTTCTCAGTCCGCCCCGAGCGTTTCAGTTTTGCGTCCGAACATAAGAAGGATAATGTTTTGGATTGCACGATTGAGAATATTACTTTCCTCGGTGCGGTGGTTCGCATCCAGGTCAAGATTGGCGGAACCAACTTCAACATGGATACCTTCAACAACCCATTCCTGGAATTGCCCAAGATCGGCGACAAGGACCAGGTCACCTGCTCCAAGGAAGCGGTGCTGGTGCTGAGTGATTAACGAATATCCCTTTGTGTTTGTAAGGTGAAACTGCGGTAGGTCACGTTTCAAACGTGACCTACCGCAGTTTAATGAAAAGATTGTCATGAACAAGGTCATTCTCATCCTCTCTGATGCCCTGCGTTACGATGTGGCAAAAGCCAATATGGGTTTTCTTGGTCATCTGGTCGAAACCAAGCAGTCCAGCTTTTACAGGATCATCGGTGAGTTGCCAAGCCTGTCCCGCCCGATGTATGAAACCATCCACACAGGATTGCCATCCAATGAACATGGCATTGTTGCCAACACCATTGTGCGACTCTCGAACAAACCGAATGTTTTCAAAGTGGTGAGGGATGCGGGCAAAGTCACGGCTGCCGCGGCGTACTTCTGGGTTTCGGAGTTATACAACCGCGCGCCGTACGACCCCATCAACGACAGGGAAGTTGACAACGAATCTCTGCCAATTCAGCATGGGCGTTTTTACACAGAGGATGAATATCCTGACGTTGAACTCTTTTACAGCGCGGCACATCTCATCCGCAGGTTTTCCCCCGACTATTTGTTGCTTCACCCCATGGGCATGGATTATTACGGCGAGGCCTTTGGTTCCGATTCAAAACAATACCGCAGTCACGCGATTTATCAGGATAAAAGACTCGCGCCACTCATCATGGAATGGCGCGAGCGGGGATACATGATTTTAGTCTCGGGGGATCACGGCATCAATGCGGATGGAGATCATGGCGGAACCACGTCAGACCAACGCGATGTGCCGTTATTTGTCATCAAGCCAGACGCCAAAGGCAGGGGCGACACAGGCGAGGTCGTCTCGCATTTGCAGATCGCGCCCACTATCCTCAATTTATTGGAAATTCCCATCCCTGAAACAATGAAGCAGCCCCCCATTCATCCTTCATAATTCATACTTTGTAAGAGCCTTTACCAACTCGCGGTTGAAGTCGGGGATGTCTGCCACCACTCGACCCCAAACCTGATTGCCTTCTCGGAAGGCGGGTTCATCCACCCAAACTGCGCCCGCGTTGACGAGATCATCCTTGATACCTGTTGACCCAGTAACGCGCTGGCCTTTTTTAATGATGCCAGCTGAGATTGCAGTGGAACCGCCGTGACAGATAATGCCAATAATCTTTTTTGCATCGTCCATTTTCTTTACAATATTTTTCACAGCATCATATCTGCGTAATTTATCCGGAGCCCAACCGCCTGGCAGTACGAGGGCAAAGAGTTCGCTAGCCTTCAGCGATTCGATGGTCGCATCGGGTGTGATGACCAGTCCGTTTTTTCCGCGCAGGGTTTTGAGGTCAAGGCTGGCGGTCAGCACCTTTGCGCCTTCCTCCTGTAACCGCATCAGCGGGACATAATATTCCAAGTCCTCCACACCTTCGGCAACCAGAAAGGCTATTGTTTTTCCTCGTAATTTCATCTTTGCCTCACTCGCCAATAATTTTCACCAGTACGCGTTTTCTTCTTCTGCCATCGAACTCGCCGTAGAAGATTTGTTCCCAGGGACCAAAGTCGAGTCTGCCTTCGGTGACCGCCACAACCACTTCACGGCCCATCACCTGACGTTTCATGTGCGCATCGGCATTGTCTTCACCAGTGTCATTATGGCGATATTGACTGATTGGTTCATGAGGTGCAAGTTTTTCCAGCCATTTTTCATAATCTTGGTGTAAGCCGGATTCATCGTCATTGATAAATACCGACGCCGTTATATGCATGGCTGAAACCAAAATAAGGCCTTCTTTGATTTCACTCTCATCAAGGCAGGTTTCTACTTGCTGAGTAATGTTTACAAAGCCACGGCGGGTGGGGAGATTGAACCAAAGTTCTTTACGGTAAGATTTCATTGTTATTCCCTATAAGCATATTCATGTTACATTCTACTTTATTCTAATCGCATTCAGAAAAATTCTCTCATCAATTCTTGGTTGATAAAACCCACCCATCATTCTCATAGTATCTGAGGATGCGAGTCCAGAAGTTAAATTGTCCAGTCTATTGAAGTTTGAATTACTGTCGGAGATGTTTTCACTTATAAATATCTAAGTAAGGCATGAAATGAAACCAAAGGTTTTACCGGAAATTCAGATTTACACTGATGGTACTGCCGTTCCTAACCCTGGCCCCGGCGGGTGGGCTGCAATTTTGCTTGGGGAAAATATAAGTGGTGAACTTGTTGAGAAAGAAATTACTGGATCCGAGCCAACTACCAGTATTCGAATGGAATTAAGGGCGGCAGCCAGGGCATTTTGGGCGGCGAGTTCAGCGTCTTGTGCGGTTTTCAGTGCGGTGTATTTGGCGGTGACGGCGGGGTCTTGGCATAGGCGGTATTGGCGGGGGCGCAGGTAGCGTGGCTGATGGCTTGAGCATCCGCATCAGTGGCGCGGGCGAGTTCAAAGGCGTTGACCTGCACAGCCAGCCCCCCGAGACGCACGTCTCAAGCATGGCAGCGCCACCGTTTGCGTGGACAGGGAACTCGACGCCAGCACCAGTGGCGCAGGGGACGTGAAAAGCTTGGGCGAGAAGTGAAATCAAAGAGCCGCTTTTCAATGAAGGAGGGCGGCTCTTTTGCTTATAAAAACACATATCTTATATCCTTGACGCTCGTAACCTAAATTCATTTTTCAATTCGCTCTGCGAGCACTAATTTCCTGAGCAATAAACTTCCTTCCAAAGAATTAGGCATATCAACGATGTGTAATTTACAGTCGTCATATGGTGGGAAACGAAAGTATGTGCGAATTTCTGTCCAATCCAACTTATCAACAATAATTTCAGTCTTATCCAAAGGCTTTCCTTCAGTTGAGGCAATCGCAAACAAAAGACGATGATAACCACGAGTAACCTTAGCCTCGCAAGTCAGACGGATTTTGCGTGGACCAGTTAATAGTTCATTTCTTGGCAGATATTCATTTTCCTTTTTTTCAAAAAGATATTTTCGCAGGCAGATTTCATAAATATCTTTGTTGTTAGAACGTCGGATAAATATTACGCCGTTTTTTAACTCGGACGCATTTGAAGTAGTGCCAGATAATTTTATGTCATAACCTTCTATGCTAACTGAACCATCGTAAACGATCTTTTCGTTTATTGTTTCATCAACCGAAATGCTCAGCTTGCTCATTTCAGACTTTATTTTTAGAGTCTCAACTCGAAGTTTTTCTGCTTCGGCAGATAACTTTGATGCTTCTGCTTCAGTTTTTTTGCGAATTAAAAGGTTATTCGCGATGGCAACAACTAAGCCACCTAAAACAGAAGAAATAAGAGCTACGACAATGTCATTCATTTCTTTGTTTTGAATCTCGTGTAATAGTCAGCACCCTACTTTGGCTTAGGATGTCATTTCATCGCCCAATTGCTTATATGCCTATCTCATTCTAAAAATGCGAGCCACCACCTGTCAGAATTATACAACTTTTCAGATAAATTCCCATCCACAAGCAGGGACAAAAAACCAGCCTCCAGCAAAAAAACTACTGGAGGTTCTCTTGACTTGACTTACGCAGTTTTCGCTTTGCGGACAGGCGCTTTGTATTCGGATTTCTTCTTCAAGCCCAATACCTGCACTTGATCGGAGTTTTTGCCAAATTTTGCTTTCTAACTATCCCCAGGCTCATCCGCCATGCGGACAATTCTTGGGGTGAACTTGCCCAGCACCTCCACAAGCTCGGATTGGGCTTTGATGATCTCCTCGATGGGCTTGTACGCCTGCGGCGATTCGTCCATACCGCCGCCGAGCAGGGTGACTCCGCTCTCTTTGAGATAGGCATCCCGCGCCGACTTGCTGATCGAATTCAGCGCCGCCTTGCGACTCATCAACCTGCCCGCCCCGTGTGAAGCGGACTCCAGCGACGAGGCGACGCCCCGTCCGCGGATGAGGTAGCCCGCGTCGCCCATCGAGCCTGGGATGATGCCCAGCGTGTCCCTGCTTGCGGGTGTGGCTCCCTTCCTGTGGACGATGACCTTCCGCCCGTCGGGGAGTTTTTCGTGCCAGGCGAAGTTGTGATGATTTTCGACGGCGGCGGCTTCCTTCAGTCCAACCGCCGCGGCAACCCGCTGGTGGATGATGGTGTGATTCGCCGAAGCGAATCTGCCCGCCAGTTCCATCGAAAGCCAGTATTCCTGACCGTCTTCCGAATCCAGCGAGAGCCAGGCTAGGTGACTCACCGACTTGTCGAGGTCGGGATGCTTTTCCCGCGCCAGCTTGCTGAAGCGGTCTGCAATCTTCGCGCCGACTCCGCGTGAGCCGCTGTGCGAGAGCAGGGCGAGGTACACGCCAGGCTCCAGGTCAAACATGGGTTCGGTCAGGTGGAACGAGCCCCATTCGACGAAGTGATTCCCTGTGCCGCTGGTGCCGAGCTGATTCATGGCGGTGTCTTTCAATGTCCGCAACTGGCGGGTGGCGTACCAGGCGCCATCGTCCAGGACGGCGTGTTGGGCGCGTTTATTGCCTTTCCACTGAGCGCCCATGCCAAAGGCGGTTTGATCCCAAAGTGCATCTTCGAACATGCCTGGTTTTTGCCCAAGCAGGTGCGGCGAGACCTCGTACAGCGAGAGCCGCATCCGACAGGCAATGTCCACGCCGACGGCGTAGGGGATAACCGCGTTCTCGGTTGCCAGCACACCGCCGATGGGCAGTCCGTAGCCGACGTGGGCGTCGGGCATCAATGCACCCGCGACGGTGATGGGCAGGCGCATGGCGTTTTCCATCTGTCTGATGGCTTCGGGGTCGATGTTTTCCTGTCCCCAAATGGGGAAGGGCAGCGGACTTTCGAGCAGTTCATCCGCTGAAGGCTCGTCCACCTGTGTGATGCGGATGCACTCGCGCGCGAGGTCTGCCTTCAAGCTGTCAGCCAGGAAACTGCCTGGGTTCTGGCGGACAGCATCCAGCGCCGCGAGGATTTCGTTGCGTTCGAGTCCCTGCTCCGCAAGTTGAGCCGCCACGTTCTTTGCCAGCCCGATGATCTTTCCATCAGACCAGTTGTGTAATTTTAGAATCTTGCCAGTGATGATGTCCATTTCAATTCCTTTGACCATGGACGATGGACCGCGGACCATCGTCCGTCATCCATCGTCTATGGTCCATTGTCTATCGTCCGTTATTCCTCCAACTTCCACAATTCGCGCATCTCGGGGCTGGACTCGAGTAACTCATCCAACGTGCCTTCGGATTCGACGCGACCATCTTTCAAAACGATGATGTGATCGGCGCGTCGCAGGAGCGGACGACGGTGGGAGACGACGAGACAGGTGACGCGGAGCGTGCCAGCCTCGAAAATCTGCTCCCAAAGCTGGCGCTCGGTTTCGACATCCAGTGCGCTGGAGAGGTCGTCGAAGACCACGAGTTCGGCTTCACGGATGAACATGCGCGCGGCGGCGGAGCGTTGCACCTGTCCACCCGAAAGTTTTACGCCGCGCGCGCCGACCATCGTTTCGAGATTGTCGTCCATCTGTTCGAGGTCGCGCTCCATGACCGCGAGTTTTGTGGCTTTGTAAATTTCATCGTCGCTGCGGTCGAGACCGAGCAAAATATTATTTCGCAGTGTGTTGCTGAACAGTCGCGGAACCTGCGCGGTGTAGGCACAGCGCGGCGGGATGAGAAAATCGCCAGGCGCGTGTATCGTGGTTCCGTTCCATTTTATTTCGCCAGATTGCATGGGCAGTAGCCCAAGCAATATCCGCAGCAGGGTGGTTTTGCCAGAACCGATGCGACCCGTGATGACTGTCAACGTGTTACGTTTTACGTTTAGCGAAATGTCTTCGATGCCGTTGACAGAATCAGGGTAGCGAAAGCTCAGATGGTCAGCCACCAGTTCGGTCAGTCGGTCGGCTTCGGTTTTGTCCGCATAGGTCACTGCGGGCAGCGCTCCATCCAAATCCACTTTACTATGTTCGACGAGCGCGTTCAAGGGTGCGTTTTCCATTAGGCGGTACATGCGTTGGACGGAGACATCGAGCTGCTTGTAACGCGCCCACAACATGCCGCCGAAGGTGGTCAGGTCGCCCATGCTTTGCAGCAGATAAACGAAGAGCGAGAAGTCGCCGAGCGTGAAGTTGCCCGTGCGCATCGATTGCCCGACGAGGACGAGGATGACCCCCGTGCCCAGCGTGGACGTGTTGCGATAGATCGAGCCGAGTATCTCGTCGAAAAGTTTTTCGCGGATGGTTAGGATGCGGCGCTCGTCGTTGAGTTTGTGGAAGTAGCCGATGACGTTCTTTTCGGCGGTTGCCACTTTGACGGCTTGCACCGCGCCGAAGAATTCGCCGATGAAGCCTGTCACCTTGCCGCCAGCCTGACGCGATGCGCGGCGATAATGTTCGATGCGGCTGGTTGCGAGGTTGGCGACGATGCCGACGATGATCAGCGGAACCAGCGCCATGACCGTCACCGACGGGTTGATTTGTGTCATCAGGATGATGGATACCGCGATGATGACCAGCCCGACCATGACGTCGTTGATCAGAATCACGAAGAGCGGAATCTCATCCACATCCTTTTTGAAACGGCTGACAGCTTCGCCTGCCGAATCGGGCAGCGCTGATGCGCCTGGGCGTTTCAAAATATAGCGCAAAAGATTCTTGCGCAACAAAGTATTCATATCCGCGAAGATGGGCACGTCGGCGTAGTAAAAGCCGTAGCTTGCGACGACGCGTCCGATCCACGTGGCGGCTAAAAATGCGACGATTGCCCAAATGCCAAAGGTCAATTGCGCTTCGCCTGTCACCATGTCGAAGAAGGCTTTGATGATGAGCGCGGGCGCGACCTGCCAGCAGAAGCGGATGAGGGATACGCTGACGAGATCAATGAACCACAGCCACGGGCGGAAGCGAATCATCTGACCGATGACTTTCCACGCAGGCAACGCGGGGACTTTTTGATTGAGGGTTGTTTCCATGTTTAATTCCTTGATGATTGGACGCGCCCTCACCCTAGCCCTCTCCCGAAGGGAGAGGGGACTCCCTTCCCCTTTGGGGGAAGGGTTGGGGATGAGGGGTTACGCCAATACTTCTTCCATTCCAGTTTGCAGTAATTGATAAAACCTTGAATTCGGGTCGGCGGCGAGCTGTTTGCGGTTACCGTATTCGCTGACCGTGCCTTTGTCCAGGATCATCACGTCGTCTGCGCGGTGGATGGTGTCTAGGCGGTGGGCGATGATGATGGCGGTGCGGTCTTTCAGCAGTTTGTCTATCGCGCGCTCCAGCCGTTGTTCGGTGGCGGGGTCGAGGCGAGATGAAGCTTCGTCGAGGATGACCAGACCAGGATTCCGCAGGAAGACTCGGGTGAAGGCAAGCAGTTGCGCTTCGCCCGCCGAGAGGGAGCGGGAACCCGTGTCGAGTTCGGTGTCCAAGCCTTTGGGCTGAGTCTTCAACCAGTCGCCGAGTTCCAACTCTTCGAGCGTCGTGATGATCTGCTCATCGGGAATCGAACGGTCGAAAAAGGTCAGGTTGTCGCGGATGCTGGCGCGGAACAGTTGCACATCCTGCGTGACGATGGCGATCTTTCGTCGCAGGGTGTCGAGGTGCGCTTCACGCAAATCCGAGTCGTTGACCTTGATACTGCCAGCCTTCACATCGTACAGGCGGAAGATCAACCGTCCGAGGGTGGTCTTGCCGCTGCCCGTGCGTCCAAGCAGCCCGAGGACAGAGCCAGGCTTGAGGTCGAAGGAGAGTCCGTTCAAAACGGAATCCGCTCCGTTGTAGGAAAAAGCCACGTCCTCGAAGCGCAGAGCCAAAGGTTGAGGCGGGATGTCCACGCCCGCGCCGCTGGTCACTTCCGCTTTGAAGTTGCGGAACTCGGTCAGGCGTTCGACACAGGCGCCGATGGTCTGAAAACTTTCGATCTCGTGCGTCATCGCCCAGAAGGGTTCTTCGAGCAGGTTGATGTAATGCACGAACAGATAGACCGTGCCGATGGTGATGAGACCCGCCGAGAACAGCCAGTATCCGCTGACGATGGCGAGCAGGTTGCCGAAGGTCAGCGCAAAGCCCATCGCGTTCTCGATGATCCAGCGCTTGAAGTGCGACTTGCGGTTGTGACCGAGGATGATTCCCTGGTGGCGGAACAACTCGCGGATGGAGAAATCCACCGCGCCGCTGGAGCGGATGTCTTCGGTGCCAGCCAGTTGTTCCTCGATGAAACCATAGAGTTGGGCTTCCGCTTCGCGCCGCGCTTTCTGGTGCGGCACGGCGATGTCCTTGAGCCGACCGAGGATGGTGATGGTCAGGATCGAATAGACCGTGAACGCCAGTCCTGCCCGCCAGTTTTCGATGAACAGCGCGATGAGGATACCAACGAGCAGCAGTCCGTTGGCGATGAGGTTGAGCGCGAATTGCGAGAAGAAGGTCGCCAGTTCGGTCACGTCGCCGTCGATGCGCTCGATGAGTTCGCCAGGTGTGTGGTCGTTGTGGAACTTCATGTCGAGGTAGAGGGCGTGCTCCGCCAGTTCGGCGCGCAGGTCATTGGTGGCTGTCCACGCGACGTTTTCGCCGAGGTAGGTCACGCTGACCGCGACGGCTTGTTGAATCAACGCCACGCCGATGAAGGCGATTGCCGTCCAGGTGAGGGTTTGCAGGGCTTCGCCAGCCAGCGCGGAGTCGATAAACTCGCGCATGATCTGCGGCGTGAAGATCCGCAAGCCGATGCTGCCGAACATGAGGGCAGCCAGCAGGATAAACCATCCCTTTTGCGGGCGGATGTGGTCGGAAAGCAGGTTCCAGTAGGATTTGAGTGAGAGGTTCATGGTAAATTTCCGAGGTCATGTCACTCTGAGGGAGCGGTAGCGACTGAAGAGTCTCATGGCGGTGGTAGAGACCCTTCGCCTGCCCCTTCGCTACGCTCAGGGCTTCGGCTCAGGGTGACATGCGACAAAGAATAAAAAAACACGGCGCATGTGCGCCGTGTTTGAAAACACAGGAGATTGAGTCCGTTAGCTAACGGTCAACAGGCGCACTTCGAAAAGGTAGATTTTTCGGCTATGTTTGGCAAGACGTAAGATCATTTGAAGCGCGCTCCTTTCTTTAGAATTTAATTACGGTTGCAGTTTACATTAAAGCGGGATGAGTTGTCAAGGAATTTGGGTCCATATTTGGAATAAAGTTCGGATACTTCTGCTTTTCGGTAACTTGCATTTTTATTAATATTTCTCTATGGTAGGAATACGGTAAAAGTCTAGCCATAAATGTATGGCTAAATGTACGGTATTAGAAATTAATATTATCCTTCAATCTTATTTGACAATGTTAGCACCTTTTGATCGATTGCACTTTTCACAAAGCAATTGTATGTTTCTTGAAGTGCTACTGCCGCCCATTGACAAGGGTATGATATGGTCATACTCTAAATTTATCTGACTCCCGCAGCGCACGCAGCGCCCACCATCTCTTTTCCAAACAAATAGCTTGACTTCATCAGGAATGGGATGTCTGTAAATCTTATTCGAAGTCTCTTTAGCAGAAACAGTTAATTTGTCCAACCCCGAATATTCAAGCACGTTATTTAAATCATTTTCGGATTGTGTGCTTAGAGCTATCCAGTAAGGTCTGGCTTTTGAGATTACATTAGCGATTAATCCAGTTGGAATTACCTGTGCTACGAAAACCCATGGAAGAAGTGTGACAAAGTTTTTTCCTACCTTTATTCTCCTTTTTTCAGAAGGAACGAATTGTTGGCTAGGTTGTTCAATTCTAATATCTTCCATAAGGTTGTAGCCACGATCTTTTAGAGATTCTATTAGGGCTTCTACGTAATCTTCTTGAAAAACAATGTCGTCGCAAATTGCCAAATAATTTATGCCGAGCTTCGATAATATATCATACCCGCCATCTTGAAGGACAAAGCCACACTGGACAACTAATTCAACTAAGTCTTTAGCGTCTTCTGCTCCTAACAAAATGGTATTGTCCGTTATTGAAAACTTGTATGAAGTATCGGCGCTAGGCTTGGTGCCAAATAACATTGAATCGTATTCGATTTCTTCTTTGGTTCTCCTGTCAGGTAGCCCAAACCGCCCCACAAATGGTGTTAAGTCCTTTTCAAATGTACAGTAAGATAATTTTACAGGTTCCGTTCCGACCATTATTTCTTCGCCCTGAGTAATTCTAAAATCGTTGCTATTGACTGGTATGTTGAGCTTTAAGGAGAATCCTCTTTTCAATAACGTTTCTTGAAGGTCCGTTATTTCAAATGCCCCACATATTAAATTTCTCCATATGTGATAGTAAGAATAATATTCTAAGTCCATGTAATTATTCCTTTTCGTGTTGTTGACTACTTGTGAAACCGTGTAATCTTTATTGTCGCCAATTTTTCACCCTATAATGAGTCTTCTAAATCGAGAGACTCTCAATTATGCATACAGGGTTGTCTCGTATGAAGTCTACTGATCTCCACAGTATCTTATTCTCGGTCCGGTTGGGAAAAGTACAAGTCCCAGCGCAATTGCTAATTCATCCAGAAGTCAGTGGGCATGTCGAAGAATTTTGCCAATTAAGCACCATAATATCCTATGTTGAAATTGTCTGCGGTATCTTTGTTGCTTGCAAAAGCAACCGCAATGCTTCATTGACCGCCTCATCATTTGGAAATGCTTTGGCAATGTCGGGGTCGAGCACCATAACATTTTTTCCAACCCTGCGTTTGGGGTCGAATCGACCCTTGGGCAGGATGGTCATTTTTGATAAATCATACTCGTCTTTTAATTCGTAATCATCCAACTTCGTTTTAGAATTTTTATTCATTTATGGCTTTCCGTTCTCTTCTGATTCTACACCAAGTCAGGCGGTTTTCTGTGGCTTTGTCATGAATAAAAGAGCATCTTGGCTTACAATGGAAAAAATCGAGGCTCAAATGACAAAACCCACCTTCCTGAAATTCCTTCTTCCTGTCTTACTTCTTGCCATCCTCGCCTGCGGTGTGGGGACTCCCACACCCAACAAGTCCGATACGCTTGGCACTGTGGTTGCCGAAACGCTAACGTCCATGCCAGTCATTCCATCGCAAACGGTGGCAACTCCTGACCAAGCCATATTTTCGCCGATCCCGCCCCTTCCCAGTTCCACGCCCGAAGCGGTGGGAGTGAGGTACGTTTACACGCAGGCGCAGAACGTCAATTTGCGGGTGAATCCTGGCAGGCTGTTCAAGGTCAGCCGTGTGCTGGCACAGGGGACAAAGTTACAGGTGCTCGGCGTTGCTCCTGGTGCAGGGTGGCTGAACGTGGTCAACGATGAAGGGGTCATCGGCTGGGTCGGCGTGGACTTTGTCTCTGGTGGCTTCGATGGTCCACCCCCGCCTGTGGTGGAACCGAAGGATGTGCTGGTTGTGACGGGCACAGTCCTCGACGCGAACGGAAGCCCCGTCAACGGGATTGGGTTTGCGGTTGAGCAGGGCGGTCAACGGGACGATGCCAGCACCGATGAAACAGGAACTTTCTACGCCTTCCTGCCGACCAAGTTCGCTGGCTCGTGGACTGTGAGTTTCGTCTCGGTGGCTTGTACCACCCAGTCACCTGATGACAAGTGCAGGTGTACTGGAGATACATGCCCAAAGATTGAACCTAACACGGTGACAGTCACGGTGCCCATGTCCGCGCCGCTGAGTTTTGTGTGGATGTGAGAACGAGACAGTCCGTCGATTTGCGTTGTCGGCGGACTGTCTCGTTCTGAAAATTATATTTTCTATAATAATGATGGGTGTTTCAATGTCAATATGGATACACTGCCCAATACAAGATCCAGAGAGCAAGACATATGCCGAGTGTAAAAAAAATACCCAACAAAACTGCCCCTACTTCCCCGGCGAATTTTTCACCAATGTATCCGCCAATCGAACCAAGGATAATAGTTATTGGGACCACATAAGAAAACCAGGAAGAACCACCCCAAGTAGTTAAAACAATATTCAAAAATAAACCCAACAATAAGCCACTAATAGATCCATAGAACCAAACTTTTGGTCGAATCTTCTTTGGAGGTATTTTGTTGGTTTGTTCGATACTCATGGCGTTGAAGCTTACCCTGCGGCGAGTTGATACCAGAATTCAGAGATAAAACCCTGTGAGTCCGCATTCAAGATTTGCTGCCCCACTGTTGGCTTTCCGTATGTGCATTTCCACTCGTAGACGGTTGCGCGCCCCGTTGTGGCGGCGGGAATATTGTCCGCAGTGGGATTCGCTTTGCAGTAGTCTTCCATTTCAGGCGTCGGTGTTTTATCCAAATTGGCTTTCTCAGCGCACGGGATGTTTGCCCCAAAATGGCAGACCCAGAGACTGCTGTCCATGCAGCGCCAGGTCGCGTTCTGTTGAATCTCCTTCAGCGCGTCCGCTGTGACGAGTCCCAGGTCGATCATGTCCTGGACGATGATCTCCGGCATTTTGTCGCCGGTATAGCGTGCGTCCGGCTCGTCAATGGTCCCGACCGCCATGCAGTAGAGAAACGGGTCGCTATATGACTTCGTTCCGCTGTTCGCGTCGCAGGTTCCGTTGAAGTAATCGTCGGCGTCGCACTTATTTCCGTTCTTGAAGGTGCAGTCGCCCCTTTCGTGTCCGTCTTCGTTGCCGGTATTGGTGATGGTGTATGTCCCGCCGGTGATGACGCAATATTGCGAGGGGACCGTGATATAGCCTGTGATTTTGACTCCGCCCACCGGACAGTCACCGCGCATCAAAGCCCATTCCTCGCATTGACGGTTGTCCTCGAAAATGCATACGCCGTATTCCCCGCCATCCCCGCGTTTTTGGATCGAAAGCGTGCCGCCTTGTTTGACACAGTTTACTGATGCGGGGTTGGCAATCTGGCTTGACGGCTCTGCTGCGGCTGTGGGAGTGGGTTGCGACGCGCAGCCAGTTAATGCGACGGCAGCCCAAAGAATAAGTGTCCACCTGATTACTCGTGATATTTTTTGAGACATTAGTAAGCTCCTGGTGAATTTTGTGAACCCTTGTTGTGGTACGGACAGTCGGGCGGGAGATGAATTCAACCTGACAACTCCTTCAGCAGATTCTTATTTTCAACCCTCAACGCCAGCAATTGCTGAACGCTTTGAAGGTCGCTTTTGGACTCGACGGGTATGAACAGCCAGCGTCCTTCCGGATAAGGATTGGCGCACTCGATTGCCAGTCGTGCATTTTGAGTCAATTTCATGTTTTGGGCTTTCTCAATCGCGTCGGGGCTGAGATTGATTTGGACGGTGAAGCCGCCATTTGTCGGATAAAGCGAGGTTAGAAGCTGCCCTTTGATGCGAAATCTCCGAGCCCAACCATAATTTTTCCCATACAGGAATTTGAAATCCTCTTCAGCCGGATACTTTTCTCGGATATGGCCGATGAATGCCTCCCAGAGCGAAAGTTTGGGACCAACAGCTTGACGGATTTCCGCGTCAGTCGGTTGACGTCTTTTGTCAGTAAATAAACCTATGCTCATTTCCGGTCTCTCCCTTTTAGCGGCATAAAAACACCTTGCCACTTACAGGCAAAAAGAGCCTCCCAAAGCAGGAGGCTCTTTGTTGCGCTGTCTTACTTGCCCTTCTTCTCCAACTTTGTCCAGGTATCTTTGAGATTCACTGTCAGGTTGAAGACGGGCTTCGTGGGTGTAGAGTCCAGGTCGACGCAGAAGTAACCTGTGCGCTCAAACTGGATTTTGTCACCTGCTTTGGCTTCGGCCAGCACAGGTTCCACGTAGGCATTCTCCAGCACTTCCAGCGATTTGGGGTTGATGATGCTTTCCACTTCGCCGTCATCGGGCCGTTCGACGGTGAACAACTGGTCATACATTCTCACTTCCGCCGGGATGGCATGTTCCGCCGAAACCCAATGAATGGTGGATTTGACCTTGCGTCCATCGGGCGAATCGCCGCCGCGTGTGGATGGGTCGTATGTTGCGTGGACTTCGATCACTTCACCCTTATTGTCTTTTACAATGTGCGTGCATTTCACGAAATACGCGTAACGCAAACGAACTTCATTGCCGGGAAAGAGGCGATAATATTTGGGCGGCGGAGTCTCGCGGAAATCATCCTGTTCGATGTAAATGACCTTTGAGAACTTGACCTTGCGCGTGCCGGCGTTCGGGTCTTCGGGGTTGTTGATCGCATCCAGCTCTTCGGTCTGACCTTCAGGATAATTGTCGATGACCAGTTTAAGCGGCTTCAATACTGCCATACGGCGCAGGGCGCGCTTGTTCAAATCATCGCGGATGATGGCTTCGAATTGTGCCATCTCCACCCAACTGTCGTTCTTCGTTTCCCCGGTGCCAGTCACAAAGTTGATAATGGCTTCGGGAGTCACGCCGCGACGGCGCAAGCCGCGCAGGGTGGTCAGGCGCGGGTCATCCCAGCCGCGCACCACGCCGGTTTCCACCATTTTGCGGAGCTTGCGTTTGCTCATCATTGCGTAGGTCAGATTGAGACGCGAGAACTCGATCTGCCTGCTTGGGAAGGCTTCCAATTTTTCAAGGAACCATTCGTACAACGGACGGTGAATGATGTATTCGTTGGAACACAATGAATGGGTAATCCCCTCCATCGAGTCATTCTGTCCGTGCGACCAATCGTACATCGGATAGATGTGCCACTTGTCGCCGGTGCGATGGTGATGGACATTCATGATGCGATACATCACCGGGTCGCGCAGCAGAATGTTCGGATGCGCCATGTCGATTTTTGCGCGAAGCACGCGGCTGCCTTCTGCAAATTCACCGTTTTTCATGCGCTCCAATAAATCCAGATTTTCTTCCACTGGGCGGTTGCGGTAAGGCGAATCAACCCCAGGCTTGATGGCAGAGTCGGTCTCGCTCCACTTCGTCCCTTTGGGTAAAGTTCCGCGGCTGGCGCTCATCTCCTCCTGAGTCTGATCGTCCACATAAGCCAGTCCCAGCTTCACGAGTCGCACCGCCCAATCGTAGAGCAGGTCAAAATAGTCCGATGCAAACGTCACCTTTGCCCACTTGATTCCCAGCCACGAAGCATCGGACTCGATGGCCTCAACAAACTCGGTCTCTTCCTTTGATGGGTTGGTGTCGTCGAAACGTAAATACAACTCGCCGCCAAATTCCTTCGCGGTGAAATAATCGATCAGGAATGCCTTGACATGCCCGATGTGCAAATATCCGTTCGGCTCGGGTGGCAGGCGCGTGCGGATGTAATTGAATCGTCCGTTCTTCAAATCTTCGGCGACTGCCTCGCGGATGAACGCAGGGATTCGGCTGTTGGTTTCTTCTGGACTCATGGTTGGGTGCCTTAACAATGGATTTCAGGGGATGGATGTTGCCTCTTTTTTCCAACTTTTGGGTTGAGATGCTAAAGAGACGCCTTCCCCGCCTGATGATTTTTATTTTCGCGCTGAGCGCGGTCGAAGCGTGAGCGCATTGGACGAGTAATTATAACAAACAGCACTCATGATTTATAATAGAATTTGAACTGGAGGAACCCATGACCGAATCGAACGACAAATCAAAAACCAATTTTGCGGCTGTCTACTTCGACCGTGACTCTGTCCTGCGCCTAGCCCGTCTTGCGGATATCTTCGCCTGGATCGCATTGATTTATTATGCGGGACAGGTGGCCGTATCCATGACTGTTTTTGTTCTTCAGATTGTGCGCGGCTTGCTGATATTGCCCGGCCTAACCGATTATGCCCAGCAATTCCTTTGGACGCTCCAGCCAGCGCTCCCGGGCTTGTGGAATTTTATCGGCTTGCAGGCGGTTGGCAAGGTCCTGCTCATCTTCATGGATATGGAGGATAACACACGTCGCGCCGCGAGCAGGGGACTCTTTGCCCTGCGGAAGATCGGAGAGGAGGACGCTTCTCGATAGGCTCGTCTTTGCCAAATTAAAAATGGACGCCGCAAGGCGTCCATTTTTAATTCCTGCCTGCCACTTGAAATTTCACAAGGAACATGCTATGATTGATTGTGATTGATTTGTGAGCGATTATGAGTGAATTTATTCCAACCCCCGAGCGTCAAAAACAGATCCTTTCCCTGCTTTCCAAAGCGGGACGGTTGAGCGTGGCAGAGATTGTCGAGCAGTTTGCTATCAGTGAGGCAACCGCGCGGCGCGACTTGGAGACTCTGTCCTCGCAGGGCAAAGTCCAGCGCGTTCATGGTGGCGTCATTGCCATTGAACAGGCGCCGCCTGAGTTACCCATCCTTCAGCGTGAAAACGAGCAGTCGGATGAGAAATCCCGCATTGGGCGGGTGGCCGCAGAATTGATCTCCAATGGTGAGACAGTCTTCCTTGGTTCGGGGACAACCGTGCTCGAGACGGCGAAAAATTTGCGCGAACGAAAAAACCTGACCGTCCTTACCAATTCGCTTCCGGTGCTAAATGCCTTTGCGGGTATCAGAGACATTACTATTGTCTCCCTCGGCGGGCAATTACGTGACAGCGAACTTTCGTTCATTGGTCACATCACAGAACAGGCGCTGGCGGAGTTGCGTGTAGACAAGGTTGTCATGGGGACTCGTAGTGTGAGCCTTGAACACGGACTGACCAACGACTACCTGCCCGAAACCCTGACCGACCGCGCCATTTTGAAGATCGGACGGGAGGTCATCATCGTGGCCGACCATACCAAGGTCAACCGCGTTTCCACTGCATTGCTTGCTCCGCTGGAGAGTGTGCAAACGTTTGTAACCGATTCAAATGCGGATAAGAAATTTCTTCAGGCATTGAAGAGACAGGGAATCAATTTGATTATCGTTTAGTTGTATTCAAGCGGACAGCCGACCGTCCGAAAATAATAAAAAAGGAGTATGAAATGAAAAGATCGTCCCTCTATTTGTTTGTTTCATTGCTGCTGATTTTGAGTTTTACGCTGGCATCTTGCGCGCCCACTGCAACTCCTGCAACAGAAGGGCCCCAGGCTTCCGCACCGGAGGCAACTCAGCCCGTGGCAGAAGCCGAGACTATCACGGTCATTTTTCCTAAACATGAGGCCGATTTGAGCGGTGCTTTCGAGGCACGTATCCGTGAGTTCGAAAAGCAATCGGGAATCAAGGTCGAGTTAATTCAGAGCGATTGGGACTCGGTTGCAAACCGCATCCTCCCCGAAATATCAACAGGCGGCTCCGCCTATGACGTTGTTGAATTTGATAATGGTTGGGTGGCTGAATGGTGTGGCGCCGGTTGGGCAACACCTCTTAACGATTTTATGCCTGCCGGCTATACCGATGGCATGATTCCCGGCTTGGTGAATTTGTTCTCCTGCCCCGATGGCAAGGTCTATGGCATTGTCTGGAACAACGATACCCGCTTCTTTTATTACAATGCCGAAAAACTGGCGGCGGCGGGTTTCAACGAACCCCCCCAAACCTGGGATGAATTCAAGCAGGTGAGCCTTGCCGCGAAAGAAAAAGGCGCTGTTTCCTATGGCATGGCTCCATTCTGGAATCAGGAATGGTCGTTGGGGAACGAGTTCCACTTCTGGACATATGCCTTCGGCGGCGAGATCGTGGACAGCAAAGGTTGTTTTCTGTTCAATAAGGACCCGAACACCTTGGCAGCCTTGCAATACATGATGGACAGCCTTAAGGACGGCGTTTCCAACCCTGCGGGTATGACATACAACCAGGCCGCCTCGCAGGATGCCTTCCTCAAGGGCGATTCACTCTTCATGCCGCAGGGTATTGCCGGTTTGATGGCCTACACCAAGGACGCCTCTGTTTCCAATGTGGATGGACAGATCAAGGTTGGATTGGTGCCTGGCGTTGAGGCTGGCATGAGCGCGGCGTTGACTCTACCCGAAGCGTACGCAATCCCGGCGCAATCGGAACATAAAGAGGCGGCGTGGAAATTCATCGAGTTCATGACCAGCAAGGAAACCAACAAAGCGTTGGCGCAGGAAATCGGCGTATTGCCTATTTGGGTTGACCTCTATACCGATGCGGATTTGACCGCTAAATATCCCTTCTGGGCTGATTTCCAGGCACAGTTGGCGACTGCGCGCGGTCTTTCCAAACTTACCTGGTACGGTGACTTCGTAGACATCAGTACCGCTGAAGTTCACAAAGCATTGGCTGATGAACAGACCGCCCAGCAGGCCTTGGATAACATGGCATCTGGTTTATCCCAGTTTGAGTGCAAGCCATAGAGCTTCGTTTGTGGATGCCTGTGTCGCTATGATGCAGGCATCCTTTCTTTGATATGAAGATAATCAGACCACGCTCCCGTCCCATTTTTGACGACCCTCGCACTCTGGGGCTATTACTTATTGCCCCGGCCATGCTGGCTATTCTGGGTGTTGTTCTGCTTCCGATGTTCAACTCGTTGTGGCTCAGTTTTCAGCAACACGATTTATCGCGGCCGCAGGAGGATGCCTTCATTTGGTTAAGGAATTACGCTGATTTATTGCGAGACCCACGCTACTTGAATTCCCTCCAGGCAACTTTTAAGTTCAGCCTGTTCTCCGTCCTTATTGAACTGGCACTCGGCGTGGCAATTGCCGTCACACTTAACCAGGAGTTTCGTGGGCGGGGATTTGTGCGTGGCTTGATGATCCTGCCTTGGGCAATGCCGTCTATCGTCAACGCTGCCATGTGGAAGTGGATCTATAACGCCGATTATGGCGCATTGAACGCCTTGTTATCCCAGCTTCATATAATTGATCGTTATCAAGTCTGGCTGGCTGAGCCGACAACAGCCATGATCCTGATTATTCTGGCGAATGTTTGGAAGGAAACTCCGTTCACCGTTATCCTGATACTTGCGGCACTGCAAACGATCCCCGAAGATCTTTATGAAGCCGGCCGCGTGGATGGCGCAACAGAATGGCAATCCTTTTTGGGTATTACTTTGCCTTTGATCATGCCTGTGTTGATGATTGCGGGATTATTGCAATTCATCTGGGGTTTTCAAACTTTTGAGTTGATCTATATCGTCACGGGCGGCGGACCTTTCAGTTCAACGGAGATGACCAACTTGCGCGTCTATGCGACAACGTTCCGCTCGCTACGATTTGGTTACGGCGCGGCGATGGCGTATCTGACCAGCCTGATCATTTTCATCCCGGCGGTGATTTATATCCGCTCGGCATATCGAAAGGTTGTGGAGGTCTGACATGCCCCGCGCGCTGAAACGCTTCTTTCTTTATTTGGCAGTGGCGGGGATTGTGATTTGGACTGTCGCCCCCTATCTCTGGTTGATTATCTCGTCTCTTTCACTGAAAATTGACCTACTCACTGTGCCATTGCGTTGGATTCCCCCGCGCCTGACCCTTGAAAATTATTACTCCCTCTTCTTTATGCGCGGGAGCGAATCGGTCAATGCCCGCCTGTTTTTTCAGTCGCTTGGCAACTCAGTCATTATCTCATTGACCACCATGTTCATCTGCCTGATTTTGGGAGTACTTGCCGCATATGCCATTGCGCGGTTGCGCTTCAAAGGCAGCAACATGATGGTCCTGTTGATGATGGCAACCCAGTTGGTGCCGCCCATTGTTCTGGTTGTGCCGTTATATGTCATCATGCGCAAGGTGGATCTGCTCGACAGGCACCTCGGTTTGATCATTGTGGACATTAGCATCGTGCTGCCGCTTGTCATTTGGCTGATGCGTGGATACTTCGCCTCCATTCCGTCGGAGTTGGAGGATGCCGCCCGTATAGACGGATGTACACATCTGGGAGCGTTATTCAGGGTCATTCTACCGCTTTCGGGACCCGGACTGGTAAGTGTGATGATCTTTGCCTTCATCGCCGCGTGGAATGAATACCTTTATGCGTTCATTTTTACAAACGTTGACGCAAAGACGGTTCCAGTGCTTATCGGAGAATTCAGCACAAAGCTGGGGCTTGAATATTTGCGAATTGCCGCGGCGGGCGTGCTGGCAAGTCTGCCTCCCATTTTGCTCGCGCTTATTTTCCAGCGTTTCATCGTTCGTGGATTAACCTCTGGAGCCATAAAATAATGTTGCTGGAAAACTTCCGCCCCCGCTCGAAACTGGTGACCAAGACCACACTGGTCACCATGCCGAGATTTCCCGTCATCGACGCGCACAATCATCTTGCGTCTCCTTTCGGCGGCGGATGGGATCAAAAACCATTAAGTGAGTTACTTGACCTGCTGGATGAAGCAGGCGTGACACATTATGTTGACCTCGACGGCGGTTGGGGCGAAGAAATTCTTTATCATCACCTTGACTATTTCAAAGCCAAAGCGCCTGAACGATTTCAGGTTTTCGGCGGCGTGGATTGGTCGAAGTGGGAAAGCATGGGTGGTGGATTTGCTGAGTGGGCGGCAGGCAGGCTCAAAATCCAGAAAGAGGCGGGCGCACAGGGCTTGAAGATTTGGAAGGGATTTGGCTTGCACGTCAAAGACCAGAACGGGCAATTGGTCAAAGTGGATGATCCGCGCCTGAGTCCCATTTGGGAAACTGCGGGCGAGTTGGGGCTGCCAGTGCTGATTCATGTTGCCGACCCCGTTGCCTTTTTCGACCCGGTTGACGAGACCAACGAACGGTGGGAGGAACTTGGCGCGCATCCCGATTGGGCGTTTCCCAGCCCGCCTTTTCCACCGTTCATGGAAATTATTAATGGATTCAAAACTCTTGTCACTCGTCACTCGTCCACTACTTTTATCGGCGCTCACGCGGGTTGCTACGCTGAAAACTTGGAATGGGTGGGACGAATGCTGGATGCCTGCCCAAATTATTATGTCGATATTTCTGCCCGATTTGGAGAATTGGGACGCCAGCCTTACACCGCGCAGAAGTTTTTCATCCAATATCAGGATCGGATTTTGTACGGCTCGGACATGGGTCCCGATTTGGATGTCTACCGCTTGAATTATCGTCTGCTTGAAACGGACGATGAATACTTCAACTACAACCCAGGTGGCATCCCTTTGCAGGGACGCTGGTTTGTGTACGGACTTTCCCTGCCCGATGATGTGTTGAAGAAAATCTACAGTGAAAATGCGAGAAAGGTTTTGAAATTCTGACGATGGACCATAGACGACAGACGATGGCAATTGTCCGTGGTCAATGGCCTGTGGTCGAAAAAGGTAAACTATGGAACCCAAAAACTATCATACTTACAACGAAATCAAATCCCAAACCGAAGCATGGAAGCAGGCTTTGGACTTGGTCAATAGCATATCCCTGCCGAAAGCGGCGGACTATGAGCAGGTCGTTTTCACAGGCTGCGGATCGACGCATTATCTCTCGTTTGCGGGATCGGCTTTGTATCAAGAGTTGACGGGTTGCGTGGCGCGGGCTGTCCCTGGCGGGGAGTTGTTCTTGAATCCGCAGAATGTCTTGACGAATCAAAGGACATTGCTTGTCGCCATTAGCCGTTCTGGGACGACAACTGAAACAATCAAGGCAGTGGAGAAATTCAAGGCAGAGAAACGTGGCGACGTGGTTGTAATCAGCAATTATGATGAGGTTCTTTCGCGTTTGGCAGATTTCAACATTGTCATTGACAGAGGTCAGGAAGAGTCCGTTGCCCAGACTCGCTCTTTTGCTTCGATGTATGTCGCGGCGACGGCGTTCTGCGCGAAGATGGCAGGGCGGGACGATTTGCTGAAGGCAATGAAAAAACTGCCAGAGGTTGGCAATCGGCTGATTAGTAATTACGAGTCGTATGCAAAAGGGATTGGGGAAAACTTGAACTTCGATAGATTTTATTTCCTCGGTTCTGGCATTCGCTATGGACTGGCTTGCGAAGCCAACCTCAAAATGAAGGAGATGACTCTCACGCACAGTGAACCTTTCCATACTTTGGAATTCCGTCACGGACCGATGAGCATGGTCAATGAAAAGGCTGTTGTGGTGGGGTTGCTCTCGGACGCAAACCGAGTCCACGAGGCAAAGGTACTATCGGAAATGAAAATGCTTGGAGGAATAGTATCAGCTTTGGGCGAGGCAGATGCGGATGTCGTCTTCGGGTCGGGAGTCCCAGAGAGCGTGCGCGGCGTCCTGTATCTGCCGGCCCTGCAATTGATGGCGTTTTATCGTTCGCTGGCGAAGGGTTTGAATCCCGACCGTCCTGCCAATTTGACGGCGGTCGTGAAATTGGATTTCTAATCAACTATGACGAGCGGCGGGGTGCGTCCAACCCGATAGCCGTGTTCCCTGTCTGGCACGCGCGCGAGCGTGGTGTCGCGGCTATCACAATAGAATGGAGAAGAAAATGAAAAAACTATTGTTCGTTCTCATAGTTGCCAGCCTTTTATTGGCTGCTTGCGGTGGTGGAGCGAAGCCTGCTGCCGAGCAGGGTCCCGTGGAGATCACCTTCACCATGTGGGGCGCGCCTGAGGAGCTCGCGGTCTGGCAGGCGGTTGTGGATGATTTCCAAAAAGTCAACCCGAACATTACCGTGAAGGTGGATGTCTCGGATTGGGACTCGTACTGGACGAAGTTGAACACGCTGATCGCGGGTGGCACGCCGCCTGACGTGTTCGCCATGGACGCCCCACTGTTTTTGGATTGGCAAAGTCGCGGCGCGCTGTTGAACCTTCAGCCGTACATCGACGCCAACCCTGGATTTTTGGATGGCATCTATCCTCAAACCTTGACCGCCTACAAGACGGCGGATGGGTACTACGGATTGCCGCGCGATTTCCAGACGATTGTGCTGTTCTACAACAAGGACATGTTCGACGCCGCGGGTGTGGACTACCCGACTGCCGATTGGACCTACGACGACCTGCTTGCCGCCTCAAAGAAGTTGACCCTCGACAAGGATAATGACGGCAAGGTGGATCAGTATGGATTCTGGTCCGACACATGGGATATGGAATTGTTGTGGAGCGAAGCTATTTGGGCGTACGGCGGCGAGATTATCAGCCCTGACCATACCAAGACCTTGATTGGTGAAGGCGGCGCGCGCGATGCCTGGGCGTTCATTAACAGCATGTACAAGGAAGGTGTGATGCCCACTCCCACCACTTCGGGTGAGTTTGGTCTTGACCTCTTCCAATCGGGCATGGCGGCGATGACCACCATCGGTCACTGGGCGGTGCCTGGGTATGTCCAATCGGGAATCAAATTCGATATCGCGCCGATGCCAAAGGGTCCCGCAGGGCAGGCGACCAGTGTCAACAGCGCGGGCTTTGTCGTCTCGAAGGATTCCAAACATGCCGACGCGGCGTTCGAGTTCATCAAGTTTGCCTTGGGCGAAACGGGACAGACGAAGCTTGCCGAGTTGGGTTTTGCCATCCCTGTTTTGAAGTCCGTTGCAGAAAGCGATGCTTATCTCAAACAGCCTGGTGAGTTGAACCAGAAAGTCTTTCTCGACTCTGTTGCTTTTGCCCGCATGAAGCCCGTCTTCAAAGGCTACGAGGAATGGGCTGGCGTGGTTGGCGATGGCTTGATTCCCGTCTTCGACGGCGAAGCGGAACTGAACCCGACGCTCGACGAAATCATCGTCGCTGCAGACGAAGTGCTGGCAAATAATAAATAGTTTACCCCCATCCCCTGCCCTTCCCCCATTTGGGGGAAGGGTGTTCCCCTCTCCTTTTAGGAGAGGGGCTAGGGGTGAGGTTAGGAGTATGCATGGATTACGGACTCAAACCTCTGGGTCGTGAAAAATTGTGGCTCTGGCTGATGCTGGTTCCGACCATCATCGGGCTGGCGTTCGGCACGATTGGCTCCCTGCTGGCAACGCTCGGACTGAGTCTCTTCAACTGGGACTTGATCAACCCTCCCAAATGGGCGGGCGCGGAGAATTACGTTCAGCTATTCCAGAACAAGGACTATATCGAAGCCTTTGTCAATACGCTGAAATTTTCCGTGTTGTACGTGCCTGGTGTAGTGATCATCTCCCTGCTGCTGGCTGTCCTGCTAAACCGAAAGATTCGCGGTGTTGGCTTTTTTCGCACAGTGTATTTCCTGCCGACTGTGACGTCCGCTGTTGCCACTGCTTTGGTCTGGAACATGATCTATGGCAAGGAGACGGGCATCCTCAACTTTGCGCTTGAAGGTTTGGGTTTTGCTCCCGTCTGCTGGCTTTGCACAAACAACGCCATGATGTCAGTGGTCATCGTCAATGTGTGGGGGGCGATTGGCGAAGGCATGATCATCTTTCTGGCTGGGCTGACTGCCATCCCGCGCGATTATTACGAAGCCGCCTCTCTCGATGGGGCAAATGATTACCAGCAGTTTTTCAGGATCACATTACCGCTGGTGACGCCGAGCATTTTCTTCCAGACTTTGATTGCCGCCATCAACGCCTTCCAAGCGTACGACTACATCTACATGCTGACCCGACGCGGACAGGGCGACAGTTCCGTGCCTGTGGCGGTGTATTCGATCTATCGCAACGCCTTCCACTTCTTCCGTATGGGAGATGCCAGCGCTCAGGCGATTCAACTTGCCCTGTTGGTGGCGGTCTTCATGGCGATCATGTTCTGGTGGGAACGCCGTTACGTGGTGTACGAATAGGAGCAGGTCATGTCCAAGTCAATTTACAAAACCATCCTCGACGTCATCACCTACGCCTTTCTCATCTTTGGCGCGTTGACCATGCTCATCCCCTTCCTGTGGATGATTTCGGTTTCACTGCGTCTTCCTGCCGAACAATTTTCCCGCAACATCATTCCCAACCCGTTCACCGTACAAAACTACTTCGACCTCTTCGAGGATTTGCCCGACCAGGCATTTCTCTACCTGACTTTCAACAGCTTCAAGCTGTCCACCCTGACGGTCATCGGTCAAGTGTTGACTTGTGCAATGGCGGCGTTTGTCTTTGCCATCGTCAAATTCAAAGGACGTGACTTTCTCTTTGCGCTCCTCGTCGCCACGCTGATGATTCCGCCGCAGGTCTCGCTCATCCCGAACTTCATCATCTTCAAATACCTAGGCTGGATCGGGACTCAACTTCCGCTCATCGTCCCAGCCTTTTGGGGCGGCGCCTTCGGGACCTTCCTCCTGCGGCAGTACTTCCTCACCATCCCGCGTGACTTAGTGGACGCCGCCCGCATGGACGGCGCTTCGCTCTTCGATATTTTCTGGCGTGTCTACATGCCGCTGTCCAAACCCGCAGTTGCTGCGTTGGCGATCTTCGTCTTCAAGGATGCGTGGAACGACTTGCTCCATCCGCTGGTTTACCTGCCGACGGACATGCACAAGACCACGCTGACAGTTGGTCTGGCGTTCTTCCAGCAGCAGCTTCAGATGGGCGGGAAGTTCACAGTCCTCATGGCTGGTGCTTTCCTTTCCATCCTGCCGTTGCTCATCATCTTTTTCTTCGCCCAAAAGCAATTCATCGAAGGCATCGCGTTAAGCGGCGTGAAACGATAACCTGACACTGGAACACATGACACAGGAGAACTCATTATGACAAAAATTGCATTTATCGGCGCAGGCAGCCTTGGGTTTACAAGCGAACTTGTGCGCGATGTCCTAACCTTTCCGTTGCTTGAAGATGCCCGCATCTCTCTGATGGATATTGATGAAGAACGACTTGACTTCGCCAACGAGAGCGTCAAAAAACTCATTGCTGCTGGGAATCGTCACGCCAGCGTAACCGCTACGTTGAGTCGCGCCGAGGCGCTAAAGGATGCAGATGTAGTGCTGACCACTATTTTGACAGGCACCACAGATGTCTGGAAATACGATATCGAAATCCCCAAGAAATACGGCATTGACATCAATGTCGGTGACACGCGCGGACCGAGCGGCATCTTCCGCTTCCTGCGGACGATCAACCCGATGATGGACATTGTCCGCGACATGGAGAAAGTCTGTCCGAACGCGGTTCTGCTCAATTACACCAACCCGATGGCGATGTTGGTGTCCGCGATTCAGAAGCAGACATTCATATCAACCACGGGTTTATGTCATTCCGTGCAAGGCACAGCCATGATGCTCGCGGATTGGATTGGCGCGCCCTACGATGAGATTGACTACCTGTGCGCGGGAATCAATCATCAGGCTTGGTATCTCGACTTCAAGTGGAATGGCAGGGACGCCTATCCGCTCATCCACAAAGCCATCACCGAGCGACCCGAAATCTACAACGCCGAACCCGTCCGCAACGAGATGTATCTCGCCATCGGCAAATACGTTACCGAGTCCAGCGGACATAACTCCGAGTACAACTGGTGGTTCCGCAAACGCCCCGACCTGATCGAAAAGTATTGTACGCACGGCACGAACTGGAATCCTGGCGAATATGCCTACATCCTCAAAGAATACCAGAATAGTGAAGCCACCTGGAAGGGGCAGGTCAAAGATGAACTGGCAAAGCCTCTTACGTCCGAAGACCTCCAGCGCGGACATGAATATGCCGCGTACATTGCCAACGCCCTCAAAGGCGGCGAGCCGTTCAAGTTCAATGGCAACGTGCAAAACACACACCTCATCACCAACCTGCCCGAAGGCGCATGTGTTGAAGTCCCCGTGCTTGTGGATCGCGCTGGATTCCATCCCTTCCACGTTGGCGCGCTTCCTCCAGAGACCGCCCTGCTAACCCAACTCTCCAGCGGCATCGAGGAAATGGCGATTCAAGCCTCGCTCGCGGGCGACCCAACTATGGTCTACCGCGCCATTTGTCACGACCCGCTGACCGCGTCCGTGCTGTCACTGGCTGAGATCAAGGAGATGACCAATGAACTCTTCGCACGGCACAAAGATTATCTACCGCAGTTCGAGCATCATGCGGTCTAGGATTATTTTCCTGCTCCTTTTCCTCGTGGGATGTCAACCCACTTTACCTCAGTTTGCTTCTTCCCAGACAGAGACACTAGTCCCTATGCCTTCCTCTAGCCCCTCCCTAATTCCTAATTCGCAATCCGCATCATGGTGGCATCCCGCCGTCGGACTCACCTGGCAATGGCAAATCGGCGATGACGACATCGACACCTCCATCGAAGCTGATGTTTATGACGTTGACCTGTATGTTGGCCAATCCATTATTGATGAACTCCACGCCAAAGGCAAAAAAGTTATCTGCTATATCAGCGTTGGCTCATGGGAAGATTGGCGCCCTGACAAAGACCAGTTCCCGCCCGAAGTTCTTGGCAACGATTACGATGGCTGGCCGGGCGAAAAATGGCTTGACATCCGCCGTATTGACCTGCTTGCCCCGATCATGCGTGCCCGCCTTGACCTTTGTCAAGCCAAAGACTTCGATGCCGTGGAACCCGACAATATGGAAATCTACACCAACAACACGGGTTTCCCGCTCACCTACGATGATCAATTGAAATATGCCCTCTGGCTTGCAGACGAAGCCCATGCGCGCGGACTCGCCATCGGGCAGAAGAACGCATCTAACCAGGTTCTGAAACTTGTGGACGTGTATGATTTTGCCATCACTGAGGACTACTTTTTCTACGAGGAAGCCGAGTCCATGCTACCTTACATCAAAGCAGGAAAGCCTGTTTTTGCCGCTGAATATACCGACCTGCCTGGCGATTTCTCCGCTTTTTGTGAGCAATCAAAAGAACTCAACTTCAGCACTATCCTCAAGCATCGTGAACTGGATGCGTGGATACAAACCTGTCCATAACCTTCAAACCTGCAACCTTCACACAGCAACCTTTAACTTGGGACCTGCCTCATGAAACCCATCTCAATCGGAAAACTACGCGGACTGCAACAAATCTCCTCTACACGCAGAACCTTTACCGCCCTTGCCCTTGACCATCGTCAAAATTTACGCAAGGCAAACCCCGCCTTTGCGGATGACACTGAACTCAGCCGCTTCAAATTGGATGTGACTTCCACTCTTGCATCGCACGCGACGGCTGTTTTGCTCGACCCAGAAGTCTCTGCCGCGCAAGCCATTGCGGAACATGCCATTCCCAATAATACAGGACTGGTCGTGGCGGTTGAATCCACTGGCTACACAGGTGACGCAACCGCGCGCCGTGCACAGATCATTCCCGGTTGGGACGTGGAAAAAGCCAAACGCATGGGCGCATCTGCCATCAAGTTGTTGGTCTATTACCATCCCGATTCGCCCACCGCAAGGAAAATCGAGGATTTCACCTCGAAGGTTGCGGATGATTGTGGCAAGCATGACCTTGTCCTAATGCTCGAACCGCTTTCGTATTCGCTCAATGAAGACAAAAAACTTTCCTCTGAAGAAAAGCGATACGTTGTAGTTGAAACTGCCAGGCGATTAACTCCGCTTGGCGCGGATATTCTCAAGGCTGAGTTCCCGCTTGACGCTTCGACTTCGCTCAGCGAGGAAACATGGCTGGACACCTGCAAGGAAATTTCATCCGCCAGCGTTGTGCCATGGATTTTGCTCTCCGCCGCCGTGGGCTACGAAACCTTCGTCCGCCAGGTGACTGTGGCTTGCAACGCGGGCGCAAGTGGTATTGCCGTCGGTCGCGCCGTGTGGAAGGAGGCGGTTACAATGAGCGGCGATGAACGTATGAACTTCCTGCGCACAATTGCCCAGCCACGCATTTCCCGCCTGACTTCACTGTGTCACGCGCTTGCAAAACCCTATACTGATTTCTTTCAAGGCGAAGCGCCGTTCGATTGGTATAAGACCTATTGAGTACACAGATAAACAGGCGGGCAGGTTCATACTTGTTTACCTGTGTACTTATCCACTTAACTTCTTATCTTGATGAACAAATACGACATCCTCGTCGCAGGCGAAATCAATCCCGATTTGATTCTCTCTGGCGACGTCATCCCTGAATTTGGCCAGGTCGAAAAACTCGTCGATTCGGCGTCGCTTGCCATTGGCTCCTCGTCTGCCATCTTTGCCTGTGGCGCTGCGCGACTTGGACTGAAGGTTGCATTCATTGGTGTGTGTGGTGACGATGTTTTCGGGCGCTTCATGTTGGATGAAATGCAAAAGCGGGGTGTGGATATTTCCAATGTGATTCTCCGTACCGACGGGCAGACTGGATTGAGCGTTATTCTCAGCCAGCCCTTTGACGCTGCTCAGGGAGACCGCGCGATTTTGACTCACTCCGGGCTGATGGCTGAACTCCGAGCCTCAGACATCCCCGACAGTTTGTTGAGTCAGGCATGTCACCTGCACGTTGCGAGTTATTTCCTGCAAACCAAGCTTCAGCCCGGTCTCCCTGTCTTGTTCCAGCGCGCCCTTTCTTTGGGACTGACCACCTCGCTTGACACGAACTACGACCCGTCTGAAAAATGGCTGGGCTTCGACGAACTGCTTGCCGTCACGAACGTCTTTCTGCCCAATGCGACGGAAGCAAAGTCGCTCACCGGTGTGGAAAATGTTGACGAAGCAGCGATCAGACTTGGGTGGAAGGTCGAGTTGGCGGCGATCAAGCTCGGAGCGGAGGGGGCGCTCGGTGTGAGGCAATCCCAAAAGGTCAGAGTTCCCTCCATTCCAGCAAAAGTTGTGGATACCGTTGGCGCAGGTGACAGTTTCGATGCGGGTTTCATTTATGGATATTTGCAAGGGTGGTCGTTGGAAAAGTCACTTCGGCTGGGCGTTGTTTGCGGCGGACTCTCGACCCAAAAAGCGGGTGGAACGAATGGACAACCAGCCTTGAAAGAAGCTTTGGAGTACCTGTGATCCTTTGCCTGACCCCCAATCCCGCAATTGATCGAACCATGTACCTCGATGTGCTATACATTGGCGAGGTTCATCGCACGAATAAAGTACTGGCGGCGGCGGGCGGTAAGGGGCTTAACGTGGCTCGCGCCATTCGCACGTTGGGCGGCGACCCGCTTTGCATGGGCTTCCTCGGTGGACACGCGGGGAACCTGCTGTCAGAACTTGCCGAGCAGGAGGGATTGCATGGGTATTGGACGCGGACAAAAAACGAAACCCGGACTTGCATCATTTTAGTTCAACCGAATCGGGATGCGACTGTGATCAATGACCCAGGTGCGGCGGTTGATTTGGATGAATGCAAGTCGCTTGTTTTCGATGTATGGGAAAAGTCTTTTGAGGCAAGCCGGGTCTGCGTGAGCGGAAGTCTGCCGCCCGGCTTTTCGTTGGATCTGTTTAAGTCAATGCTTGCAGGCTTGGTGGAGCGAAAGAAATCCGTGTGGGTTGACACAAGCAGTCAGGCGTTGAAGACCGCGTTGAGCGTACGGGGTGTCAATATCAAGGTCAATGCGGCGGAATTGAGTGAAGCGCTTGGCGTGGAAATATCAAACACGGAACAGGCAGTGAACGCGGCGTGGGAATTATGCCAATCGGGAATCGAATGGGCTGTTGTCACGCTTGGAAAACAAGGCGCGGTCCTTGTCTCTGCGGATGAAAGTTGGGTGGCGCAGCCGCCGGAGATTCAAATCGTCAGCAGCGTTGGTAGTGGAGATGCTTTTCTGGGTGGATTGGCCTTTGCCTTTTCAAAAGGTTATACCCCCGATCTTGCATTGCGCCATGCCGTTGCCGCAGGTGCCGCCAATGCGCTTTGTGCTGGCGGGGGAGTTTTATCTCTTGCAGATTTTGGGAAGCTGTACGAAAATTGTGTGTGTACAGAAGGAATTTCTTAGTTTCTCGTAGCGACACTGTAACAAAAGACTGCCTCGCTACTTCAAAGCTCGCAATAGCATCAAAATTAGAAAGCCAAAAACCTTGCTGGATTTTCTACCAGCATCGTGTGGATGAGTTTCTCGTTTACGCCCGCTTCACGCATGGCCGGGACGAAGTTGAGCAACAGGTGGGCCAGTCCGTTCATGCGTGGGTTGTGAACATGCCACGCCGACTTGCGCGCCGTATCGCCAGATAGGAGGATTTGATTGACGTGTCCTGCCGCAATCAAATCCTTGATAAGCGAGACTCTCTCAGCATCGGGCCAGTATTTGTTTTTGCCTATTTGGTCGAAGCCGAGATGCACGCCCAAACGCGCCAGCGCAAGATAGGTCTCGCGTGGCAGTCTGCGATCCAGGTGACCGATGAGCATTCGCTCGAAAGGGACGCCTGCTTCATTCAATAAATTTGCCTGCTCGATGGCAAACGTCCCTGCTTCGGTGTGGGTGGAGACAGGCGCTCCCGTGGCCTCGTGCGCCAGCCCAACCGCGTGGATGACTCGGCGTTCGCTGTCGGTGGCGGTGTTTTGGCTGCTCGCGGCTTTGATGACTCCCGCCTTGATGTCCGTGCCGCTCATGCCCAAATTAATGTCAGTGATGATGCCGTTTGCAATCTCATCCACCGATTTACCAGCCAATGCCGCCGCGCTGAACTTCTCCTTGTGGTGACCTGTGGCTGCGATCACGTGCAACCCAGAGGCTTCTGCGATTTGTCGCAATTCAACAGGACAGCGCCCGATTTCAGCGGTGGTCATCTCGACCAGCGCGTTGCCTCCCGCAGATTTGAAATAACGCGCTTCTGCCACCGCCGCCGGTATGGAATCAAAACCGAGGTCGGGGTCTTCGTCTACGTAGGGTTCGGGGACAGACCAAAGCAAATGTTCATGGCAGGTGGTCACGCCGAGTTCAGATGGGGAAATATCTCCGAGAATAGTACGAATCTTCATTAGATAACCGCTCCTAATTTGCGCAGGGAATCCTGCAAGTCAGGAATTTTGATTTCGGACAGAGTCTTGCCATTTGCAATCGTCAACGCCGCCGCCGTGCCTGCGGCTTGTCCCATCGCCATGCACTGTCCCATGCTGCGGACGGAGGCGTGGGCGTCGTGGTCAGCCGAGAGACAGCGACCCGCCACAAGCAGGGAGTCCACATTTTGTGGCAGCAGGCAGCGATACGGGATGTGATACGTCTCGCTGTCGGGCAGATATTCCCAACGCGTATCCGCTCCCGCGTGATGCTCTTCGATAGGTGCTCCGCACTGGGCAATCGCATCATCGAACTTGCGGGCAGACAGAACATCAGCACGAGTCAGGCGATACTCACCGAAGATGCGCCTGCTTTCGCGGACTCCGATCTGCGTGCTCAATCCACTGAGTAACGCCTTTTCATAACCGGGCACGCGCTCGATCAGGAAGCGGGTGTACTCCATCGCCTGCCTGCGTCCTTCGATCTCGGCGCGGCTCAACTGCTCCACGTCGTTCGGGTCGACGTTCGTGACGCGGGTCACGTTGGTTGCCATCACGCCGTCGAGCGGGGTGACATGCACACTGCCTTCCTTGCGTGGCAGATCGTATCCTTCTGCCGAAGCCATCAATTCATGCAATTCGTTTTTCTTGACCTGCTTCGCCCGCGCCACGTCCACATTGATCAACTTGAAGGTCGTTGTCAGCGACTGGATTTTTCCGTCCTTCGCGCTCTCAAACGGAACGCCGCACGCCGCGGCAACATCCGCATCGCCAGAGGCGTCAATGACCAGGTCAGCCATCAGGCGGAACAACCCCGACTTGTTGGCGATGACGACTCCGCGCAGGATGTTTTTCTCGACGATGACATCCACCACCAGCGAGTGATACAGAATTCTGGCTCCCGACTGGCTAGCGACTGTTTCCCAGACCACTTTCAACACTTCGGGGTCGTACGTGATGCCTTGTCCCGCGCCGTAAGTATTGGGACGATAAATCGCGGCTTTGCGTTTCATCAGTTCGTCAATGACCAGATCGGGGATTCCGCCCACGACCTTCCGCGCCTGTGAGCCGGGCGTGTAAAAACCGTAGATGGTGTCCAGTACCTGTGTACTGATTCCGCCCATGAAACCGTAGCGCTCGACCAGGGTCACTTCCGCGCCGAGCCTTGCCGCGGTGACAGCGGCGGTTGCGCCCGCCGAGCCTGAGCCTACTACGAGGATTTTTGTTTTGGGTAAGTCGGTGAGTTGACGAGTATAAGTATGCATATTGGGTTTGGGAGATTGCTTCGTTCCTCGCAATGACATTACCTCACAGTCCAGCCGCCATCGACGGTAAGAACTGCGCCAGTGACGAAGGATGAAGAGGCTGAAGCAAGATAGAGGGCGGCGTTGGCGACATCCTGTGGGGAACCGAAGTTACCAGTGAGTGGTTGTAACTGAGGCAGCCGCGATTGGATGTGTTCGCTTTCCTGTGCGCGCCTGCTCATGGGGGTGGCGATCAAGCCGGGACAAATCACGTTGGCGCGGATTCCGCGCGGTGCGTAATAGGAGGCAATCGAGCGTGTCAGGCTGATGATTGCGCCTTTGCTGGTGGCGTAGGCGTGCGTGGCAAAATCATCGTCGCCACCGACCAAACCTAGCACAGAAGCCACGTTGACAATGACTCCATGTCCCTGTGGAAGCATGGCTTGAAGCGCATACTTGCAGCAGTGGAAAGTGCTGTCGAGATTCAAAGCCAGTGTTTTGTCCCAGCCTTCGAGAGTGCAGGCATCAGTGGGACCATCACCCCATTTTCGTCCGCTGCCACCGGCGACGTTAACCAGAACATCAAGCCGCTTGAAGTTGGAGATCACATCTTTGATGGAAGATTCAACCTGTGGGGCGGAGGATACGTCCACGATTTGACTGGTGTGATTTCCTTTCATCACGCGCAGCGTTTCGGCGGCGCGGGATTCGTCAATTTCAAAAATCACCACCTGCGCGTCCTGCTCGGCAAACAACTGCGCTGTCGCTTGTCCGATTCCGCTCCCTCCGCCGGTGACGATTGCCACCTTGCCTGCGAGATTTCCAGTCATCGACATCCGCCGTAGACTTTTTGAACGCGGTCACGGTAGTCGTCGTAGCACTCGTCGAAACGCTTCTTCGAGGCTTCACTACCGATGAAGAAACTGCTGGTCAGCACGATGGGCGGTTTGCCAAGTGCGGTCAATTTTTCGGCAATCAGACATTTGAGGGCATTTGTCACTGTCGCCGCGCCGATGGTGGAGCCGGGACCGACGGGGTCTTCAAGTCCATCCACGCGGACGAGCGCATCACCGGCGGGCGTGCAATTGTCGATGACGATGTCGGCAATGTCGGTCAGTTTTTTTCCGCTGCTATGAGGTGCAGGAACGGAATTGCAGTGATCCACTGAGACAACGGCGATCACGGGCATATTTTGTCGTTTGGCTTCTAGGGCAACATCCACAACCACTTCGTTGACACCACTATTCGAGAAGAGCAAAAAGCAATCAGGTTTGGCAAAGACAAAGTTGCGCATGATAACCTGCCCAAAGCCCTCGACGTGTTCGAGGAACATGGCTTGCCGTTGTCCGTTCGAGCCGACAACGAGGTTGTGGTAGGTGAGCGAGAGTTCGACGATGGGATGGAAGCCGGGAAAACTCCCGTGGCGCGGGAACATCTCTTCGACGAAGATGCGGGAATGTCCCGTGCCAAAGAGATGGACAAGCCCGTCCCCGGCGATGGTTTGAGTGCAGAGTTCGGCGGCGCGTTCGATGGCGTCCGTTTGTGTGGCGCGGATGCAATCGAGGATGGCTTGCGCCTGATCGAGATATTTAAAGGCAGAGTTTGACATTTTATTCACCAATAATAGGGTGATGTCATGCTGAGCGCAGCGAAGCATCTCTGTACTATGCCAGAGACTCTTCGCTGTCGCTCAGAGTGACATATTCAGTCACAATTAATCGCAACAGGTTTGTGTGGTACTGTATTCGTAGCGGTCGGCGCGGTAATAACTGGCGGAGTGTTCGATGATCTCGCCGTCATCGAGATAGGTGGTCGTGCCCACGAATAGGAGCGGATCGCCTTCTGCGATATTCAATAATTCCGCGCGGTACTCATCCGCTGCAACGGCGCGGACGACGTGGTCGATGCGATTGATGATGAGATGGTATTTCGTGGACAGGATTTCATAAAGCGACTGGTTGGTGAAGTCCTGTTGCTCGATGCCGTGACAACGTTCGACCAGCACAGTGCTGGTCTGGTGGCAGATTGGCTCATCGTCGCCGAGGCGCAGACGTTCGATGACAAAGCAGGGCTTTCCTTTCAAGGCTTGCAGGGTGGGGACGTTTTCTGCGTTCACCGTGCCCATTTCGGTGCTCAAAGTTCGAGAGTGGGGTTCACGCCCCAATTCGCGCATTTGCTGGCTGAAACTACGGTCGAGAAAAAACTGCGTGTGGCTGGGTTGCTGGCGGACGAATGTCCCGCGTCCGGCAAAACGCTCGAGCAGGTCATCATCCACAAGACGGACAATCGCCTGACGGATGGTCTGCCGCCCGACATTGTACGCCTGGCAGATTTCCATCTCCGGTGGCAGCATCCCACCCGGGGGAATGACTCCGCTTTGAATCATTTGCCGCAAGTCGAGATAGATTTGGTGATACAACGGCACCGGGCTTTTGGGGTCAACTTCGGTATAGGGGAGGTCGAGTGTGCTTTCCATGTTATACGGTCTCCGCAATTTGAATCGGATATTTGCCGAATTGGCGGGCGGTCTCGAACAGGGTGACGACATTCTCCGCCGAGACATCCGCCTGAAGGTGGTTGGACGGCGCGAGGATGTATCCGCCGCCAACCGCGAGTTGGGAAATGCGACGCTTCACCTCGGCAATCACGTCTTCGCGTGAACCGGGCATGGCGTGCGAAATGTCGATGCCGCCAAGGAAGGAAACCTGCTTGCCGAATTTCTCCTTGATTTCCGGAATGTTCGTAGCGGGTAACGGTTCAAGCGGATGAATGACATCGATGCCCAGCGCAATCAGGTCAGGCAGTAATTTGGTGATCGCCCCGTCACTATGGAACATGACCTTTGTATTTGGGTTGTATTCCTTGATAACTTTGACCAGCCGCTCGATGCAGGGCTTGATAAACTTGCGGAACATGGCAGGCGAGATGATGAGGTTGAGGTTGCCGGCATAATCGTCGCCGGGCAGTTCGACCATGTCGAAGTATTTTCCACCCGTTTGCATGGCAAGCCGCAACAAGCCTTCGATGGCGGTGGTGACTTTGTCCAGCAGGGCAAGGGCGAATTCGGGGTTGAGCGCCATGTCTGTCAGGAAGTTTTCGGTGCCGCGCAAGTCTGAGGCGGTCTGGAAAAGTCCATGAGAAGCAACCATGCGCATAACCACGAAATAGTCGGTTTGTTCGCGCAGGAAACGGGCGCGGTCAGCCAGACCAGCCGTCCAGCGCGGGTCGGTCAAATCGGGCCAGTGGATGCGGGCTTCGATATCATCCACGCTGGCGGCTTCTTTGAGGATTCCCGCACCGGCATAGTAATACGGCAGGGCGCGTTTCCAGACCTGGCCGTAGGAATCGTAAAAGGTGTTTTCATCCTCGCCGGCGTTGATCGGGCTGTTGGGCAGAAGCCCCGGCCAGCAGTAACGCAGGTCGGTGCCGAGTTTTTCCAGCAGGCGGTCGTCCATGTAGGAGATGCTGTGTCCGCTGCGGAAGGGGGCGACGGGTTCGCCCAAATTCAGGTGGTGAATCAGCCTGAGGTAGAGGTCGTCCACGATGCCGTAGGGACCACCACCCAAAGCCAAGGGAACAGAATCAGGTTCTTCGTGAGAAAGAGCCGTCAACACTCGTTGTCGTGGGGTCATTTTTGCAGGTGTCATTAATATAAATCCAGTGAAATGTTCGTACAATAAAACAATTCTACTCAATTATCTGATTGTCCGCAAGATTGACTTGTGAAGAGGATTATTATATAATCGAAATGTCCGAACATTTCCACTTTTTGGAGGAATACCATGCACAAAATTGCGATGATAGGCACTGGGTTGATCGGTCGCTTCTACACGATGAGCCTGCTCAACTTCCGCGGCAGGGACGAAATCAAGGTCGCCTGCGCCAGCAAGCCTGAAAGCGCGGCGAAATTTGCGAAGGAATTTGGCATTCCCCGCTCCACTGCCGACATGGCGGAAGCAATCCGCGACCCAGAAGTGGATACTGTGATTGTCGCTTTGCCCAATTATTTGCATAAGAAAGCCGTTTTGCTGGCTGCCGAGGCTGGCAAGGCGGTTTTATGTACCAAGCCGCTCGCCATCAGCGGCCCCGAAGCATTGGAAATGCTGAAAGCGGTCGAGAAGGCTGGGGTCTTCCACGGCTACCTAGAGGATTTGGTTTACACCCCCAAGACTTTGAAAGCCCTTGCGTCGGCGCAGAAGGGCGCTCTGGGCAAGGTGCTTTGGGCGCGTTCGCGTGAGACGCACGGCGGTCCACACAGCGACTGGTTCTGGACGAAGGAGCTTTCGGGCGGCGGCGCCATCGTGGATATGGGCTGTCACTGTATCGAGATTGCCCGCAATTTTATCGGGAAGGGGATTCGTCCCGCCGAAGTGACCTGCTGGGCAGATACCCAGGTTCACCCAATCGACGCGGAAGACCACGCGGTGGGTCTGGTCCGCTACGAAAACGGTGCCATCGGACAATTCGAGGTCAGTTGGACTTTTCGCGGCGGGATGGATCTGCGCGACGAGGTTTCCGGCACCGATGGGACAGTCTGGCTGAATCACTGGTTGCGGACCGGCTTCGAGATGTTTACCGGCGTCGGGCAGGGCGGATACGTGGCTGAAAAAGCCGAAGGCGACACGGGCTGGCTGTTCCCCGTCGGCGACGAGATCGGCTCCCTCGGTTACGTCGAAATGTTCATGGATATGTTTAACTCGATGGATAAGGGCGTCGCCCCAATGGAAACTTTCTACGACGGCTACGTGGTCAATACGATCATCGATGCCTGCTACAAGGCGGCTGTCAGCAAGAAATGGGAACCCATTGAGGTCAAGGAGTGGCGCGGCGGTCAGGTAAACGCCGAGAATGCCGGTTTGAAGGAATATGACGACCAGCATTATCTGATCAAGGAAGAGAAAATGCCCGAAGGCAAGTTGAAGATCATTTTGAAGGACAAGGAAACGGGTAAAATTTCTCAGATTATCAAGTAGAGTGCTGTTTAGGCAAATCTTCTTGATTTTTCGGCTTTGAACAGCAAACTAAGAACTTTGTTTTCAAAAAGAACGAAGTTCTTATTTTTTTACTCGAGTTTGGCTATTGTATCGCTAAAGGAAATCAATATAATCAAATCAATTGCGTAGTACGCTTCACGCAGATTCCTGCAAGTAGAAGTGATGCTCATGTGCCCAGATAAAAAGGTAAGCACAAGCAAGACCTCCCGACTCTCCGCTCCTTTTGTGGTGGATTCATCCGAAGCAGAGATTTTGCGCGCGTTACGACGGCAGGGAAAGATCTCCCGCTCGGAGATTTCGAGCATCACTGGCTGGTCGAAAGCCAAATCTTCGCAGGAAATACGCAGCCTGCTGGGTAAACAATACCTGGTGGAAGTGGGAGAGGGGGCGTCACAAGGCGGACGAAGACCGCAGCTCCTGAAGATCAACGACAAACTTGGTTACATCGCGGCAATTGACATGGGAGCCACTAGCCTTGATACTGCGTTGGCGGAATTGAATGGACGAATCATCCAGCGTAAGTCCGAGGCGGCGGATGTCCGCTCGAAGCCCGAGGAACTTCTTGCGCGATGCGTGGAATTAGTACGCGAGATGGTTCAAGCGCAGGGATGCCAGCCCGAAGAGATTTTGGGTATTGGCGTGGGCGTTCCGGGTCCAGTGGATTTTGCCCGAGGCGTTTTGGTGGCTCCCCCGCTCATGCCTCATTGGGAGAATTTCCAGATTCGCGACTTTATGAAGGAAGCCTTTCCTTCCGCATACGTAGTGGTGGATAACGATGTAAATATCATGGCTTTGGGGGAACAACGAACAGGCGACGGCACGGACATAGATCACTTTATTTTTGTAAAAATTGGGACGGGGGTCGGAGCGGGAATCATATCCAACGGCAGGATTCATCGCGGAAGCGATGGTAGCGCCGGGGATATTGGTCATATCTGTGTCGATAAGCAGGGACCCATTTGCCGCTGTGGAAATCGGGGATGTCTCGAAGCCATGGCAGCGGGTCCCGCCATCCTCGAAAAAGCGCTGACCGCTGCCCAAAGTGGTTCGGGACCTTATCTTGTCAAATTCTACGAAGCCAACGGCGGGACTCTGCGACTGGAGGATGTCAACGCTGCCTGCCGCGAAGGCGATGAAGCCGCACTGGAAATTATCCGCGCCAGCGGACAGATGGTCGGTGATGTGCTGGCGAGTCTGGTCAACTTCTTCAACCCAAGTCATATTTTTATCGGCGGCGGGATTTCCAATTTCGGCAACCATTTTTTGGTGTCGATCCGCCGTGCGGTGTTGAGGCGCTCCCTGCCGTTGGCGACCACACACTTGTCTATTAACTTCTCACGTGCAGGTTCGGATGCAGGCATCATCGGCGCAATTGCGTTGGCATCCAATTACCTTTTCATTGTTGAAGACGATCCGCATCTTATGATCGTTTAGTTGCAAATTCATAAAATAGATAATCAGAACAAAGGAGGTACCTGGCAAAAAAGTTATACCTGTCCAGTCCGAGAAGAAAATTCAACCCTATCTAATTACCAGGAGAAGAAGCAAATGAAGAATAATCTCAAGAAGTATTTGATGGTGATCGCGACTTTGATTGCCGTCGCGTCCATGCTGGTGGCTTGCGGCGCTCCCACGACTGAAGCGCCCGCCCCCGAAGTGCCTGCAGCCACCGAGGCCCCTGCGGCTGCTCCAGCAACAGAAGCTCCAGCCGAAGCGAAGGTCTTTACGATTGGCATTTCCAACCCCTTCATCAGCAGCGAATATCGCACCCAGATGATCGATGAGTTGATCGAAGTCAACAAGGAATACATGGATCAGGGACTCACCACCGAATTGGTGATCGAAAGCGCTGACACCGATGTCGCCGGCCAGATCCAGCAGTTGCAGAACCTGATGGCCAAGAACGTGGATGCGATCCTCGTCAACCCCGGCGATGTGAACGGCTTGAACGCAACCCTCGAAGAAGCTGTCTCCAAGGGCATCCTCGTCATCTCCGTTGACCAGGAACTGAACGTCCCCGGCGTGTATAACGTCGGCATCGACCAGAAGGCTTGGGCGATGACCTCCGCCCGCTGGCTCGCTGAGAAACTCGGCGGCAAGGGCGAGATCGTCCAGATCGAAGGCTTCCCCGGACACCCCGCCAACGTCGCCCGCATGGAAGGTGTTGCTGAAGTTCTGGCTGGCTATCCTGACATCAAAGTCCTCGCCACCGACACCGGCAAATGGGACGAAGCCACCGGTCAGCAAGTTATGTCCAACTTCCTTTCCGCCTACCCGACCCTGACCGGCTACTGGACGCAAGACGGCATGGCAATCGGCGCTCTGCAGGCTGTCATGGCTGCGAATCCCGCTGTCTGGCCTCAAGGCGTGGGTGAAGGCCGTTGCCAATATCTGAAGCTGTGGGAAGAAGCCTTGACGATGAATCCCGACTTCGACTCCATCGCAGTGGCGAACCACCCCGGCGTCTCCCCGACCGGTCTGCGCATCGCCGTTAACATGCTAATGGGCAAGAAGGTTGACGAAAGCAAACTCGGCGGTTCCAACGGTCTGTCCTTTGTTCTCCCGCTCGCGGCTGTTATTACCTCGAGCAATCTGGCTGATGGTCTGGCGATGTGCGAAGGCAAGCCCGATGCCTACCTGCTCGATAAGATCCTCACCGACGAAGAAGTGCAGCAGTATTTCGTCAAGGAAGCTGCCCAGACCGAGAAGTTCACGGTTGGTATTTCCAACCCCTTCATCAGCAGCGAATATCGCACCCAGATGATCGATGAGTTGATCGAAGTCAACAAGGAATACATGGACCAGGGTGTGGCCAATGAACTGGTGATCGAAAGCGCGGACACCGATGTCGCCGGACAGATTCAGCAATTGCAGAACCTGATGGCCAAAAACGTGGACGCCATCCTCGTCAACCCCGGCGATGTGAACGGTTTGAACGCGACCCTGCTCGAAGCCTTGAACAAGGGCATCATCGTCATTTCTGTTGACCAGGAGCTGAACGTCCCCGGCGTGTACAACGTCGGCATCGACCAGAAGGCTTGGGCGATGACCTCGGCTGAATGGCTTGCCAAGAAACTCGAAGGTAAAGGCAATGTTGTCCAGATCGAAGGCTTCCCCGGTCACCCCGCCAACGTCGCCCGCATGAACGGTGTTGCCGAAGTCTTTGCCAAGTATCCCGACATCAAAGTCCTCGCCACCGACACCGGCAAATGGGACGAGGCGACTGGTCAGCAAGTCATGTCCAACTTCCTTGCCGCCTACCCGAACATGACCGGCTACTGGACACAGGATGGCATGGCAATTGGCGCTTTGCAGGCTGTCATGGCTGCCAACCCCGCCAAATGGCCCCAAGGCGTAGGTGAAGGTCGCTGCCAATATCTGAAACTCTGGCAGGAAGCCCTGACCATGAATCCCGACTTCGACTCCATTGCAGTGGCGAACCACCCCGGCGTCTCCCCCACCGGTCTGCGCATCGCGTACAATATGCTGATGGGCAAGAAGGTTGACGAGAGCAAACTCGGCGGCGCCAACGGTCTGTCCTTCGTCCTTCCGGTTGCAGCGGTCATTACCTCCGAGAACCTGGATGAAGGTCTGGCGATGTGCGAAGGTAAGCCCGACGCCTTCCTGCTCGACAGCATCCTCACTGACGACGAAGTCCAACAGTACTTCAAGTAAGCCTTTCCGCTAATCCTTTCACTGCGAGGGACGGATTCCGTCCCTCGCAGTGACCCATTCAAGGTGATTTATGTCCCTGTCGCTTTCTGCTCAAAATGTTGTAAAAAGATATGGTGGGGTTCTGGCGCTCTCCGATGGCAACCTCGATGTCCATGCCGGGGAGGTTGTGGCGTTGATCGGCGCGAATGGAAGCGGCAAAAGCACGATGAGCAAGGTGATCAACGGTGTGGTCGTCCTCGACGGCGGGCGGCTGTTACTCGATGACAAACCCGTTCATTTTTCCTCCCCCCAAGCCGCCAAAAAGATGGGAATCGCCACCGTGTTTCAGGAACTGAGCCTGATTCCCAAGATGACCGTTGCCGAAAACATCTGGCTGACCCGCGAACCGCTCAATACGTTCGGGCAGATCGACCGCAAGGTCATCAAACAAAAAACACAGCAATTATTATCTTTGTTCGAGGGGACTTATAAAACGGATTTGCACCCGGACGACCCGGTTGCATCCCTGCCCCCGGACGAAAAACAAATCATCGAAATTCTCAAGGCGATCAGCTTCGATCCGTGGATGATCATCCTCGACGAAGCGACTGCCAGCCTCGACAGCCGACAGGTCAATCGCCTCTTCGAGTTGGTCAAACGCTGGAAGGAGGAAGGCAAGGCAATCGTCTTTGTCTCCCACCGCATGGAGGAAATCTTCCGCATTGCCGATAAATTCAGCGTTTTGCGAAACGGCAAGACCGTCGGCGCTGGCGAAATAAAGGACATCAACGAGAAGGGACTGGTCAAGTTGATGATCGAGAAGGAGTCCATTTTTAATTTTGCGCGCGCGGCGAAGGTCGAAGAAAAAACTGAAAAGCCGATTTGCCTTGAAGTGAAAGACCTGCGGGCTGACACTCTGCGCGGGGTTAGTTTCAGCGTACGCGAAGGGGAACTGGTCGGTATCGGCGGCTTGCGCGGACAAGGTCAACGCGACCTGCTACTCTCGCTCTTTGGCGATGTCCCGTATTCGGGACTGGTCAAGCTCTTCGGAAGCGAGATCAGGCTGAGGCATCCGCGCGAAGCGATGAAAAAGGGCATGGCGCTCGTCCCCGGTGACCGCGCGAAGGAAGGTCTGCTCTACATCCGCTCCATCCTCGAAAATTTCCAATTACCTTCGTGGGCAAAATATGGTTTCCCGCTCAAGGTTGCAAAGGCAAAGAAGGACGCCAGCAATACGGGCGCGAGTTTGAATTTGAAAATGGCAAGTCTGAACGAGCCGGTCAGCAGCCTTTCGGGCGGCAACGCGCAGAAGGTGGTGCTTGGCAAGTGGCTCATGCGCAAACCGAAACTGCTCCTGCTCGATGACCCCACCAAGGGCGTGGACGTGGGTACGAAGGCTGAAATCTATGACTTGCTTACGAAACTTTGCAGCGAAGGAAAAGCAATCTTGTTCTACAGCAGCGACGACGAGGAACTGGTGGGACTATGCGACCGTGTGCTGGTTTTGCATGACGGAGTCATCCGCAGCGAGTTGAGTGGTTCCACGCTGACCAAGGAAAATTTGGTTGCCGCCAGCCTGGGCGTTTCCAACGCGGGCGGTGAAGCATGAAACGCTTGAACTGGAACTTCCTGATGTCTCGTTACCCGGCGTTCTTCCCGCTGATCTTATTGGTGTTATCCATCGCGATTAATCTCTTCCTGCAACCGAACATGTTTGCGCGCGACACGCTCAACGGTAATATGCGCGTCTTCCTGCCGTTGATTCTGGTCGCGGTTGGACAGGCGATTGTTTTAATCGGCGGCGGCATCGACATCTCGGTTGGCGGGATTGTCGCCATCGTGAACACCATCCTCGCCACCCGCGTCGGGTTGGATGGGACTCCCGAAAAGATGTGGCAGTTTGTGTTGATCTCCCTGCTGGCGGGTGTGCTGGCTGGAGCCATCAACGGCTTCTTCATCGCCTATTTGCGTCTGCAACCCATCATCACGACATACGCAACCAGCTTTCTATATGGCGGTTTTGCGCTTTTCATTTTGCCCAATCCGGGCGGCGGCATCCCTGCAAAAGTAGCGGAACTTTATCGCAGTACAACGCCGCTTGGTTTGCCTCTCGCTTTTTATGTCATCGCCATTTTGCTGGCGCTTTGGCTGTACCTGAGTTCCACCCGTTACGGGAAATTCCTCTTTGCGGTGGGCGGCAAGGCGGAAGCGGCGTATGAAACCGCCGTCCCGGTGACAACAATCCAGTTCAGCATCTACGTCATCTCCGGCTTCATGGCGGCTCTGGCGGGAATCGCCATCACCATGTTGAGCGGATCAGGCAACGCGGAAATCGGCAATGCGATGACCTTGAACTCGATCACAGCCGTGGTCATCGGTGGGAACGCTATGAGCGGCGGCGTGGGCGGTGTAGCTGGACCCATTATGGGAGCAATCACTCTCAACCTGATTCAAAACATCATTTCGTTTGCCCACATCGACACCTGGTGGGAAACGCTGGTCAAGGCGACCATCATCGTCGTGGCGCTGGCGACGCCCGGCGTCATCAACCTGTTCCAAAGGAGGAGGTCATGAAGCGATTTACCATCTCCCCCCCGATTGCCGCGTTGATTCTGGCGGTTGTCCTCTTCCTGCTTTCGGGCTTGCTCCCCAATGGCTTCGGCAGTGACATGGCGGTTGCGCGGGCGCAGGCGTTGAACATTTTGCGCCTGTCGGTCTTCCTCGGCGTGATCGCGGCCGGACAAACCCTGGTCATCATCAGCGGTTTCGAAGGCATCGACCTTTCGGCTGGTTCGATTGTCACGCTTACCGCCATCTTCACCTACGTCACCGTCAAGGGCGAAAATGACAAGGTATTGATTGCCCTGCTCGGCGCACTGCTCATCGGCGCTTTCATCGGCTTTTTGAACGGCGCGGGAATCACCTTCCTGAAAATCTCGCCTTTCGTGATGACGCTCGGTATGTCCGGCGTGGTTACGGGTGCGATCATCATTGCAAACCACGGCAACGTCAGCGGAAAGATTGCGCCCATCATGACCCGCCTGATTGCCCGTCCGCTTTCGCCGAGTTTTCCCATCCCGAACGCGCTCATTATCTGGCTGATTTTTGGCGTGCTGATGTGGCTTCTGTTGGAACGCACAACCTTCGGCAAGAACCTGTTTGCCATTGGCGTCAACCGCGTGACGGCGAAACTCTCCGGCGTGAACGTGACCGGGATGAATCTGGCGGCTTATACCCTCGCGGGCGCATTGGCTGGCTTCGGCGGATTCCTAGTGGTTGGAAACACCGGCGTGGTGATGATCCAACTCGGACAGCCCTTCCTCTTCCCGTCCATCGCAGCGGTGGCTGTCGGCGGGACCTTGCTCTCCGGCGGCAAGGGCAGTTACTGGGGGACGATGGCGGGCGCCATCGTGCTGACTCTCATCACCAGTTTGCTGACCACCATGCAAATGCCCGATTCCGTTCGCCGTATGGTATTGGGCGCGACGCTGTTGGTCCTGATCTCCATCTATGGTCGTCAGCAATCCCTGCGGCAATAACTTCTGAAATAGGCGGGGCGCATCCCATTGCCGCCCCATCGAAACAACACCGTGACTCCATTTGCAGCATCATCCAAGCCTCATCCCTGAATGGTGTGCCCCGCTTATCTCTTTAGGAACTTTTCAGAAATTACCTGTTCATCTTTTAAAAAGGAGAACTCTCATGACCAAGACACTAAAAGTTGGAACAATCGGCACTGGGTTTGTGATGGACCTTCATCATATTGCCTTTGGGTGGGTACGCGACGCGGAAGTTGTCGCCGTCTCCAGCCCCAACAATGCCCGCAAGTTCGCCGATGAACACAAGGTCGAAAAAGCCTACGGCAATTATCACGAACTTCTGAAAGACAAGGAAATCGACATCGTCGATATTGCCATCCCCAACGACCTGCACTGTGAAGCAGTGGTGTCCGCCGCGAAGGCTGGCAAGCACGTCATCATCGAAAAGCCATTGTGCGTTACGCTGGAAGAAGCGGATAAGATGATTGAAGCTTGCAAAAAGGCCGGCGTCCTGTTGATGTATGCCGAGGAACTGCTGTTCGCCCCAAAGTATGTCCGCGCGAAGGTCTTGGTTGACGAAGGTGCTGTCGGTGTGCCATTCCTCGCCAAGCAGTCAGAGGAACACCCCGGTCCGCACATGCCCTGGTTCTGGGACGTGAACCGTTCGGGCGGCGGCGTGATGTTGGACATGGGTTGCCATTCGATTGAGTACACCCGCTGGGTATTGGGGAAGCCCAAGGTCAAGAGTGTGACTGCCTTCATGGGTACTTACGTCCACAAGGAAAAAACCAAAGGCGAAGACCATTCGTATGCCATCATCGAGTATGAAGGTGACAAACTCGCCATGATCGAAAACAGCTGGGCAAAGGGCGGTGGTGTGGATGACCGTTGTGAAATCTACGGCACCAAGGGACACACCCGCGCCGACCTCCTGCGTGGCAGTTCCCTGCTGACCTATTCGGAAGAGGGTTACGGCTATGCAGTGGAAAAGGCTGGCACGACCAAAGGCTACACCTTCACCATGTTCGAGGAAGTCTGGAACTATGGCTTCCCGCAGGAAATGCAACACTTTGTGGATAGCGTCCTCGGCAAAGTCACCTGCATGGAAACCGGCGAGGACGGGCGTGAAGTTTTGAAGATCATGTACGCCGCCTATCAATCCGCGGGCGAAGGACGCAAGATCGAATTCCCATACCAGCCTCCCAAGGTCAAGAAACCAATCGACCTGTGGAAGAAATTCTAAGGAGCCTTCATGAAATTGAGTAGCAAGACTATTACCTACGAACAACTTGCAAAGGTGATCGACCATTCGCTTTTGCGTCCCGAACTCACCGAAGCAGATGTGATCGCGGGCTGCCAGCTCGCGGCGAAATATCACACCGCAACTGTCTGCGTGAAACCCTGTCATGTCAAACTTGCGGCGGAGCAACTCAAAGATTCAGATGTGGTTGTCAGCACGGTGGTCGGTTTTCCGCACGGCGGCAACCTGACCGAGATCAAGGTTGCCGAAGCCTACAAAGCCATGGATGAAGGTGCGCTCGAACTCGACATGGTGTTGAACATCGGGCAGCTGCGTTCAGGCAAGCGCGACTTTGTCCGCGACGATATCAAGGCGGTCTGTGACGCGGCTCATGCGCGCGGCGCGAGGGTCAAGGTGATTTTCGAGAATGCATACCTGACCGACGAGGAAAAGGTCACGGCCTGCAAGCTAAGTGAAGCCGCCGGCGCGGACTGGGTCAAGACCTCGACGGGATTCGCCCCCAGCGGCGCGACTCTCGACGACTTGCGCCTGATGCGGGCAAACGTCAGCGAGAAGGTGCAGGTGAAAGCCGCTGGCGGAGTCCGTACCCTGCCCGCGTTGCTGGATGTAATTGACGCCGGAGTCACTCGTTGTGGTGCCACCGCCACTGCCACCATCCTAGACGATTTCAAAGCATTGCAGGAAGGCAAAAAGGTTGAAACCAAATCCGATGCGACACCCGGAGCCTATTAGGAAACCTCATCATGGCAAATAAAAAACTGACAAAACAATCCATTGGTGTTGGCGTGGCTGGCACAGGCTTCATTGGTCCCGCGCACATCGAAGGTCTGCGACGCAACGGCATTCAAGTGTTGGGACTTGCGGAACAAAGCAAGGAAGCGGCACAGCAAAAAGCTGCCGAACTCGGTGTCCCGCGCAGTTACGGCTCGCTCGATGAAATGCTTGCCGATCCCGACATCGACGTGGTACATCTTGCCACGCCCAACCACCTTCATCATCCACATGCCAGAGCCGCCTTGCTGGCAGGTAAGCATGTAGTCTGCGAAAAACCGCTGGCGATGACATCCGCCCAATCGGGTGAGCTGGTTCAACTGGCGGCGGAGAAGAAACTGGTCAACGCGGTCAACTTCAACATCCGCATGTATCCGTTGGCACAGCAGGCACGGAGCATGGTGCAGAGCGGCGAACTGGGCGACCTGTTCATCATGCAGGGTTCTTATTTGCAGGATTGGCTGCTCTTCCCGACCGATTGGAACTGGCGGCTGGAACCCGGCCTCGGTGGCACGCTTCGGGCTGTCGGTGACATCGGTTCGCACTGGCTCGACCTGCTGACCTTCATCACCGGCTTGCACGTGGATGAGGTCTATGCCGATTTCAAAACCTTCCATCCTGTCCGCAAGAAACCTGCCAAGCCACTCGAAACATTCACGGGCAAAATCCTCACGTCTGAAGATTACATCGACCAGCCCATCCACACCGAAGATTACGCCACCATTTTGCTGCACTACGAAAACGGCGCGCGCGGCGTGCTGACCGTCTCGCAGGTCTCATCGGGACGCAAGAACCGACTCTTCTACGAGATCAACGGCTCCAAGTCATCGCTCGGATGGGACTCGGAAAGACCCAACGAGTTGTGGGTCGGTCATCGGACAGCGCCCAACCAAACGTTGATGAAGGACCCATCGCTTCTCTCGGCGGATGCGCGCTCGGTCACATCCTATCCGGGTGGACACAACGAAGGCTTCCCTGATACCTTCAAACAGCTCTACAGCAAGGTTTACAAATACCTCATGGCTGGCGATTTCAGCCAGATACCCGACTTCCCGACATTCGCCGATGGTCATTATGAAATGCTGCTTTGCGAAGCCATCGAACGCAGTGCGCGCGAGAAGACCTGGGTCAAGGTCAAGTAATTTCGTGTCACCCTGAGCGACAGCGAAGGGTCTCTATCCAGTCAAGAGATTCTTCGCCGCTACGCGGCTCAGAATGACATATTGAACAGGAGGCACATATATGAAACTCGGATTTTTAACCGCAGCATTACCCGGCAACACACTTGAACAAGCCGCCAAATGGGGCGCGGAGAGTGGCTTTCAAGCCATCGAAATTGCCTGCTGGCCCTTTGAGAAAGCTGCCCGCCGTTATGCCGGCGTGACGCACATCGATGTGACCACGCTGGACAAACCCAAGGCGAAGGAAATTCGCAAGATGCTGGATGGATACGGGCTGACGGTTTCCTCGCTGGCATATTATCCCAACCCTCTCCACCCGGATGCGGATCACCGCGAAACGGTCATTGCCCACCTGAAAAAAGTCATCGAAGGTGCGGCGCTCCTGGAAGCGCCCGTGGTCGGAACTTTTGTCGGCAAGGACAAGAACAAGACCGTCCCACAAAACTTTGAAGACTACGCCAAAATCTGGCCCCCCATCGTGAAGTTTGCCAAAGATCATGGTGTCAAGATTGCCATCGAAAACTGTCCGATGATTTTCTCCTACGACGAATGGCCGGGCGGCAATAACCTTGCCAGTACACCCGCCATCTGGCGCAAGATGTGGGAGATCATCCCCGACGATAACTTTGGGCTGAACCTCGACCCGTCGCACCTCGTCCTGCAAATGATCGATTACGAGCGCGTGATCCGTGAGTTTGCCGGCAAGATTTTCCATGTCCACGCCAAGGATTTGCATATCGACCAGGAAGGTCTTTACAACAACGGCGTGCTTTCACAGGGCATGGGATGGCAGATTCCACGCCTGCCCGGTCTCGGTGACATGGATTGGCGCAAATTCTTTGCTGTCCTCACCGCCGCTCGCTATGATTACGTCGTCAGCATCGAACACGAAGACCGCGTCTTTGAAGGCGACGAGGAATTGGTAAAGCGTGGCTTCTATCTTTCGCGTGACGTGCTGAAACCGTTCATCCATTAATATTCAAATCTCCAGACCTGACAGGTTTTCGCGAAAACCTGTCAGGTCTTATTTTTGTTTTACGGAATTATCCATGAATAAATATATCGGTTGTGACCTTGGCGGAACCAACCTCCGCGCGGCCATTGTGGATGTGGAAAATGCCTCGGTCTTGCATCAGATGAGCATTCCTACCCTTGCCCGCGAAGGTCATGACGCCGTAATGCGGCGCATGGGTGACCTTTTCCTGCAAGTCATTGAAGCCGCCGGGTTGAAAAAGGATGAAATCGGTGGCATCGGCATCGGAGTCCCCGGCGTGCTGGATTTGGAAACGGGCGAGACCCTCTTTCTGCCCAACCTTCCTGGAACCTGGCCCCACGTCCCGTTGCAGTCCACAATCGCAGAGATGACCGGGCTTCCCACGGCCCTGCTCAACGATGTCCGCTCGATCACTTATGGGGAATGGCGTTTTGGCGCGGGGCGGGGTGTGGACACGGTTGCGGTCTTTGCCATCGGCACCGGCGTCGGCGGCGGGCTGGTTGTCAATGGGCAACTTCATTTGGGAATTGGCGGTACGGGCGGCGAGATTGGTCATACCACCATCGACTTCAATGGTCCCCGCTGCGGTTGCGGAAATTATGGCTGTCTCGAAGCCTATGCCTCTGCTCCCGCAATTTCAGCCATGGGAATGAAAGCCGTCTCACAGGGACTCACCACCCGCATCGGCGAACTTTGTGAGTATGACCTCAATCGAATTACTCCCAAGTTGATTGCCCGGGCGGCGCTGGAAGGGGATGAGATTGCGAAAGATATTTACGAAAGGGCGGGGCTTTACGTCGGCATCGCGGCGGCAAACATGTGCGTCGCCCTCGGACCGCGCCGCATCATCATCGCGGGCGGCGTTTCCCGCGCAGGCGACCTGTTGCTGAATCCCATCCGTCGCACGGTGCGTGAGCGCGTGGCCGTCATGCCGGTGGATCAGGTTGAAGTCGTCCAATCCCAACTTGGGGATAATGCGGGTGTCATCGGTGTTGCTTGCTGGGTGGCGAAAGAATCTTGAATAAGCGCGTTGCCCTACCCAAATCCATTACTCTCTGATAATATATCTTTGCACGCCGATCCTTTGACTTCAAGCCCTCGGCATTCCCCGTCGGGGGTTTTTGTGTGTAAACTTAACGTCATGAAACGACGAATAAACCAGGTGTAAAAATGCTAATTGAAAGAACCGATCTCCGAAACATTGCCATCATCGCGCACGTTGACCATGGCAAGACCACCCTTGTGGATTACCTGCTCCGCCAGTCGCACACCTTCCGCGAAAACCAGCAGGTTGCCGAGCGCGTCATGGATTCCAATGACTTGGAACGCGAGCGCGGAATCACCATCCTCGCCAAGAACACTGCCATTTCACTGGTTGACCCCGTCACGAACCAGCCCATCAAAATCAATATCGTGGATACGCCCGGGCACGCCGATTTTGGCGGCGAGGTGGAGCGCGTGATGAACATGGTGGACGGCGTGCTGTTGTTGGTGGACGCTGCCGAAGGTCCCATGCCGCAGACCCGTTTCGTGTTGAAGAAAGCCCTTTCGATGGGACACAAAGCCATCGTGGTCATCAACAAGGTGGACCGCAAGGATGCCGAACCGGCGCGCGTTCTCAACGAAACCTTCGACCTGTTTATCGAACTGGGCGCGACCGAAGAGCAAGCGGATTTTCCTGTTATTTACGCTCAGGCGACGGTTGGCAGGGCGGGTCTGACGCCGGAACTGGGATCTGATTTGCAGCCTTTGTTCGACGTAATCCTCAAGCACATCCCCGCGCCGAAAGTTGACCCCGATGCGCCCCTGCAATTGCTCGTTACCATGCTTGGCTATGACGACTATCGCGGCGTGACCGCCATTGGTCGTGTTTTTGCGGGGGCGATCAAAGCGGGTCAAAAAATGGCGCGCATGAAATTGGATGGAACGATCCTGCCTGAAACCGCGCGTTATCTTTATACCTTCAAAGGTTTGAACAAGATTGAAATAGATGAAGTCAAGGCGGGCGACATCATCTCGCTGGCTGGTTTGGAAGGCATTGGCATCGGCGAAACGCTTGCCGACCCCGCCAACCCTGTCGCGTTGCCGACGATCAAGGTGGAGGAACCAACCGTCCGTATGACGTTTGGGGTGAACACATCCCCGTTCGCGGGTCGGGAAGGCAGGTGGGGAACGTCGCGCAAGCTGCGTGAGCGTCTCTATGACGAGCTCCGCACCAACGTTTCCCTGCGGGTGGAGGATACCGATTCCGCTGAAAACTTTTTGGTATCGGGACGCGGCGAATTGCACCTGGGGATTCTGATCGAAACTATGCGCCGTGAAGGCTATGAATTCCAAGTATCGCGCCCGGAGGTGATCTACCACCAGGCGGACGACGGCGTCTTGCTGGAGCCGTACGAGGAAGTGCACGTCGAAACCAGCAACGAGACCGTGGGTGTGGTGGTGGAAATGCTGGGGAGCCGCCGCGGCAAAATGACCGAGATGCATGACGCGGGGCAGGGGATGACGCGCATCGTTTACATTGTCCCAACACGCGGGTTACTGGGATTCCGCTACCAATTCCTGACCTCCACTCGTGGCGAAGGCGTGATGCATACCATCTTCAGCGGGTATGACGAGCTGGCGGGTCCCATCTCCTCACGCACAAACGGTTCGATTGTCGCATGGGAAGCAGGCTCGACTACAGCCTATGCCTTGAAGTCCGCCGAGGAGCGCGGGGTGTTGTTTGTCAATCCCGGCGTGGAAGTGTACGAAGGCATGGTGGTCGGCGAGAATGCGCGCGGCTCGGATATTGCCGTAAACGTCTGCAAGAAAAAGCATTTGACCAACATCCGCTCCGCCCGTGGTGACATGGAAATCCGCCTGACGCCGCCCCGCCAGATGAGTCTGGATGAAGCCATTGAATATCTCTCGGATGACGAACTGTTGGAAGTGACCCCCGAAAACTACCGCATCCGCAAACGGATTCTGTCCACCGAGGAACGTGGCAAGCAGACCAAGAAGGCAAAGGAACAGTTTGGGGAAGAATAGGGGAACGTGATTGGTTCATAACAAAAAACGTGCCGATGAGGACACGTTTTTTGTTTGGAAAACTCATGGACAGGTAATCTTTGCCGGTGAACTGTCGACTTCACCGGCCTGGTTATACGCCCTTATCTTGTATTCGACGCTTTGCCCTGAAGCTAGGGAGATTGTTTCCTCGAAGTAGGTGGAATTGGCTGGCAGGTCGGCAATCGCTTCGCCATTTCGTACGATACGATAGCCTGTTTCATTGTCTGCCTTGTCGTTCCAGCTCAGGGTAATATCCGCCTGCCCGGTATAGCAGTAGAACGTCCAGCCATTCTTGGGGAAGGTTGCCGCCTCGGGTGTGCCTCCTTGCTGTGTGGGCGGCGCGGTGACGGTTGGTACTGCCCCGAAACTACCTGAGGGTGTAACGAATTCACCAGACAGCCAACACTCCCCGTCCTTGGTGGAGACAATCCAATAGTTTGGCGGATAGAAACCAACAATTTTCACCGATTCCAACGGTATGAGCTGTGTGACACGCTCATAACTTGTTCCGGGTCCCTTGCGACAGTTAGTCACATCTTCAACGCTTGCCATTGGCTGGCTAAAGGTCGGTGTGCTGATTGCCGCAGTTGCTGTTGGCTGGACATTTGCCGTGGGACTTGCCAGCGGCGTCGTCGCCTCGAGGGCGGCTTGTACGGTCAGCGCGGCGGCTGTGGCGATTTGGGGGTCTGCTGTGCTGGCGGGCATATTGCAGGAAGAAATGAGCGCCGTAAATAAAAAGCTTGATATTAGAAATTTCTTCATGATTTTTCTCTGTCAAAATTAGATGAATCGATTTGCAAAGGTTTTGCTTCTCGAACCGATTTGAATAAGCATACCGGACGACACCGGAAATTCATGAAACAAAGATGTACGTGTTTGCACCTTTCCTTTGTGATTGTGCCAGACCTTCCCTGGCTTTTTCGAGTATGCCCTCTTTTGTGATGGATTCCCCGCCAGGGTGGGCGGTGGCTCCCATGTTCAATGCAAAGGTGACGGGATTCCCGTTGGAATCCTCAAATTTGTTTTTGAATACCGACAGCAGTCGTTCACAAACCGCGTGTGCGCCATGTTTGTCTGCGTTTGGCAACAGAATGGTATATAAATTCCCGGCTCGTGCGGGAATGTCTGCGGAGCGCAGACAGGCGTTAAGAGCGGTGGAAAAGATCTGAGGCGCGGCGCTCAATGCCTCCGGATGAAAGGCAGTGGGCGTCACCTGCATGTGGATTAAAGCCAGCGGGTTTGGATAGCGCCTGGAACGCTCGATTTCATACTTCAGCAGGATTTGAAATACGTCGATGTTGTAAACATCCCCGGCGGAAGAATCGGTGTTTTTCATTTGGTTCTCCTTTTGCTGTAATCCTGTCATCCCTTTCGGAATTCCATATCACCGCAAGCGTTTACTTTATCAGGATGGACTGGATCAAAGTGTCCAAGCTGGTGAGTGTGGGATTGAAAACGTTGGGGTCGGCGGTGTTCAGTTTTTGTTTGACCAGTTCAAAGTGCTGATCGATGTTCTCGAAGTTTTCCCAGTCGAAGGGCACGCCGTCGGGCGGAAGCGGCGTATCGGGGTTTCCATCCGCTGAGAGGAAAGCGGCAGTGATGGGAAGTATCGCCGAAACATAATTTGCGCCATCGTCTGTCATCCCTTGAAAGGTGTAGAACAGGCTGTTGTTGTTGACAGGGTAGGGAGCTTGCCCATATTGTGTTAGGAAGCGGATGCCTTTTCCGTTTTGAAACGCCAGAATTTGCTCGTTGGAGTGAAACATCTGCGCGGCGTTGAATGCCGGCAGGAAGGGTATATTTTCGGGCAGGGGTTGGCCAGCGATGATGGATTTGAGGGAGTCAAACGGCTCCGCCATGTCTTCGTTGACTTGCAGGTATTCATTCACGGGGTAAACATAAATCGTCGGCGTGTGAAAAGTGTTGACGAGAGGATACCCTTGAAGCAGGTATTTATCATATTGGGGCGCAATCTCCCACCACGGCATGTCACTTGATGGGGGAACTGCTTCGATGGTTTCTGCCTGCGCTCCACTGCCGATGCCTGTTGGGATGACAAAATTGATATTGTTGACTGCGACCAGCGTGCCGTTGATCGGCGTCTGAGTTGGGGGAGCGACAGCGGTCAATGCCTGTAAGGTCGCGGCGACAACTGTCTCCACGCCGGGCTGGGCCGGTGTAGCAGGGGCGATTACGCCACAAGCGAGCGTTGCCAATAATGTGAGCGTTGCTGTTAAAACCTTTTTGTTCATTCGTTTTTACCCTTCGATAAAGTTTTTAGAGTGTAGCGCCAATGCGGGCTTTCGTCATCTCGTCCAAAACTACTATTTGCACGGGAACCCGCGGTGGATTCTATATCTCGAAACGGAATCCACTGTCAGCGGGGATAAAAAGACTGGTGAGGGTGAATTGCTTTGGATTGGAGAAAACCCGATTGAGTCGTCCCAGCCCAAGTCATCTCCCCAAAAATCATGCTGTTGCCAGTTGTTTTGCCCGCCAATCCTTGATGAGGAAGGGGATATAAAGGATGAAGAAAATGGCAAAGCCGATTGCTTCGAGTTCGAGGATGTACCAGGGCCAGGGGGCAAGCATGTCGAGCAGGGTGGGGATTTCGGTGGGCTTGTAGGCAATGAAGAGGTAGTTGCTGCCGATGGCAAGGTTGAGGAAGAAGATGATGACCATGTAGATATTCACCCAGATGAAGATGCGTTTGAAGGATTGCAGGGTGGGACGGAAGCCTTCGACCACAGTCATGTAGATGGCGATGTTAATGAGCAGACCGTGGGCGATGAAGGTCTGCATGATGCGGAAATGCGGGAAGTTGTAGGCGGCGGCATCGGCTGGGGTGAGAACGGCTTGCATGGCTCCCCCCAATCCCATGAAATATACGAACTCATAGATCGTATAGTTTTTTGTGACCAGCATGTAAGCGGACGCCCAAATAATAACCGCGCACATGTGCAAGGGAAGCATGGTTTGAATGTTCCAAATGCCCCAATAGGCCGACCAGATGTGCAGGGAAGATTCGTTGACGACGATGGCGATGGCAAGCACCCAGCGGACAATTTTCCTTTCCTTTTCACCCCAAACTTTGCGAAAGTACAACTGTGAAAAACAAAGGAGCGTGATGATGCCGAGCGCGATCAGGTGCGGCGTGCCGAAGAGTTGAAATGGCGTTCCTTTATAAACAACGTCGAAGTATTTTTCCATGAGGCGGACTCCTTGAGGGTGTTTGCGCGTTTAAACGCTTCGAACCATGTCGCTATGACTGTGCCCTGAGGCCTCTTTCAATGAACTTTTGCCAGACGGGATATTCAGCAGGGTTCCATATTTTTCGCAGATCTTTGAAGGCGTTTTCCTCCGCCCAACCTACGCGGTTATAACGATACAACGCGATGAAGGCCGTGGCGCGGTAATTTGCCTGGCAGTGGACAAGGATATTTTGGTGTTTGTGTTTGTCCATGACGCCAACGAATTTGTTGAAATTGTCCAGCGTGGGATTCTCCCAGTCCACGGGGATGCTGTAGTAGGCGATGCCCTGCGCCTCGACCATATCCTTTTCATCAGGTATCCAGCCTTCCGATTTGGAAGTAGCCAGATTTACCACAACTTGAATATCTTCCTCTGCAATGGACGATATTTGCTCCGGCGTGGGCATTCCACCGCTGTGCAGGGTGTCACTCAATTTGAGGTAGTTGTAAATTTGTTCGATCATGATTTCACCTGCACCACTGTTCCGCCTGTCATTTTTTGCAGGTCTTCGGTTTTCAATTCAAAGATTGCGTTTGGTGTTCCAGCCGCCGCCCAGATGGTTTGGTATGCCAGGAAATCCTCGTCGAGATAGGTCTCCATCGGCTCATGATGCGTGTGACCGATGGGCGGCACGCCGCCAATGGCGAAGCCTGTCACGGTTCGCACAAAATCAGCATCGGCACGGGTGATGGGTTCACCTGCATATCCGCTGATGCGTTTCTCATCCACGCGGTTGGCCCCGCTGGTGAGGACAAGGATCGGCTTGTTGCTGGTCTTGCCGCGAAAGATGAGCGATTTGACGATCTGTCCCAGTTGACAGCCCGCGCGGTCCGCGGCTTCCTGTGCCGTGCGCGTCGACTCGGCATGCTCGACCACGGTGTAGTTGTAGTTAAGTTCATTCAACAGGTTTTGTATCTTTTGGGCGGAAGGGGAAAGGGTGGTCATGGTTCTATTATAATTGTTGTATGCCCACACAAGAAGAAATCTATCAAACCGAAGGGGGTAAATATGAAGCATTGATTGCCCGCGAAGATTATCAGGGAAACATCTTGAAGTCACTGCGTGAGGTCACGCCCTTGGAAAACCGCGTAGTTTACGATCTCGGTGCTGGCACGGGACGATTAGTCTGTTTGCTGGCTCCGCTGGTGAAGTCTGTCCGTGCCTTTGACGTTTCGGAGGAAATGCTGCGAGTCTGCCGCGAAAAGCTGACCAACAGCGGCTTGACCAACTGGCAGGTGGATGTGGCTGACCATCGTCAATTACCTGTGGCTGACCAGTCTGCTGATTTGGTCGTCTCCGGCTGGAGTGTGGCTTATCTCGTTGTCTGGAATCCGGAGACCTGGCGGGCTGAATTGGAAAAGTGGATGATGGAGATGAAACGCGTCCTCAAGCCAAATGGACAGATCATCCTGTTCGAGTCGCTTGGGACGGGGAACGAGTCGCCGATTCAGTTGGGGCATCTCAAGGATTATTATCCCTGGCTGGATGAGGCTGGCTTCCAGCACAGGTGGATTCGCACGGATTACAAATTTGAATCGCTAGACGAAGCGGAATATTTGTCCCGCTTTTTCTTCGGGGATGAACTGGGAGATAAGGTGAGACAAAATCAATGGCAGATTTTGCCTGAGTGTACGGGGGTGTGGTGGAAACAAATATAAAAACTACAGACCATCTATTCTTGTTTCTTGAATTTATTCTTAATTGCCACGACAAGCCCGACCAAAATCAATAACATGCTTGCCCCTGCAAAGACCCACTTGACGGTGGTCAGCAGGACGAGAATCCATGCCAGTACAACAGGTTGTGATGGATAGACCGAGAGCAAAATTACGATGACAATGTTTTCCAGCAGGTCGAAGAGCCACGCGCCCAACGGCGTGACGTTGAACTTCCGCATGGGATTGTCGGGGGCAAATCCGCGCTGGAAGAACCACGAGATCAACAAACCAAAGAAGAACAGATAAACAATTGGGTAGACAATGTCTAACGTAAGTTCCACGCTGCGATAGAACGGACGTCCGTATTCGCCGTAGCGTTCGATCATGCCAAAGATTTTTTCAGGGGACGCAAAGAGCATCAAGTCGAGCGGCTGGATGCCGCCCTGCCCGCCCTGCAACATGCCCTGAATGAGGGGCAGCAAAAAGCCTGAGAAGAAAGCGTCGAGCAGGAAAAGGATAAGAATCAACCAGCCTTTGTTCCACCGATAAAAACGTTCCGAGATATTTTTCAACATATCGCCTCCAATTGATAAAGTTTCAAATAAAAACACGTCATCACGGGTTTGGCGGCGTGTTTATAATATTCATTTTATCAAAGCCCTGCCTTCGAGTAATGCATCTTCCACCCGCTGTTTGTGTTGACCATGCATGGGCATGGACTCCATCTCCGCCAGCGAGAAGTAGCCAAAGGCGATTGTCTCGTTGCTCAGACCTAATTCTCCGCTGACAATCTCCGCCTCGAAACTGAGGACGACGAAGAAGGCTTTGTTTCCATCGGGGTAGATCACCAACTGGTCGGGGTTGCTGTACACGCCGATCAGGCGGGTCACGCGCACCCGCAGACCCGTCTCCTCCCAAACTTCACGCTCGCAGGCTTGCGTGACGCTCTCGCCCGCGTCCATGCCGCCGCCAGGCAGGCACCAACGTCCGTTGTCAGCACGTTGGGTGAGCAGTACCTTCTCGCGCTTTTTGTCGAAGATGATCGCGCTGCATCCAAGGCGGAGGTTGCCCTGTTTGCCAAGTCCCGGCCCGTATAATACCTGTGTCATGCAGGATGGTTCCTTTCACCTGTTGCGTTGTAAAAATTTCATACAGTATAATCCCGCCATTGTATCGTCCATCCGACCAACTTTATAGGAGAGAAAAAAATGAAAACCCCGGGATTGATTCCCTATTCTGCGCTTCTGCTTATTACCATGCTGGCTTGTTCGACCATTACCAACCTCGCGGCGTCGCCCACACCGAGCAAGTTGATTTTCGAGGAGACCGAATTCGTCGATACCTGCCAGGGCGAGTCCACCCCCGAAGTGGAGCGTTTTGCGGAGAACGGACAATTCGTCATGAACGTCGTTTCTCCATCCTACATTGGATGGACGGAATGTACCGGCGCCGAATATGCGGACTTCGTTGTCGAAGTGGATGCGACCCAGGTCAGCGGACCCAACAACAACGCCTATGGCATCCTCCTCCGCTATGGACTTGAAGCGGACGCGTTTTACACCTTCATCATCAGCGGCGACGGATATTACGCTTTCACGATCGATGGCGTCAATTACACCGACCCTGAGTTCCTTGTCGAGTGGACGGAATCTTCCGCAATCAAGCAGGGCGCGCAGACCAACCGCCTCAAGGTGGTGGCGGTCGGTTCGAGCTTGAAGTATTACGTCAACGACCAGCTTTTGGGAGAAGTGCAGGACAGCCGTTTCAGCAAGGGGACGGTTGGGTTCTTTACCGGCTCGGTCGAGGAGGGAAATGTGCGGATCGCCTTTGATAACCTTCGGGTCTCAGAACCATAATGAACAGGAGGCAGTCACTCGACTGCCTCCTGTTTTTTACTTGATGAACGTGCCGTTGCGTAATTCCGCGATGGTCTGCTGGATTTCCTCGACCGTGTTCATGACGAACGGTCCATACGGGACGATTGGCTCCTTGAACGGCGCTCCCGCGATCAGCATGAAGCGGACTCCACTTTCGCTTTTGACTTCGATCTGGTCGCCGTCGTTATTGAATACCACCATGCTGACCGACTCGATGACCTGGTCAGCGAATTCTCCTGTGCCTTCGAAAACGTAGGCAAGGGCGGTGTGTCCGCTTGGGACTGGGTAAACAAATCTCGAAGCAGGATCCAGCTTCACGTCCATGTAGAGGGGGGAGGCGGCAATCTCGGTCACGGGTCCGCGGGTTCCGTCAAATTCCCCAGCCACGAGGCGAATCGACACTCCATCCTTTGCGACAACGGGGATAGTGGATGCGTTCACCTCTTGGTAACGTGGTTGACCCATTTTCTGCGCCGCCGGCAGGTTGACCCAAAGCTGAAAGCCGTAGATGTTCCCGCTGTCGCTGCGCTTGGGCATTTCCTCGTGCAGAATCCCGCGTCCGCTGGTCATCCATTGCACGTCACCGGGACCTATGACGCCCGCGTTGCCGAGGCTGTCGCGATGGCTGACGGAGCCATCCAGCATGTAGGTGACGGTTTCGAGTCCGCGATGAGGGTGCATGGGAAATCCGCGGATGGGTCCTTCGAGTGGGTTGTTGAAAGCGAAGTGGTCGAAGAGCAGGAAGGGGTCGTATTCATTGCTTGCGCGCGGCGAGATCGAGCGCCGCAGTAAAACGCCCGCGCCTTCCATCACGAGTTGAGGTTCGATAATGTGAGAGATGGTTCTAAAGTTATTCATAACCTCCTGACGAGGCTGGGTGTAACTTTTTTACCTTTTGTTCATCGAATCGATGTCGTGAAGAAAATCACGAAAGTATGAAAACGTAGTAACGACTTAAGTCGTTACTACGAAAAATATGAATTAGGAGAATGCAATGCCGATCTTTGAATTTGTCTGCACCGAATGTGAGGAAACCTTTGAAGACCTTGTGCTTAGTCTGAGCAAAATCGACGAGGTGGTCTGCCCAACCTGCGGCGGAGACAAGGTAAAGAAAAAGATGTCCACATTTGCATCCAAACCTGCCGGTGGGATTGGCTCTTTTTCATTGAACACAGCCAGGCCGTCACACTCCTGCGGTACGGGCGGTGTCTGAGGAGGATAAACTCATCGGCCGTGGGCCGATTTCATCAAGAGACAGTCGCTGGGGGGCGGCTGTCTCTGGTTTTAACTGCTGGTAGAATTTGACGCAATGAAGAATCAACTAAAACCACGTCAGGTTGGTGAAGCCGAATGGACAGGGACGATCTTGGGGGTTGCCATTTTGTTTGGGACCTTTGTGCGCCTGCTTCCTGCGTTTCTTTCCGGCTTTCCAATCAATGATGGGGGAATGTTCTCCGTAATGATGCGCGACCTGCGCGTCAACGGGTTTGCACTATCGACGTACACCACTTACAATTTTTTGAACATTCCCTACGCCTATCCGCCGCTGGGGTTTTATCTTGGCGCTTTTCTGGAGTTGACCGGAATTTCTGTAACTCAGATACTGACCTGGCTTCCAGCGGTGTTTACCGCCCTCACAATTCCGTTGTTTTATCTGCTGGCAAAGCAGTTGATGGGAGACCGTCCACGTGCGGCGTTGGCGACTGCCTTCTTTGCCTTTGCGCCAGGCAACTACGTCTGGTTGTTGATGGGTGGCGGCTTGACTCGGGCGCTTGGGACATTGTTCTTCCTCTCCGCGTTGATTTTTGCCACGCGGACTTTTCAAAACCCATCTTGGAAGATGACAAGTCTCGCTGTTATCGCCTGTTCACTCGTTGTGTTGAGTCATCCGCAGATGGCTTTTCTCACCGCTTTGAGTTGCGTCATCTTTGGGGCGTTTTTGATTCGTTCCCGAACCGCCATCTTCCATGCTCTTGTAATCGGTGTGGGGGCTTTGTTGCTCACATCACCCTGGTGGGGGGCCGTAATTCTTCGACATGGAGTCGAACCCTTCCTCTCCGCAGGACAGTCGGGGAATTTGAGTATGTCGCTGGCGGCTTTATGGGAGAACCTGATTTCGCTTCAAACCATCATCCCATTTGCAACTTTCTTCCGCTGGTTGGGACTCGGCTGGGTAATCTACAAACGCCGCTTCGATTTGCTGATTTGGGGATTTCTGCCATATTTTGTTGACCAGCGTAGCGCATCCATCATTACCTCGTTTTTGTATCCCATGCTGGCGGCGTATGGCTTTCTGGATGTTTTACCCGCGTTCATTGACTTCCTCCGCACCCGAAAGTGGGACTTCGACAACAGCAACAAATTTCTGAATCGTCAGGCGCTTTCGATGAGCCTGCTGGGGATTTTGTTTTATTTGGTCATCGAGTGCTTTGTCCACGCGTATGTTATTCTCGATGTGATGCTTCCTTCCGCTTCACAGCAGGCGATGTTCTGGATTCGGGACAATACCCCCGCCGAAAGCAGTTTCCTCATCCTCACCGGTCGCGCGGATGTGATGACCGATGCCGTGCAGGAATGGTTCCCGGTGTTTGCCGAGCGTCACTCTGCGACCACCTTGCAGGGTTTGGAGTGGACCTTGGGCGACGATTTCTATCGGCGTTGGGACGAATTGTCGGCTTTGCAGATGTGCGACGATACAGCTTGCGTGAGGGATATGACAAGTCAAATTGGTGTTGAATATGATTATGCGATTCTTGACCTCCACCAGTCTGCCCCCCAACTCTTTGATTCACTTATAGAAGAAGGGTATGTGCAAGTCTATAGTAACGGGGAATACGTGGTGCTGAAAAAATAAAGATCAGTTCTCTTTGCCTCCTTTGCATATTACTACCTATATGGACAGGCTTTCACGTTATGACTATCGGCTCGAATCATTGCCTGTGAATGGGTTATGTTCGACTCGGATCATGAAAAAAACATGTCAGGTCTTGCTATTATTACTCCACCGCAAGTTGACAGTCACTTCGCCAAATGACTATCAACTTATCACTCAAACACCCCCCAAGCCAAGAGACGGATTAGACTGCATAGTTCGGTTCGTCTTTTATATTAGGTTTAGTTCACGGGCTAATTTTTCTCCTGCCTGTGTTGCTCGAAACCAACAAATATAACCAACACGAAGGGGTTTACCTTCCAATTTGTTCCACATGCTCTTAATATAGGAGATTGTTTCGTCAAGTGATATTTTTAGGGGTGAAAAACTCTCACGCAAGATTCCCGCTTCAATATATCCACTTTCTAGCATTTGATGTATCAATTCAAGCGTTTTATTAATTACCCAATCCGGTATAGGGTTTTCGGATGAAAAACTTGGGTAAACTAATCTGATGACATACCAAAGCTCTGTATAATCATCTACACACATCGCTAATATTTCTTTATGTAGTTTTTGGAGTTCCATAGTTGCCTATAGTTTGATAATGTCCGCTGTCTGTAGAAAGAGGTATTCCCGTGTTAAGTTCGCGGTCGGCGATGGTTTGTCCGTTGAAGGAATAATTTGGGTTATTGAACCTTCCCCAGTAATCGCGGAAACCAATACCATAAAATATCCGCCACGGGCTTGCTGTGGATGGAAGTTGACTTGTCCTGCAACGCGGCTGGTGGATAATATCCACGGCTGACGAAGCCTGTAATCCACTGACGCGAATTGACTGCGGTGAGGATGGCTTCGTAGATATCCGCCTGGGTTTGCAGGCTCAGGCTTGCCGAGCCAACATCCGCATTGGGACGGCTGAGCAGATTCCAATCGAGGCAGGCTCCAGCGCCGTCGGGGATGCATCCGCCAGCCGCTCCAGCCGCTGACGGGTAGGAAACAGCGAGGATGAAAGGTTTATTTAGCAGGGAGGCAAGCGACGAGACTTCGTTGTCGAGCAGGTGTCCCGCTTCGTTGGAATAATCAGCCTTGGTGGCGCTGGGGTTCGAGGAAAGCGAAGCCGACCACAGCAGGTAAATCCCATCAACATCTTGTAGGAAGGTGAGCGGCGCTTCGATTGCGGCTTTGGTGTATGGCAGCGCCCAAAGGACTTGTCCTTTGAAATGCTGGCGCACATCGGTGATGATGGAACGCCACTGGGTTTCGCTGTCGGCGGGGACATTCGAGAGAGTCCCGTCCGGAAGTTTGCCGCCGGGCATGGCCGGGGTGATCCAGTCGCCGCCGAGGATGAGGGTTTGCGCTCCGGTCTGGGCGGCGAGATCGGCATAGTTGACGGCGAAGGCGCGATAGCGCGTGAACCAAGTCTGCCACCATTGGGCGTCACGCGGGGCGTTCTGCCAGAAGGTTGCGGCATTGGACAGGAAATGCGGGGTCGGGAAGACCGCCACATTCAAACCCAAAGCCCGGGCTTGTGAAAGCATGATCGCGGAATCAATCCACAGCGGGTCCTGACCGGGAGCGGTGGCGAATCCCAACGGGGAGACGGTGGTGTACGTCCAAGTGGGAGTGAAAACAACCATGTTTGAACCGATCGCCTGTGTGTTGGTCAACGCCTGCGGCATATAATACGACCAGCTGGGGCGATAGGTTGGTTGAAATTCAACGCCGGCCACAAATCCGCTGGCGCGCGGCGTGATGCTTGCACCGACCAGCGTGACCGGCTCCGGGTTCTCGAACCATTTCCATGTGCCAACCGTATCCTGAATATCCTGCCCCATGAGGCTGGTGGATGCCTGTCTGCCAGTGGGTGCCGCGCCGACAGTTTGGGAGTCATCCGCGCTTCCACATTGACCGTTGCGGCAATAACGATAGGAGAATGAACCGAGGATGTTGAGCGGGCTGTAAAGTTTGTATGCCCAGCGGTTGTTGCCGAGCGGCCACATGGGGATTGGTTCCATCCAGCCGAAGGTGTTGAACTGCATGTAGATGATGTCGCTGGGCGGCGTGACCGATGGAACGGTCACCTCGAAGAGAATTGGCGAATCCCCCGAAGACCAGGATAAAACGGTTTCCTGTAAAGTAGTGTCCTGTGTCGGCACGATAAAGTCACGCAGGTTCCACGTCCCGTCTGACTTGTGTTCCGCATTCCAGTATCCATCGCCGAGGGTGTATTTGTATTGGATGTGTGCTCCGGCGGGCAGAGCAAGGGTCGTGGCGTAACGTCCATCCGGCTGAAGGCTCATGATCGGCATTCGGTCGGGGCTGGTGCTGACTCCGCCCTGCAAGTCCGCGAAGGTGTTGCCCAGTTGCAGGATGTTTCCCGCAATTCTTACCGGCACACCGGGGACGGTGGTGTCGGGTACGGTCACCGTGAAAGTGACGTTCACCAGCGGCAGGGATTTCACGCGCAGGTCAACGACGGTTGTCTGTCCGTCGGCGACGGCTGCGCCTTGTTGGAAGGTCTGATACATGCCGTCCATGCTGTAGACCAACAGGTTTTGCGTGCCGGTTGGCAATCCACTGAGTTCAAAACGTCCGCTTGAAGTAGTGATGGATTGCATCCCGCCGGCGGTGACCAGCATGTTGGGCAGGGGCGACCCCGTATCCACATTGGTGATTTGTCCCAAAACGATTCCATGCGGACGCGCGTAGGATTTGTCTCCCCAGTCCGCGACGATGTCTGTCACCTCGGCTGGACCGGCCACAAAATACATGCGATAACGGATTGGCGCGCCGAGGTTGGTGTCTTCCAACACCTGCGCTGTTCCGCGCCGCACATAGCGATATTTGACGACTGAATTGTAGGGCAGGGGCAGAGTGGCTGTGTAAGTCAGCGAGTCGCGGGCGCTCATCGGGTATTGCGTGGCGTTCAACGAAAGCCCGGTTACTTCGTCGAGCACCGCGATGGCCAGCGTCTCATTGGCTTGAAGCGGCTCGGGCAGTGTGGCTACGAAGGTGGTTTGCGCGGCGACCAGCGGAGTTGGCGAAGGCACAACACTTACTGGCGTCTGTGTGGCCGTGCCGTTGCCAAATGGATTTTCGAATAATGACAGAGTGCATGCCTGCCCTGCAAGGACGAGCACCACTGCCGCGGTAATGATGCGGCGCGACAAGACGGACTTCAAGTTCATTCTCTCTCCTCGGATAAATGATATCCCCTATGCTGATTCCGCTTCGGCGGCTTTTTTCTCTTCTTCAGCTTGTTTACGCTTTCGCCCGGCGTAGGCGATATAGCTCAAGCCGATGCTGAAAAAGTAGAGCAGGATCAATGGTAGCATCACCAGTCCCTGGTTGAAAAAATCGATGGTCGGCGTGACCATGGCGGCAACGATGGCGATAATCACTACCGCCAGCCTCCATTGATCGGCGAGCACCTTCGGCTTGACAAAGCCAAGAGCGGACAAAACATAAATAACCAGCGGAAACTCGAACGACAACCCAATCCAGAACATCAGACCGGTGACGAAGGAATAATACGTCTGCGGACGCAGTTGGGTGTTGACGTTCATGAATCCCGTCAGGAAAGGCATGGCCGCAGGCAGCATGATAAAGAATGTAAACGCTGCGCCTCCAATGAAGAAAATGGATGCCAGCGGAATTCCCGCCAGCCCCATTTTGCGTTCATAGGGTCTCAGTCCCGGTGCGGCGAACAACCACATTTCAAAAGCAATGTACGGGATCGATAGCGCAATGCCGGCAAAGATGGCTACCTTCATGAACACGCCGATGGATTCAGTCGGGTCAATGGCGGTCAGTGCTCCCAATCCGCCAATGGGACGGGCAAGGAAATCGATAACCTTTTCTGTGAAGAAAAAGGAGACGCATACCATCAGGATCAACATCAGCAGGGAGCGCAGCAGATGTTTGCGCAGGTCTTCCACCTGGTCCCACATCATCCGGCGCGTTTCCGCATTCTGGGTCAGCTCAACGAACACCTCTCCCAGCGGGTGTTCCTCCGGTTCGGTATTCAGGTACTGGTTGAACTGGCGGATCTTCCGGAAGGGGAAGGCAGCAATGTTATAGACCAGGCGAAATGGGAAGGTGACGACCCGCCACAGCTTCAGGAAAAAATTACGCATCTGCTTTGGAGTCGCTTTCGTTTGCTTTGGTTTCCGCCGGGGCGGGCGGCTCGATTTTATTTTCGGGTGTGGGGCTGACCATAGGCGAAGGCTGAGAGCCTAACGGACTGACCGGTCTTTGGGGCTTATCGTTGATGAGATTGGCGGTGTTTCTCAATTCTTTGCCAACATCGCCCAATTCCTCGTTCGCCTCGCGCATCAAGCGGTTGGGCAGGGTGCGCAATTCGCGTGAGGTTTGCTGGAACATCTTCCACCCGTCAGAGGTGACGATGTTTCGCAGCCATTTACCAACGGTTCTGCCTGCTTTTTGCATATCTTTTGGTCCCAGAATGATCAGGGCAATGATGAGGATGAAAACGAATTCAGATGCGCCAACGCCTAATATTTCCATTTTTTAGGGTTCCAGTTTATTTTCCTTCTCGATCCTTTTTTGAATGATCTGGTGAATTTCATGTTCGTGATCCACCAACGTGCCCAACACTCCGTTGATGAAACGTGGCGCGGAATCCGAGCCGTACTGTTTTGCCAGTTCCACCGCCTCATTGATGGCCACTTTAACCGGGGTCTGGTGGTACACGGCAAATTCCCAAAAGGCGATCCGCAGGATGTTGCGGTCGATTGCCGCGATCTGATCCAGCGGCCATTCGGGAGCATATTTCGAGATCAATTGGTCGAGGTCTTGGGTGAGGGGTAGTACGCCAAAGACGATCTGACGCGAAAACTCAGCCAGGTTATCGGAAAGGGGTGTTTCCTCCAGACGAAGTTTCAGCACGTCGCCTGGAGGATGGTTGCTCGCAATATCGGTTTCGTAAAGTACTTGCAGGGCGATGGAGCGTGCCCTGGTTCGGGGTTTCATTCTAACGGGCCTCGCTGTCGTGGTAGTCGATGTCTTCAATGTGGATGTTGACGCAGCCCACGTCCATGCCGACCATCTCCTGCATGGCGCGGGCCACATTCTGCTGGACGTTGCGGCTGACTTCGCGGATGTTCACATCCTGCTGGAGGACGACGTGCAAGTCCACATATACCGCGTTCTCCTCGGTTTCGATTCGCACTCCGTCGCCTGCCCCGCGTTTGAAGAGCCGATTTACCCCACCAGAGATGGGGGCTAGTCTGCTTACGCCCGGCACACTCAATGCCGAAAGGCGGGCGATGGTCATAAGTACCTCAGGGGATACTGTGGTCTTTCCTTGTGTGTCTTCCATTATCTTTTGCTCCTTACTCAAAACTACTCGCTATTCTCTGTTCTCTAACTCACATCATTGCCATGCCGCCATCCACGCCGAGAACTTGACCGGTGATGTAGGCGGCTTCGTCCGAGGCGAAAAAGGCGGCGGCGTAGGCGATCTCTTCGGGCTTTCCCTTGCGCGCCAGCGGCACCAGTTTGAGCGCGGCTTCGAGCGTTTCGGGTGGCATGGATTCGAGGATTTCAGTATCCACAAAACCCGGCGCGATGGCGTTGACGGTGATATTGCGTGTCGCAACTTCGCGGGCAAGAGCCTTGGTGAAGGCGATCTGTCCGCCTTTGGAAGCCGAATAATTTGTTTGCCCGGGGTTGCCCATCTGTCCCGCTACCGAAGCGATGTTGATGATTCGTCCAACGCGCTTGCGCATCATGTGCTTGACTGCGGCTTTCGAGCAGTTGAACGTGCTCTTCAAATTGGTGTTGATGACCGCATCCCAATCGGCTTCGGGCATCAACATGATCAACTGGTCGCGGGTGATGCCTGCGTTGTTGACGAGGATGTCCAGTCCGCCGAAGGTGTCAATGACGAATTTGACCAGCGTTTCGGACTGCTTGAAGTCCGAAACATCAGCCTGAAACGCGGCGGCTTTTCCGCCTGCGGCTCGAATCTGCTTCACAACTTCTTCCGCGGCTTCAGGTGATTTGTTGTAATTGACCACAACCGCCGCGCCGCGCGCCGCAAACTCCAAAGCAATGGCGCGTCCGATGCCGCGTGACCCGCCGGTGACAAGCGCGACTTTATTCTCTAACGCTAAGGTGGATGACATGAACTGACTCCTGTGTGCTGAAATTATACATCATGTGGAATAACCCTCCATCCCCTCTTTGGAAACGCAAACACGCTTCCACCACTTGGCGGTGGGAATAGTTTTAGCCCGCGAACGAACACGGTTGCTTTGCTATGGAGTAAAAATCAAAGTCGAACAGGTGATAAAAGCCAAACTGCGAATACAACCCATACCCCGCTTTGCTTGCGGTCAGGGCGATCATTTTGTAACCGGCAACCTTTGCTTCTGCAAGCAGGCGCGTTAGGATGGCTTTGCCATATCCTTTTTTGTGATGCTCGGGCAGGGTCGCCATGACGTAGATACCGGGGATGTCCGCACCTTCGATGATCGCACCGATGGATACAGGTTTGGATTCGTCCCTGCCAGCCAGAAATAAACACGCCGGGCTGGAATCGTCCAGCCAATCAGATGGCATATCTTCAAAATAAGTCTTTGCTTCGCCTTCAGGGAACTTGAATGCAATCCTGCGAATCGTGCTTGCGGCTTGTAAATCCGCCATAGTTCGAGCACGCCAGACGCGGATGTTTCTGTCGTAGTCCGGGAAAGACCTTTTATCTTCCAGGGAGGCAAGCATAGCAGGTAATGGTGGCGCATCATAAGCCAGCCCATGCCTTTCCAGCATTCGAGCGATATTTTGTGGAGAAGGTTGTGCGCTCATCCACCAATACCAGGGGACATTTCGTTTGGCGAAGAATTTAATAACGGCTTTGACTTCTTCGTCAATCTCTTTCTCGCTGCTTCCCGCAGGGAAATCACAGCCGAGTGCAAGGTTGAGCAGGGGAATTTTGAATCCTGTGGAAGATGCTTTTACTCCCTTGCCAACAAACGTTGCTGCCTGCGGACTCCGCGACGAAAGCCACGCTTGCACCGTCAGCGTGTGGCGCTCGACGAGTTGAATCAACCCGCGGCGCGGTTTGCCGAAGCGTTTCAGAAGTTCTTCGTCGGAGAGAGTCACCTGCATAAGATTATTTTTTTACACGTATCCCAAACGCCAACGCCGCACCACCTCCGAGGGCGAGGATGGCCGCCCAAAGGAAGGCATCCTGCCAGAAGCGGATGGGGAAGAGTCGGATGAGAGTATCCGAGAAATAGAAAAGCCAGGAATTACCCTCGAAGAATATCTGGTGGAAGTAGGTGAAGAACTGCCAGAACACATCGGGATTGGCCACGATGCCGATCCCAGCCGTCAACCCGAGCGCCGCCGCCAGCCCGATCATCCACAGTCCGCCGCGCCGCAAACCGTTGAGGTAGTCGGGCATCCAGCTGTCGCGTTTGGCAAAGATGGCAAGCGCCGCCAAGATGATGAGGGAAATCGTCCACACGCCGAGGGCGTTGAGCACCACGCCTTTGACATCTTCCATGTGACTGAGTTCGCGTTCGTTGTAGAGCGGGGTTCCATCGTCGAATTTCAAATCGCCGAGGTAGGAGATATCTGCGCTGCTGATGAGGTACTCCACCGAGGGTTTCGCCCAACGCAGGCGGTCTTCTTTGGTGAAGCCGTATTCATCTGCGGGGAAGTAGGGCATATTGTATTCGACGGTGTAAAAAATTGGCGTGAGCAGAATCCGTAACGCCGCGCCGATGAGGGCGATGGGGGTTAGGAAGGAGATGAGGTGGGAGAGGAAGGGTTTCATATTTTTAGGATTATGTCATTGCGAGCCGCGCTCTTGTTCTTTGCGGCGAAGCAATCCACAAATGAGCAGGAGATTGCTTCGGGCGAAAAAACATCGCCCTCGCAATGACATCAAATGATTATTGCAAAAACTCCAGCCCGCCCTGGAGGACGAAACTAACCACCATGTCGTTGACAATCCACTCGATGGGAGCGAGGTCGTCGGTGAAGACGGTGGTGGTTTCATAGCCATCCTTGAAGTTGGCAAAGGCCGCCGACATGGCAGTCACCAGCAGCGGGTGGGTATTCGGATCGGAGGCGAGCGCAACCAGATTGGCGGTGAAGTCGTCTCGCGTAGTCGGCTGCTTGGTGGCGAAGATCATCGTGTTCAGCGAGCCGGGGATGTCCATGATGTGAATGGACGGGAACTGGGTCGCCATCGTTGTCGCCAGCCCGTCGATCAGCCGCCTGTCGCCGGGAGTGGAACCCACGTTGAGGGTCAGCACTCCGTCGTCGGCGAGGTGCGAAGCGGCAATCTCGAAGAATTCGCGGGTGGTCATGTGCGGCGGGATGTAGGGCGGACGGTAGGCGTCCACCGCGATGATGTCATATTTGTACGGAATGCGTTCCAGGTTCAGCCGCCCGTCGCCGACATGGACGGTGAGGTTGGGCAGGTTCATGCCGAAGTATTCCCTGCCGACCTCCACAATCTGTTCGTCGAGTTCAAAACCGTCGATGGCAAGGTCGTCGCCGTAGATCGCCGTTGCCTGTCGCGCCGCCGTCCCCGCCGCCAAGCCGACAATCGCCATGCGCTTCACATCTTCCGGTTTGCGATTTGCATAGAAAAAGGGACCGACGGAAAACTGCTCCCAGGGTCCGCCGTAGTTGAGCGTGTCGGGATGATATATCGAGTGAACGCCCTGCCCGTCGTTGAGTTTGAGAAGTGTGTAGCCGCTTTGCTGCACCACCTGAATGTAGTTGTACGCCGACTCGGTTTCGTAAACTTGTCCCGCGCTGTTCTTGAGCGACTGTCCCGCCGAGAAGATGGCGACGGCGATTAGTGCGATGGGCATCCAAATCAGCTTGAGCATTTCGCGCGGACTGGCAAAGCTGGCAAGCCCAATCAGCGCGACAATCAGCAGGAAAATGCCGAAACTGAAAAAGGTCAGTTTAGTGCCAATGGTGGGAATCAAAATCAGGGTCGGCAGAAACGTCCCGATAAAGGAGCCAAGCGTCGAGATGGCGTAAATCTGACCCGAGATTTGACCAGCCTTCGACGTGTCGTCCACCGAGAGGCGGATGGCGAAGGGAGAGATGGTTCCCAGCAGGGTGATTGGCACGATGAACAGAATCAGCACGGCGATGAAGGAGCCCGCCATGACGCCGACTTCCAGCGCCTCGAAGCCCGTTGCCGCGAATTTGAGGACGGGTCCCGCCACGTAGGGGACAAGCCCGATGGTGAACGCGCCCCATGCAAGGATGCGGTACATTGCGCCGGGCGTCGGGTTTTGGTCTGCCCATTTGCCGCCGAGGAAGTATCCCAGCGTGAGGTAGATGAGAATCAGCCCAATGATGCTCGCCCATACGAGGTTGCTCGTGCCGAAGACGTTGCCAATTAAACGTCCCGCAGCGAGTTCAGCGGCGAGGGTGGTCATGCCGGATGAAAAGACAGTAAAGAGGAGGAATTTTTTCATTGTTGTTCCGTGATGTAGGATGGGGGGATTATAACAAGACAGGAAACATTTCTGTTAAAAAACGAAGGCAGGATAATCCCGCCGCTATGTCTTTTTGATCTTGTATAATGCACTTCATCCAACCGGACAGCATCATCCCGGACCCGCCAACCCGCAATCTCTCAACCGCTATTCGTATGTTATAAACCGACCTGTCAATTTCAACGACCCCACGGGACATCAGAAAGAGAAAGAGCTAACCGGGTTCCAGCGTGAAAGGCAAAATCGTCTTGCTAAGCTTCAGGAAGATATAGCTAAATCCGAGAAAGGCAAAGGCTATTTACGCGGGTACTGTACTTAGGGTTTTGCTAAATAAGGAGTAACATGGAATCTTTGAGACTTCTCGCCGTGTTCGCTCATCCCGATGACGAATCAATGGGAATGGGTGGAACGCTGGCAAAATATTCAGCTGAAGGAGTGGAAACTCACCTTGTTTGTGCTTCGCGCGGCGAGCGCGGCTGGTTCGGTCCCGAGGAACAGAATCCCGGTTTGAGCGGACTCGGCCAGATCCGCACCCGCGAGTTGGAAAATGCTGTGAAGGAACTTGGCGTGAAAAGCTTGCACTTCCTAGGCTATCTTGATGGGGAAGTTGACCAGGCGCCTTATGCTGAGATTACCAGCAGGATCGTCAGCCATATTCGCCGCATCCAGCCTCAGGTGGTCGTGACCTTTCCTCCCGATGGGAATTACGGACATCCTGATCACATCGCCATCGGACAGTTTACATCGGCGGCAATCGTCTGCGCCGCGGACTCGAACTATCAGGACGCGGAAAATCTTCCCGCCCATCGTGTTTCGAAGTTGTATTACATGGTGGATGCTGAAAGTTTCGTCGATCTCATCGCGCCCTTCATGGGTGACATGTCCTTTCAAGTTGACGACCAAATCCGTGGCGAAGTCCCATGGAAGGATTGGATGGTTACCACACGCATTGAGATGCTCGAATATTGCAAAACCGCCTGGCGCGCCATTCAGTGCCATCAGAGTCAGCTTGCAACGCTGGGCGCTCTTGCCGAGATGCCTGAAGACGCCGCCGCATCTGTGCTAGCCATGCAAGGGACTTTTTACCGCGCCTTTAGCTTGGTCAACGGTGACAGGCGGGTCGAAACAGATTTGTTTGAAGGTTTACGATAGATCTTTTTAAAATTGCAATCATGAAAAGATAAAAAATACAGTAAAATTTTATATAGCGGTTTTCTTATTCGATCCAATTCTTTCATGAAATCATTCTTCCGCCAGATTGAGGATATTCGGCTCGAAAACTCCCCGGTAAGCATGGAGGTTTATTTTCGCGGCGAAAACGCCGCAGGGTTGATCGAGAAACAGATCGACGCAGAGCGGGGCGCGGTGATGCTCCTCGTCGGTGGCGAGCCGGCGGTGTCTTATCTGCTTGATCACGACCGGACGAAACACATTTCACTGGCCGAGTTTTCCTCTGTTGACGAATCCCATATCCGACGGATTATCCTGCCCGATGTGGCCGGGCGGCTGTTGTTGCTGGCGTTTGAATCGCAGGTGGAAAGAACGTTCTCGAATATGGATGTCAAAGCCTGGAGTTGGCAGGTCGCCCAGTGGAAGGAGGTTGAATGGAACGGGCTGGTCGAAATCCAGTCCCAAAAATTGCATGGGTTTGTCTTCTTTTGGCGGGGGGAACCTCAAAGGTCGGAGTTAATTTTTTCCACCCCACAGGGGTTTATCAATGAGTTTCCCAGGCTTGACGATGAAAATGTCGGATTTGACGTTATATCCTATGCCCATCCCTCTTCAGCGCAATCGTATCAATGTGCCGTTCTGCGTCAGGGAGCCAAACATTGGAGCCAGGGCATCCTCAACCGCTATCAAGAAATGGTCGGGCAAAAACTATTGCAAATGCTGGATCGTGAATTGAACCGCCAGGTTCAACCTTGGAAGATTTCCCTTGTGGAAAAGGATGTGTTGGATTTGCATTTTTTCCCCTACGTCATGGATGCCGCCCATGCGTATCGCTCCATGTTTATGGCGATGGGCGCGCAGATGGATTTCGTGATTGGCAATACCCTCACCCAAAGATTGTTGAGCGAGACCTTTGAACAGATCTACCCCGATGAGCGCGCTGTACTGCAATCCCAGCGCTTGATCCCGGCTGCATTTTCGGAATAAGCAGGTGTAAAACTTGAATAGCGTAAATTCGAAAATTTCTCCCTTGCAGGTCATACGATCCAGCGCAACGGTCTCGGTGATTCTTTTGGCGGTCATTCTGTGGGTCTACTTTTCCGAGCCCCTCACAGACGCTTTCTGGAACGACAAGCTGATTGACGTTCTAGTTCTGGTTCCGGCCCTTGGCTCGGCGGTGGCGGGGACTTTATTGACGAGTCAGTTTGAGAAACGTGAGATACCCTATCACATCTGGCAGGCTTTTGCCGTTGGGTTGTGGTTTTGGGTGGCGGGGGAGATTACTGGAATGGTCAATGATGCCATCTATTGGGATGGAGTCTACCCTGACTTCAGCCTGGTTGATGTGTGTTGGTTGTTTGGATATTTCTTCCTTGGGCTTTCCCTTTATTATCAACTCAGGCTGGTATATGGGGCGAGGACCAGAAGCCGCCGCCGCATATATCTGGGGTTGGTCGCGCTTGTGATGTTCGTCACTGCCGGGCTGACGACCTGGGCCGAAAGATCAGGCTTGGGCGAGGGATACGCCTGGATTATTTTGTTCGTCACCATCCTGTATCCTGTTTTCGACGCGGCGGAGGGGATTGCTGCAATCTGGCTTTCCCTCCTTTTTGGGCGTGGACAATGGAGCCGCCCGTGGTGGGGGTTGATCCTTTTTGCATTGGCAGACGGCATCGGCACATTTTACTGGCTGGGTGGCTATGATCTCATTCCGCTTACGGTTCAGACAGCGCTGAATTTTATCTCTGTGGCGGCGTACCCGGCGAGTTACATGGTGGCGGGGTTGACTTTGCTGTCCAATTATTTCATCCTGCGTTACGGCGAAGAGAGCGGGCTATTGAAGGTGGAAAAAAGAAAAGGTTTGCCTGAGCAAAAATAACATCCCTGCTAACTGGGTTCTTCAAATACAACTGTGCAATTTCGTCCCCGAGCCTTTGCGCGATACAGGGCGACATCGGCGTAATTTACAATTTCCTCCAGCGTAGTCCCGTGCGCCGGGAAACTGGCGATCCCTGCCGTGAATTTGATCGTAACCCCATTTTTGCTTTCAATTTCCAGCGGGTGGTTATCCATGACTTTGCGCCATTCTTCCACGCGCTTTACAGCATCCTTTGGAAATGCCTTGCTCAGGATAACGGTAAACTCATCCCCTCCATATCGACAGATAATATCCTCCTTGCGGGTCATGGTCTGCAGATGAAGTGCAAAGGTTTGCAGCGCCTGATCCCCAACGTGATGACCGCATGTGTCGTTGAGAATTTTTAGTTCATCCATGTCCATCATAATCACGCTTACGGGGTAATTCTCCCGTCTGGCCCTGGAAAACTCCTGTCTGAATACATCATGCATATAACGGCGGTTGTATAAACCCGTCAACGGGTCGCGGATGGCTTGCTCGCGCAGCTCTTCGTGTAATTGTTCGATCTCCAATAAATGAACGCGCAACAGATCATTCGCCTCTTCAAGCAGTTTCTCGTTTCGTTTTCTCTCGGTAATGTCGATTTGAACTCCGTACCAGACGGTTGATCCGTCCGGTCTTCGGCGTGGAGTGGAGCGCAACAATACCCAATGGACTTCCCCGGAAACAGCGTGCTTTTGACGGATTTCCATTTCGAAGCTTTGAAGATTCTCTTTGGATCGCCTTTCCAGTCTGGATAGTTCCGGTAGATATTCCGGCAGAATGGTGGCGTGCAGGTTCGAGGCATTTTCAAGCGCTTCTTCATTTGGTATCCCCGTCAATTTCTCCATGCCCGCGCTTAGGTATTCAAAATGAGTTTGTCCATTGGCGTCGTGTGAATACACATATAGCGCCGCTTCCTCCAAATTGTCGCCAAGCAAATGGAGGCGGGATTGGGCCTCATATAATGATTGTTCCGTCAGTTTGCGTTCGGTAATGTCGATGATGGACGTAAGGAGATGATTCACTGTTCCATCAGGGTTGCGGTGGCAGCTGGCAAAAATGGTTGTGTAAACCACAGACCCATCCTTGCGGATGTAACGCTTGTCCATTTGGAATGTATCGATTTCCCCGGCTGTCATCTGATTAAATAGTTCAAGGTTGGCGTCTAGGTCGTCCGGATGTGTTATGTCGGCCCATGTCAATTTATTCAATTCATCTTTGGAATAGCCGAATATCTGGCAAACGCGGTCATTCACTTCAATCCAGCCTTTGTCTGCCGATGTCACAGCCATGCCAACCATACCCATATTGAAGTATCTCTGGAAATCCTTGCGACTTTCGCGTAACTCCTTTTCTGTTCGCTGTCGCCTGGCAAGCTCGCGCCATGTTTGCGTCAGCCCATATTCCATGTTTGACACCAAAAGATATACTGCTATCGCCGCGATGACGATTAGGAGACAGACGGCAATCATATCCACCAGATCTGGCGCGTATGTTTTGTAAACAACGAACCAACCGTTCATTTCACCAAGAGTGAGCCAGATGAGAGCAGCTAATGTCAGTAATGTGGATGCGATCAAGCCACGCCTTTGATTGGTTAGTCCCGCAAACATGATGATTGCCGGGTATGTAATAATTACGTAATCGTGAATTCCATGTCCGGTGGCCGCAAAAAGGGTGGTAAATCCAATGTAGATTCCCGTTGCCATATAACTGCTGGCGGATAACTTTCCTCTGAACAATGCCGCAAGAGGTAGAATTTGCAAAACATTGCCTACGGTTATAAAGGTCGACAGGCTGCCATCACCCCATGCCAAATCCGCAAACAGGATGGTCAGACTTACTGCCAGATAGACTATGATCATGGTCAACAGGATACGTGCCATGCGCCTGTCTTCTTCCTGTTTGTATATGCTTTTGAGGGAAAACCATTCTTTCAACCTTGCAGACAAGGCTTTTCTCCTTCATTCGGGAAAATGAATTTCAGACTCTGGCGATACACATTCATTATAGCAAATATGAAAGTTGGAGGATATTCCGGCACCTTACACTTGCCTTCAGATTTTGACATGTTTTCTCTGGATTTTGGTCCCCCTTCTGCCTGCTATAATTCCCGCATTATGAACTGGCAAAAAACCACCCTCGAGATTTCCACCCCTGGCAAGGGACTACATGACATTACTTCCATTGTCCGCGCCCAACTGCATGACTGGGACCTGCGCGAAGGGATGTGCTTCCTCTTTTTGCAGCATACCAGCGCCTCACTTGTCCTTAGCGAAAACTGGGATCCGACTGCTCGCGCCGATCTGGAGACTTTCATGGAGCGCCTCGTCCCTGAACGGGATAACTGGTATACCCACGACTTGGAAGGTCCTGACGATGCCACTTCCCACATCCGCTCCATGCTGACTGACGTCAGCGTGACAATTCCTGTGGATGAAGGCGACCTCTCGTTGGGGACTTGGCAGGGGATTTACGTCTTCGAACACCGCTCCCGTCCGCACCGCCGCAAGGTGCTTATGCGGGTGTTGAGTGTGGAATAAAGAAAAGGGCTTATTCTTTCATAAGAATTTCGCATCCCTCCACATAACAGTGCGAGTTTTCGCCAAAGGTAGCAATTAGAATTCTTTCATCTTCTAGATAACTATCATAGATGTTTAACTCTCCAGTCGCCTCATTTCCTTCCATGATAAGTAATGTGTCGTAGCTTAGGGAATTGTATTGAATAGGAAGTGGGGTACAGGATTTATAGTCCAGGTTACATTGATGTAGTATATAAGTGTAACTATCGCAACTGTAACGCCCCTTCCTGCTGTTGACGTCTTTACATGTTTCTGAGAATTGATATATGTGACCTTGAAATTCGGAAGCTGGCCTGGTATAGCTTCGTGGGTTTTCACCATCTGTGTACAATATCCCTCCCATTCCTATTAGATTTATTTCCTTGTTTTGGTTGTCAACAATGATTGGACCTAGGGATAAACTGTAAGAGAAGTAGAGACTCCGACAGTTCAAACCCCACTTTTTGCATTTATAGAAATTTTGATAGCTGTGGAAATCCCAATCGTATGAAGTTGTGACATAATATTTGTGTTTGTCTGTTTCCGCAGTTGCCAGCCTTCGGGGATAGAAATTCATGATATATGTGATATTGGCGCCTAATACCGGCAGAATAACCAGGAAAGATATCAATTTCAACACTTTGTCGCTCTTGTTTTCATCTTTCAATAAAATGGCGAGTGCTGGATATGCTGCAGCTAGAGTGATTCCAGTTGCGAATATTGGCACATTCTCGGTCTGTCCATAGGCACTTGTTTCGTACAGAAAAAAACGTACATATAGAAAGGCAGGTATATCGATTAAAAGCGACAGCAAAATAGGGAGAAAAATCCATGTGAGAGATTTTTCTCCCTGATATTGCGTCACAACAATAAAAATGTATATTCCAAATATGACCAGCCCCGCAAGGTAATTTCTAAAATTATCATCAGTACTGTTAATGCCCATTGGGACTGTTGATAGCCAGAAAATGTATCCACTTCCCAAGACTATGACTGGGAATGCCAAAGGCGACTTTAGGAAATCAAGTAACTTTTTCATACTTCCTCCGCAAAAAGAAAAGTCGGATGAATTGTATCATCCGACTTTTAGCAACAGCAGTTTAGCTTCTTGACTTCACTTCACCAACTTCCATGCGGCGGGAAGCGCCAGCGCGGCGGCGAACAGTTTGATGATGTCACCGACCACAAAGGGAACGAGCCCCGCTGCGACAGCTTTGCTGAAGCTACCGAGGAGAATTGCCAGCCAGGAAACGCCGCAAGCGTAGATGATGACCGTCCCAACAAGGAATGGAAGCACAGATGTACGGATATTTCGCTCCAGTCCGCGTTCGGCGAGCAGACCAATCACATAGGCTGCAAGCACAAATCCGATCAGGTAGCCGAAAGTCGCGCCGCTGAGGTAAGCCATTCCAGCCGCGCCGCCTGCGAAGACAGGAAGTCCGAATGTGCCGAGGGCAATGTAAAAAGCCATCGAAGCCGAGCCGCGTTTCGAGCCCAAAACGGCGGCGATGAGTAGCACAGCGAAGGTTTGCCCCGTCAATGGGACAGGGGTGAAGGGTAGCGGGATTTTCACCTGAGCGAGAATGGCAACAAAAAGAGCGCCAACCGTGATCAATATCACGTCGCGCAGCCAGCCTGCCATGCGCGGAAAGGTGCGGGTGTAAAGAGTAGGGGCGAGGGTTGTCATACTAAAATTCCTTTTCATGTTTTGGTGATTTTGTAACACTGGGTCATTCAAAAAGATACTTTCCTTCTCGGAGTCCGAAAGTTCTACTTTCGGTGGCAAAAGCAAAACTTTTGCATTCCAGAAAAAAGAGTCGAAGGACACACTCCTCCGACTCCCAATTCATAAACTGTCAATCAATGACCACTTGGCGGCTGATCACCGATTACTGAAAACTGGATACTGACTTACTTCTTCTTGCCAAATTTCTTGGTCAAAATATCCTGCAAGGTCGGCTGACCGATCTCCTGCAACTCGTAGCGCACGCGCTGGTACGGCTTGCGAATCTTGAGTACGCGGGTTAGGTCAATCGGTGTGCCGATGATAACCATGTCCACATCCGCCTTGTTGATGGTGGCTTCGAGGTCTTTGGTCTGTGCATCGCCGTAACCCATCGCAGGGAGGATGGGACCGGTCTTTGGATATTTCTTGTACGTGGCGGCAATCGACTTGACCGCGAACGGGCGCGGGTCGACGATTTCTTTCGCGCCGAAGCGGCGGGCGGCGACGTATCCAGCGCCGTAAGCCATCTCGCCGTGCGTGAGCGTCGGACCGTCTTCCACAACCAGGACGCGCTTGCCCTGAATCGCAGCGGGGTCGTCCACAAAGAGCGGGGAGGCGGCTTCGATTTGAATCGCCTTTGGGTTCAACTTGCGGAGCGATTCGCGCAACTGAATCACGTTGTCAGCGTCGGCTGTGTCCACTTTGTTGATGACAAAGACATCCGCCATGCGGACGTTGGTCTCGCCGGGGTGATAGGTCGACTCGTGACCGGGGCGGTGCGGGTCAGCCACCACAATTTGCAGGTCGGGGACATAGAACGAGAAGTCGTTATTGCCGCCATCCCACAGGATGATGTCCACTTCCTTCTCGGCAGCGCGCACGATCTTTTCGTAATCCACGCCGGCATACACGATCACGCCATTGTCGATGTGCGGTTCGTATTCCTCGCGCTCTTCGATGGTGCATTCGTGCTTGACCAAATCCTTGTAATCTGCGAAGCGCTGCACTTCCTGCTTGACCAGATTGCCATAGGGCATCGGGTGGCGGATTGCCGCGACTTTGTAGCCGAGGTCGCGCAGAATCAACGACACGCGGCGGGTGGTCTGGCTCTTGCCTGATCCCGTCCGAACGGCGCAGACCGACACGACAGGCTTGGTGGACTTGACCTGTGTGTATTTCGTTCCCATCATGCGGAAGTCCGCGCCAGCCGCCATGACAAGGGACGCCTTGTGCATGATGTATTCATGTGGCACGTCGCTGTAGGCAAACACAACCTGCTCGACGCCGTGTTTCTTGATCAGGGTCAGCAGTTCCTCTTCGGCACGGATCGGGATGCCTTTCGGGTACAGTTCGCCTGCAAGTTCCTTGGGGTACACGCGCCCTTCGATATCGGGGATCTGGGTTGCTGTGAACGCCACGACTTCATAATCTTTGTTCCCACGAAAGAATGTGTTGAAGTTGTGGAAGTCACGTCCTGCCGCCCCCATAATGATGGTTTTGATAGGCATATTACGCTCCTATTTTTAGTTGTCCTGAGGACAGTGTCCGACACAACTCCGCTTTGGATTTGAGCCGTATCGTTTTTACCCAGCACAACCACTAATATTATAAATAAAACGGCTAAACGTGCATAGAACGTTTAGCCTGTTTTTTACATGACCTCTGGCGCTTGGATGCTTAGCAATTTCAACGCATTTTGAATGGTCTGCTTTGCCGCCATTACCAGCTGCAACCGGGCATTTCTGGTTTTCTCATTTTCAGTTTGCTGCACATTTACTGCATGATAAAACGAGTGGAAGGTGTTCGCCAGATCGTAGGCATATGCCGCCATCACCAGCGGACGATACTCATTTGCCGCCTGTTCCACCGCCTGCGGGAAGCGGGAGATCAGCTCGACCAGTTCGGTTTCGTGTTTGGTCAACTCATAATCGAATGAGGCTTCTCTTCCAGCCTTGACCTTCTTCAATATGGAGTTCGCCCGCACGTAAGCATTCTGGATGTACGGTCCCGTCCTGCCATCGAAGGACAACGCCTCGTTGATGTCGAAGATGATGTCCTTGTTGTTGTCCACCGAAAGCATGGAATAGATCAATGCACCCATGCCGATTTGATAAGCGACCTTTTCGCGCTCACTTTCGGAAAAGTCGCCACTCTTTTCGGATTCGAATGACAACACACGCTTGACCGCTTCGTCCGCTACATCCTTGAACAGGACCAACCGTCCGCGGCGGGCTGACATGGCCCCTTCGGGCAGGCTGACGAATCCGTATCCAAGATGGTAGCACTTCTCTGACTGCGGGAATCCCCACAACTTGAGAATGGCAAATGCCTGCTGCAAGTGCAGGGACTGGCGCGAATCCACCACATAGATCGAACGGTCAACATGATATTGCTCGAACTTGACCTTTGCCAGCGCCAGGTCTTTGGTGAGGTACAGGGTCGTACCGTCATTCCGCAGGATGATGTTCGTGCGATACTTTTCCTTGGTCAGCCCAAGCTTTTCGTCGATTTTCACAATCACTGCTCCGCCCTGCGGACGTTCGTCATCGGCAATATTCTTCGCAATCAACTCTTCCACAATGGCTTTGGAAGGTCCATCCACATCGCTTTCGTAGAACCAGACGTCCATCTTCACATCGAGCATGCGCAGGACTTCGCGCAGTTCTTCCAGACTCCACTCGCGGGTCATGCGCCACAACTCGCGGACATACGGGTCGCCCACATCCCATTTGCGGTACATCTCGCGCCGTTCAGCTTCATAGGCTTCACGTTGTGCTGTCTGTTTGGGAGTCTCGTTTTCCTGCTTCTCCAGCATGTTCGTGGCTTCGACGTACAACTTCAACAGCCACTGTCCGCGCTCGTGGATACCAGCGGGTTCCTGTCCCTTGTAAAACTTGTCGTAGATCCACATCACTGTGATGACACCCAATCCCAGGTCACCAGGGTAGGAGGCGCGGATGGTTTTGTAGCCAGCGAATTCCACCAGCCTTGCTAGCGCCTCACCCAAAATCGTATTGCGCGCATGTCCGATGTGGAAGGAGTGATGCGTATTCGGCTGGGCATACTCGACCATCACGGTCTCGGACTTAGCCTCGCCGCGACCGAATTCCACGACCTTGCTCAAGACCTCGTCCACAACCCGACGGGCATAATCAGATGTCTTGAAGTAGACATTGAGATAACCTTTGACCGCCTCGATGTGGCTGATGCCTTCCACGGTTCCAATCTGCGCCTTGACCTGTTCTGCCATCTCCTGTGCGCGCTGTGGGACAGGCTTTCCCGCCCCCTTGCCTGCGCGAGCCTCATTTGCGGCGGTCTGAAAGAAGGAGGTGGCGAATCCCCATTCACCTGAGAAGGGGATGGGCTGCCATTTCAATTCAGCCAGCGAAATATCATTCGCGGTGCAAAATTCCTTGATCTTAGTTTCGATGAGTTGTTGTTCTTGTGTAAACATGGGCTGATTATAGTCGAGGCGGGTGGGATGGGTAACAAAAAAACGGGAGCGCCGGTTGGATGGCGTTCCCGTTACAGGGTTGAACTCCGCTTACTTGGCGGCTTTCTTCTTTTTATCAGCGTCTTCAGCCACGGGCGGGGCGGCAAGAAATGCAGCAAGGCGCTTCATCAAGCGACCCTTGCGACGGGAGGCATTGTTCTTGTGGATCACGCCCTTTTCAGCGGCTTTATCGAGCGCGCTGATCGCGTTCAAGACAGTTTCCTTTGTTTCGGGTTCATTCTCGGTCATGGCGGTGCGGGCGGTGGTAACTGCGGTGCGGGCGGCGCCGCGGAAGGTGCGATTATGAAGGCGCTTCTTATCGTTCTGACGATTGCGTTTGATTTGAGACTTAATGTTAGCCAAGGTTTTTCTCCAAAAAAGACTTTCTTTTAACAGCGCCGTATTTTACATGGGGGTGACGTATTTGTCCAGTGTAACGGCGAAGCATTTTTGATGCTTATGGCGTGTTGGTTGGAGGCGCGGCATTGACAGGAGTCCAGGTTGGTGTGGCCGCATCAGGAGCTGGGGTGCTGGTGGGCGGACGAGTTGCCGTCGGCGTAACCATGTTGACGGGGATGATCAGCAAATCGCCGACCTTGATGGCGTTCGGGTCTGTGAGATTGTTCTCAGCAATGATGTCATCCACAGTGCTGTTGAACAATGACGCAATGGCGCCAAGCGAATCGCCCGACTGGACGGTATATTCCAATTTGGTGCCTTTCGCCAGGTCTGCCGGAATGGGGGTGGCTGTGGGGAGCTCCATACCGGGGTTGGGTATCAGGATCTGCTGTCCGGGCAGGATATTTTGTGTCTGTGGGTCAATGCCAATCGGATAGCCTGTATTCTCATCGATTCCGCCATATGGGTTGAGGAGCAGGATAAGAGCAATGCCATCTTCGCCGAGGTTGTACTTTTCAGCAATTGAAAAAAGCGAATCGCCATCTTCTACCACGTAACCAAACGGCATCGAAAAAGTGGCAGTGGGCGTGATCGTTGCTGTTTCCGTGGCGGTCGCTGTGGCGGTCGGCGTAGCGGTGCTGGTTGGGGTATAGGTCATTGTTGGGGTGGGGGTCTCGGTGGCGAAGTAAGTGCTGAGTGGACTGTTTGACCCTGTCAGCCATGCAATTAATAGAATCACACCTCCCAGAACAAGTAGTCCCGCGATCAAATAGACGATGTTTGGGCCACGGCGTTGCCTGCGTTTGCGGAAGGCACTGATACTGCTTGACGGTGAGGATGAAATAGGAGGTCTAGTATTCATGTTATTTTTCCTTTTTACAAAGCGTGTTTGCCAAGGTGCTTTCCCATGCAACGCAATGTAAAAATAATTCTACCTGAAAAAAGGAAAATGCGTGAAGAAGTATACAGATAGACAAGTTTTTTTACCTGTCTACCTGTGCGCCTGACTACTTCATTTCATGTGTGTCTTCAGATATTTCCCCGTGTACGATTCCTTGACCTTCATCAGCTGTTCGGGTGTGCCTTCAGCGATCAGCTCACCGCCGGCGTCGCCGCCTTCGGGACCAAGGTCGATCAACCAGTCGGCGATCTTGATGATGTCGAGGTTGTGTTCGATAATCAGGACAGAGTTTCCCGTGCTGACCAGTCGCTGCAGTACCTCGATCAACTTGTGGACATCCGCCGCGTGCAAACCTACGGAGGGTTCATCCAGGACGTAAAGCGTGCGCCCCGTCGCACGGCGGGAAAGTTCCTTTGAAAGCTTCACACGCTGCGCCTCGCCGCCCGAGAGCGTGGTGGCGGGCTGACCAACTCTCACGTAGCCCAATCCAACTTCCTGCAATAGTTTCAACTTGCTGTGCATCGGCGGATAATTCTTGAATTCGGCAAGCGCATGGTCAACAGTCATGTCCAGCACATCGGCAATCGAATACTTGTCGCGGAACATCACCTGCAGGGTCTCACGGTTGAAGCGCCTGCCATGACAGACATCACACGGCACATACACATCGGGCAGGAACTGCATCTCGATCCGCAGTTCGCCCTGTCCCTGACAGGCCTCACAACGTCCACCGTGCACGTTGAACGAGAAACGGCCGGGCTTGTAGCCGCGTACCTTGCTCTCTGGTAACTCAGCAAACAACTTGCGGATTTCGTCGAACAAGCCGGTGTAAGTGCCGGGATTCGAGCGCGGAGTGCGTCCGATTGGCGACTGGTCGATGTTGATGATCTTGTCGAGGTGTTCGATGCCTTCGATGGTTTCGTGTTCGCCGCCATGCGTATGCGCGCCCATCAGGCGGGAGGCGAGTTCGTTGTACAAAATATCGCTCATCAAGGTGGACTTGCCCGAGCCGGACACACCCGTGATACAAACCATCTTCCCCAATGGGATGGTGACATCAATGCTCTTCAGATTATTTGCGCTGGCTCCAACAATTTTCAGCGACTTGCCGTTTCCTTCGCGCCTCTTCTTCGGGACTTCGATCTGCTTCCTGCCCGAGAGGTAAAGTCCGGTCAGCGACTTTGGGTGCGCCAAAATCTGCTCGGGCGTGCCTTCTGCAATGACCTGTCCGCCGTGTTCACCGGCGGCGGGACCGAGGTCGATCACCCAATCCGCCTCGCGGATGGTTTCGTCATCGTGTTCGACAACCAGCACGGTGTTACCCAAATCGCGCAGACCTTTGAGTGTTTCCAGCAGGCGCGAGTTGTCGCGTGGGTGCAGACCAATCGAAGGTTCATCTAAAACATACAGCACGCCGACCAGCCGCGACCCAACTTGAGTTGCCAGACGGATGCGCTGTGCTTCTCCACCAGATAGCGTGGCGGCGGAGCGGTTCAAGGTCAGGTAGTTCAAGCCAACATTGACTAAAAAATTCAGCCGTTCGTGAATCTCCTTGATGACCCTTTCGGCAATTGCTTTCTGTTTGGTGGTCAGTGGAGAATTCTTGCCAGCCAATTTCTTTGCCCATTCCAAAGTAGTTGACACGGGCCAGGAGTTAGCTTCGACGATGTTGATTCCATCCACAGTCACCGCCAGTGCGGCGGGATTGAGGCGCTTGCCCTGACAGGTGGGGCAGGGACGGTCGGACATGAACTCCGAAACCTTCTCGCGGATATATTCAGAGTTGGTCTCACGGTAGCGACGTTCCAAATTGGTGATGACACCCTCGAAGGCGCGGGTCATTTTGAACTCGTTGCCGTTTGTGTTTCTGTAGACCATCGGGACCTGTTTTTCACCCGTGCCGTACAAAACGATCTTGAGTTGGTCCTCTGTCAAGTCTTTAACAGGCCTGTCGAGATCAATCTTGAAATGTCGCGCCGCCGCTTCGAGACTCTGCCAGTAGTAGCCGCCTTCCTCTTTGGGACCACTCCATTCCATGCTGGCAATTGCTCCCTCGTTCAGACTCCGTTCCGGGTCGGGGAGGATTCGTTCCGGGTCGATTTCCAGCTTGGAGCCAAGCCCTTGACAATCGGGACAAGCTCCCTGCGGCGTGTTGAACGAAAACGTGCGCGGTTCCACCTCTGAAATGCTCACGCCGTGTTCGGGACAGGCGAGATGTTCGGAGAAATTCTGGTCTTCGCCTTTGTCGACCAGACTGATGGTGAGGTATCCCTCGCCAAACTTGAGTGCGGTTTCAATCGAATCTGTCAGACGGGTCAATGCTGCCTTGCGTTCTTCTTTTTCGCCTTCCTGCGAAATGACCAGGCGGTCAACGATGGCTTCGATGGTGTGTTGTTTGTAGCGGTCGAGTTCGATTTCATCGTCGAGCGAATGGACATTCCCATCCACGCGGACTCGGGTGAAGCCCGCCTTGCGGATTTCCTCGAACACCGCTTGATACGTCCCCTTGCGGGCACGGACCAGCGGAGAAAGGATGAGAATGCGTGTGCCTTCGGGAAGTTTGGCAACCTTGTCCACGATCTCCTGCGCCGACTGCTTGACCACCTCTCGTCCGCAGACGGGACAATGCGGGATACCTACGCGAGCAAACAGCAAACGCATGTAGTCATAGACTTCGGTGACAGTGCCAACCGTCGAGCGGGGATTGTGACTGGTGGATTTCTGGTCGATGCTGACAGCGGGTGAAAGTCCCTCGATGTAATCCACATCGGGCTTGTCCATTTGACCGATGAACTGCCGTGCATACGCCGAGAGCGATTCCACGTAACGGCGCTGACCTTCGGCGAAGATGGTGTCGAATGCAAGCGACGATTTGCCCGACCCCGACAGGCCGGTGATGACCACAAACTTGTCTCGCGGGATTTCAACGGTGATGTTTTTCAGATTGTGGACGCGCGCGCCCACGACGCGAATAACGTTCGATGACATGGGTCTCCTTGGGGATAGCCCAATTGTAGCACAAATGTTTTATATTTGGAGTCTGGACTCAAATGCTTCGCGTCCAGACTTTTACCAACGACGGGACGCGAAGCGGTTGGACTCCAGGATTCGATTCGCGTTATACTCGGTGCAACTTCTTAAATCCGGCGGTGTTCTTTATGTCAACTCCGCCGGTAAGGTTTTATCTTGCCGGAACTCGAATACAACGAAGAGGAAGTTCTTGCCCGCGCCTCGCAGGGTGACCGCGATGCCTTCGGTCAATTGTACGAGCGTTATGTGGAACGCATCTTCAACTATGTGTACTACAGAACGGGAAATACACATGATGCCGAAGACCTGACCGCCCGTGTGTTCCAGCGTGCGATGAAGCACGTGGTGAACTACACCGACCGCGGCGTGCCGTTCTCCGCCTGGCTGTATCGCATTGCGCACAACCTGGTCGCCAACTGGCACCGTGACCGCAGCCGCAAGCAGGAAATTCCGCTGGATGACATTCCAATCCTGCCGACAAAGGGCGACCATCCGGAAAAGAATCTGGTCCGGTCACAGGAACAGGACGCGTTGTTGAAGATGATCCGCACCTTGCCTGCCGAGCGACAGAATTTGCTGATCCTGAAATTCGTCGAGGACATGTCCAATGCGGAGATCGGCGCGATCATGGGCAGAAGCGAGGGAGCCGTGAAGAGTCTGTACCACCGCACGTTGCTGGCTCTTCGTGACCAACTGGAAGACCAAAACCTTAATTTAGAAGGAGAGTAAAACATGTTAGGAATTGTGACCGACGGCGCAGCGGATGTCCCCTCTGAGTGGATGAGCGAATATGCCATCAAGAGAATTCCCATCAACATTCATTTTGGGGAGAAGACCTTCATTCAGGATGAAGAGCTGACCCTGAGTGAATTCTATAAAATGGTGGATGAAAGATCCAATCCGTTTCCGAAGACCTCACAGCCATCCCCGCATCAATTCGTGGAGTTCTACAAAAAGCATTTCCAGTCCGGCGATACCATACTTTCGATTCACATCACCAGCAAACTCTCTGGGACGTATGCTTCCGCAGTGGCGGCGGCGGAGGAATTGAAGGGCAAGTACAATGTCATCACCTTTGACTCGCTCAGCGGCTCGATGAGCGTCGGCTTCATGTGCCGCGCCGCCCGCCAGATGGAACGCGCAGGTAAAAGCGTGGATGAGATTTTGCGCTACCTCCAATCCGTCCGCGATCACGCACACATCATTTTGACTCTTGATACCCTGGAGTACGCCCGCCGCAGTGGACGGGTCGGAACGCTCTCGGCGGCGCTGGCTTCTGTTTTGAATGTCAAGCCGATTGCCTTGCTGCAAAATGGGCTGGTCAACATGGTGGAGAAGGTCCGCACCCGCAAGCCCGCTTTGGAGCGTGTGGTTTCATTGGCCAAGGAGTTGGTTGGCAACAAGTCTATCCACCTCGGTGTGGTCCATGCCCGCGACATGGAATCCTGCAAGGTTTTGATGGAGCAGGCAAAGAGTCAACTCAATGTCAAAGAGGTGGTGATGACCGACCTCTCGATTTCACTTGCCATCAATTTTGGACCCGGCACGGTCGGATTGGTGCTGTATCCCGCTGAGTAGAACAGGTAACAATGACGAACCGCAGTACAAACCGCAATCCCGAATCAGATTTCCAATCCCTCGAAGCGCATCTAGCTGGGACGCTAAAGCCGCTTGCACCTCCCAAGGAAATTGTCCAGCGCCTAAGCAGGCGCATCCAAATGCCGAACCGTGAAAAGATCACCGCCAGTCTCTCTGACTGGAGCAGATTGTTTCTTGTGTTTGGTGGCGTTCTTTCCGGCATGTTGCTGATCATTACAGTTGCCCGCGTTTTTTATTATCTTGCCGGGCGCAGGGGATAAAGTTACAGACTTGCTCTTTCGGGGGCTTAGCCCCCGAAAGAGCAGATTAATTCTCGTTCATCAACCAATCGCACAGAACCCGCGCCTCGGCGACAAGGTCGGTATCGATGGGGAGTTGAAAATCCTCATTGACACGCATTGTCAAATGGTCGGCGGTGGACTGCATTTCGGGGGGAAGCTCCAGATTTTCACGCAACAGGTTCAACAGATCGTAGGCGCTCATGTTCGGGACTTGAATCCCCTTGCGGGTGAGATACGCCCGCACCGCAATTCCAGCCGCCCGCCGCGCGCAAACCCGCGCCTTGCCCTCGTTTTTTTTGACCCGCGCCTGTTTTGCGCGTTCGAATTCAGTTTCGAGTTGAGAGTTCCAATCGTTCATACGGCAAATTATAATGGAGATCGTCACTCGCCTTGTATAATGTCATTCTGAGCGTAGCGAAGAATCTCTGACAACGGATTAGAGACCCTCACCGCACTGGCGCGCGGTGTAAGTGTCGCTACGCTCAGGGAATCACGCCTGAACGTGTAAGAGGAGAACACATGAAAACCAGCATCACGCGTTTCTTTTCACTTTTGCTTTTAGGAGGCCTGCTGACTGCCTGCACACAAAGTCTGACGCAGACCCCACCTGTAGCAGGCATCCAGCCGCATGAGATCACCGGTACCTATGAAGTGACGAACGATTTTGTGCTTGCCACCTATTACGTTGAAAACGCCGTCGCGCTGATCGACATGCACGGCTTTGTCATCCGCGATCTGGAATGGGTACTGCCCGTCGATTCGCAAATCCTCGGCTTCATGACCTTCGATGTGGAAACCTTGAGCGGAACCTTCGAACTGGATTTGCCATCCCAGCCGGAAGGGGAACTCAACGACGTGGATAATGACGGCGTCGAAGAAACGGGCGTGCAAATCTTCGCGGTTGGATATTCGCCCAACGTCTACGGCGGACCCTTCTCGGAAGGCGATGACCGCTCGCGCGGCTGGCCCTCGTACCTGGCTTCGGTCAAGACCGACAGCGAGAACAAGGACGAAGTCATCGGCGGCAAACTCGTGGTCTGGTCGCCCGACGCGAATCAGCAGTTCCCAACCGGCTTCGGCGCGGACGGTCTGCTCTTCACGGCGGACGATCCTGCTGGACCCATCCCCACTGGCTACTCGGTTGTGGATTTGGATTCAGACCCCTTCATCGTCACACAAGAAGCCAACCCGCAGTTGGTTCTCTACGAGCCGCAGGATATTGCCGTCAAGGATTACTCGGCGATGTCTTACACCGAGTCGTTCGACAAGATGTTCGAGGTCATCCACAAGGAATACGCTTTTGCCGGCATCGAGGGCAAGGCTCCCGATTGGGACGCGCTCTACGCCGAACTCAGGCCGCGCGTCGAAAAGGCTGAAGCGGACAAGGACGCCAACGCCTTCTACCTCGCCCTGCGCGATTTCACCTGGGCGTTCAAGGATGGACACGTTAGCATGTATGGCGGCAATTATGCCGATCAGGATTTCTCGGCAGCGATCTCCGGTGGATACGGATTCGCCATCCGCGAGTTGGACGATGGGCGGGCGCTGGTGATTTACACGCTCGAAGGTGGTCCCGCCCAGTTGGCTGGGATTCAGCCCGGAGCGGAAGTCACCGAGTTCAATGGCCAGCCCATCGCCGAAGCCATCGCCGGGGCGCAGTCTTATTCAAATCAATCCTCCGACTTCGCCATCCGCTATCAGAAAGCCCGTTACCTTTTGCGCGCACAGCCGGGAACGGAGGCGACGTTCAAGTTCATCAACCTCGATGGAATCCCGGAGCAAGTGACCCTGACCGCTGTCGAAGAACGCCAGAGCTTTAGCCGCACCTCGCTCTATTTCGGCGTGGACACCAGTTCACTGTTGCCCGTGGACTCTGAGATCATCCCCGCTGGAAACGACTCGGTGGGCTACATCCGCATCAATAGCAACTACGACGACTTGAATTTGGTCATCCGACTCTTCGAGCGGGCGCTGAAACAATTCGAAGACAACGTTGCGGGCATCATCATCGACATGCGCTATAACAACGGCGGCGCTCCGCTTGGGTTGGCGGGTTTCCTCACTGACCAGGAAATTTTGATGGGACAGTTGGAATATTTCAGCGAGAAGACCGGCAAGTTCGAGCCGGAAGGACTGCGTGAGAAGGTCTATCCTAACCAGGAACAATATCGCTTTGACAAGATGGTTTTGCTGGTGGGACCTGCCTGTTTTAGCGCCTGTGAAATCGAATCGTACGGCTTTAGCCAGGTGCCGGGGATGATCGTCGTCGGTCAATTCCCAACTGCTGGCGTGGAAGCGGAAACCGCACGCGGTGAATTCAGACTCCCCGAAGATTTCACTGTGACCGTGCCGACGGGACGCTTCACCCTGCCCGACGGAAGCATCTTTCTTGAAGGTCAGGGTGTGCCGCCCACGCTGAAAGTCCCCGTGGATGCGACGACCGCCCTCTCCACCGATGACGTGGTCTTGCAAGCCGGCATCGACGTGGTGCTCCAGCCCCTCGGCGCAGGTGTGACTCCAAGCGCCGCACCCAAAGTTGCGGACGCTGCCAATGCTGAAGCCGCGTTTACATCAGGCGCTGCCTTCCTCGAAGACCTTGCCCGCGAGAGCTACGAAGCCTCGACCTTTGCCCAACCCGGTACTGCGACTTATACCGTCCCGTTGACCGAGTCTGAGACTGTGATTTGGGCGTACGTCTGGTGTGCGAAGGATGCGGACACCCTTACCAAAAACTTCGAGAACATTCAACTAAAATTCACACTGGATGAAAAGGAAGTCTCCGCCGATACCTTTGCCACCTACGAACTCGAAACCGGCGGACAGACCTGCCGCCTGATCTACACCTCGCTCAGCGACTGGACGCCGGGCGAGCATCACATCGTCACCACCGCCACGTTCACATCCAAGATCAACGACGGCACAGCCGATTACGAACCCGGCGATTATGTTCTGGATTACAAGGTGTATGTGAAGCCGTAAATTTACAATCTTTTTACACCCCAGCCATACCCGTGTAACTTGTCCCGCCTAAAATGACATCGTAACCTGAAAAGGAGGCTTACGATGAAAAGCATATTCAACAAACTGATTTTGGCGGTGATGACCGCCACCCTCGTCTTTGCCGCGTTCCCTGTCACCAGTGCCTATGCCCAGGACGAGAATCCGCACAAGCCTGAGTTGACCAATGAGCGGCTGGAGAAAATCTGGGCGCGCGAGCTGAAAGCCTACGAACGTCTTGGCAAGGGATTCAACGACATCGACGGCATGATTGCCAAATTCCAGGCGCGGATCGACAAAGCTGCCGACAACGGTAAGGATGTGACCGCTCTCCAGTCCGCGCTGGATGCGTTTGCGTCCGCGCTGAAAAGCGCCAAGCCCAAATACGAGAGCATGAACGGGCTGGTCAACTCGCATCAGGGATTCGATGCCAACGGCAAAGTCACTGATGCTGAAAAGGCCAAGTCCACGGTCAGGGAGATGGGTGAGAAGCTCAAGGAAGTGAAGGATGCCATGGGCGGCACGGGCAAGGCATTGCACGAGGCGTTCAAAGCCTTCCGTGAGGCAAACAAGCCTGTCCAACTTCCCGCGGAACGCGACTCGTAAATTCTGAGTAGTTGCAACTTCAGTCGCTAATAACGACTTCAGTCGTTATTACCAAATCCAATGGGGTAAAATGTGGAGGAGATCGCAAGTTGAAACCCACTCAAAGAGGTAATCATGAAAAGAGAAGTCGTCCACACCGACAAGGCTCCCAAAGCCATTGGTCCGTATTCACAAGCCATCCGCACCAATTCGATGATCTTTGCCGCCGGTCAGACCGGCATCGACCCCGCCACGGGTGAGGTGGTTTCCGGTGGTGTGGAGGCGCAGGCTCGTCAGGTGTTGACCAATTTGCAGAACGTGATCGAAGCAGCCGGTTCATCTTTCAAGCACGTGGTCAAGACCACCGTCTTTCTCAGGGATATGAACGACTTTGCCAAAATGAACGCCATCTATGCCGAATACTTCGGCGAGAATCCGCCCGCGCGCAGCACCATTGCCGTGGCGGGATTGCCCAAGAACGGTCTGGTCGAGATCGAAGCCATTGCCGTGATCCCATAGAACGGTAGCGAATTTCCTGACCTGTCCGTGAGGACAGGTACAACGCAAATCCAATGATGTAGAATGTGGTGAGGTTACAGCCAAAAACCCATTCAAAAAGAGGTAATCATGAAAAGAGATATCGTTCATACTGACAAGGCCCCAAAAGCCGTTGGCCCCTATTCGCAGGCGATTCGCACCGACACGATGGTCTACACCGCTGGTCAACTTGGGTTCGATCCATCCACCGGGCAATTCGTCGCAGGCGGTGTCGAAGAGCAGACCCGCCAGGTGCTCACCAATTTGAAGCACGTTTTGGAGGCTGCCGGCTCCAGCCTGGGGCAGGTGGTCAAGACCACGGTCTTTCTCAAAGACATGGCGGACTTCCAAAAGATGAACGCTGTTTATGCTGAATTCTTCCCAGAGAATCCGCCCGTCCGCAGTACGGTTGCTGTTGCTGGTCTGCCCGCTGGCGGTTTGGTCGAGATCGAAGTTGTCGCGTTGGTTGGATAGATAGATTACCGAAACCAAGGTTTTCATCCTGAGCGCAGTCGAAGGACTTGCCTGTTATTGCGCTTCGACTATACTCAGCGCGAAGAAACTTTACTTGCCATGCCCTCCGAACTGATTCTGCTGGTTGACGACGAACCTTCCATCATTCAACTCTCGCGCATGTACTTCGAGCGCGAGGGTTTTCGCGTTCAGGAGATCGGCGACGGTGAAGCGGCGCTGGATGCGGTGGCCAAATACCGCCCTGCGCTGGTCGTGCTGGATGTGATGCTTCCCAAACTGGACGGTTTTGAAGTCTGCCGGAAACTGCGCGCGAGTGGTGACCAGATTCCCATCATCATGTTGACGGCGCGCGACGAGGACATCGATAAGATCCTTGGACTCGAACTCGGCGCGGACGATTACCTGACCAAGCCTTTCAACCCCCGCGAGTTGATTGCCCGCGTCAAGGCGATTCTCCGCCGCGGTGATGGTGCGAAACAGGCGGACGGCAAACCCATCCATCGCGGCGACCTGACGATTGATCCTGTTTCCCGTGAAGCCAGCATCGCTTCACGGCCCCTCGAATTGCGGACTCAGGAATTCGACTTGTTGCTCACCCTGGCTGGTCAGCCCGGACGTGTCTTCAGCCGCGAGCAGTTGTTGCAACTTGCCTGGGGCTTTGATTACTACGGTCAGACCCGCACAGTTGATGTCCACATCGCGCACCTGCGGAAGAAGTTGGAGGGAGCAACTGTGAAGATCGAAACAGTGACCGGGGTGGGGTATAAGTTGGTGATATGACGTCACTGTGAGGAGCGTAGCGACGAAGCAGTCTCTCCTAAGTCTTGGGGATTGCTTCGTCGGGGCGAGCGCCCTCCTCGCAATGACGCATTTTATTTTTATGTTCTCCTCTCTCCGTTCCCGTCTTTGGTTGAGTTACGCGTTGATTATCGTCACTGCCTTGGGTATCGTGGCGGTGATTTTGTTTGTGTCCCTGCTGCGCAATCCGCTTATGTATCGGCAGACAATCGAGAGACTGAAAGCCGTACAAACTACGTTGGTCCAACGCGAGAATCAGGACATTTCAGCGGCGGCGAAGAGAGCGGCGCGTGTGTTCGATGTGCGCGTTTTGCTGTATTCCAAAGACAAACAATTGATTTTCGATACGGCTTCTAAAAGCGAAGTGCCCCTGCCGTTTCCTGTGAAGAGGATTATTGCACGCAGTGTTCCGCTCGTGCGCGATGAAAACGGCGCCGCATGGCTGTATGTGACTCAGAAACTCCCGGACAATACCCATCTGGTTGTGGCATCGCCTCGTCCGCGTTTTTCGATCGTCAACCTGTTCACCGATGACTTTCTGCCGCTCATCATCTACAGTGGATTGATCGCCCTGTTATTTTCATTGGCGGTTGCGTTTTTGTTCGCGCGTTGGATTGCCGATCCACTGCAAAAGGTGATTCTCGCCGCGCGGACGATGCCTTCAGCTGAAGCAAAGCCTGTGGACATCCACGGTCCGCATGAGGTTCAGGAGTTGACCCGCGCTTTCAACTCGATGATCGCGCGGACACAGGCGAGTCAAAAGTCCCAACGCGATTTCGTTGCCAATGTCTCGCATGAATTGAAAACCCCATTGACTTCGGTGCAAGGATTTGCCCAGGCCATTCTCGATGGCACAGCGGATACCGAAGAAGCCCGTCAGCAGGCCACGCAGGTCATCTACAGCGAAGCGGGACGGATGCACCGTATGGCGCTTAACCTGCTCGACCTGGCACGGCTCGATGCCGGCACGGCGGACATTACCATGTCGCCGGTAAATCTGCCTGCGTTGTTGAATGCCGTGGCTGAAAAATTCACGCCGCAATCGCAAAAGACAGGCGTGGAAATAAAGGTCGAATCAGCCGCGAACTTGCCGACTCTCACCGCCGACGGTGACCGCCTCTCGCAGGTCTTCACCAACCTTGTGGACAATGCACTGAGGTTCACGCCCAGCGGTGGCGTCATTACAATTCGCGCAGAGGTTCTGGAGTCAGACAGCTTGCTGTCTGCAAGGTTCGTCAGCACCCGCAGGGTAAGTGAGCAAACGGATTCAAAGGCAGAAATCCTGATTTCTGTGTCGGATACAGGCGCCGGAATCCCCGATAAAGCACAGGCACACATCTTCGAACGATTTTATCAAGCAGACCCTTCCCGTGGCGGTAGTGCGAAGCACGGCTCCGGCTTGGGACTTGCCATCGTCAAGGAAATTATTCAGGCACATGGTGGTAGAATTGGCGTCCGCAACAGGTTGGGCGAGGGGACAACCTTCGAGATTTTTCTGCCGTTTAGAAGGTAGACAGGTAAACAAGTAAACAGGTAATGAATCCCTCCGTATCTATCATCGTCCCTTGTTACAACGAGGAAAAAACCATCCGCCATTTGCTCGATGCCGTGCTTGCGCAGACTTATCCGCGCGCATTGATGGAGTTGGTGATCTCCGACGGCTTATCCATGGACCGCACGCGAGGGGTGATTGCTTCTTTTCAAAAGGAGCATCCCGATCTGGCGATACATGTGGTGGAGAATTCGGCGCGGACAATTCCCTCGGGACTGAATCAGGCCATTCGCAAGTCAAAGGGCGAAGTCATTGTCCGACTCGATGCCCACTCCATGCCCATTCCTGAATATGTCGAACGTTGCGTCGCGGCTCATCAATCAGGCAAAGGTGATAACGTGGGTGGTGTGTGGGAGATTCGTCCCAGCGCGGATACTTGGATTGCGAAGTCCATTTCGTTTGCGGCGGCGCATCCACTGGGGGTGGGCGACGCGATGTATAGGCTCAACGCCAAAGCAGGCGCGGTGGACACCGTGCCGTTTGGTTCGTTCCGCCGTACGTTGATCGATAAAATCGGCATGTTCGATGAGACGCTTCTCACGAACGAGGATTACGAGTTCAACACCCGTGTACGCGAATCTGGCGGGACTGTCTGGCTCGACCCGTCCATCCGTTCGGTGTATTTCTCGCGCGGCACGCTCGGAAAGCTGGCGGCTCAATACTGGCGTTATGGCTTTTGGAAGTTCAAAATGCTCCAGCGTTATCCGCATACCCTGCGCTGGCGTCAGGCTTTGCCGCCGTTGTTTGTCTTTTCCCTTTTTACGCTGATTGTGTTATCCTTGTTTATCGGTTTTGCCCGTTACCTTCTTACCGCCCAGTTGTTCGGCTATTTTTTTGCCTTGGCGCTGGCTGGCCTGAAACTCGCAATGGAAAAAAAAATAGGATTCTCTCTGTTTGGACTGCCGCTCGCGATCTCCACCATGCACCTGGCGTGGGGCGCGGGATTTTTGTGGAGCGGCATTTCAAACCCGTTCAAAAAGCATGGCTGATATCTACCAACCTAGATTAAGACTACGACCAAGCGAACAACGCTTTATCTTGCTGATGGGGGATTTAATTGCATCGGCAGGGGCGATGTTCATTGCATTGTACGTCTGGTATCAATTTTCACTGGCGCGTGAGATCGCGCGGCTGATTGCGAGAGGTTTCAGGGAGGAACGCGCCGCAAGCCTCGCGGCTTCCATCATTGATCTCAAGATCCCATTTTGGTTTTATCTTCTTCCACTCGTCTGGCTTTTGCTGATGGTGGACTCGTACGAACCTCACGCCGCCGCCAACTGGAGGAAGACCCTGCGTGGGATTGCGGTGGCTCCCATCGTCGGTTTGTTGGGATACTCGTTGATCTTCACCATTAATCAGGACCCGAACTCGCTTCCCCGTATTGGCATCGGCGCATTCCTCCTTCTCGCTTCGCTCCTGACTTTGGGCTGGCGCGCCGCCTATATTCGACTCTATACGTCATCAGGATTGATGCGTCGCGTACTTTTCGTTGGCGCCGGCAAGGCAGGACATTCGCTTGCCGATATTTACCGCAGACTCAGCCCGCCGCCTTTCCTGTTGATCGGTTTTATCGATGATGACTTGAAGAAGCAGGGTAAATCCGTGTTGGGGTTTGCCGTGCTGGGAACGAGTAAAAAATTATTGGATATCATTGAGGACTACCAGATTTCGGATATCGTGGTTGCCATCAATGGCGAGATAAAGGGCGAGACTTTTCAATCCATTTTGGATGCGCAGGAAAGAGGTATTGAGATCGTCCGAATGCCCATCATGTACGAGGAACTAACCCAGCGTGTTCCCGTCGAGCACCTTGAGTCGGATTGGGTCATCCGATCCTTTGTGGATCAGGTGCGGGTGAGCGGTATGTATGAACTGTTCAAACGCCTGATGGACATTACTGGCGGCTTGATGGGTTCCCTGGTTTTTGTAATAATCTTCCCCTTTGCGGCGCTGGCAATTATCCTTGAAAGCGGATTCCCCGTTTTGTATTCACAGGAACGATTGGGCAAGGGCGGGCGCCTTTTCAAGATTCACAAGTTCCGTTCCATGTGGCAGAACGCCGAGGAGGACGGTGAAGCCAAACTTGCTGAAGTCAACGACCCGCGCGTGACCAAAGTTGGAGATTTCCTGCGCCGTACCCGTTTGGATGAAATGCCGCAGTTCATCAGCGTGCTAACGGGCGAGATGAGCCTCGTCGGTCCGCGTGCCGAACGTCCCGAGCTTGTTGCGCAGTTCCAAAAGCAGATTCCCTTTTATCGTGCGCGCTTGCTGGTGAAGCCTGGTCTAACCGGCTGGGCGCAGATTAATTATGGCTACGTAGCCAGCGTTAAAGAGACCATGGTCAAGCTCGAATATGACCTGTACTATATCAAGCACCGCACCCTTGGCATGGACTTCAACATTGTTTTACGTACCATAGGTACGGTGTTGAGAAGGACTGGAAGATAGACAATGGATTTCGGAAGTCTCTGGACTTCTGAAATCTCTATCGTGAAGGAGCAACCCGACATGAAATATCTTGTTACTGGTGGCGCAGGGTTTATTGGTTCTCATATTGTGCATGCATTGCTCAGACAAGGCGCGGAAGTTCGTGTCTTTGATAATTTTTCATCAGGCAAGCGCGAAAACCTGAGCGGGCTTGATGTGGAAATCATCGAAGGCGACTTGCGCGATGCCTCCCGTGTGGCTGAAGCCATGCGCGGTGTGGAAATTATTTTCCATGAAGCGGCATTTGTTTCAGTACCTGAATCGATGGAAAAGCCCCAGGAATGTTTCGATGTGAATATCACAGGAACATCCATTTTGTTTGAAGCCGCCCGCAAGGCTGGTGTGAAACGCGCAGTCATTGCCTCCAGTGCCGCCGTGTATGGCGACTCGACTGCCATGCCCCTTGTGGAAGATACCCCCCTCAGACAATTATCGCCTTACGCCGTCTCCAAGCGTGTGACAGAAATGTACGTCGAGCTTTATACCCGTTCTTTGGGATTTGAAGCAGTCGCCTTGCGATATTTCAACGTCTACGGGCCCCGCCAACGACCCGACTCGATGTACGCCGCCGCCGTGCCGATTTTCATCCGCCGCCTGTTGGACAACAAACCCATCACCATCTTCGGTGACGGAGGTCAAAGCCGCGACCTGATCAACGTCCGCGACGTGGTGCAAGCCAACCTGCTTGCTGCGCGCCACCCAGACGCGCCTGGTCAAATCTTCAATGTCTGTACGGGAGTTGAAACCCGCCTGCTCGACCTGGTGGATATCCTCTACGGAATTTTCCCCAACGCTCCCATGCACATCCACTCCGAGTCACGCGCTGGCGATATCTATCGCTCCATCGGTACGCCCAAAAAGGCAATGAACGTTCTCGAATTCCGCCCGCAAGTGACGCTTGCCGAAGGAGTGAAGGAAGCCGTTGAGGCAATGAGAAGCGTTTAACGTTAAACGCTTTTTCAACCTTCATCCTTCCGCCTTCATCCTTCCCATATGTCTTCCCGTCATCACGTCCGTAACCGTTTTGTCTTAATTGGCGACCTTGCCCTCATCATCGTCTCGGTGTTGGGGAGTTTCGCCTTGCGGCTGGACGTGAATCAACTCCCGTTCTATTTCCCCGCCGCGTTGATGATGTCTGCTGTGGCGCTGCTGATTAAAGTCCCCGTTTATTTTTACTTTGGTTTGTACCGCCGCCTGTGGATTTACGCCAGCACCAGCGAGTTGCGCCTCATCACCGTCGCCGTCACCACCGCTTCGGTCTTGACCTCTGGCGTCATGCTCGTGCTGATCAGCGCGGGAATCCTTCAGCCTGGAATGCCGCGCTCAGCTCTCGGCATTGACTGGCTTCTCTCGCTTGTCCTCATCGGCGGCTCGCGTTTTGCCCTGCGAATTCTCGCGGAGCAATCAACTGCCCGCCACAACGCAAAATCCAAACGTGCCCTCATTATCGGCGCGGGTGACGCGGGCGCTCTTGTTGTCCGCGAACTTCAACGACCTTCCCAACTCAATCTCGTTCCCATCGGCTTTCTTGACGACGACCCCGCCAAGCAGAATCATCAGATTTACGGCGTTTCGGTCATCGGCAAGGTGAACAAACTTGCCGACATTCTTGACAACCAGCAGGTGGACGAAGTCATCATCGCCATTCCGTCCGCGCCTGGCAATATCATTCGCCTTGTCAATGATGCCTGCCGTGCAAAGGGCATTCCTTCGCGCACCATGCCTGGTATTTATGAACTACTCGGCGGCAAGGTCAGCGTGAATCGTCTGCGCGAAGTGGACATCACCGACCTTCTCCGTCGCGACCACGTCCGCGTGAATGATGAAAAGGTGGGACAGTCACTCGAAGGCAAGCGCGTTCTTGTCACGGGGGCTGGCGGCTCCATCGGGCGCGAACTCAGCCGTCAGATTGCTCGACGTAATCCCGCCGAACTTGTCCTTCTCGGTCACGGTGAAAATTCCATCTTCGAGATATTCCTTGAGTTGCAGGGCAATTATCCAAACCTAAAACTCATTCCTGTCATTGCCGACGTCCGCAACGTGCAACGCCTCGAAGCTGTTTTCAGCAAGCATCAACCACAGGTCGTCTTTCATACAGCCGCACACAAGCATGTTCCGTTGATGGAGATCAACCCGACGGAGGCAATTTCCAATAACGTGCTTGGCACGTGCAACCTTGTCCAAGCCGCAATCGCGTACAGCGTCGAGCGCTTCGTTCTCATCTCCACCGATAAAGCCGTGCGCCCGTCAAGCATTTACGGCGCGACCAAACGCCTTGCCGAGATGATCGTCCTCGACGCCGCTCACCAAAACAATCGTACCTTCACCGTTGTCCGCTTTGGCAACGTGCTTGGTTCGCGCGGCAGTATCATTCCGATTTTCAAAAATCAAATTGCCAACGGTGGACCCATCACCATCACGCACCCCGACATGTTTCGGTTTTTCATGACCATCCCCGAAGCGGTGTATCTTGTCTTGCAAGCCTCGTCCATGCAAAACGGCGGTGAAGTGTTTGTGCTCAACATGGGCGAGCCTGTCCGCATCCTCGACCTCGCCGAAGACCTCATCAAACTTTCGGGACTCGAACCGCACAAAGACATCGAGATAGCTTTTACGGGAATTCGTCCAGGCGAAAAGTTGGCGGAAGAACTCTGGGATTCTGATTCTGCCCTCAGTCCGACTCCACACCCCGACATTTCCCGCCTCGACGAGCCTTCATCCTTGCCAACCCCGAACCTGATTCAAGCCATCGAGCAGTTGACCACCCTCAGCCTCTCCGACGACCGCCTCGCCATCACGCAACTTCTTGACGGACTCATCCCTGGCTCCCACATCACCGATCAACCTGCCGACCTTCAACTTTCGACCTTCAACGTGTAATCATGGAAGTCAACCTCACCGACTGGAATCAATTTCTGGAATCGCATCCCGAAACACATCTCCTTCAACTGGGTGAATGGGGCGAACTCAAAAAAAACTTCGGCTGGAAACCCGTCCGCATCATTCAAAACGAAATCGGCGTCCAAATCCTCTTTCGCCGCCTGCCGCTTGGTTTGACGATTGGATATATGCCGAAACCAGCAATGAGTAACGAGTTACAAGAAACGCGTAACGAGTTTTGGCGTGAAGTCAATGCCGTTTGCGAAAGCAATAAGGCCATCTTTCTAAAGATAGAACCTGATTTATGGAGTGAAGATTTCATCCTTCATAATTCATCCTTCATCCTTTCTCGTCATAATATCCAACCTCCAAGGACTATTGTTATTCCGATTGATGGCAGCGAAGAACAAATCCTGTCTCGCATGAAACCCAAATGCCGCTACAACATCCGCCTTGCCGAGAAAAAGGGCGTGACCGTCCGCACATGGGACGACCTCTCCGCCTTCCATGAAATGATGACTGTCACGGGCGGACGCGATAACTTCGGCGTGCATTCCAAAGAATATTATCAACGCGCCCACGAGTTGTTCCATCCGAACGGGACATGTGAGTTGTTGGTCGCCAAATACGAAGGCAAACCGCTTGCCTCGTTGATGGTTTTTGCCAATGGGAAACGTGCCTGGTACGTGTACGGCGCATCCAACGACCACGAGCGCAACCGAATGCCAACCTACCTCCTGCAATGGGAAGCCATCCGCTGGGCAAAGTCTCGCGGCTGTGAAGAATACGACCTCTGGGGCGTCCCCGACGAAAACGAAGAAACCCTCGAAGCAGAGTTCGAGTCCCGCCACGATGGCTTGTGGGGAGTCTATCGTTTCAAGCGTGGCTTCGGCGGACAGTTGAAACGCGCCGCCCAGGCTTTGGACAGAGTTTATAATCCGCTGTTATATTGGTTTTACACAAAGTACATAACACGGAATGCGTAATTTCTAAAATAATATGGATACTATCGAATCAAAACATCAATCAGAAGAGCGACTTTACATCGGATTTACTTTGGTAGGGAAAGATTTGATTCCTGATGAAATTACTTCCAAACTCAGCATAAAACCTGACCGCTCATTTGCGCGTGGCGCTGTCTATAAAAACCACGCAAGTGAAAATAGTTTGCGAAAACATGGATTCTGGGAAGTCAGTTCGGATAATAGAGATTTGCCATCAAATGACATTGTTGTTCACTTTAACTGGTTACTTGAGTTACTTGAACCAGCACAGGAAAGTCTGAGCAGAATTCTGAAAGATGAAAATATTCAAGCCCGTGTTTGACTGTTTTTGGATTGCCCTAAATGGAAGGATAAATTTGGAAATTGAGCCTGCGCTAATTTCCAGGCTGGCAAAGTTGAATGTCAGGATTTGGTTTGACATTTATGGAAATTAATTTGAATGAGTTCCAATTTCATGGCTGAATTTTCTTGGAATAAATTAATTTCAGCACTTCCCAATCCGCACTTTATCCAAACCTACGAGTGGGGACAGGTCAAGGCAAAGTACGGCTGGACTCCGTTTTACGCCGTCTGGACGGATGACGGAAAATTTCATATTTCCCAAACCACTGATAACTGGTCACTGAATACTGATCACTGCATTGCAGCATGTCTCGTTCTCAAAAAACAAATCCTTAGTCAGAGTTTTGCTGCTCGCCTGTCCATTCTCTACGCGCCGAAAGGACCCTTGCTGGATTGGAACAACGTCCCTCTGCGAACCCGTGTGCTGAACGACCTACAAGCCTTCGCCAAAAAGCAGGGAGCCATCTTCCTCAAAATTGACCCTGACGTCGTGCTTGGTCGCGGAGTCCCCAACAGCGAGGGAGAGGTCAGGGAAAACAGCGGACAAGCCGCAGGATCGGAGTTGACACGCAGGGGATGGGTCTACTCGTCAGATCAAATCCAATTCCGAAATACAGTCCTGATTGACCTGTCTGCCTCCGAGGAAGAAATGCTGGTGCGGATGAAACCCAAGACCCGCTACAATATCCGCCTCTCTGAAAAGAAGGGTGTCTCTGTGCGCGTAGGCATACCGGGCGATCTGCCCATGCTTTACAAAATGTACGCCGAAACATCCGTCCGTGACGGCTTTGTCATCCGCGATGAAAATTACTACATGACAGTATGGAAGCTGTTCATGTCAAACTTTGAGGCTTTCAAACATTCAAACCTTCCAACTTGCCAACCTTTGATCGCCGAAGTCAACAACGAACCCGTCGCCGCCATCTTTCTCTTCATGTTCGCGGGGCGGGCGTACTACGTTTATGGCATGTCGCGCAATGTTCACCGTGAAAAAATGCCGACCTATCTTTTGCAATGGGAAGCCATCAAACGCGCCAAGTCCAACGGATGCAGCACCTACGACCTGTGGGGCGCGCCCGAAGTCTTTGACGAAAGCGACTCAATGTGGGGCGTGTATCGCTTCAAAGAAGGCTTGGGCGGGGAGGTGGTGCGTACTCTCGGCGCGTACGATTTTGCCCCGACCAAACTGTGGTACAAACTCTATGCTGATATCATGCCACGCGTGTTGGATGTAATGCGATCAAGGGGAAAGGAAAAAACCAAGCAAGGATTAAGTGCGTGAGAAAAAAGGAGAACCTATGAAGCCTGTTGCTCGATTAAATTTTGCCCATCTGCCCACACCTATCGAAGAGCTCCCACGCCTGACAAAAGCCCTCGGCGGACCACGCATCCTCGTCAAGCGTGACGATCAGACGGGGCTCGCTTTCGGCGGGAACAAGACCCGCAAACTGGAATTCCTTGTGGCGGAAGCTCGCGAGCAGGGCGCAGATATGCTGATTTCTGCGGGTGCAATTCAGTCGAATCACTGCCGTCAGACCGTTGCTGCCGCTGCCCGCTTCGGCTTCGCCTGTACTCTTGTGTTGACGGGTGAACGTCCCAGCCAGCCCACCGCCAACTTCCTGCTTGACCAACTCTTTGGCGCGGAAATCATCACCGTCCCAGACCGTAAGGATCGTGACCGCGTTTTGCAGGAAACTTTCGACAAAGCCGTCGCCGTGGGGAAGAAACCCTACCTTGTGCCGTACGGGGGATCGAGCAGCACAGGCGCGATGGGATACACCTTTGCGATGGAAGAACTGATAAAGCAAAACGTAAACGCGGACTGGATCGTCTTCGGCACATCCTCGGGTGGGACGCACGCGGGGATTGTTCTCGGTCAGCGGTTGTTTGGATTCAAGGGCAAGGCGTTGGGAATCAGCATCGACGAGCCAGTTGACCAACTCAAGGCAAATGTCTTCGCGCTGGCAACCCGCGCCAGTGAAAAACTCGGCGAGCGTATCGAGTTCACAGGCGATCATGTTCTGGCAAACGATGATTATTGCCAGGCAGGCTATGGGGTCTTTGGGGAAGGAGAGCGCGAGGCGATCAAGCTATTTGCCAGCAACGAGGGGCTGCTGCTCGACCCTGTTTATACGGGACGCGCTGCCGCTGGCATGATCGACCTGATCCGCAAGGGATATTTCAGGAAGAATGAAACCATCCTGTTCTGGCATACAGGTGGACAGCCTGCATTGTTCGCGGATAAATACTCGGCGGATGTGATAAGAAACTAGAGATTAGAGAGTGGTGAAGCAGTCGCCATGTAGGTGACTGCCTTCTTTTGTAACTATTCAACTAATTTTCCACTCACTAATCTCTGCGTTACTCCAAACACGTTCTCATCAACGAACTTCCCGCTTCTACATCACACCCCTCCGGATTAACCTGCTCGCGCAGATAATCGTCGTAGAGTTTGCTCATCGTCACCAATTCCCACTTGTTTTCCCTCAGCCACGGATAAACCTGCACGCTGGAGTTGTAATCCTGTGTGCGGATGTGCATCTGGACGATGTCGCCGCCCTTGCCTTTTTGAATGGCTCTGGTGACGATATCTGGTTCGCCGCCGCCACCGATGGAGAATAACGTTGCCACCAGCCCGCGCTCCTGACAGAGAACGTCCATCGTGTAGCTGATGACGTCATACGGCGGACGCACAAAGCGGACGTTGTATTCCCTGCCCAGCACCTGGGTCAACGCGGCGTACCATTTGTCGTAGTCCATCAACGCGGCGGCAGGTGACATGATGCCGAGATTGACGTGGTCAAAGGTGTGATAGCCGATCTCGTGGCCCCTTTCAACCAGCCGCTTCCAGATGCCGCTGTCCTGCTCTTCGAGATGGAGCAGTTTTTGTCCGACAGGGAAGAAGGTCACTTTGAACTCGGGATACTCATTTAGTAAGACTTCCAGTGCCTGCATTTTGTTCAGCAAATAGCAGTCATCATAGGTAAACGCCATGCGCTTGAAACTGCGACTTCCATGCCAGAGCAGCGGCGCGGTGAAGTAAGGTTCGTCGTTCCGCACTGGGATGAACTTACTTGCAGAAACCCCGAGCAACGCGGCAGCGCCAAGCTTCAAAAAATCTCTTCGTGAAAAGTCAGCCATGCGTAGCATTCATCCAAGCTTTGCGACCAAGTGTCAGGACCGCAATCCCGACCCAGACGACGTTCAACCCTGCGGACGGATACGCGCGCAGATAAAATGTGTTGATGATCAGAAAGACACCAGCCACGATATTCAATCCCTGATACGTCCACGAGTCACCTTCCACCTTTTTGGCGGAGATCAACCCATAGGCGATGAGATACAAAACCGTGCCAGTCCAGCCGAGGATGTCAATGATGGTTTGTTCCATGTTTTTCCTTCGCGCAGAGCGTAGACGAAGCGCATCCTTCGACCATGCTCAGGCCGAGATAATCTCCACGCTCATTCCAATTTTGATTTCACCCTCGCTCAGCGGGATGACGTTCATGCCGAACATCGCGCCGCCTTGCTGTTTACGATAGGTGTTCAATGTTTTGAGCGGTTCCTTGTTTTTCTTCAACGTTTCTTTGTCAACCGTTGTCACTACACAGCGCGGACAGGGTTTGACGATTGCCATCTCGATTCCGCCGATGCGGATGCGCTTCCAGCTATCCTCGGCGAAAGGCTCACAGCCTTTGACGACCAGGTTTGGGCGGAATCGATTCATCGGGAGAGAGACAGTCAGCCGCGAGTTCAGGTCAGTAAGCGATTCTTCCGAGATAATGAGAATCGGGTAGCCGTCTGCGAATCCCGTATGGTCTTCGTTGCTGACGGCATACTCAGGGTTTAGTTTCCGCTTGAAGGCTTCATCCACATGCACGAGGCGAACAGAAGCGCCAAGCCAATCTGACAACCACTTCGCGGCGACGTCGCCCTGGTCGATGGCTTTGACTCCTTTGCTCGACCAGATATCCACGAGGGTGGATGTGCCAGACTTCCGAAGCTCGACCTGGAGGGAATCAAAATTCGGGGCGGAGAGCGTGACCGAGCCGCCGCTCAGCGTGGGAGTAATGAGCGCCAGCCTGGGATGTTCGCGCTGAGTGAGGAATTCGCCTTCGGGCGTGACCACCATCATGCGGCGGTCGTCGGCAAGCCCCATGCGCTCCACCCGTGTTTCGGTCACGTCGAATCCGCGACAGGCTTTGATGGGATAGTATGTGAGATTGGATGCTGTGATCAATGAATTTCCTCGTAGATGATTTTCGATATCTGCGCCATGCAGTCATGTGCCGCTTTTCCGTCGTCTTCGGGAAAGCCATGCGTGAAAATGGTAATCGCATACGGCTTGCGGTTTTGCGGAAAGACAATGCCTGTGTCGTGGAAGAACGTTCCGATCCAGCCAGTTTTGTGCGCCACCTTCACCGAGGCAGGTAACAGCGCGGGGATGCTTTCGTTGAATTCCTGACGGAGCATGATCCCGATCATTTCGTCGCAGGCTTGCCTGGAAACGACCTTTCCCTCGGCGATCAAGCACATCATCGCCATCATGCCGCGCGCGCTGGCGGAATTGTTAAGATTCATCTCGTAGGCTTTTTTGTCTTCAACTCCGCGAACGATATTCATGCCCTTAATGCCAAGTTCCTCGATGAACCCGTTCACACTGCCCGCGTCAATTCTTTCCAGTAGCAGGTTGGTGGCAAGGTTGCTGCTGCGGACGATCATCAGCCGTGTCAACTCGCGGATGCTTTCCATTTCGCCGATTCGTCCGTGCAGAGTGGCGTCGCTGTCGTCGGCGGCATCCAATGAAAATTCGCTTCCGTCCACGATGCTTTTGAACAAGTTAACGATTTTCAGCGGCTCGTCCAGCGTGAGCCTTCTTTCGTGCGCCTGATGGAATACCTCCGCCATCACCGCCACTTTTATCGTGCTGGCGGGATGCATCATCTCGTCGGCATGGATGAAAATTTCCCTTTGCGTTTGCAGATCGTATACCGCCACTCCGATGGACTTGTCGGTAAATTGTGAAAGATAAGTTTCGAGCCGAATCATTTCCACAATTTTACACGAACATTCTTGGAGAAAAATGAGGACAGGATTCTGCTCGATGGGCGGAATCCTGTGCAGGGTTTATCCTCGCCTTTGTCCTTGTGGACTTCCCCCGCCCAAGCCTGGTCCAGTGATTCTATAGTTTGATTCTCGCCCAAATCTTCTCCACCGCCGATTTGGCTTCAGCCAGTCCCAGTCCCGTGATCTCGCGGTAGATTTTTATGGCTTCGATGGCTTGACCTTTCTTCAAAGCCTCGATGACACGCGGGTCGTCGTCTGGACTTCCGTTCTCATCCATGTTGAAGCCAAGACGCTTGTAAAGGCGTTCCACCTGCTCTTCCAGCCTGACGATGCGCTGTCTGAATAATGCAATTTCCTGTTCCTCGAACGATGACATGCGAAGCCTCCTCCAAAAGATTTTTGCCGATTATATTCGCGGACTTCTGCATGTATATCGCGCGAAGGTACTGCCTATTCTTCCCGTTCCAGCGCGTTGATGGGTTTATGCGCGGCGAGCCATTCTGCCCGCCTGCGGAACAAGTCAGGGACGGCTTTGTTCGCGTCGGCGATGAGTTCCTGAATGTCCGCTGTCAGCAGCTTGCCACCGTCGACGACGATTCTGCCCGCGACCATGGTCATATCCACGTCACCGCCCCTGGCAGCGTGGACAAGGTTATGGTGCAGGTTTCCGTCCGAGCCGCCGATGAGCGGGGTCATGCGCGGCGTGTCGGTGCGGACGGCGATCAAGTCCGCCTGCTTGCCAACTTCAATTGAGCCGATTTCGTTATCCAATCCCAAAGCACGCGCACCCGTTACGGTCCCCATGCGGCAGACCGACCAGGCGTCGAGGGAGGCGGCATCCAGCCGCGACAGCTTCGCCAGCAGGGAGGAGGTCTTCATTTCCTCGAACATGTCGAGGTTGTTGTTTTCCTTTTCGCCGTCGGTGCCGAGTCCCACCGCCACGCCGCTGGCAAGCATGTCCACCACGCGAGCCGCGCCGCTGGCAAGTTTCATGTTGCTGATCGGGTTATGCGCCACGCCGATCTTCCGCGCGGCAAGGATTTGAATCTCTGCGTCCGAGAGCCAGACGCAGTGGGCGAGCAGGGTGTGCGGCGCGTCGAGCAAGCCAAATTTTTCCAGCGCCTCGATGGGACGGATCTGGTAGCGGCGCTCGGTCTCTTCCACGTCGAACTTGCTTTCGTTGCTGTGGGTGTGGAATCCCGTCTGGTAGTGCTTCGCCATCTCGACAACGCGCTTCCAGGCTTCGGGCGTGGCGTAGAACATGTGCTCCAGCCCAACCCACACGTTAACCCTGCCGCCCTCGCCGCCGTGCCATTTCTGGATCAGCGCTTCGTTGGTCTTGAGCGTTTCGAAATAATCATGGTCGGGATGCTCCGCCACGTACGGGACCAACACCGCACGGATTCCCAACTGTGCCGCCGCGTTCGCGCTGCCGTGCATGTGACGCCACATGTCCACGACGGTGGTCGTGCCGCACAGCAAAGACTCGGCGTAGCACAAAAACGACGCGATCTCCGCCTCGCGAGGATTGATCACGCGGTGCATCGGGTCGATGAATTGCTGGAGCCATTCCCACACGGGCAGACCTTCCGCCGTGCCGCGCAGCAGACCCGAATGCATGTGGGTGTTGACCAGCCCCGGCATGAGCAGTCGATCTTTTAATCGCTTGACCTCCACTCCGGGATTGGCGGTGATGATCTCATCTGCTTTTCCTACGGCCTGAATCCTGCTGTCTGCGCCGACGAGCACAGCGCCGTTTTGCAGAACGGTGTTTTCGGTGTTCATCAAAATTAAATGGTCAGCGTGAAGAATGATCGGGTTCATGGGAGGCTCCTTTTATTTTTCAACCTGGAGGATGATACACCCTTGATGGAAAAAATTGCCAGTGCGGTTTTTAGAAAATTGTGCAATAATGTACTCGAGTTTTGATTCTCACAGGCAGGAACATAAACAAAAGGAGGCATGACCATGACTGAGTCGGAAAAAGTAAAGGCAGTTGACGAAGAATATGTTTTACAGCAATACAAGAACAAGATCGACTACTATTGGGGGGCGAGCCGCAGTAATAAAAACTCGTACAAACGCTATCGCGCCTGGACGATCATTCTCGGCGCCCTGGTAACCCTTATTTCCTCGATTTCCGCCGCCGAGTTTGTCCAAAAGCCTGATTGGCTGCGGATCATATTCGCAGTTGCAACTCCCATGATTGCGGCGACTTTGACTGTAATCGGCGGGTTGGGACAAAACTTCCATTGGGGATCCACCTGGCGCGATATGGTGGTGAACGCCACCCGCCTCGAAAAGGAACGCGACCGCTTCCTGGCGACCAAACCCGAGGAGAGGGACATTGTCAAGGAACTGGATACGTTGAATTCCATCGTGCTCGAAGAGACAAGGAATTTTTTCCAAAGGGTGCTCGATAGCGAAATCAAGCCAAGAGAACAAAACAATTCAGAGGGATAAAAAAGAATGTAGGGGCGGGGTCTTCCCGCCCCCACCCGTTATTCCACGCTTTCCGCCGCTTTCCTCACATCTTTCAAAATCCCCTCCTCATCGCATTTGACCAATTCATCGAATAACCGCAACACGGATTTGACCACCCCCGCATGTGGCGCTCCCCGTAAGTTGAGGATGACGATGGGACGATTATATCCTGTTGTAAATGCCAGCGTGAGGCTGTAATTTTTATTCCTCGTCGTCTTCCTTCGGCAAAATATCATCGAAAGATTTGAGTAGTACGCGCGCCTGCTCGATATCCTCTTTAGGGACAAAAATCTGGATGCGCACCATCGGAACCGCATAGGAAGTGTATGAGACGGATTCTTCGATGAGTTCCACATCAATTCCTTCCGCTTCCAGGAAACTTTCAATGACATCAGCTTCCGCACGGTTGTTTGCTTCACCGATTTTTTTGTATTTCAGCTTGTCCATTTGGGATACTCCTTTGCAGGGTAACTGATGAAACAATGTCCGTCGGTCATAATCCCTCGCTTGGAACTCAGTTGTAATGGGAACGTTTTCTTATTATAACCACTATACAAAAGTGGGGTGAATTCAGTCTTTCATCTTTGGGATGAACCAGACTGCCAAAACCACCAACAAGTCCGCCGTGAGCAGGGCTCCTATTTTGATTCCAAAATCGGTGGGTTTCAGAGAATCAATGTAATCCACTTCTTCGGGAATGAATTCAACCGGGGATGTGGCAATGCGCGCTTCAAGGGCGTCCCACAGTTTTACCTGCCGTTGCTGGTGGATGGAAAGCGAGAAAACACTGTATACGGCAATCAGGAAAAACGTGACCGTCAAGAGCAGTCGCACCCGCAGTTTGGATGCAATCCCTTCGTTCGCCAGGACAAACCCCAGCACGCCGAGTGAGACAATAATGTGAAAGTTCCAGAAATCCGAGAAGCGCTGTGAATGTTCCAGCAGGATGGGGATCAACGCACTGATTTTTTCCATAACGTCTCCTTAATAAGGCTATACCGATAAATAAATTGCATCCCTCTCGCTGCGTCACGTTATCCAGTGATGCCCACGTGACTTTCTTCTGCCTTGCGCTATGAATTTCCCCGATTATACCCACATATAAAAAGACTTCCGAGTTCTCGCGTAGCGAAAATCGGAAGTCTACTGTTTCAACAAGTCGTCTCAAAAATGCAATGTCACTCTGAGAGAGCGTTCTTTGCGCCCGAAGAGTCTCTTATTTCCAACAGTGGAGACCCTCACCGCACTGGCGCGCGGCGCAAGTGTCGCTACGCTCAGGGTGATATTTTTGAGATAAGTTCTAATATTCCACCGCTCTGGGCAGGGACATGGCTTGCTCGATCCACTTGCCGACCTGTTCCAGGCTGGGCTGGCGGCGGACTTTCTTCTTTTCCTCGTTCACCACCTTGAGTTTTTCATACAGGTTGACCGCGTCGCGGCGGGCAAGCTCGGCAACCGTGTCCACGCCGGCGAACTCAAGCAGGTCGGCGTATTCCGAGCCGATTCCCCGAATGCGGTGAAGGTCCGCGCGATTGGTCCATTCGAGGATCTGATTTTCGGTCAAACCGGTGGTGGCGACGAGTTCCGCGCGTCCCTTCGCAGTGCCGCCTTTTTTGAGCAGGTCGTCCGTGGTGCGCACGCCTGCGTCTCTTAATCTTTCGGCGTAGACATCGCCGATTCCTTCGATACTTTTGATGTTCACGATTTTATCTCCTTCGACAAATGTGACTTATGCCAGGTCAATTATGAATCGCATTTTATCATTTTGAACAACGGGGATTTATTACGAAACAATTACATCACAACTCACTCGAAATCCAATAAACTCTTCGGCGTCCGAGCCTAAAACCCGCAGACGGGTCGCACTGCGGCAGTTTTGAGGCGGCTCATGCCATGATCCGCCACGCGCCACGTGATAGGGGACTTTTCTGCCTACGTATGCACTGCCATCCCTGGGCGCTGATGAATAATCGTCCAGCCAGGTGTCTGCGCACCACTCCCATAAATTGCCGTGCATGTCATAAAGTCCGAATGCGTTTGGCGGGAATTTCCCACTCTCGTTCGTGGTATGGGAATAGACCCCACGGGACTCTTCCCGATACCTATGCTCGCCGACATAATTGGCGACCTCCGTGGTGAGAGTTGGTCCGAAACTGAACGGCATTTGACTCGCCGCGCGGCAGGCGTATTCCCACTCGGACTCACTGGGCAGACGGTAATTCCTCCCGGACTTCTTTGCGAGCTGTTGACAAAACCTCGACGCCTGCTCCCACGAGACTCTTTCAATCGGCAGTCTGTCACCTTTGAATCTGCACGGCGGTAATTTCCCCACGATGGCTTTCCATTGTTCCTGCGTGACCGGTGACCTGCCCAGCATGAATGATTTGACCGCCACGAGATGTCTTGGGTGTTCTTCCTGACTCCCATGGTGGGGAAGTGACCCCATTTGGAAGATGCCTGACGGGATGACGATCATATCGAGATGGACGCCATTGCCCAAATCCTCTGTGAGCTGTTCGGCTTTGTAACGGGTCTGCGAAACAATTTCCCCTTTTTCGTTGATCGTTGGCGATTCAAATTCGATTGTCTGCATGTTCCCTCCAAAATCTACCACTTGTCCCAATGCACCACTTCCTCTAATAACATCCGTCCGCTTTTCTTCGGCGGTGCAAACAATTTCTCCTCGTCCAGCGCATACCCAAACGAGAGCGCGATCCGCAAGTGCCATTCGGCGGGAAAGCCCAGAATCCCACGTGCTTTTTCAAATTCATAAAGTGACGCCGGGCACGAACCAACTGCCAATTCCCATGCGGCCAACTGCATGAATGCCGCCGCCTGGCCTGCGTCGAACATCGTCTGAAATTTTTCTGTGGGTTCAGGGGTGAGGATTGCCACACACAACGCCGCGCCTGCGATGTGTCCCGCCCACTCGCCGCAATCTGACAGCGCCTTCAATGTGGCTTTGTCCCGAATGGCGATGAACCTCCACGCCTGGTTGTTTTTCGATGACTGCGAGCGTCGCCCCGCATTCAAAATGGCGTGGACCACGTCATCGGGCAGGGGCCTTTCCTGGAATTTTCTCACCGCGCGTTTCAATCGGATGGCATCGGATACGTTCATGATTTCCTCGTTTGGACTTTTTCTTGTGATTATAGTCCACTCCCAGCCTGAGATTTATGACTGCCAAAACGGGAAGATAGTCAGTAGACAATCTGTGTCGTTTTCGGTGATAATACGATTTGTAGGAATGTCAATTTGATAATAAGGAGATTTGCCAATGACCATATCTGCCAGTCTGGAAAGACCCGCTTTGCTTGGGGAATACAAATATGAGCTACGCCCCGTCGAGCGCGGCTATGCCAATCGAACGCTTTACATCAACCTGGAAGACAACTCCATCCACGAGAAACCTGTCACGCAACAGATGAAAGACCTCTTTACCGGTGGACGTGGCTTTGGTCTCAAGTTGCTGTGGGATGCAGTTACGCCCGATACGAAATGGGACGATCCTCGGAACGAACTGGTCATTGCCAATGGTCCCATTTGCGGGATCACAGCGTATCCCGGCAGTGGCAAGTCCACTGTGGTCACCCTCAGCCCGCTGACCGAAAATGTCGTCGACAGCAACGTGGGCGGTTACTTCGCCCCCTTCCTCAAGTTCTCCGGCTTCGATGCGCTCGAAGTCCAAGGCAAGGCCGCCGAGGATGTGGTCATCTTTATCGACGGCGATACGGGCTTGGTCACCATTGAGAATTCCACTGTCGAAGGGCTGGATGCTCACGAGATCAGCGCCCAACTGACAGAGAAGTATGGCGGCGACGAGAGAGGCAAACGCGCCGTCTCCGTGCTTTCCGCCGGGCAAGCTGCGGACCATGTCCGCATTGGGATGCTCAACTCCTCCTGGTACGATGTGCGCCGCAAGGAAGCCCGTCTCAAACAGGCGGCGCGCGGCGGTCCGGGACGAGTCTTCCGCGACAAGAAGATCAAAGCCATCGTGGTGCGTTTCAGCGACATGGGCGGAGACAAGAACGGCGTGGTAGACATGGCGCTCATTCGCAAGGCCGGCAGCCGCATCAACAAGGAAATCGCCGACCTGGACGACAAGCAGAATCAGATCCGCAAGATTGGCACGGCGAACATCGTCGAGGTGATGGATCACTTCGACCTGCTGCCGACTCATAACTTCCGCTACGGTTCGCACCCCGACACACACAAGATCGACTCAAAGGTCTGGAAACAAGCCTTCACCCAAAACGTCCCCGATGGCTGCTGGCTCGGCTGCACCCTCTCCTGCTCGCATGGCGTGGACCATTTCCAGATCAAGACCGGCCCCTATGCCGGGCAATGTCACCTGGTGGATGGACCCGAATACGAGAACGCCGCCGGGCTTGGCTCGAACATCGGCAACTTCGACCCGCAAAAAGTTTTGGAACTCAACTTTTACTGCGACACCTATGGCGTGGATACCATCTCATTTGCCAATTGTGTGGCGTTTGCGCAGGAATGTTACGAGTCAGGACAGATCACGAAAGAACATACTGGCGGCATGGAGTTGACCTTCCAGGACGGCGGCACGGTGGGTTTGGAACTGATTCACCAGATGGCGCGTGGCGAAGGCTTTGGCGTGCTCGTCGGTCAGGGCGTGCGTTACATGAAGAAATACTTCGCTGAGAATTTCGGCGCCGACCCCGCTTTCATGCAAGACATCGGCATGGAAATCAAAGGCATGGAAATCTCCGAATACCTGACCAAGGAATCGCTTGCCCAGCAGGGTGGTTTTGGTCTCGCAACAAAAGGTCCACAGCATGACGAAGCCTGGCTCATTTTCATGGATCAGGTCTTGAACCTGCTGCCGACTTTCAAAGACAAAGCGGAAGCATTGCACTACTTCCCGATGTGGCGCACCTGGTTCAGCCTGCACGGACTTTGCAAACTTCCGTGGAACGACATCACTCCCGAAAACAATAAGCAGACCAAGGAACCCGCCAAGGTGGTGGAACACGTCGAAAACTATTGCTGGATTCACGAAGGCGTGACCGGCAAACCGACCACCACTGAAGATTTGTTGAATCAATCTGAACGGGTCTACAACTTCCAGAAAGTCTTTGCCTTGCGCATGGGTCGCGTGGGACGCAAGCACGATTACCCGCCCTTCCGTGCCATGGGACCTGTCACCAAGGAAGAGTACGAATCCCGTCAGGAACGCTACGACGAGCAACTCAAGCGTCTGGTCGAGATCAACCCTGAAGGCATGTCCACCGAAGAGAAGATAAAGCATCTCCGCAAGTACCGCGAAGGTCAGTATGAGCAGTTGATGGACGCGGTCTATCTGCGCCGCGGCTGGGACGCGAACAGCATTCCCACCCCCGAAAAACTTCACCAGTTGGGCATGGATTTGCCCGAACTGCTCGAAGTGGTAGAACAGGCAAGGAAGACAGCTTAATGTAGATCTGGTCGATGAGAACAGGCAGGCGAAGACCCTGCCTGTTCTTTTATGTGAATTTTCGGACTAAACCGTTTGTCGTAAGAATTGGACAAATTTACTCATCTTTACTTTATGTAAATGCCTTATATTAACATGAATAATAGATGCATCATCTTAACTGTCGTGCCACCCTGAGGGAGCGTGTTTTTCGTGACCGAAAGGTCTCGGACTTGTGGCGGTAGAGATGCTTCGGGGCAACGCCCCCCCCTCAGCATGACACAATTCCGTTATCCGTTGTTCACGTTATATTAATCCGAGTGATTAAAAAACGAGGCAGGACCCTCCTCGTTTTATTTACAGGTAGAGGCGCATGAACGAGTCTTCAGATTCAAAACATGAATTGTGGCGGGAACGGATAAAGGGGCTATTAACACGCCTGCGCCGCGGTTTGCCATTTATTTCGGGGGTTTTTGCAGCGATTTTGGCTTTCCTTCTCTATAATCTTCTCTTTGTAAGACCAAACCAATTGTCCCTGGAGGATGTGGAAATTTCCGTCGCAAGCGCGATGGCATCCGCCACGCCTGAGCCTCCATATTCCTCCCTTGTTTATCAAGCCATACAGCCTTCACTGGTCTTGATTCAAGTGGAGCAAAAGCATGAGAAAGCCGAATCGGATTTCGGTTTGGGGAGCGGTGTTGTCGTTGACGCTTTCGGAAATATCCTTACCAGTTTGCATGTGGTCGATGGGGCCAGCACGATCAAGGTCACATTTGCCGATGGAACGGAGTCCGAAGCTGAGATTGTTTCCTCCCAACCTGAAGTCGATATTGCCGTGATTCAAGCATACGACACGCCGCTGTTTGTCGTGCCGGCTGTGTTGGGGAATCCCAATGCGATGCATGTCGGGGACGAGGCTTTTGTGGTGGGAAATCCGTTTGGTTTGTACAGTTCGATGAGCGCGGGGGTCATCTCAGGTTTCGACCGCGTTTTCACGCCTCCGGATGGCGACAAGGAAATTCATGGGATGATCCAAATCGACGCGGCGGTCAACCCCGGGAATTCGGGCGGGCCGTTGTTGAATCGCGACGGGCATGTCGTCGGGATTGTCACCGGTATTATCAACCCAACAGATGAAAGCTTTTTTGTCGGCATCGGTTTTGCCGTGCCGATTTTGACCGCGGTCCGCGGGATGGGTTCCCCGCCGTATTAGCAGGGGCGACCCTTTATGATTAAAAGTTGAGTTGGCGCTCGCTGGGCGGGTTGCCCTTACGGGTCTTAGACATTAGAAATAAAGGAGACGGCAAATGAATCAAAATGTTAGTTCGGGTAAATCGCCCATGGAACGCATGTTATATGAAGTCAAGAAGGTCATTGTTGGGCAGGACCATTTACTGGAACGGCTTATCGTTGCCCTGCTAGCCCGCGGACATATCCTGGTGGAGGGTGTGCCGGGACTGGCAAAGACGATGGCAATCAAAACGGTGGCGGATGTAATTGGTGGCGAATTCAAGCGCATCCAGTTTACACCCGACCTTGTCCCTGCCGACCTGATCGGGACGCGAATCTACAACCAAAAGACTGGGGAATTCAATACGTCGCTCGGCCCGGTTTTTACCAATCTCCTGCTTGCCGATGAGATCAACCGCGCACCGGCCAAGGTGCAAAGCGCCCTGCTCGAGGTGATGCAGGAAAAACAGGTGACCATTGGACGCGAGACCTTCAAGGTGCCCAATCCCTTCCTTGTGCTCGCCACGCAAAACCCGATTGAGACCGAGGGAACGTATGCCTTACCCGAAGCGCAGGTGGACCGTTTTATGCTCAAGGTGCTGGTCGGTTATCCCAGCCAGACCGAGGAGTTTGTCATCGTCGAGCGCATGACGGGCGCGTTGTCCGACGCGCAAAAGGTCTTGACCACCGAGCAGCTTCTCGAATTGCAGAAACAGGTTGATCAGGTCTATGTGGACCCGTCACTGATGGAATATGCCGTCAAGATCGTGGCGGCCACGCGCAAACCGAAAGAAGTAGGTGAGGGCGACCTCGAACGTTACATCATGTTTGGCGCAAGCCCGCGCGCTTCGATCAATTTGATTCTTACCGCCCGGGCGCTGGCATTTGTCCGCGGGCGGACGTATGTCCTTCCGCAGGACGTTCTCGACATGGCGCTGGATGTGATTCGTCACAGACTTGTGCTTTCGTATGAGGCTCTGTCGGATAATGTCTCCAGCGATGACCTGCTGAACAAAATTCTCGACCGTATCCCGATTCCCGTGGTGCCCTTGAATGAACACTTCAACGTCCGCGCAAACTCCTGAGCGCATACTCAACCGGCTGGACTGGCAAGTCATCCGCAGGTTGGATGGCTATCTTCAAGGCGACTATCGCAGCCTCTTTTACGGTTCCGGCGTGGACTTTGCCGACTTGCGCGAGTATCAGCCTGAGGATGATGTCCGCTATATCGACTGGAATGTCAGCGCGAGGATGAACAGTCCCTACGTCCGCAAATATGTTGAGGACCGGGAAGTCATCGCCTGGTTTTTGCTCGACCTGAGTCCTTCTGTGGATTTTGGGCGGGTGGATAACCAGAAGCGGACGGTGTTGATCGATTTCGTCGCCACGCTCGCAAGGCTGTTAACCCGGCACGGGAACCGCGTCGGGGCGATCATGTATGGGAGCACGCGAAGCGTCCAGCACACGGTCCCGGCCAGGGGCGGGCGCAACCAAGTCCTGCGCCTGATCAACGATCTCCTGAAACAGCCGTATCTATCCAAAGCGCCGGCCACCGACCTCGCGCCATTATTCAACGGCGGACTGAATGCAATCAAAAAGCGTTCACTTGTTTTTATCGTCTCGGATTTCATCAGCACACCCGGCTGGGAAAAGCCGCTTAATACGCTGAGCCGACGTCATGAGGTGATCGCAATCCGCTTGTGGGATCCGCGCGAGATGGATTTGCCCGATGTCGGCGTTATCGTCATGGAGGATGCCGAGACGGGCGAGCAGTTGTATGTGGATACGCACGATAAAAAGTTCCGCCAGCGTTTTCGGGAAGCTGCAAACCAGCGCGAAGCCGTATTGTCCGAGACCTTCAAACGTTCGGGTGTGGATGCGCTGTCGCTTTCAACCGAGGAAGACTTGATCCGCGCGATCATCCGTTTTGCGACGATACGTCGTCAGCGCGGAAAGTAATTACGAGTTGCCCATGTCGTTCATCTGGCCCGCAATGCTTTGGTCGTTACTGGCGTTACCGCTTTTCGGTTTGCTGTATCTTCGCATGCAAAAAAGGCGGGCGCTGTATGCCCTGCGTTATGGAAGCCTTGGATTGGTGCAACAAGCGGGAGGAAGCGGAATCAGTTCGCGTCGCCATCTCCCGGCGATGCTCTTCTTTGCCGGATTGACCGTTTTGCTGTTTGCGTTGGGACGTCCGCAAATGGTGCTTGGATTGCCGAAAGCGGAGGGGATTGTCATTCTCGCGTTTGATGTCTCCGGCAGCATGTCGGCGGATGACTTCGAGCCAACGCGCATGGAAGCCGCCAAGGTGGTCGCGAGGGATTTCGTATCCCGCCAGCCGACGTCGGTTCAAATTGGAATCGTGGCATTCAGCGACAGCGGATTCTCGACTCAATTGCCGACGAACGATCAAGCGGCCATCCTTGAATCAATCGACCGGCTCCAACCGCAGCGCGGTACGTCACTGGCAAACGGCATCATTGTTTCCCTGAACACGATTGCCAATGCCACCGGACAGGAACCGATCCTTGGCATCACTGAAGCCGAGTCTTCGCAGGTTACGCCAACACCCGCGCCTCTCGGCGCGGATAATTCCGCGGTCATCGTCCTGCTGACGGATGGCGAGAACAACATGGAGCCTGATCCGCTGGCGGCGGCGGAGTTTGCCGCGGAGCGTGAGGTGCCCATTCACACGATTGCAGTTGGCAGCGCGGCGGGGACGATTCTGACCGTCAACGGATTCACTGTCCACACAAAGGTGGACGAAGCGACTTTGCGGCAGATTTCCGAGATCACCGACGGACTTTACTTCAATGCCCAAACGGAAGACGACTTGCGCGATATCTATGAAAACATCGAACCGCATTTGAGGGTAAAGGAGGATGAGACGGAAGTCACCGCAATTTTGGCGGGACTTGGAATTCTTGTTTTCCTGATTGGCGGCATATTATCCCTTCTTTGGTTTGGTCACATACCGTGAAGGCATAAAAGAGGTTGCCATGGAAATACTCTGGCCCGGTTTCCTTTACTTGTTGGGGTTGATTCCCGTTTTGATTGCGGTCTATATCTGGATATTACGCCGCCGCAAGCCTTTTGCGGTGCGTTACTCCAGCCTGTCACTCGTGCGGATGGCGCTCCCGCCGCAGTCGCGCTGGCGGCGTCACCTGCCCTTTGCGTTGTTTTTGCTGGCAATCTCCAGCCTGATCGTGGCGGTCAGTCGTCCGATGTCGACCATAACCGTCCCGGCTTCGAATTCGACCATCATCCTTGCCCTTGACGTATCGAGAAGCATGTGCTCGACCGATATTCTTCCCAGCCGCCTCGAAGCCGCAAAGGCCGCCGCGCTGCAATTTGTCGAAAACCAGGACGGCAACGCGCAGATCGGCATCGTCGCCTTTGCCGGTTTCGCGGTATTGATCCAACCGCCGACGACGGATCAGGAGTTGCTGGAAACGGCGATCAGGAACCTGTCCACTGCGCGTCGAACCGCCATTGGGGAAGGCATCCTTATGTCGTTGGACGCAATCGCGGAAATAGACGACAGCACCACAAGCCCCTATTCCGGGGTTGAGCAGATACCTGTAACGGGCGGGGAATATATCCCCGCAATCGTTGTCCTGTTGACGGATGGTGTGAGCACCACCGGCATTGACCCCCTGACCGCCGCGCAATTTGCCGTGGATCGCGGAGTCAGGGTTTACACCATCGGCTTTGGAACAGACAATAATACTTCGATCCCGAATTGCGGTTTTCGGGGTAATGACCAATTTGGTTGGGGCGGTGGCGGTGGAAACAGATTCAGCAGGGAGATCGATGAGGCGACCTTGATTCAGGTGTCGGATATGACTGGCGGCTCCTATCATCTGGCGTCCAGCGCGGACGAATTGCAAGATGTCTTTCGCAATCTTCCCACTCAGTTGATAACGATTACCGAGACCACAGAAGTTAGCGTGATGTTTGTGCTGATCGGAGCGCTTTTAACTGCACTTGCAGTTGTTCTTTCGATTCTCTGGCGTCCAGTCTCCTGAGTTGTCCAATGGTGATTTGTTCTGCGGGTATAATTCATTCAATGAGTTCCCCACAAATCACCTTTCGGAGTTACCTTCCATCCACACTTGCTCTCATATTGATCGGCTGGGGTGGTGTCGCTGCGCTTTTCTATTATTCCCTGCCTTTTGTCTGGGCGCGTTGGGGTTTCTTTGTTCTGGGCATCATGGCATTGACAGGCACGTCGCTGCCCTTCGTTTATTTTTTCAATCGTCGTTTCCCAGCCGAACCTCCCGCCACGCCAAATGTGATTGTGCGACAGTCTTTGTGGGTGGGCATATATGCCGCCACTCTTGCGTGGCTTCAATTGGGACGCCTTGTTTCCCTTTATGTAATTCTTGGCCTTGCGGGCGGATTGATTGCCATCGAATACTTCCTCCGCCTGCGTGAAAAGGCGCATCGAATTCCCCCGGTGATACCTGATGACAACCCTTCGTGATCTTCCCTCTGTTGATGAATTGTTACAGACCAAAACCGTCGCCGAATTGATTGCTCAGTATGGCAGACCCTTGACTTTGTCTGCCATCCGCGAGACGCTGGATACGATTCGCACGCGGTTTCTTTCAGGAGCGATAACCACCCTTCCGCTCCGGGATTTGATCTTTGCTCAAGTGGATGCTGCGCTTGTTTCATGGGTCAAACCAACCCTGCGGTCTGTGATCAACGCTTCGGGTGTGATTCTGCACACGAATCTGGGACGCGCCCCCTTGAGCGATGCGACCATCCGCGCGATGGAACTCGTCGCGCGTGGGTATTCCACCCTCGAGTATGACCTCGAAAAAGGCGTGCGCGGTTCGAGGCTAATCCATGCCGAATCGGTTTTGCAAAAGCTGACGGGTGCGGAGTCGGCCGTTGTGGTGAACAACAACGCTTCGGCTGTTCTTTTAGTATTATCTGCGTTGGCGAATCGCAAACGGGTCATCATCTCACGCTCGCAACTCGTGGAAATCGGCGGCGGCTTCCGTATCCCCGATGTGATGAAGCAATCCGGTGCCAAACTGGTGGAAGTCGGTACGACCAATAAAGTCCACTTGCGCGATTATGAAGAGGCATTGGCTGAACAGGGCGGACTCGTTATGCGCGCGCACCGCTCGAACTTCAAGATCGTCGGCTTCACTGCCGAACCTGAGTTGAAGGAAGTCGTGGATGTGACACACAAAGCGGGTTCGATCTTCGTGGATGACCTTGGTTCCGGTGCGTTGTACGATACAGCAAAATACGGACTTGCCCACGAGCCAACAGTGCAGGAGTCTCTGGCGGCTGGTACGGACGTGGTCTGCTTCTCCGGCGACAAACTGCTGGGCGGACCACAGGCGGGCATCATCATCGGCAAAAAGGTTTTGCTCGACAAGATCAAGAAACATCCGCTGGCGCGAGCCGTCCGCGCCGACAAGACCTGCCTGGCGGGAGTCACCGCCACGCTGCTGCACTACCTCAAGGACGAAGCCGAGCGCGAAATCCCCATCTTGAAGATGATGTCGCTGACGCCGAAGCAGGTCAAAGGGCGGGCGGAGGCTTGGCGGCAGGAACTGGGGGCGGGAGAAATTGTCGAAGGTGAATCAACTGTGGGCGGCGGAAGTCTGCCCGATGAATCCTTCCCCACCTTTTTGCTCTCGCTGACAGTCGAGTCGCCTGAAAAATTCCTCAAGAAACTCCGCGGTCAAAATCCGCCACTCATTGCACGCACCGCAAATGATAAGGTATTGCTCGATCCACGCACTGTATTACCTGAACAGGAGGGCGCGTTGCTGGTCGGTCTGAAAAATGTGCTGAAAGACCTTTAGTGACTATTGCGTAAAAAAGATTTTGAGTTATGGTTATCACCATCCCCATTCCTGATTTGAAAAAGCCGCCCGCGCTCAAATTCCCGGAACGGTGTGTGAATTGCGGCAAGTCAAAGGATGAGACTCTCGGAATCACACTGAACATGGGCGTGCAGAAACGGGATCAGCCTGTGACCATGCAGTTGACCGTTCCGATGTGCAGCGCTTGTGCTAAAAAGGAACGCAGCGTAGCCAAAGTGACCCTGGTTCCATTTCTGGTTGCCGGGCTTGTGGTAGGCTTGGTTGCATTTGTGCCCGCCACCCTCATTTCTCCCGAAGGGACAACGCCCCAGACCCTTGGTTTCCCGTTTGTGTTTGGCGGATTTGTGGGCATGATCACAGGTGTTATCGCCGGTAGCGTGGTTGAGTTTTTTACAAAAATCCTGGCAGCGCCTTTTTATGGAAAACTTCTTACACGCCGCCCGCTTACCATCTTTGGTTTTTTTGCCGAGAGCGATGAATTGGTTGGCATATCCGCAAAATTTCTACGCAAAGCAAAAACCGTCCGATTGGAATTCGAGAACGAAGAAATCGCCCGCGAATTTACACAACTCAACCACCTGGAGAATTGATGAAATCAGAACTCGATGCCCTCATGCAGGCCAAAAACCTCGATGCCTTTGTTGTCTTCGGTCACGCCGAAAACAACCCTCCCATGACCTACCTGACCGGCGGCGGACATGTCACCCATGCCACCATTATCAAAAAGCGCGGCGAGGAACCCATCTACTTTTTCGGTGACATGGAGCGTGACGAAGCGGCGAAAAGCGGCTTGAAGTTGATTCCCTATAGTAAATACGACGCGGCGGAATTGTGGAAGAAGTCCAATCATGATGGCGCACTGGCGGCTGCGCTGCGTCTGGAGTCGATGTTCAGGGATGCAGGTGTCACTACGGGACGTGTGGGCGTTTATGGATTTTATGACCTGAGTGCGATCTTCGGGATGCTTTCCCATGTGCAGACTCTCATACCCGAAATTGAGTTTGTCGGCGAGGCGCGCGAGGATTCCATTTTCATGCACGCGATGGAAACGAAGGATGAGTCCGAGGCGAATCGCATCCGAAAGATGGGCAGGATCACAACGGAGGTGGTTGACAAGGTCAAGGATTTTCTCACCGCCTGTGATGTCCGTGAGGATGAGGTCCTGTTGAAAGAGGATGGGACTCCGTTGACAGTTGGCGACGTGCATTCGAAGATTCGTCTCTGGGTGGCGGAGCGCGGCGCGGAACTGCCTTCGGGCTTCATCTTTGCCATCGGACGCGACGCCGGTGTGCCGCACTCCTCCGGTAATCCCACCGACCTGATGAGGTTGGGACAAACTATCGTCTTCGATATTTATCCAGCCGAGGCGGGCGGCGGATATTACTACGACTTCACCCGCACCTGGAGTTTGGGATATGCCACGCCCGAAGCGCAGGAACTCTTCGATCAGGTCAAGGAAATCTACGACCAGTTGAATAGCAACTTCGACCTGAACGCGCCGTTTAGAAATTACCAGCAGATGACCTGCGAGTATTTCGAAGCCAGGGGACATCAAACCCTGCTTCACACCAAAGCGCCTGTCGAAGGTTATGTTCACAGCCTCGGACATGGTGTGGGACTGAATATCCACGAGCGACCCTTTAGCAACTTGATGAATGGCGACGATCATCGCCTGGCCCCCGGCGTGGTTGTCACCTCCGAGCCTGGGCTGTATTATCCCGAGAAGGGCATGGGCTTCCGCATCGAAGATACCTATTGGGTTCGTCCCGACGGTAAGATGGAAATTCTCGCCGACTATCCCTATGATTTTGTCTTGCCGATGAAGAAATGGAAGAAGTGAAGAATTTATGCTCCTTCAGAGGCTAAGCCCCTAAAGGAGCAAAGTGAGCAAATTATGACCGACTTAAAACCCGCCCGTATCCTTGCCGTTGAAACTTCCTGCGATGAGACCGCCTGCGCCATCGTTGAAAATGGACGCGCGATGCTTTCGTCTGTGGTTGCCTCGCAAATGGAAATCCACGCCCGCTACGGCGGCGTGTATCCCGAAGTGGCTTCGCGCCAGCACGTGTTGAGCATCATCCCTGTGGTGGAGCAGGCGCTCGCGCAGGCGCATCTCACGCTCAAGGACATCGATGCGATTGCTGTCACGCAGGGACCTGGTCTCGCGGGCTCGTTGGTAGTGGGGATGAACATGGCCAAGGGACTCGCCCTCGGCGCTGGTCTGCCGCTGGTGGGCGTCAACCACCTCGAAGGGCATTTGTATTCGGCGTGGGTGTACGAGGCGGGTGACACAGTTCCGCCTGAACCGCAATTCCCGCTGATGGTTTTGCTTGTCTCCGGCGGACACTCCGAACTAAACCTGATGACCGATCATCTGATGTATCAACGCCTCGGTTCCACGCTGGACGATGCGGCGGGCGAGGCTTTCGACAAGGTTTCCCGTCTGATCGAGCTTGGCTACCCCGGCGGACCCGCCATCCAGAAAGCGGCTGAAGAGGGCGACGCAAGCCGTTTCCAATTCCCGCGCGCCTGGCTCGAAGGGACGTATGATTTTTCGTTCAGCGGTTTGAAGACGGCGGTCCTGTACGAAGTGCGCGAATTGAAAAAGAAAAGCGGACACCTGCCCGTCCATGATTTGGCAGCCTCGTTCCAAAAAGCCGTGGTGGACGTGTTGTTCAAGAAGACGATGGACGCCGCGCGCGAGTTTGGCGCGAAGGAAATCCTCGTTGCAGGCGGAGTCTCTGCCAACCGCGCCTTGCGCCAGACCTTCCGGGCACAGACCGAATTCCCAGTCCACATTCCGCCGCTTTCCCTCTGCACCGACAATGCGGCCATGATCGCCTCGGCGGGATATTATCGCTTTGCACTGGGGCATGTCTCCGGACTGGACATTGACGTTCTGCCGACCTGGCCGCTGTCACAGGTGACGGCGTAATTTTTCTGATCGCCCGGTGTTAAATGCAAAGAGTGGATTGACTTGCCCGAGTCAATCCACTCTTTGCATTAGGAGAATGTAACTTTATTATATTCAGTGAGATAAACGCTCGCTGAATCAAGCCTAAGGGGCGGATAAGAGAATTGAGCGAAAGATTGATAAAACTTCGTGCTGTTCGGATTTGAAAATAAGGGTTTCCTGAGAGCTTCCACGTTAGGGGTTTGCTTCGCCGCCTTCAGCGGCTCGCAATGACATGATTACAACACCGTCATCAACTCCGAAAGCGAAATGGGACCCTGTCTCAGGATAATGGGTTGCTCTCCTGTGCAATCCACCAGCGTGGACGGGAGTCCGCCGGGAGTTTTGCCGCCGTCCAAGATCAAAGGGATGCGCCCGTCGAGTTGGTCGTACACCTCTTGAGCGGTGGATGGGCTTGGATGTCCCGAAATATTGGCGGAGGTCACGGCCATGGGACCGGCGGCGCGGAGCAGAGCGCGGGCATCGATGTGGTCGGGGATGCGGACTGCGACGGTGGGAGTGGCAGAAACGGCTGAGGGGAGAATCGGCTTCTTGGGGACAACGCAGGTTAGAGGTCCAGGCCAAAAATGGACAGCGAAACGCAACGCCATGTCAGGGATGCCCTCCGCGACTTTGTAGATGTCATCCAAATCCGCGATCAAAATGGGGATGGCTTTTTCGACGGGGCGGTCCTTGGCAGTGTAGATGCTTTCGATGGCGGTATTGTCGAATGCAAGCGAACCGACCCCATAAACGGTATCGGTGGGAAAGGCGACAATACCGCCGCTTCTCAGGATGCGAAGCGCCTGCTCGATCTCTGTCGCGGGAACGATTTCAGTTTTCACAATAAGGTAATCTCCAGCAGGCGGTCAAGCCCGGCAAGGTCCTTGTGCAAATGGATCTTGACCTCGGAGAACGAGTCGTAGGCGAGGCTGAGGATTTGCATTCCCAGGGAGGCTTCGATTTCGAGCAGCATGATGCCCTGCGGCGCGAGTCGTTCAGGGGCAAGTTTGAAGAGACGGCGGTAGATGTCCAGTCCGTCCGTGCCGCCGTCGAGGGCAAGCGTGGGCTCGCGTTCGAAGATAGGCAGGCTGCGCAGAGTCTCGGTGGGGATGTAGGGCAGGTTGGAACAGATCACGTTGAACGTTGAACGTTCAACGTTCAACATTGGCAACAGGTCACATTCCACGAATTCGATCCGATCCTGTACATGGGATTTTTCCGCGTTGCGTCTTGCGACTTGAAGCGCGTCAGGGGAGATGTCGGTGGCGAGGATGCGTGCGTCGGAGACATGTTTGGCGATGGCGATGGCAATCGCGCCCGAACCTGTGCCAATGTCCACGACGCTTCTTTTTCCGGGATGAGCTTTCAGCCAGGCAATCGCCTTCTCGACCAGCAGCTCAGTCTCGGGGCGGGGAATCAACACGTCGTTCGTCAGGTCGAATTCCAGTCCGAAGAATTCCCATTTTCCCACCACGTAGGGAAGCGGCTCTCCCTTTTCCAATTTTTTCAACAACGGCTCGACCCGACCTGCATCCATCTCGAATTCCGGATGCGCCACAACCCAGGCGCGGTTTTTCCCCGTGACGTGCGCCAGCAGCACCTGCGCGTCGAGTTGTGGGGTTTCGCTATGCGGCTCGATCCGACGGATAGCCGCGGTTAACAGGTCTTGAACTTTCATGGGCGTGGTTATTGATCATCCACGCCGGAGGCTGCCAGTTTGTCAGCTTCATCCTGTGTGGAAAGCTCTTCGATGAACTGGTCGATGGCACCGTCCATGACGCCGGGCAGGTTGTAACTCGAATAGCCGATGCGGTGGTCGGTGACTCGGTTCTGCGGATAATTGTAGGTGCGGATTTTCTCCGAGCGGTCACCCGAACCAACCTGCGAGCGGCGGTCTGCTTCCAGCTCTTCGCGGCGCTTCTGTTCCTCGATTTCGTAAAGGCGCGCGCGGAGAATGCTCAAGGCGCGGAGTTTGTTTTGCAGTTGCGAGCGTTCATCCTGACAGGTGACGATCATGCCTGTCGGCTTGTGATACAGGCGGACAGCGGTGGAGTTCTTCTGGACGTTTTGTCCGCCCGCGCCGGAGGAACGGTAGACTTCGATGGTGATGTCGCTTTCGGGGATGTCGATTTCCACGTCATCCACCTCCGCCAGCACGGTCACGGTTGCGGTGGAGGTGTGGATGCGTCCCTGCGATTCGGTCGCTGGCACGCGCTGGACGCGATGCACTCCCGACTCGTATTTCAGCTTGGAGTATGCACCTTTGCCCTTGACCTCGAAAATGACTTCCTTGTAGCCGCCCACGCCGATCGCGTTTTCCGACATGATCTCGATCTTCCATCTTTTTTCTTCGGCATAGCGGGTGTACATGCGGAAGAGGTCCGCGGCAAAGATGGCGGCTTCGTCGCCGCCCGCGCCCGCGCGGATTTCCACGATGACGTTCTTGTCGTCACGCGGGTCCTTGGGGACGAGCATGCCCTTGATCTCTTTTTCAAGAGTTTCGATCTTTGGGGTTAGGTCTTCCACGTCAGCTTTTGCCAGCGTCACCAGTTCGGCGTCATTTTCCGTATCGATGATGATGACCTTTGCCTCATCCAGACTCTTCATTGCCTGACGATATTCCCTCGCCTTCAGGACGAGAGGTTCCAAGTCCACACGTTCCTTGTTGACTTCGGCGACGCGCTGGTAGTTGATTGTCGGGTCGAGCAGTTCATTGCCCAGTTGTTCGTAGCGTTCTTCGATTGCTTGTAGTTTGTCGAGCATACAATTTCCTTACGTCGTTGCGAGGAGGGTGATTTCCCTGGCGCAAACCTCCAGGGCAGGTGTCCCGACGAAGCAACCTCCTCATATTGACTTGAGATTGCTTCGGGGAGAGCGCCCTCGCAATGACCAATGACATATGCGCAATAAAGCGCGGCATAATTGCTGCCGCGCGGACGGTATTATACCAATAAGCGATGTAGCTAGTAGGTTGTTACAGCAGAAAGCACCATTGAAAGGATCAGGAGGATCGCGAAGATGGCGAACAAAATCTGTGCCGACCTTCTTTGCGTGTTTTCCACGGTCTTTGTTTGCTTTTTGTTTTTTACGGTTTTTCCATTCATTTTGATACTCACTTGCTTAAATAAGATGCCTGTAAAAAGCCTGGGACATTACTCTTTCCAGTTCGTCAATTGTAACAGGCTTCATCACGTATCCGTCCGCGCCCATTTCCATGGCTTTGTCCACCATCACGTCTGCGGCTTCCGAGGAGAGCATGATGACGGGCATGTTCTTCCACTCCTTGCGGCGGCGGACGAATTCCAGCATGTCCAACCCGCTGACTTCGGGCATATTGATGTCGAGAACCAAAAGGTCGGGATGCCCGCCTGCGAGCAGGGCTTGCGCGGCAGGCCGCGGGTGGATGAAATGCCTCGTCTCGCACTCCAGCAGTTTGAGCATCAAACTGACCGCGCGCGCCATTTCCTCGTCGTCGTCAATAATCCATACTTGTTTCATTCCAAGTGTGCCTTGATACTTTCCGCCGCGGTATCGTTCATTCCTTTGACCGCGGCCAACTCTTCAATGCTTGCTTCCTTAATCTTATCCACAGACCCAAAATGTTTCAAGAGCGCCTTTCTGCGTGTAGGGCCAATTCCGGGAATGGAATCCAGTTGCGACGCCATGCCCTGTTTGGTGCGTCGTGTGCGGTGGGCGGTGATTCCGTAACGGTGCGCCTCATCACGGATGCGTTGCACAAGGTAGAGTCCCTGCGAATGACGGGGCAGGAGCAGGGGCTGGCTGTTATGCGGGAAGAAGATTTCCTCCTCCTGCTTGGCAAGCCCGATGACCGGCACCTTGTCGAACAGGTCGAATTGCTCCAGGACTTTGACAACGCGACCGAGTTGTCCCTTGCCTCCATCTATGATGATCAGGTCGGGCAGGAAGGAAAACGAGGCGTCAGGCTTCGTGCTGAGCGAAGTCGAGGCATCCTGTGACCCTTTCCACCTTCGGAAGCGACGGGTCAGCATTTCCTCCATCGAGGCAAAATCATCGGGTGCGCCGATACTGGTGCTGTCGATGTTGAACTTGCGATACAGGTTCCTGGCGGGTGTGCCCTGCTCGAAGACCACCATCGCGCCCACGGTTGCCACGCCCTGTGTGTGACTTACATCATAACACTCGATGCGGTTTGGCGGCGCAGACAGTTTCAGCGCGGTTTGCAGTTCGCCTAAAGCCTGTTCCTGTTTGTGGGTGTCCGCCTGCCATTGGGCGCGCAGAGCCTGCAGGGTTTCGGATGCGTTTTCGGCGGCCATTTCCACCAGTTCGTGCGGCTGACCCTCCTTCGGGACGAACAGCTCCACTTTGCTCCCACCGCGTTTTGACCTGAGCCACTGACCAATAATCTTGGCTTCCTCGATTTCGATTTCTTCTGGAATCATCACCTGTTCCGGGATGTTCGCGGCCTCGGTGTAGAACTGCTTGATAAACTCGCTCATCACCTGCTGGTCGGCGGTATCCTCCGTCCCTTCGAGGATGAAGTATTCGCGTCCGATCAACTTTCCGCCGCGGATGAAGAAAATCTGCACGCAGGCTTCGCCGTCCGTCCGCGCCATTGCCAACACGTCTGAATCCTTGTAGTCTGTGGCGAAGACAATTTTCTGTCGCTCGATAATGGAACTGATGGCTTTCAACTGGTCGCGCAGGGCGGCGGCTTTTTCGAAGCGCATTTCCTCCGCTGCTTTTTGCATTTCGCTTTCGATGCGTGTGACGATCTCTTCGCTATGTCCGCTGAGAAAACTCATCAGGTCGGAGATCATCTGACGATAGCCTTCCTGGTTGACGGCTCCGATGCAGGGGCCGATGCACAGCTTGATATCGAAATACAGGCAGGCGCGTTTATCCTGACCTGTGATCTCGCGGTCGCAGGTCAGGTAAGGGAAGATGTGGCGCAGCACGTCCAGCGTTTGGTAGACAGCCCACGCCGAGGTGTACGGGCCAAAATAGCGCGAACCATCCTCGAACATCTGGCGGGTGACGGTCACTTTGGGGAATGGCTCATTCCAATGGACTTTGATATACGGATAACGCTTGTCGTCCTTGAGTCGGATGTTGTACTTGGGACGATGCTTCTTGATGAGGTTCATTTCGAGGATCAATGCCTCGAGTTCTGAACCGACCACGATCCATTCGATGTCTGCGATCTCGCGTACCAGGCGGCGGGTCTTGGAATCATGACTCGAATCCGCGTGGAAATAGGACCGTACACGGTTCCTCAGGCTAATGGCTTTGCCGACGTAAATGATCGTCCCTTCGACATTGCGATAGAGGTAACAACCTGGCTTGGCTGGCAGTGTGGCAAGGATGCCTTGCAGTTTCTCGGAAATTTCCATTAATGGCTATTATAAATTAGAAAATCAATGCCCCCAATTTCCCGTTTGACTTTTTGATTTTTGACCTTACAATAGAATTAAATTATTTTGATAAAGGAGAATGTATCATGAGTGAATTCAACAATACGCCGGTAATCCCTTCTTCACCCCAGCCATCAGGACCAGCTGGCTGGCTTTCGGTTTGGATCAAGGCTGTCACCCAGCCCAAAGAGCAGACATTTGTTGATATTACCGAACATCCCGACGCCAAAGCCAAGACCGCCTATATCTGGGTCTTTATTGCCGGGACGCTTTCCGGGATCATCCAAGCTATTACGATGGCAATTAGCGCGGCAACTGGCGCTGTTTCTCCGCTTCAACAAATACCGGGCATGGAACAATATATCCCTCAGGGTACGGGCGGCGGTGGTGTTGGCGCCACTTTCATTGGCGGCCTCTGCGCGTCTCCCTTGGCGGGTTTGCTGTATGTTGTGTTCTTCGCCCTTTTTGTGGCAATCATTCAATGGATTGCAAAGTTGTTTGGCGGTACAGGAACATACGAAAAGCTGTTATACGCCTTTGCGGCGATTTTCGTGCCGTTCACACTCGTTTCATCCTTGTTCGTGCTTTTGAGTGCGATTCCATTCGTAGGGCTCTGTACCTGGATCATCTCCTTGATTTTGGGCATCTATGCCCTTGTGCTTTACGTAACGGCGGTTAAAGCTGTCAACCGCTTTAGTTGGGGACAGGCAATTGGTGCGTTGCTAATCCCATTGGTTGTCGTTTTGATTGTATGTGCCTGCATCGTGATTGGCAGTCTTACACTGTTGGCTCCCATGATTGGCAATGTATTCAACGACATCAACCAGGGTTTGCAATCCCCGTAGTAGTTTGATCTTCGACCAATGTAAGACACCTCCCGGGTCATCAATGACGTGGGAGGCGTTTCTTTTTTTACATGCCTATTTCTGTTCTGTAGGCGCGGGCGGTGGGATGCGGTGCGCGCCCGGCAAAAGCGGCATTTCCGCCATGAAATAGGCATATGCGTATGCCGTGTCTGCTCCGCCTTCGCCTGCAATCGGTTCAATTACTCCATTTCCATTTGAATCCACACCATAAAGGATCTTCTCCGAGAGTAGGACTATTTCCGAGATCAGCGGTTCCATTTCCGCGCCGAAGGTCGTTCCCTGTAGTTGCAGGGATTTCTCCAACAACTGTTCCGACCAACCTGTCATGTTTTCTCCGCAGGTTACAAGGCTGGCGCTGTTGGTTTTTATGCTTTCCGTGGCATCCGCGGCCTGCGCGGCGAAATTGGCATGAGAAATGGTCTGTGGAATATATCCCTGGTCGGCATAACCCGGCTCGCCGTTGCGAAGCAGGCCAAACCCGTCGCTGGGGTTATCGATTGCACCGTTCTTATTCCAATCCCTGTATTGGTTTACGCTTGCGCTCCCCGCAATCTGGTTGATGATTTCCTCTGTTTTGAGACGCGCCAGTTCTTCATCGCCAGTCTCGAACGCCTCTTTTAGCTCGACCGCGCTGGTGTTGACGTTGTCTGCTGTGGACCACAAACCCTGTATAAGCGCGGTGGTATTTGGGGCGGCTTGAAAGCTTGTCGTCACATGCCGCACATGAACCAATGCCAGCGGGGGAAATACAGAGGATGCGAGGATATCGCCGGACGGTTCATCCGGCTGCGGGTCATTGTCCACTTCGAGCGTGACTTCAGCCTGGTCAAACATCCCAAGGATGTTTTTTTGATCTGGGTCGGTAAACGACAACTGTCCCTGACCCGATTCATCCAGCTTGACCGCGCCGATGTTGCGGCGAATCTCCCCGCCCTGGGCGAGCAGCCAGACCTCGTAGTGGGTACCAGTTTTCGGCTTGGGAAGATTGGAGAAGGTAATCGTTGCCTGATCCATTACCCAATAGAAGTCCGAGAATGAAACACGTCCCATGGGTTGATTTATGTTTCCTGCGGACGAATTCCACAGGTTAAAGGCGCCAATCGCCAGAGCGATCAACAGGATAATGCCGGCGCCCGCCCATGCCCAGGGGAATGGCCGTGCCTGTTTTGTCTTTTCAACGGGTTTTTGAGCAACCTTCAATAATTGGACTGTATTTTCTGACACGGTCTGCCCGTTGAAGACCGCCATGAATTCATCCGCCATCTCCTTTGCGGTGGCGTAGCGGATTTCGGGGTCTTTTGCCAGCGCGCGGTCAATGATGAGTTGCAGGTCGGATGAAACGCCGAAAATGGGCGGCGGCGGATCGTTCAAGTGCTTCATCAGGATGCCAAAGGACGATTCCGCGTCGAAGGGGACCGCGCCCGCCAGCATTTCATACAGCATTACGCCGAGCGAGTAGATGTCGGTTTTGCGCGTCACCTTGTCACCGCGTGCCTGTTCGGGACTCATGTAAGTGGGTGTGCCGGAGACCGTTCCTGTTGTGGTATGGATGGATGAGTCGAGCAGACGCACCAACCCAAAATCGGTCAGGACAGGGTCCACATCTTCGGGCAGGGGCTTTTCGATGTCCACAGGTCCGCTTGCCGAACGCAGCAAGACGTTCGCAGGTTTGATGTCCCGGTGGATCATATTCTGGCTGTGGGCGTAATCAATGGCGGAAGCAATCGTGGAAAGAATCCGCCCCACCATCTCATGAGGTAATTTTTCACCGCGTTTGTGCAGGGCTTTCAGGTAACTCCCCAGCGACGCGCCCGGTACGTATTCCATGACGAGACATGGCTGCCCGTCCATCAATTCATAATCATGGACCTGGATGATGTTCGGGTGATGCAGGCTGGCGACGACGCGTGCTTCGCGCTCAAAGCGGGTATGATTATCCGGCTCGGCTTCAATGTGGTCGCGCATGATCTTGACTGCCACCTTGCGTTCGAGTGTGACATGCTCGCCAAGATAAACTTCCGCCATGCCGCCGCGCGCGATGAATTCCCCGATCTTCACTTTGCCCAATGTTTTGCCGGTCCAGTTTGCCATTTGCGAATTATACCCGAAGTATAATTTGACGGATTTTGAGGAGATTTCAATGACAATTATGCTGGAAGAACTTTTGCGTGAGTATATGCGTTCACGCGGCTTGACGCTCGCCACAGCCGAATCGTGCACGGGCGGGTTGGTCTCGGACCGAATTACCAATATTTCGGGTTCATCGGAATATTTCCCCGGCGGCGTGGTGGCTTATGCCTACGAAGCCAAGGTCAATCTGCTTGGCGTCTCATGGGATACGCTCAATGCTCATGGCGCGGTAAGCGCCGAGACTGTTCTCGAAATGGCGCGTGGTGCGCGAAAAACATTCAACACCGATATCGGTATCTCGGTCAGTGGCATTGCAGGGCCGACAGGAGGCCTTCCTGAAAAGCCTGTCGGCACCACCTGGTTTGGGTTGGCGACGGCAGCAGGCGAGTGGACGCGTCACTTTGTTTGGGATGGGAACCGTATCCAGAACAAACATTATTCGTCCGAAGCGGCACTTCAATTTGTGGTGGATTATCTCGAAGGGAAGCTTTCATGAATATCATGATCATCATTTCGGCAAATGCCGAGTGGCGCGTCGTAAAGGAGTTGTATCCAAACCTTGAAATTCGACTTTCCCCCTATGGTGAATTTGCCGAACTTCCTTCTCCAGCGTTGAACGTTAAACGTTTAACGTTATTTCACGGCGGTTGGGGAAAAATCTCCGCGGCGGCAACGGCTCAATATGTGATCGATCATTTCCAGCCCGGCGTGTTGGTCAATTTGGGAACTTGCGGCGGATTTGTGGGACGTGTCGAAACTGGAACCATTATGCTCGTGGATCGGACTCTGGTCTACGACATCATCGAGCAGATGGGGGATGGCGCAGAGGCGATAAAACATTATTCAACAGATATTGACCTTTCGTGGTTGGCAATGGATGATTGCCCCGCCTCCGTCGTCCGCGGTCTGCTGGTCTCTGCCGACCGCGACATCGTCGTGGAAGACATTCCCATGCTCATCGAAAAATATGATGCTGTTGCCGCAGACTGGGAATCGGGCGCGATCGCCTGGGTGGCGAAAAGGAACAATACCCGCCTGTTGATTTTGCGCGGTGTTAGCGACCTCGTTGGCGGTGACGGCGGTGAAGCCTATGAGAGGATCGAAATCTTCCACGAGCGGACAAAGAGTGTCATGCGCGAGTTGCTCCGTCAACTTCCGGGGTGGCTGGAAAAAATAAACTAAATTTATCCCATGTTAAATCCATCGGAACAGGAAGTCCAGAAGCGAAATTTTCGCTACGTTCAAATCGACGGGGTTGGCGTGAGCATCGCAAATGTTGCCGCGCCATTCCTTCCCGTTTTCCTCACCCGCCTTGGCGCAAGCAACTTTCAGGTCGGATTGCTTACGTCCATGCCAGGTGTCACCGGGCTTATTCTTGCCATTCTGGTTGGGCGCTTTCTTCAAAGCCGTAAAAACATTGTCCCCTGGTACAGCCTGTCACGCCTGATGGTCATCTCCTGTTATGCGTTGACCGGCATCCTGACCTTCATGCTTGCCAGTGAATATACGGTCATTGCCACGCTTGCCATTTGGGCGTTTGCCACCCTGCCGCAAACCGCGCTGGCAGTTTCTTTTTCGGTATTGATGAATGCCGTGGCAGGACCTGAGGGACGTTATGCCCTGCTTAGCCGTCGTTGGGCGATCTTTGGGTTGACTACTGTAGTGATGACCTTCTTCGTCACGCGCACGATCGACCTGTTGGAATTCCCCACTAACTATGCGGTGATGTTTTTGGGATTATCCCTGGGCGGATTAATCAGCTTTTATTTTTCGAGAAAGATCAAAATTCCAGACCAGACCCATCTGACGCTTGGTTCCTCCTCGTCGGCTTTGGAATCAGCCCGAAACTATTTATCCCTGATTCGCGGCGCGCCCGCCTTCACATCCTTTGCCCTGAAGAAATTTGTTTACTACTCCGCGTTGATGTTGAGTCAGCCCATCATGCCGTTGTTTTTCGTGCGTGAAGTCAAGGCAACGGATTCGCAAATTGGTGTCATCACCATGTCCATGAACATTGTTATGCTCGTGGGATATTCCCTGTGGACATTCATGTCCCGCAAATACGGCGGACGGTTTGTCCTGCTTGCGACAACCTTCGGCATGATCCTTTATCCCGCCCTGACGGCCGCCACTCCGCAGGTGTCACTTATCGTCGTATACGCGGGGATTGCCGGTCTCTTTCAAGCGGGGCTTGACCTGGTCTTTTTCGATGAGCTGATGAAAACCGTCCCGCCGGAATACAGTGCGACCTTTGTCTCGCTGATCCACTCCATGCAATATCTGTCTGCCATCGTTGCCCCGCTGCTTGGCACTTGGCTTGCAGACTATATCGGGCTTGGCGGCGCCTTGTGGGTGAGTGCTGGCTTGCGCTTGCTGGGTTTTCTTCTCTTTCTCAAAAAGGACGTGCGCACGATGTGAGCTTGGACGGCAAGCCTAATCCAGCCCGGTTTCAAACGTCAAAATTACAAACTCCACTCAAGTGGACAATGTTGGGCAGTTGTAAATCTGATATTTTGACTGAATTTGCCATCTCCCATCCTGTTGGAGTGTCTTTTACTTTGCCTCCTCCCACATAAAACAAAAAGGCGCCCCAGGCAGGAGTCGAACCCACAACCTACTGATCCGAAGTCAGGCGCTCTATCCATTGAGCTACTGGGGCGTACTTGAGATTATACACGATTTGTCCTGCGTGATTGAAATACACGCGGGGCGTGTGGCGAGTCTCTACGGGCTTCCTGTGGCTTTTTAGGGCGTGTCCTGCAAAGGATGCACCCTAAATTGTGCCCGTTATTGGGTGCGAGAATGTATCTACTAAGGACGGATAGATTTATAATATTTGGCACAAGATACTACTTCAACAAAGTCAAACCACTAGAAAGTGAATGCATATGTCACGAAGATTTATATCGACGGTTTTATGGGCTTTTGTTGTTGTTATTATATTATTAACTTTAATATGGGCGGCATTACAAGGCTACTCTATTGCTTGGACAGGTTTTGGAGATTTCACAAATCCCAATGGCGAGTTTGTACGTGGGAAGACTCTTTGGGACTGGTTGGAACTGTTCGTTATTCCAATATTCTTGGGCGCGGGTGCATTCTTGTTGAATCGCTCGGAGCGAGAAAGTGAACGTCGACAGGCAGCAGAACGTGCCAAGCTTGAGCGGGAAATTTTGATAGACCGCCAACGAGAAGCTGCGTTCCAAGCCTACCTTGACCGAATGGAGGACCTATTACTTAAGGAAAATTTACGAATTACTGAAAATGAAGAAGTGCGTGATATTGCTAGGACTCGGACACTTAGTGTACTGCGAGGTTTGGATGGAAATCGAAAGGGGCTCTTAGTTCGTTTTCTTTTTGAAGCTAGACTCATTGAAGAAGAATGTATTGTTAATTTAAGCGAAGCCGATTTGAGAGATGCTGACTTGAATTTTGCCAACCTGAGTGGTGCCAGACTAGACGGTACCAACCTGAGCGGTGCTAACATGATACGTGCTGACCTGAGTGGAGCCAATTTGACAAATGCTGACTTGAGCGATGCCAAGCTGGGCGGCGCGAACTTGACTGGTGCTAAGCTGGGAGCCGACCTGAGCCGTGCTAACCTGATGTATGCCGATCTGGGCGGTGCTAACTTGAGTGGTGCCAACCTGAACTATGCCGACCTTTGGCATGTCATATTACGCAAAGCCGACCTGAGTGGTGCCTCTCTGAGCGATGCTAAGCTGAGCGGTGCCGACCTGAGCAGTGCCAACCTTTTGTTCGTCTTCCTAAAGAACGCTGACCTGAGTGATGCCAACCTGAACTATGCCGACTTGAGCGGTGCCAAGTTGAAAAATGCAATAGTCACTACAGAACAATTGTTAACTGCCAGATTACTCAGGGGTGCAACCATGCCAGATGGTACAAAGTGCAAATAGCTCAACAATAACAACAAACTTGTAAACCAACACAAACAGGACAAATAATTATTTGTCCTGTTTGTGTTTAAAAAAGAACTCCTCACAATGAAAGGAGAAATATGAACAGAATAATTTTAAAAATAAAGAAATAGCAAGACTTGACCAAAACGCGGCGGTAATTTATTTGACTTCTCTAAGCAGCGAAGCGGGTGGCGAACCATGCGGCAAGTGTTGAACCTTTGCGCAGGCTTGCTTCCAGGGAACATAGGATGTTTTATCATTTACTTCGTGTGAATTGTACCTTCAACAGTAATAGCGCATGGCAAAGTGCGCAGGATTTGCCTACATTGTAAACGACATGATAGAATCCCCACATTCTGTTCGGAAAGGATGATTCATTCATGATGGATATCAAGGCATTCAGCGAGCAAGTAATCGGCAACTTGGGGAAGGTGATTGTTGGCAAGCAACAGTCCATTGAATTAATTGTGATCGGGTTACTGTGCCAGGGGCATGTTCTGATCGAAGATGTGCCAGGGGTGGGCAAGACCATGCTGGCACGCTCGCTTGCGCGTTCACTGGACTGTACCTTCAGCCGCATTCAATTCACGCCGGATATGCTTCCAAGCGATGTGACGGGCGTTTCCATTTACAACCAGCAGAAGAATAAATTCGAATTCCGCCCTGGACCTATAATCGGACAGATCGTCCTGGCGGATGAGATCAACCGTGCCACGCCCAAGACCCAGGCGGCATTGCTCGAAGCAATGGAGGAACGCCAGGTGACAGTGGATGGCGTGACCCACATCCTGCCCAAGCCGTTCATGGTGTTGGCAACCCAAAATCCAATCGAATACGAAGGGACCTTCCCACTTCCCGAAGCACAGCTGGATCGTTTCCTGCTTCGTGTGCGGTTAGGGTACCCGTCTGTTTCCGATGAGATTCGCGTGCTGGATGACCAACAGATACAACATCCGATCGAGACACTGACGCCTGTTGTCAAGTTGAAGGAAATTTTGCAGGCGGCAGACGATGTGAAGCATATCTATGTGTCGCCGGCAGTTAAGCGATATATCGTTGAATTGACGACCCGCACCCGCCAGAGCGAGGATGTTTACCTCGGCGCAAGCCCGCGCGGAAGCCTTGCCCTTTCGCGTGCAGGACAGGCGCGCGCCGCCATGCTGGGGCGGGACTACGTTTTACCAGACGACGTTCAGGCTTTGGCTGTGCCGATTCTGGCGCACCGCATCATTGTCAGTCCGGCGGCACGCCTGCGGGATTTGAGCTCGGAGCGTATTGTCAACGAGGCGGTTCATGCAACTTCCGTCCCTGGTGGTGAATTTTCATCTGAGCCAATTAAAAGGAAGACCAGATGAAATCTGGGCGAATTTTCGTCGCCCTGATATTGCTTGTTGGCACGGTGGGCGCTATTTTAACAGGAGCTGACCTCTACTCGCGCTTCCTTTACCTCGGTGGATTGCTGGTGATTGGTGGCTGGGTGTGGACACGATGGGCGGCAAGGGGACTGCGTTTGTCTCGTAATGCGCGTATTCAACGCGCCAATGTGGGGGATTTTTTTGAGGAGCATTTCGAAGTGGTGAACGGCAGTCGTATCCTTACGCCGTGGATCGAAATTTACAATCAATCTCGTATTCCCCATGCGTCTGGTTCCCGAATGTTGACCTTGGTGCTGGGTCGTCAGAAGCGGACATATCTTGCGCGCACCTGGCTGACGCGTCGTGGTGCATTTGCGCTTGGTCCCACACGCATTTCCACCGGTGACCCGTTTGGTCTGTTCCGTTCTGCTAAAGAGATTGCATCCACGCAGACGCTCATCGTTCTGCCAATGCTTTTCGAGATCACGTCTTTTTCCCTGCCTCGCGGCCTTCTGCCCGGTGGACAGGTCATCCGCAGGAAATCACCTGACATTACCCCACACGCTGCGGGAGTACGCGAGTATGAGCCTGGTGACGCAATGAAGCGCATCCATTGGCCTACCAGCATCCGCCGCGGACAGTTGATGGTCAAGGAGTTTGAGCAGGACCCCCAAGCCGAGGTGTGGTTGTATCTTGATTCGCAAAGCGATGTCCACCACGAAAAGTCACAAGATCATAGGTGGGAAGCGTTCGAGACGAGTTTCTTTGGCAGACGTCCCGATTTTCGGCTGCCGCCATCCTCGCTTGAATATACCGTCAGTATCACCGCTTCGCTGGCACATTATTTTATTGCACAGCGACGTGCGGTGGGATATGCCAGTGCGGGACAGACCTTCACCGTGCACCAGGCAGAGCGTAGCGAACGTCAGGAAGCCAGGATTTTGGAAACCCTGGCTTTTGTGGAAGCCAATGGGAACCTTTCAATTGCCGCGCTGGTGGCGGCTCAGGCTTCACAACTGCCGCAAGGTTCCACAACCGTCCTTATCACACCCACAGTTCACTCCGAACTTTTGCTAGCAGTGGACGACCTCAGGCGGCGTTTCCTGCGCCCAATTGTTATTTTGCTTGATATTCAAACCTTCGGCGGCATGCGCGGCACCGAGAAACTTGCCCGCTCCCTGCATGAACGCCGCGTGCCCGTCTGCGTGATCGCGTGTGACGCCGATCTCAAACAGGCGCTTTCCACCCTTACCACTGATTTCACTCCACAGGAGATACGTACATGGCAAAATCCGATATTGTCACTTTAGACCTTTATTTTCAAGATAAAACACAGGCGATTGCTTCCTACTTGATTCGACACGACGACGGAGCGGTTCTTGTGGAAAGTGGACCCGGCTCCACCCTTCCTTCGCTGGAAGCTGGTCTGTCGAAACTGGGCCTGTCCACCCGTGACATTACCCACGTCCTGCTGACTCACATCCATCTCGACCATGCCGGAGCGGCAGGATGGCTCTCGCGGCAGGGTGCGAAAATTTACGTCCACCCGAATGGCGCGCCGCATATGCTAAACCCCGAAAAATTGATTGCCAGCGCCACCCGCATTTACGGGGATCAGATGCAAAAGCTCTGGGGTGACTTCCTGTCCGTTGTCGAGGACCAACTCACAGTCACGCAGGATGAGCAGGAAATCGTCATTGGCAACCTGCGCTTCCTCCCGTTGCATACCCCCGGTCACGCCGAACATCATTGCTGTTATCTCTTCGAAGATGTCTGCTTCACGGGTGACGTGGGCGGAGTCCGCATCCCTGGCTACCAATACATGCGCGCGCCCATGGTCCCGCCTGAGTTGCATTTTCCCAAGTGGCTTGCCACCATTGCCCGTCTGCGCTCGCTTGGCTTCAAACGCATTGCCCCGACTCACTACGGCATTTTCGACGACGTCGAATGGCATTTGAACGAACTGCAAAACATTCTCGAAGAGACCGAAAGATGGCTTGAACAAACCATGTCTGCCGGCCCATCCATTGACGAACTGCGCGCGAAGTATGAAGCCTGGATGGGGGAACAAAGCCGCGTGCTAAACCTCGATGCTGATACCATCCACGCCTACACGTTGGCGAACCCCCTTGGCATGGGCGCGGATGGAATGATGCGTTACTGGAAGAAGGTGCGTAATCCGTCCTGAGTGGTCCAAGACCTGACAGGTTTTCGCAAAGACTCTTTTAGCTGAAACGACCTCGATAAAACCTGTCAGGTCTGTCGGTGTAACTCTGGCAAAATGTCACACGCAAACTGTGATGCTTGAGACCTTCCAAAATTGTATAATAAAGATATACTTTGTGAAAACCAAACTTCAGGGACTCTAGCGACTCTCCGATCGGTGTTAGTGAGGCAGACGTCCGAAGTAATTTTTTCAAGGAGTAACCATGAAGGACTTTCTCGCAATTTCCGATTATTCATCGGAGGAAATCCAGGATGTGCTCGACCTGGCTGTTACACTGAAGAAGGAGCATTTCAAAAAGGGGAATAAGAAGATATTCAAAGGCAAGGTGTTGGGGATGATCTTCCAGAAGCCAAGCCTGCGCACCCGGGTTTCATTTGACATGGCAATGCGACACTGCGGCGGCGACGCGCTCTACCTCTCTCCAAATGAGATTGGTCTCGGCAAGCGCGAGTCCATTGCGGACATTGCGCGCGTCATGTCGGGTTATGTGCAGGCGCTCATGGCGCGTGTCTTCGACCACCAACATGTGGTGGAACTGGCGAAGTGGTCTGAAATTCCGGTCATCAATGGCTTGAGTGATTACAACCATCCCTGCCAGGGCATGGCGGATGCGCTGACCATCATCGAGAAGTTTGGCGCGAAAGCGAAGGGCTTGAATGTCAGCTATGTGGGTGACGGCAACAATGTCACCACCTCTTTGATGCATGTTTCCGCGCAACTGGGCTGGAATTTCAATGTCGCCACCCCCGAAGGCTATGACACGGATCCCAAGGCGATCGAAATTGCGGAGAGTATCGCAAAGAAGACCGGCTCCAAGTTGACCTTCCTGCGCGACCCGCATGCAGCGGTCAAAGGCGCTCATGTGATTTATACCGATACCTGGACTTCGATGGGGCAGGAAGAGGAAACCGCCAAGCGCGAACTGGTCTTCCCGCCATACCAGGTCAACGCGAAGCTGGTGGGCGAGGCGGACAAGGACGTGATCGTCATGCACTGCCTCCCCGCGCACCGTAACCACGAGTTGACCGATGAGGTAGCGGACGGACCTCATTCGGTCATCTTCCCTCAGGCGCACAACCGTCTGCATGCGCAAAAAGCAATCCTCGCCCGTTTGTTTGGCGTGGCATAAATAATAATATGTCATTGCGAGGAGGATGAACTTTCCGACGAAGCAATCTCTACAATATAATGAGATTGCTTCGTCGCTCTCTTTATTCGCTCCTCGCAACGACATCTATAGGACACACAAATGAACACACAGGACTTTATCAAGATCGAAGAACAGTACGGCGCACATAACTATCATCCTTTGGATGTGGTCATCGAAAAGGCCGAAGGCGTGTGGGTATACGATGTGGAGGGGAAAAAATACCTCGATTGTCTTTCCTCATACTCGGCTGTCAACCAGGGGCATGTCCACCCTGAAATTTTGAAGGCGTTGCTCGAACAGGCGAAGAAGGTCACGCTAACCTCCCGCGCCTTCCGTAACGATCAGTTACCCCTGCTCTACAAGGAACTCTCCGAGATGACCGGCTACGAAATGTCGCTGCCGATGAACTCAGGCGCGGAAGCAGTGGAGACGGCCGTCAAACTTGCCCGCAAGTGGGCCTATCAAGTAAAGAAGGTTCCGCGCCACCAGGCGGAGATCATCGTCGCAAGCAATAACTTCCACGGTCGTACGGTGACAATTATTTCATTCTCAACGGAACCTTCCTACCGCGACGACTTTGGTCCGTTCACTCCGGGCTTTGTGGTTGTCAAATACGGCGATGCCGATGCGGTTGAAAAAGCGATCACACCCAACACCGCCGCGGTAATGCTGGAGCCGATTCAAGGCGAGGCTGGGGTCATCATCCCTCCTGCTGGCTATTTGAAGAAGGTCTCTGAAATTTGCAAAAAGAACAACGTTTTGTTCATGGCGGACGAAATCCAAACTGGACTGGGGCGCGCCGGCAAATTGTTTGCGGCACAGTACGACGGAGTCCGTGCGGACGTGACCATCATCGGCAAGGCGCTTTCGGGTGGTTTTTATCCCGCATCGGCGGTGCTGGCGGACAAATCCATTCTCGGGTTGTTCAAGCCCGGGGAGCATGGATCAACCTTCGGTGGGAATCCGCTGGCGGCAGCCGTGTCCCGCGCCGCGTTGCGAGTCATCCGCGAAGAGAAACTGGCGGAGCGTTCTCACCAGCTTGGTGAGTATTTCGTCGAGCAGTTGAGCGAAATCCCCAGTCCGCATGTCAAGGAAGTTCGCGGACGTGGCTTGCTGATCGGTGTGGAACTCAAACCCGAAGCCAAAGGCGCGCGTCGTTTCTGTGAAGCTTTAAAGCAGAAAGGCATTCTTGCCAAGGAGACGCACGACAACGTGATCCGCTTTGCCCCGCCACTGGTGATCGACAAGGAAACCATTGACTGGGCACTTCCATCCATTCGTGAGGTCCTCAATATGGAGTAAGTTTCAGACCTCCGAGGTCTTAAAGACCTCGGAGGTCCATTGTCTATTTTTGGAGGCATATGATGAACATTGGAATTCCAAAAGAAAGCAGGCCCTTTGAGTACCGTGTGGGACTTTCCCCCGCCGGCGTGGAAATTCTGATCCAGCACGGGCATCAGGTTTTTGTCGAGCATGATGCGGGAGTGCAAACAGGTTTCAGTGACAAGGATTATGAGACTGTCGGTGCGAAACTCGTCTTCTCGCCGGAAGAATCTTTTGGGCGCGCCGATCTGGTATTGAAGGTTTCACGCCCCACGCGCGAGGAATTGAACTGGATCCGTCCCGGCACGACTTTGGCAGGCTTCCTGCATTTGGCTTCGACCCGCCAGGATAAAATCGACGTTTTACTCGAAAAGAAAATCACATCCATTGCCTACGAACAGATTCAATCACCTGACGGTTCCCTGCCTGTTCTGCGTCCGTTCAGCCAGATGGGCGGTGCGATGGTGGCGCAAATCGCAGCGCGCCTGCTTCAAAATAACTGGGGCGGCAGGGGAATTCTGATGGGCGGCGCGCCGGGTGTTCCGCCAGCCGAGGTTGTCATCATTGGCGCCGGCATGGTTGGGACGTCTGCCGCGCAGATGTTCCTCAACATGGGAGCGCATGTCACCGTGCTTGATCAAAGCCTTGCCGCTCTTCAACGCCTTTGGGATCGTCATCCCTGCATTATTACCAGGTTGTCTACAAAGCGGAACATCGAGAGTTCGGTCATGTATGCCGATGTGCTTGTTGGCGCGGTATTGGCTACCGGTCAGCGCGCGCCGATTGTGGTAACGCGTGAAATGGTGCGCTCGATGAAGCCGCGCTCCGTTGTCATGGATGTTAGCATCGACGAAGGCGGTTGTGTCGAAACATCACGTCCGACCACGCATGAGCACCCTGTTTACATTGAAGAGAACGTTCTGCATTATTGTGTGCCGAACATTACAGGTGCGGTGGCGCGCAGCGCTACGCATGCTTTTGTGAATGTGGCAATGCCTTACATTTTGGAAATTGCCGATAAGGGGGCCGAGGGAGCGATTGCCGCCAACCCGGATATCGCGTTTGGAGTCAATACCCATGTAGGGGAGTTGCAGCATCTTTCGCGCCTGACGACTGGAAAGGGAAAGTGATCATGGACTGGAAAAGCGTTTATCAATCCCGCGTGTGCAGTGCGGAAGAAGCGGTGCGGGCAATCAAATCGAACAACCGTATCTTCATGACCGGCAACGTCTCGGTGCCGCAGAAATTGTTGGCGGCCCTGGTGGAATATGCGCCCGAAGTTCAGAACGTGGAAATCTGCCAGGCGCTTTCAGTGGCTCCCAGCGATTATGTGAAGCCTGAAATGGAGGGACACCTGCGGGTGAACACCTTGTTCATCAGCGCCAACGTCCGCAAGGCGGTGCAGGAAGCGCGCGCCGACTTTACGCCGGTCCTGCTTTCGGAATTCACCCTGCTTTTCAAGAATGGTGTCCTGCCGGTGGATGTTGCCATGATTCACATCTCGCCTCCCGATGAGCATGGATTCTGCTCGCTGGGTGTCGAAGTCGGGTTGAGCAAATCCCCGGCTGAATCTTCCAAAATCATCATTGCTGAAGTCAACGAGCAGATGCCGCGCACGCTGGGCGACGCCTTTATCCATGTCAGCCGACTGAACCATATTGTCCCGGTCAACTATCCCGTGGCGGAATTGCCCCAGGGCGGCGAAGGCGACGAGATTAGCGAGAAAATCGCTGGCTATGTTGCTGATTTGATTCCCGATGGCGCGACCATGCAAATGGGTATCGGCGCCATTCCCGACGCAGTCCTGAATTATCTTGAACACAAGAAGGACCTTGGCATCCATAGCGAAATGTTCTCCGATGGTGTGGTGCGGCTGGTTGAGAAAGGTGTCATCAATAATTCGCGCAAGACCATTCACAATGGCAAGATCGTGGTGGGATTCATCCTCGGCACGCAGAGCCTCTATCGCTGGGCGCACGACAACCCTCTGTGCGAATTCCATCGTCAGGAATATGTCAACGACCCGTTTGTGATCGCGCAAAACGACCGCCAGGTGGCGATCAACTCCGCCATCGAAGTGGACCTGACCGGGCAGGGCTGCGCCGACAGCATCGGACACAAGTTCTTTAGCGGTGTCGGCGGACAGTTGGACTTCGTCTACGGTGCGGCTCGCTCCAAGGGCGGTGTGCCGATCATTGCGATGCCCAGCATCAACGAGATGAAGGACGGGACGCTGGTCAGCAAGATCGTACCAACCCTCAAGCCCGGCGCGGGCGTGGTGACGGGGCGCAACCACATGCACTATGTTGTCACGGAGTATGGCGTTGCTGACTTATACGGCAAGACCATCCGCCAACGCGTGGAGTCCCTCATCGGCATCGCCCACCCCGATTTCCGCGCGGACTTGAGGAAGAAGGCCAGGGAATTGCAGTGGATTTAGCATGAAAAGGCGACAGTCACTTCCGCAAAACAAGTGGCTGTCGCCTTTTTCAATTGTTGTTTTAATTCTTTGCTGCCTATAAGCAGTTGAGCGCTGGAATCAATTCAAAGGTAATATAAAGGGAAAAATAAGTGATCTCTTTCGGTTTTACTCCTACTAAAAACGATTACATAAAATCTTTTCGAGCTTATTATTTAAGCAACTGGCAATTTTGGGTATTTCTCGTTTTAGTAACAATCCTGCTCGGAATTGTTGCCATCTCAGCTCTCTTAAGTGGAGAGCTCAGAGATGGTTATAACTTAGCGCTTTCTTTTATAATACCATTGATAGTTTTCATAATTCTTGGCTCTTTCCTACTTTCTACACTTATAATTAATCCTCTTAAAATCGCAAATAAAGTCGAAAAGGACGAGCGATTGCGTAGTCCAATTCAATACGAAGTGAGCACTGAGCAAATCTTATTCAAAAACCAATTTACAGAAACAAAAACAGACTGGGGAAGTTTTCAAAAATTTATTGAAACCGAAGATGTTTTTCTTCTTGTCTACTCGGTAAATAAGGCAATGTTTCAATTCGTCCCAAAACGCGCTTTCGCATCAAGCGATGACGAACAAGCGTTTAAGCAATTGCTTATTTCTAAAAACCTAAAAAACAAAAATAGCCCTTTAAACATAAAAAAGAAACCATTGCTTATTATTATCATAATTGCACTTCTTTGTTGTTTCATATATTTATGCGCAGCTTCTTTTTTGTATACATATTTTCGTTCTATACAATAACCATGCCCACCGATAAACAGCAGTATCAAAATTATAGAATAGACGAATTGGAAATTGGCTGGGAACAGAAAAACGGTTCTGATACAGAACCGTTTTTCTGTCTTGCAAACGGCGCTATTCACCTTGACAATGCCTCAATTCATGTCTATCATGCTTGAAACTTTATAACGAAGAAACCACAAGGAAAACAAAATGAGAAGAGCAAAAATCGTCGCGACCATTGGACCCGCCTCCGAATCTGAGGAGGTACTTGAGTCGCTTATCAAGGCGGGGATGAACGTCGCCCGGCTGAATTTTTCACATGGCACGCATGAACAGCACGCGGCGCGGATTCAATCCATTCGTGCCGTATCCGAAAAACTTGGAATGCCCGTTGGCATCTTGCAGGATTTGCAGGGACCGAAGATCCGCGTGGGCAAACTCTCCAATCCAATTCAACTGGCGGCGGATGAACAGGTCTGCCTCTATGCCACGCAGGACAAGGCTCCTGGCACTGAATGTCAACTCATCCCGGTGGACTTTCGTGAACTCTTCGACTCTGTCCAAGCCGGTGACCGCCTGCTCCTTGACGATGGACGACTGGCGCTCGAAGTGCTGTCTGCCAAAGGGCGTGTCGTTCAAGCGAAGGTTCTTGTTGGCGGGACATTGTCCTCGCACAAGGGAATCAACCTTCCGGGTGTCAAACTCCGCATTGCCGGCTTTACCGAAAAAGATAAAGCCGATCTTGCCTTTGGCGTCTTGCAGGGCGTGGATGCGGTTGCCATTTCCTTTGTCCGCAGCGCCGAGGATGTCAAAACTGTCCACGCAGCTATTCAGGAATTCTCCGCAGGGAAAAAAGTCTCACCGCTGTTAATCGCCAAACTCGAAAAGCCCGAAGCCATGAATGAACTCGAAGCCATCCTCGATGTGGTGGATGGCGTGATGGTTGCGCGCGGCGACCTCGGCGTGGAACTTCCGCCGGAGCGTGTGCCCTCTTTGCAGAAACACATCATTCACTCGGCAAATGCCCGCGCCAAGCTGGTCATCACGGCCACGCAGATGCTCGAGTCGATGATTCAGAATCCGCTGCCCACCCGCGCTGAAGCCTCCGACGTTGCCAACGCCATCTTCGATGGCACCGACGCCGTGATGCTCTCCGCCGAAACCGCAGCGGGCGAATATCCCAGAGAGGCGGTTGCCATGATGTCGCGCATTGTCGAGGAAGCTGAGTCGCACTTTATTGAGTGGGGCAGCCGTCAGGATGCGCGGGAAGGCTTGGGTGAGAGCGACGCTGCTTCGATGGCGCGCGCTGCAAATGTCCTCGCCAGAGACCCCGAAGTCCGCGCTGTGGCAGTCTTCACCATGCAGGGACGTTCCGCCTGGCTCATGTCCAAAGCCCGTCCCGCCAGGCGCATCCTCGCCTTTACCCCTGAACATGAGACCCTCAACCAACTCGCTTTTTTGTGGGGCGTCCTGCCGCATCTGACAAGATATGCCAACTCGCTCGATGACATGATGTCGGATGTGGATGCGGTGCTTTTGCAATCGGGCATTCAATCGGGTCAACAAGTGGTTTTGGTCTGCGGCTACCCCGTCGGCGCGCAACTCCCGCCCAACATGGCATTGCTTCACACAGTCGGCAGTAATGCCACGGTCAAACTGGCACGCAAACTCGCCGAAGCAAACGTCAAGAAACCATGATCGTCGAATCAAAAAGTGTTGGAATTTTTCCAGTGCTTTTCTTTTTTGATAAACAGCCTCAGCCTGACTCGTCACGATAGGACTGATATGCCCTCCAAGCTTTTCCTGCTTCCAAGCCTTTCGACTGTTCCCGTTCCAGCCTGATTCTGACCATCGGCATTTCTCCACCTCCAACTTCCTGCTCAGTCGGGGGCTTAGCCCCCGACTGAGCGACCTTTGACCTTCGCCCTACTTCTCACTCGTTGCGATCAAAATCCCAATCCCGATTAACACGCCGCCAGCCAGAAAGAGCGGGGTGATTTTTTCGGCGAGGAAAAACCAACCGAGCAAGGTCCCAACTACCGGCTGGGCAAAAAATGTCAACGAAGCGACGGCGGCGGGCAATTCTGCAAAGGCGTAATTCCACATGAACATCGCAAGCGCCGTCGAGATGATTCCCAAAAACAACACCCCGCCGATGATGCCCAGCGTGATTTCGCCAACGCCCTGAGTCTGCATTTCCCATGCTGCAAACAGTAGACTCGAAGGTACACCGCCCAACAACATGATTGTGCTTGAAGTCAACAGATCACCGGACTTGGAGACCTTGCGTACCAGCACGGAATATAATGCCCAGGTCAGCGCCGCCGCCAGCAGACTCATGTTGCCCCAAAACAAAGTTGGGGAGAGCTCCGCATTGCGCGGGTCGATGACTGCCACCACTCCCAGCGTGGACACGACCAGCGCGATGATACCGCGCAGTGTGGTACGTTCGCCCAGCAGGAATGGAGCAAAGAGCAGGACAAAGGCGGGTGTGGCAGAGGTCACAAGCGAACCATTGGATGCTGTGGATAGTTTTGTCCCAACAAATTGGAATCCAAGCGAAACACCGTATCCCACAAACCCGACCAGCGCGCTTTTCCAGATGAAGTCTTTTGTGGCCTCGGTTTTGTTTCTGCGGAAATAAATGATGAGTCCCAATACCGCCGCGCCCATCACCAAACGGATCGCCAGCAACGTAAACGGCGGAATAACTTCCATGACAACCTTGCTGACAACGTACATCCCTCCCCAAATCGAGGCGGCAGCGAGACCTGCGAATAACCCTGCGAATGTGTGGTGTTTTTTCATGATGTCCCCAATTATATCGGAGGAGTCCAGAAGTTCTTGTGTTTTCCAAATTAATTCGACAATGCTTTCGTGTCGAGCAGAGGCTTTTGCATTCTTCGAAAACCGCAGACGAGACGCAGTTTGGGCAGGGACCATGCGTTTCGACTGCGCTACGCTCCGCTCAGCGCAAAGATCTATTGTTGGAATAATTCGTTAATCTGCAACTACTTCTGGACTCACTTACCCTTGCGAAACAACTTTGGCGGGAACCTCCTGCAGAAATGCAAACACGAAAGCGGCGCTGACGAGCAGGATGATGCCGTTCAGGTAAAACGGCATATCCTTTCCAATTGTGTCATATAGCAACCCGCCCAGCAGGGGACCGACGGTGAACCCCAGGTTTTCCACAAAATCGTAAAGTCCGTATGCCGTGCCGCGTGTCTGGTGGCCTGTCAGCTCGGCGACCATGGCGGTTTCGGCGGGCTCTGAGATGCCCAACATCACAGCGGATAATGTGTAAAGCACTGCTAGCCAGATCAGCGAATTCAGACCAGGCATGAAGAGCGAAATGATTCCCGAGCCGACGAATCCCGCTACCATCATCTTCGCGCGTCCAAAGCGGTCGCCGAGCGCGCCCAAGCGGGCGGATAGAAAAGCGGTGACCAGCCCAGCGGGGAAAAACGCCCAACCGAGTGTCGCCATGTCCGTGGTGAACTTGTCTTGGAGGTAGGTCAGGTAGATGGGGCTTAGCATGGCTTCGGGCAAGCCAGTAATGAAAACAATAAACAGCAACTTGAGTAATTGTCTGGATACCCCAATCTTCCCCTGTGCAACATCGAGGACGGGTTTCGTGTCCGGTACGGTTTTCCATGCCAGCCAGGCTCCAACGAAGGTCAGGGCGGCATAAAGGGAAAAAACCATCTTCCAGCCGCTGCCTTCCGAAAAAACTGACATCGCAAAGAATGCGACGAAAATGCCAACCAGCCCGCCGCGCGAGGTGACCTCGTTGAGCCGTCCCAAGGCTTTGCCGCGTTCTTCGGGGACGGTGAGATCGGCAACAATGGTGTTCGCCGCCGTCCAGAGAAACGCCGAGCCGATTCCTTGAATCAGCCTGGCAAGGTACAACCAGATCATCGATTCGGCAAATGCGAATACGGCCATGGCCAGCGCATAGATCATCAGAGAAACCACGAAGAAGAACTTGCGCCCAAAGCGGTCCAATGTCCAGCCGACGGCCGGGCGCAGGATCAGGGTCGTTACAGTGAAGACGGAAAATAGTCCGCCGATCTCCAGGGCGCTGGCTCCGAAAATCTTGCTGATGATGGGTAAACCGAAATAGAGAAAGGTGAAGGGGAATGACCAGAGAAAAAGCGGCCGGTGTAACGAGTCAGCGGAACGACCTTGCGAATTGGAGGAGGACTTCATGATTGTTGCTCCCTGTCATTTATATGGGCACTTCCGGCGACTTGATCCTCCAGTTTGTCTTGAAGCCGCCGGGGTCGCGCAGAAGAACCATGCTGCCATCCGCCCGGCGTCCGTAGATTTTATAACCAAATAGCTCGTACTCGAGGATTTGTGTCCCATCGGAAAGCGCAAACGGCAGGTCGGGCCACATTTCCAAATAATCAGAGCGGATCCACATGTCGCCATTATTGATATACGGATCGGTGATGAAAGGAGTGTAACAATCTGTGCCTCTTCCGAATTTTATCATTGAGCCTCCCCTGGTGAATGCGTTGAACTTGTGAACAATCAGCCGCATGTCCCTGTCGAAGAAGGTTCCGCTTAGGTCGGTCGCATAGCAACTTTCGGCGTAGACGTTGGAATATTCTACATCGAGATATGTTCGTATCTCCTTGACGATGACGTGATTCGCCGCCCAAGTCAGCCTTTCCACAGTCGGTGGAATGGTTGGCTTGTTAATCCAGCCCGCGTTTGGGATCAGGATGTTTTCCTTTACCTTTTCTCCATTCAGCTTGCTGAGATAATTCAATATTGGTTCGGTCAGCGGGATGCGTGGTCCTTTTCGACTGTCACAAATAACGTGGAAGGTGACGGTGTGCGGGTAGGAGTTTAGCGGGCCGACTTCACGGGGGGCAAATCCCCACTTCGGACTCTGCCAGTCCACGAGCAGGGTGGCAATTTTGCCTATGCGTTTGATTTGGGTAATCAGGCTGGGGATGGAGGGTTGGGGAGGGACATTAGGATCGATCACAATCGGCGGCGGCGATGGCGGTGGTTTGACCGGGTCAGTGACGACCTGCCATTTGACGTACTGTTGCTTTGCCCCGGCGTTGACCCATCCACCATCAGTCAGATGGAGCATCTGAAATTTATTTTCCGTGGCGGTAATTTCGACGTTAGCGCCAATGATTCTGATTACTTTGTCACTCCCCAACCTGTCGTAAACCTCGCGCTTTATCAGGGTTTTTCCTTTTATCATGGTTACTCCCGCAATTTATCCGTTGCCCGTTAATTGTCATTTATTTTGTTTTATCACGTTTCGTTGCTCGGGTCAAAAGAAGCCTGCTTTCCCCTTTTCTTCAATTCCAGCCAATCCCGTTTGTTCCCATACAAGTCCGAGAACGCCGCGACCATGCCGCGGGACTCCTCGCGCGGCTCTTCGAGAAAATGGACGCCTTTCGACTTCATATTTCATTTCCAGGCGGCAACTATTTCATCGAAGTGGTTGAGCAATTGGTCAATCTCTGGTTTCATGGAAGCTTGAAAGAGGAATCCGAGCTGTGTGTCTTCAGGCAGACAGATGGACAGCATCAACAGTCCATTGTCCCTGCTGGTCAGATTCAAGGCTGTGATTTTGTTCAGCGGGATGTAATTCCAGATTCCGCCATACTTTCCGATAACCCGGTTCTTTGGTTCTTCTTCCCGGATCATGATCAGTTCCCTGTCCGTCAGAATGCTCATGTGAGTGGGGGAGAGTGCCCTGTGATATGTCCGGCCAAAAAGCTTGATGATTGGCATCTGGATTTCGGACTGCAACATGAATTGAACGATTTTTTCTCCAGCCAGCAGGCTGCGTTTGGCATAGTTCATAAATTTGTAGTTCAACCTGGACAGGTGATCGAACTTGCCCTTTTCGTTGCCGTTGGAAGTTTCCCTATGACCTGTTGCGGCGAGGCGTATCCCCTTCAGGATGGGCGTGAACAGATAGTCGGTTACCGAATTGAACTGGATGGTAACCGAATCAGGACTGCCATCCCTTGTCGCACCGCTGATTTTGATATAGGCGTCCAATAGGATGGTTCCCACTTCGACGTAACTGATCTTTTCAATGGGATAGCAGTGCAGTTTGTATCTGCCTTCCAGGTTCTCCAGAACGTTGATTTCCTGGACCGAATAGACGACCAGTTTTTCGGTTGTCTTGTGGAAAAATCCATCACGTGGCGGGGTAAGGACCGTGTATGGGAACGGTTGTCCGCTTGCAGATGGTGACTCGAAAAAAAACCTGTATATCGTAGGAACTTCCGTTTGGGATTCGATTGCTTTAGCCCAGGTCAGCCGGGTTTGTTCCGCCGCGCTTAGCGCTGGTACCCAGGGAAGTCTCCTGGTTTGAAGCTGTCTCCAAAACATTGGAAGAAAATTTCGCATTTTGGTTAACATTTGCAGCTCCCTATTGGTGATAGGCTGTCAGAATTTATGCCAGAACGGTTATGCCCCTCGTTCTTTAATCAGTATACTGATTTTTGCCCATTTATGGTATTTAAATGTTTGGATCTTGTTTGTTTTTATTCGAAAATGCCGGTCGGATTTTTGCGGCTTTTCTTGGTTTCACCCCTTTTCTTTTTTCCCTTCAGCCGTTCTTCCTTCGAAGCCTCTGTTGGTTTTGTTTTCCGTCGCTGCTTCGGTTTCTCACCGGCTTTCCTGACCAGTTCCTTCAACCGTTGGATTGCATCCTCGCGGTTTTGCTCCTGTGTGCGGAATCTGCCGGCTTCGATGACCAGCACTCCGGCCTCCGTCATGCGTTTGCCCGCCAGTTTGACCAGACGGGTTTTGACATCCGCCGCAAGGGATGGGGAGTTCAGCACGTCGAAACGCAGTTGCACCGCCGTCGCTACCTTGTTGACATTTTGTCCGCCCGGTCCGCTGGCGCGGATATATTCGAGGATGATTTCCTTTTCGATGTCTTTCATTGTTTCAATTTTATCTCAAACAAAAAATCCCCACATCCGTCCTGAGCATGGTCGAAGGATGAATGTGGGGAGGGCAGGGTGGGGGCAGTTAGAACATCAACGCATTGACCTTGTCGATCATCGAGCGGTCTGGACGCAGGTCGGCTTCGGTCAGGCGGTTGAGCGGGGTATCCACCAGGTTGTACATTTCGGTCAGGGTGGGTTTGGTGGTGTCCACGTACAGCAGACCCGTTACCAGCCAGCCGTTTTGCTGGGCTTCTTCCATCACGCGCAGAGCCTCATAGCGGTTGGTTGGGTCATATCCCTTTTCGAGGTTCTTCAAGACAACTACCGATCCATCGTGCATGGCAACCTCGCGGACTTCGCCCTCTTCCATTTCACGTTCGAGCACGATCTCGTTGCGCGGCGCGACGTAGGAAATTTCATGCAAAGGTTCCTCGTGGTCCTTGCCCCACGAATAGGAGTGGAAGGCATTCTCCTGGTTGTTGAAGGTTACGCACGGGCTGATGATGTCCAGCACGGCAATGCCCTGGTGCGAGAGTGCAGCCTTGAGTAGTTCCTTCACCTGTTTGGCATTACCGGCAAAGGAGCGGGCGATAAACGTCGCATTTGAGACAAAGGCTTCCATGCAGATGTCAACGGGCATATAAAGGTTTCTGCCCTGCTTCTTGAGTTCCAACCCCTTTTCGGCGGTGGCGGAGAATTGGCCCTTGGTTAGCCCGTATACGCCGTTATTCTCGACAATGTAAAGCATGTTCACATTGCGGCGCATGATGTGTTTGAATTGCCCCATGCCGATGCTGGCGGAGTCGCCATCGCCCGAGACACCGATTCCCTTGAGGCGATGGTCTCCAAACAATGCACCGGTGGCGATGGCGGGCATGCGCCCGTGCAGGCTGTTGAAGCCAAACGAACGATTCAGGAAATAGGTCGGTGATTTGGAAGAACATCCGATGCCGCTGAATTTGACAATGGTTTCAGGCACGATGTTCATTTCGTACAGCGCGCCCACGATCTGGTTGGAGATCGAGTTGTGTCCACAACCCTGACACAGGGTGGTCGGCGCGCCACGGTAATCATTTTTGGAAAGGCCGGCGAGGTTTACGCTTGCAGTCGCGCCAGCTATGGGAAGAGTTTCAGTCATTTTTCGTTACTCCTGTTTAATTCGTCATTGCGAGGAGGACGCTTTCCCCGAGGAGCAACCTCCTCTTTGTACAGTAGATTGCTTCGGGCGAAGATCAAGAGACCCTCGCAATGACAAGTAATTGGTTACTTCCGCTTTGCCTTTGACTCGACGACTGCAGGCTTTTTCTTTGCGGATGGTTTTGCAGCTTTCTTCTTGCTGATTGCTGACTTCTCGTTACTTGTTACTTTCTTTTTGCCAGATTCATACTTTCCCAGAATGCCTTCCAGAATCCACTTTGCCGAAGCGGGCAGACCATCTGTCAGCGCCACCGATTTGAATTTTGATGCGTGTTGCGGATACTCGACCTTGAGGATTTGATCCATCTGCCCGTCGCGGTTCATTTCCACAATGAAGATTTGGTCGTATTTTTTCAGGAAGGCGTCCACTTCCTTTGTAAAGGGCAGGGCGCGGACCCGCAGGAAGTCGGATTTAATTCCATGATCCTTGCTTAACAAGTGTTGGGCTTCGAGCACAGCCGCTTCGGTCGAGCCATAAGCGATAATTCCCACCGTTGCGCCCTTCATCTTGTGAAGTACCGGTGCAGGGACATATTGTTTGGCGGTTTCCTGTTTCTTCTTCAAGCGTTCCATGTTTGCCACGTAGACGGGGGCCTCCTCGCTGTACCTGGCATACTCATCGTGACCGGTGCCGCGCGTCAGATAGGCACTGACTGGGTGTCGGTTACCCGGAAAGGTGCGGTAGGCAATGCCATCCCCATCCTTGTCGAGGTAGCGTCCCCAGTTGCCTTTCAATTCCTCGAGGTCTTTTTCAAATAGGGTCTTGCCGCGATCCATGGGTGCGTCGGGATATTGGAAGGGCTTGCTCATCCACTGGTTCATGCCCATGTCGAGATCGCTGAGCACGAACACGGGGGTTTGAATCCGCTCGGCAACATCGAAGGCTTTCCAGCCGAATTCAAAGCACTCATACACATCGCCGGGCAGGAGGATAATGGATTGGGAGTCGCCATGCCCGATGAAGTAGGTAAAAGTCAGATCGCCTTGCGACGTGCGCGTAGGCAAGCCTGTACTTGGTCCGATGCGCTGCACATCCCAGATGACAACGGGCGTTTCGGTGTAGTATGCCAGTCCTGCGAATTCAGTCATCAGTGAAAGCCCGGGACCCGAGGTGGAGGTCATCGAGCGCAAGCCGGACCAACCCGCTCCAATAGCCATGCCTAGGGCGGCGAGTTCGTCTTCCGTTTGAACGACAGCGTAGGTGTGTTTACCGTCCTCCCGTTGACGGAGTTGCGGCAGATATTCGTTGAGCGCCTCTGCCAGAGATGTGGCGGGCGTGATCGGATACCACGCGGCAAACTGCAATCCGCCGAAGATGGAACCCAGTGCTGCGGCGGTGTTTCCGTCTGCCATGATCATTCCTTCGGTCTTGTTCATGTGTTCGATGTAGAACGGGTCTTTCTTCTCGAGGTTGGTCTTTGCCCATTCCGCCCCGGACTTGACCGCGTTGAAGTTCATGTCAATCGGTTTTTGCTTGCCCTTGAAGTGGAAGGTCAGCGCGGAGAGAATGATGTCCATGTCAAGGTTGATCATCTGCGCCAGTACGCCGACGTAAACCATGTTGCCAACCAGGTCGCGGAAGTTGGTGGGGATGTTTGCATCCGCGCGGATGATGGCCTTGATCGGCATTGGGTAGATGGCAATGTCGGTGCGATTGATGGACAATTTGATGTCGTCTGCGTAGTAGAAGGCCCCGCCGGGTGCGACTGACGCCAGGTCACGGGTAAAGGAGGCGGGATTGATGGCGATAACGATGTCGCGTCGTTCATGGTGGGCAACAAAACCATCCTTATTGGCGCGGATGGTGTACCAGGTGGGCAGTCCCTGAATGTTGGAGGGAAACAGGTTCTTGCCCGAAACAGGGACGCCCATTTTGAAGATGGCGCGCAGGATGGTGTTGTTTGCGGTGGAACTGCCCGAACCGTTGACCGTTCCCACCGTGATCGAGAAATCGTTGACGATCTTATTCATGTGTCTCCTTGTTTTTATAACGGGCGGGGCGCGTACAGGTCAATGTGTGTGACCAGTGCCTTGCGTCCGGCCGCGTAATTTCCATTGCAAATGCTTTGAACCATTGTTTTGTGATACCCCCAGACCGTTTCGAGGTAATCGACTCCGCCAGCGTACATGTTCAGCCCTATTGCTTCGTAAGCATCCCAATACGCTTCCAAAATTCCCATGACAAAGGGATTGTCAAGGCGGCTGTAGATCAGCAGGTGCAGGCGGCGATGCTCTTCGTGCGGAACCTGAATAGGGTCGCCGCGTAATTTATCGAATGCGGTGGTGATAATGTTTTGAAGCTCCGCCTTATCCTCTTCCGTAAGCAGGGAGACCGCTTCATCCCAGTACGTGTTTTCGATGTGAGTGCGCAGTTCGGAATATTTTTGGAAATATCCCTGATTGAGGGTCAATGCGTAAGTCAGGCTTTGTTTGATGGCGGGGGCGAAGGAATAGGGCAGGCGTCTGGTGCCGGTGCGCGGGCGGACTTCCACCAGCCCAAGTGCGCGTGCCACTTCGAGTTGTTCACGCAAGCCAGCCACGCTAATCCCAAGTTCCTGACTGAGTTCGTTCAGGGTGGGTAGGTTGCCTTCTGCCTCCGGGTGCAAAGCCAGATAACGTAGGAATTCAGAAATTTCGGGGGAGGTGCGGTCTCGTAAAATCATAATTGTCATCCGATTAATCAGATTAATATGATTTTATGCCGGAGGGGTTGGAAAGTCAAGAGAAAAACGTAAATTTTGCTGTTGAGGATTTGAGATAGCTAACCCTTTTTTCAATCACAAAAATAACCTTGCTTCATCCTGCTGTGCGTGATAAAATACCGCCCGCTGGTAAGGAATTGGGGGCTCGTCTAATGGCAGGACGGCTGACTCTGGATCAGCTAGTAGTGGTTCAAATCCATTGCCCCCAGCAGAAAAAATCGCCCTGAGAGCTCTCAGGGCGATTGATTTTATCGAAGGTGTGGAGTTTTATTTCATCACATCTGCCGTATTATAATAATCGCCATCCCGCAGATTGCGGGAAAAAGGAGATTGAATGAAAAACGTTCATTATGCGTTTATGTGGGGACTGATATTCATATTTCTGCTGTCCGCGTGCGGGACGCCGACACCAGTCACGATTGTGGTAACGGCTACACCCCTGCCGCCAACTGAAGCGCCGACTGCCGAGCCAACCTCAACCTTGGTTCCCGTGCCTTTGTCTGGTCCGCAGAACGGCACGAAGATGACCTGGATCGATGGGAGCACGCTGGTATACATCCCATCGTCAGAGTTCATCATGGGCAATGGTAGCTTCGATGCTCCCGTGCGCACGGTAGCGGTGGACGCCTTTTGGATGTACCAGACAAAAGTAACCAATCGTATGTATGCCCAGTGTGTTGCAGTTGGTTCCTGTTCAGCGCCAACTGAGGAGCTTGGCGGCCCAGTATATAGCAATCCTCAATATGTCAACCATCCGGTGGTGGGTGTGTCGTGGGACCAGGCTCAAGCCTATTGTAACTGGGCACAGGGACAACTGCCTACGGAGGCACAATGGGAAAAAGCCGCCCGTGGTACCCAGGGCAGCCTTTATCCGTGGGGTAGCGACGATCCTGCCTGTGATTTGGCCAACCTTGGCTATTGTTCGGGTCGCACCTCTGAGGTGGATGCGTTTTCCGGTATTGCAAGTCCGTACGGCCTGTATGATATGGCTGGCAACATATTTGAATGGGTCGGTGATTGGTACGGCGAAACCTATTATGCCAGCGCACCCTCCGCAAATCCCACCGGACCCGACAGCGGGCAATTTCGTTCCATTCGCGGTAGTTCCTTTGAGACCGATTTCTACCAGGCTGCATCCGCCATTCGTCATTACTTAAATCCATCCAATCATCGGCGTGATACGGGTTTCCGCTGCGCGGTAACAACGCCTCAACTGGTTGCGCCGTATTGTCAGCTTTCGGCATATATTCCCACTGGTGTGATCGTTGCCAACGGTTGCGAATTGCCGGCGACCAGGGTTGCCGGTCAATATTGTGCGAGTGGAAATAGTTATGCGACAGTGCACCTTCCAAACGATGCAATTTATGATGCTGTCGAAGAGTTGAAATGTGAAGAGTCTGTGGTGGATGGACAGCGCCTCCTTACTTGTCTCGGACCGAGGACAAAGGAAACAACAAACGAACTCACGGTCTGCAACCCCACTTGTAGTAATTCACCGAGCATTACTGGTGCTGTCCCCACCTGCGACCCAGGCTATACCCTCGACTCCGCGACCGGTTTATGTAATTACTCTCCGATCAATAGTCAGGCCGGTGTGGCAGGTTGTCCAACCGGTTACGTTTTGGTGGATAACGGAGGACAGCAATCCTGTGTAGTTGGAACAAATGCAAATGGTCAATGTCCCACCGGGTTGTATTTTGACAGTCTTGCGGGGAGGTGCGTGGCTCCAACCGGATTGACTGGAGCACCCTATGGAATTAACAACCCGTCACTGGCACTCGAGTCGTATGCGGGATGCGCGACAGGATACACCTACAATGAGGCCTTCCAATGTTGCCAGGCAGTCAGTGGCGGGACCTACCCGGGCTGCCAACCCGGTTCGACCTTTAATGCGGAACTGGGAGCCTGTTCGCCGAGCGAGCTGCGGCTTGCCGGACCGGGCTGTGTCACCCTCGACGTGACAACTCTTAAGTGCAGTGAGCCTAGGGATACGTGTTCTCCGATCAAAGATGAAACCCGCTGTATTCACAACCCATTCTGCCGTTGGGATGAAAAGACCGGGTGTGTTATTAGACAATAAAAGGCAATGGAATTACAGGTTGGATGTGGAACTAAAAAGTGGAGTCGGGTTATCCCGACTCCACTGATTTATATTTCCAGGAGTTTCAACTCTGGTGAAATTATAAGGCGCTTTCCTTTCGCTTGAACCAGGTGGTCCATTCGCGCTTTTCCCACAAGACCAGAATGGGGGCCGCGACGAAGATCGAGGAATAAGTTCCACTGAAGAGTCCGACCAGCAGGATCACAGAAAATTCCTGAAGGGTAACGCCGCCGAACAATGCCAATGCAAGCAGCAGGAATTCCACGGTCATCAGCTGGGTGTTGATCGAGCGCTGCAGGGTCTGGACGATGGAATGGTTGACCAGTTTTTCATATTCCAGCTTGCGGAGCAGGTTTGAGTTCTCGCGGATGCGGTCGAAGACCACCACCTTGTCCTGCACCGAGAAGCCGATGACGGTCAACAGGGCGGTAAGGAATAGCGCATCCATTTGCCAGTCGAAGAGCAAAGCACCAATTCCCGCGATGCTAAAAACGACCGCCACATCGTGAGCCATGGCGATGACTGCGCAGACACCGTAGCGGAACGCATTCGGCACCTTGCGGAACGCGGCGGTGATGTAGATGACGACTGCCAGCGCGGCGACGGCTACTGCCAGCGCGGCGCGTGATGCCACCTGCTTGCCGATGCTTGGGCCAACGCTGTCGAAGCGGATCACAGAGACCTCGGAACCCGCCTTTTCCTTCATTGAACTCAGGATGCTGTCACGGACTTCATTGGACAGAAAGGAAGAACGGATCTGGAGCGCGCCGGTTTCGGTGGTGGTGATTTGCGCGTCGTTGATGCCGGCGTCTTCATAAAGGTTTACGATTTCGGCCGTCTTCGGGGTCTTCCCTGCTTCGAATTGCACTTCGAGCAGACTTCCGCCGGTAAAGTCAATCGAGAGAGGCAGTCCGCCTGTGGCGAGAATGACCAGTCCCGGCACGATCACCAACAGGGAGATGGCAAAATACAAGTATCGTTTGCTGAGAATATCAATCATGGGAATAATCCTTGACGCATCCGTTTAGATGCCGAACCAGCGTTCAAGGTTATCGAACTTGAACGACTTGAGGAACATCACCAACAGGGTGCGGGTAACATAAATTGCGGTGAAGAGCGAGATCAACACGCCGAGCGCCAGGGTGACGGAGAAGCCCTTGACAATGGTGGCGCCGAAGGTGGAACCGAACCAGAAGAGGATGACCGATGTGATGATGGTCGAGAGGTTTGAGTCGCGGATGGAGGACCATGCGCGAGTCCAGCCCTGGTCAACAGCCTGGGAAAGGTTCCGACCGTTTCGCAATTCCTCCTTCATGCGTTCGAAGATGAGGATGTTGGCATCCAACGCCGCGCCTGTACTGAGTAGGAAGCCTGCAATGCCGGGCAGGGTGAGCGTAAAGTGGAACCATTTGAAAACGGCAAAGGCGACCGAGGCATAGATCAAAATGGAAATGACCGCCACAACGCCGGGCATGCGATAATAGATGATCATGAACAGCGCCACGATTAACATGCCGATCAAACCGGCGATGAGACTCTTGTTGAGTGAGTCTGCGCCGAGGGTGGGACCGATGATGCGCGTTTCCACAATCTTGAGCGGGACGGGCAGCGAGCCGTAGCGGAGTTGAATGGCGAAGGCATTGGCAGACTCAGACGTGAAATCACCGCTGATGGTCCCCCGCCCTTCGGTGATTGCGCTGTTGATGGACGGGGCTGAAATTACCTCCTTGTCTAGGACGATTGCAAGAATCTTCCCGACATTCGTTGAGGTATGATCTCCGAAGATTTTTGCACCTTCCGATTTCAGGGTGAAGTCAATTTGATAAGTGCCGGGTCGCGAACCTGGCGCGACGGCAACGGATTCCAACTCAGCACCGGTCATGACGGTATGGTAAACCGTTTCTCCTTCGGCAGGCGGGGTGGTGGAATTGTAGTCAGTCTTGATGGTGGAGCCTTCTTCGGGTCTGAAGTCGCCTGTGTCTACGAATTCCAACAAACCGGTCTGTTGGATGGTCGCCAGCACGGAATCGGTATCTTCGAGACCGGGAAATTCGCCGACGATGCGGCGGTCGCCTGCGACTTGAATGTTGTTTTCATTCACGCCGAGGGCGTCGGTACGCTGTTGAACGATTTCTCGCGCGACTTCCATCTGGTCGGCGTCGATCTGAGTTCCTTCAGCGACATCCGCTTCGAGAAGAACTTGCAATCCGCCCTGTAGGTCCAAGCCTAGGCGGGGAGTCAGGTCGTGGGTGAGAAGTGTTTCATCGTTCAGCGGGTTGATCACATTGATCTTCTGGCTAAAGTCGATCCACAGCGCGAAGATCAAAATCAACGAAATGATGATGATGCGGTTGGTAAGGTTACGAATCATGCTTCAATATCTCCATGCACAAAAATGCCAGCCTTGGGCTGGCGCGAAAAGCATTATACTCCCATAGGGGATTTACGGGTATATCCAATTTTCGAAAAGTCTTGTCAAGTCACAACCGCAGTATTTCTCTGCATTTTGCTTCAGTTTTTCCGCTGTGACGATATCCCATGCATTGCTTTGAGTGTAATCTTTCATAAACGCGTCAAAATTATCCATTCCCATTTCATCGCGCAAGGCTTCGAAGAACAATCCGCCGCGTCCGTAGACGATGCCGCTGTATTCCGCGTCGTTGTAATCGCGGACGGGAAGTCCAACGGGGATTAGCTCTTTTCCAACATATTCCCATCTTCCTTCCAGACTGGACCGAAAACCCTGCGCGCCAGCCTTCCCATACGTGTCCGAGAAATATTGAAGCGTGGCAAACTGTGTGATGGATTCGTCTAGCCATGGATCGTCCAACTGGTCGTTGCCGACGAGGTTGTAAAACCATTGATGCCCCACTTCATGAGCAACGGTCGCTTCCAAGTAGTCGTGATCAGGCAAGATGATTCCCTCTGTGATGGCGATCATTCCCGGGTATTCGATTCCCAGGGCAGACGTGGGGGTGGAGACGAAATCCAGTTCGGTGTAGGGATAGGGCGCGTAGCGTTCTTCAAAGATTTCGATTGCGTGGGCGGCAACATTTAAAGCGGATTCTGCGCCGTCCTGCAAATAGTCGCGGGTGTAAAACCTGAGTTCGATCCCGTCCACTTTTTTCGTGAAGACTTCATATTCGGGACTCGCCGCCAGATAGAAATCACGCACAGGTCCCGCCGCGTACTTGACCGTTTGCCTGTCCCCATTTTCCTGACGGCTGATCTCGCGCCCCGAGCCGACCAGCGTGACTCCCTTTGGCGCTTCGACTGTGATTTCAAAGAAGGACATGTCGGCATAAGTCACATCGCCAGATTGCGGCGGGACTTCGGCGTTCCAACCTTCGTCGTCGTAAACTGTGATCACGGGATAGGCGTGGGCAAGCGCCAGCACATCGTCGAAGTAGGCTTGCACGCCGTAATTCAATTCGACGGTTTGTGGAACGGCGAAGTCGAAGTCCATGGTCAGGGTGAGACTCTCTTTTGGCTTGAGCGGACTTTCGAGCGGCACGGTCATCAGGCTGTCGTTGAGCGCATAAGTCGGCGTGAACGATTTGCCATTCACGGCGACATTGTTTACTTTCATCTCTCCGCCGAGGATGTTGGCAAACAGGCGAAGTCGAACTTCGCTCAAATCGATCTCTTCGGCGTTGGTGTAAATCACGCTTTCGCTGCCGTTGATGTGAGCCAGGTCGTCTGTGATGCTGAATTCGATTTCGTACATGCTGGCGTAGGGAAGTTCGTTCAGCACGGCTCGATATTCGGGGGCGAGTCCGTCCTTGTAGATGGCGCGATCTGTGAGGGAGGTTTGGGTGGGCGGAATCGGCTCGGGTGTGGATTCGGCCTCTCGACCGACGATCAGGCATGAGGTCAGAAAAAGAAGGAGACTTGGGAGCAGGAGAATCCTTTTCATTTGATGAATCCTTTTAAGTGGGTCAATGCCTGGGTCAGAACTTCCTCGGGCGTTAGGTCATTGGTGTCTATGATGATATCGGCGTTTTGATGGGAATGGGAGAGCCTGCGTAACTGTTCCTGATGGTCTTCGGGGAGCCAGTTTAGTCTTCGGCGCGTGGTGGAGTTTTCAAAGGAACATTCCAGAAAGATGAGGACGTCGGGCTTTGTGATAATCTGCCACATGGTCTTGACGTAGGAATGTTCCTGCGCGATGTGACGGCAGCGATAACCGTGTTTTTCCAGCCCTGCGATGAGTGTGGATTTCCCCGAGCCGCAGGGACCGACGACGCCAATTAGGGGTCTTTGGTCTGGGTCATTCATTTTCGTGCAGCAAGCGACCCAGTTCCTCCGTCCCGCCGAGCACGGCAATGGTGTCGCCCGCATGAATGATGCCGCTGTCAGTCGGATGCATTTCGGAATGGTGGTCGCGGCGGATGAGCACGATGTTGAGGTGGTAATTGTCTTCGACATAACCGATGGTTTTTTCCGCGAAAGGCGCATGATCTGAAACGACCAGCCGTGCAAGGCTGAGTAACTGCCCTTCGATGGAGATGGGGTTGGTCACATCCACGCCCGCGGCTGCTGCGGCAAAAACAGGTGCGGCCATTTCGGTGGCGCTCAGGGCGATGAACCCGAATTGTTCCTGCAGGGCGTGCGCGAAATCGTCATCGAAGATTCTAACCACGACGTTGATTTTTGGGTTGATGCTGCGCGCCTTGAGTGCGATTTGCAAATTCATGGCGTCGTTCTGACTGGCGAGGATGATGGTGCGGGCGTCCTTCACGTTTGCCCCTTCCAACGCGATGGGGCGGGTGGCATCGTCCTGAATGACGGGGATGCCAAGATTACGCGCCACGCTGATGGTGTCGGTATCGGCGTTGAATTCAAGAACCACAAGTTGCTCGCCCATTTCATGCAGTTTGAGCGCGATGCGATAACCGAGGTGTCCCAGCCCAACGAGGATGATGTGTTTGTTAAAAGTGGAGGCTACTGCCATTTCCCATTCCTTGCTGCGCGCGCGGCGGTTGAAAAGCAGGCTGCCGAAATCTGCCAATCCCTGCGCAAGCACGACAATGCCGATAACGGGCATCATAAAGTGAAATAATTGTAGGATGATGTGATTCGGAAAATTGCGATTCGGCGGCTGTAGAAACGTGAGAGTCAGGACGGTGTAGATGGACTCGACCAAACTGTTGACTGGTTCGCCAAATAACCCGGCGAAGAAATCGTACAGGATTCCACCGCCGATGATTGCGACCGCGAACCATAGCACGGGAGTGCGGAATTCCCTCAGCAGAATAGTGGTGTCGCGGATGGAAGCCTGGATATGTCGCCAGCGGTGTCGCTGCGTGTCTGTGAGGAGACGCTTCCTAGCCATTGATGGGGAGCCTGACATTCATCCGCCTGACATCGTCGCCTGTCCGCGCCGAAACCTTCAACACCAGCACGCTGATATCGTCTGCGGGACGGTTGTCGTCGAGGCTGACGGCGTGGGCAAGGAGTGAATCCGCCAATTGTTGTGGGGTGGGGTCCTGGTCTTCGATAAGCGAGCGGATGGTCTCGCCGATGTCCATGGGTTGTCCGCGCCGCTCGCCCGCGTGGCTGACGCCGTCGGTGAAGATGACGATGGTCAGCCCGGTTTCGAGTCCGAGTTCGGTGATGATGGGGCGCACGTTGCGCGACGTGCCGAGCGAAGCGCTGTCTTCGTTGTGCGAGTCGATTTCTTCGCCGCGGCAGATAAACACAGGCACGGGGTTATTGCGCGTCAGCACAATGGTCTTGCTGTGCAAATCCACCGAGGCGATGTTGAGCGTGCAGGTGACTTTGCCGGACTTGTCGGCGAACAGGGCATCGGATGCCGCCCGCGCCGCCGCGCCATCGCGGACGCCTTCGGCGATCAGCCCAATCACCTTGCGGACGACCATCATCGAGACGGCTTTCGCGCCGCGCCCGCTGGTCTGACCATCCGCCAGCACGACGGAAAGTCCGCCTGTAGGGCGTTCCACCACTTCGAGCGTGTCCCCGCTCTCGGAGACCGCATATTTGTTGACCTTTGCGACCGCGATCTGAATCTCCATATTCCAAGTATACTGTAGATAGGTAAAAACGTAAGCGGTGAAATTTAAGGCTGTGGAATATTTTTTCAGAAAAAAAATTCTTGGTTCTTCGGTGCTCAAAATTCGCCCAAAACGGTTATATAACTTCAAAACATCTTTAATATGAACCATCCTCAATGTTGGTTTTGGCAATAGGACATTTGTATGGTTTTGGCTAACACAGGCCTAACCTGGCCCTTGATTTATTTTAAGTATTCAGTTATATTTGCGTTTGAATTTGCAAATTTGTAAGGTTTTTTAAATGCAGCATGAGTTTTTTTGGGAGAGAATACAAAGAATAGATTGTTCGGACGCTTTTAGAGTTTCGTGGATTAAAAATAGCTAAGTGGTATATACACATCTTAAAATGTTTTTTTTATTTTAAATTTTAAATATATTTTTAATTTTATTCTTATAGGCAAAGAGATAGGTGATAATTATTTGAATTAAGCTTTCATTTTCAGGAATGAACATGAACAGTAGAGTACAGCAACTTGCAGAAAGTGCACATATATCGTTTGATGAGTTTATCGGAGAGATGAGAAAGCGGAATTGCAGCGAGCCAACCGCGTTAAAAATATGGAATGGGTTGTATGAGGATTTTAATGAGTTCAAGGATAACGATATGCTTTTGAGCAATTTACGAAAGACAGCTGATGTTCTACGGGTAACGACAGGAATGCTTTTTTCAAAATGAGTCCCTGATTTATATGGTTTGACCAGAGGTATAAAACTAGGAACTATGCAAATTGAAATGAATCGGGACGGTACCGGGCTAGATGGAAAGCAAGCTAACCAGGAGTTGTCATATATGCAAAGCGATGTTCACCTAAATTTGATTCACAAAGACGACCCTCATATCTTATGTGTGGTCCCAAGTAACCGGACTGTCTATTACCTTATTAAGCGTATAATTGATGTTATTATTGCCATCATGCTGTTGCTGCTTCTTACCCCTTTGATGCTGTTTATTGCGTTGGTAATATATATCTATTCCCCGGGTCCGGTCTTGTTCGTTCAAAAACGTGTGGGCGCAAAAAGGCAAACTTATCAGGGACATTCGTATTGGAAACAATGTACTTTTGATTGTTATAAATTTCGAACGATGAAAATCAATGCTGATTCTTCGGTTCATCAGGCTTATATCAAAGCGTTGATCGAGAATGATGAAGTAAAAATGACGACTTTGCAGGGTACTTCAGTTCAAACTCGTAAACTTGTAAACGATTCTAGAATCATAGCCCCAGGCAAACTTTTGAGAAAACTGAGTTTGGATGAGTTGCCTCAGTTTTGGAATGTCCTGATCGGTGATATGAGTCTGATAGGACCTCGACCTGCCATACCTTATGAAGTTGAAATGTACAAACCATGGCATTTTCGACGCTTGGAGGCACAGCCCGGCATCTCGGGGCTTCAGCAGGTTACCGCTCGTTGTACGACAGATTTTGATCAGCAAGTTCAATTGGATATCGATTACATTAAAAAACAGTCAATTTGGTTGGATCTGAAAATCATTCTTAAAACCCCCTTGGCGGTATTTTCAACTTCGGGGGCATATTAATTTTGAACTAGGAGGATTTTATGACCGCGCTGAGAGTTGGGATAATTGGCTATGGGTATTGGGGCCCCAACCTAACAAGGAATTTTTATGAGCTTCCTTCCGTAGAACTGGTTGCAATTGCGGATTTAAGCAAGGAGAGATTAAAACAAGCACAACTGAAATATCCACATGTCGTCGCCAAACATGACTATCGTGAACTTTTTGACTTGAACCTTGATGCAGTTGTTGTTTCTACTCCGCCGGTATCTCATTTCCAAATTGCAAAAGACTGTTTGGAGCATAACCTGCATGTACTTGTTGAAAAACCGATAACCCTCAAGAGCGGGGATGGGGAGGAATTGGTCAACATGGCTGATTCTAGGGGACTAACTTTGATGGTTGGTCATACTTTTCGATACAATTCTGCGGTTCATGCGATGAGGAAACTGATTGAGAATAATGACCTCGGTGATGTGTATTATATTGACACGGCGAGATTAAACCTTGGTCTTTTTAATCGTGATTCAAATGTAATTTGGGATTTGGCACCTCATGATATTTCCATTTTGCTTTATTTACTTAACGAAAAGCCAATTTCGGTAAGCGCTCAGGGCATGCCTTGTGTTACACCAGGCGTCTACGATGTCGCATATATTAATCTGATATTTCCGAATAATATCACGGCTTATGTCCATGTGAGTTGGCTGGACCCATGTAAGGTGCGCCGTGTTACAATTGTTGGCAGTAAGAAAATGGCCGTTTTTAATGATGTAGAGGTTGAGGGGAAGATCAAAATTTACGATAAAGGTGTTGATGTGCCAGCCTACACCAACGGCTTTGGCGAGTTTCAGTACAGCTATCGCCATGGAGACATTGTTATTCCAAACGTCAAATATGTTGAGCCTTTGCGTGAAGAATGCCAGGATTTTATCAATAGTATTGTTGATCATGCAGAGCCCAATAGTTCTGCTCGCAGTGGATTGTATGTTATAAAAATAATAGAAGCCGCCCTGCGTTCAATGTCTAATAATTCTGCTCAGGAGGTAATACGGTGGTGAACGCTGAATTTGCTCGGATTGCGCCCGATGTGAAACTGGGTCAAGGTGTAAAGATCTTTGCCTTTGTGAACCTGTATGGTTGTGAAATTGGCGATGAGTCCAAGATCGGTACATTTGTTGAGATTCAGAAGGGAGCCAAGATTGGCAACCGGGTAAAAATTTCCAGTCATACTTTCATTTGCGAGGGCGTTACCATTCAAGATGAAGTTTTCATCGGCCATGGTGTGATGTTTATTAACGATAAATACCCTCGTGCTGCGACATCTATAGGGCAACTTCAAACTGAGGCTGATTGGATATGTGTGCCTACTTTGATTGGACGCGGCGCGTCAATTGGAAGTAATGCCACAATTTTGTGTGGTGTGACCATTGGCCAGCAAGCGATTGTTGGTGCAGGTAGTGTTGTTACTCGTGATGTTCCACCACGAAGTATTGTCGCGGGAAACCCCGCCCGAGTTATTCGAATGCTTGAGGCTGAATAGGAGACATCTCATGAATATCCCGTTTGTTGATTTGCGTAAGCAATACGCACCACTGAAGCAAGAAATTCTTTCGGGAATTGAGCGTGTGCTGGACAGTATGCAGTTGTTTTTGGGGGAGAACGTTCAACAATTAGAGAAGGATTTTGCACAATATAGCGGAGTTGCATATGGCATTGGGGTGAGTGATGGTACTACTGCCTTGCAGATTCTTCTCCGCGCCTTGGATATTGGGCAGGGCGATGAAGTGATTACTGTGTCACATACTTTTATTGCAACTGCAGAGGCAATTCTTCTTGTTGGGGCACGACCAGTATTTGTGGACATTGATCCGAACACTTGTTTAATGGATGTGTCCCAAATTGAATCTCGAATTACCTCCCGTACCAAAGCCATACTCCCGGTTCACCTTTATGGGCAGATGGTAGATATGGATCCATTGTTGGAGATTGCCAAAAAACATAACCTTCGAGTGATTGAAGATGCCTGTCAGGCGCACGGTGCAGAATATAAGGGGCGCAAAGCAGGATCCATGGGTGACGGTGGCGCCTTTTCCTTCTATTTTTCAAAGAATTTGGGCGCTTATGGTGAAGGCGGTTTTGTAACTACTAACGACGCCGAGATTGCCAGCAAAGTTCGTATGTTGCGGGATCATGGGTCTAAGACTCGCTATCATCACGATATATTGGGCTTCAATGCTCGTCTTGATGAAATTCAGGCTGTGGTATTGCGCGCAAAACTTCCACATCTTGCTGAATGGAATGAGAAACGCCGCGAGCATGCTCGCCTTTATAATGAGTTGTTGAAGGGAACTTCAACTATCCCGATGTCTGAACTTCCGGGCGCCACCCCTATCTATCATCTCTATGTTATCCGTGTTCCAAAGAGAGATGAATTGCAATCCTTTTTGAAGGATAATGGCATTTTCACCGGCATTCATTATCCAATTCCCATTCACTTGCAAAAGGCAATGGAATTCTTGGGATATAAGCAAGGTAATTTGCCAGTTACCGAACAAATGGTTACAGAGATTCTTTCATTGCCAATGTATGCCGAACTAAGCAATGATGAAATCAGTTATACTGTGAAAAAAATAAACGATTTTTTTAGCTAAAGAATAGTATTATAGTTATATAAGATTTGCCGTAATTTGCCTCATTTAAGAGCAAAAATGCTTTCTTGAATAGCATGCCCATCAAACGTGACATTGCGGCAAATCCCAACAAGCTTAATGTATTGAAAAAATCGGATAACCACTTGTCGTATACTGTCGAGTCGCAAATTGTTTGTTAGAACTTACAATTTAATTTAAATATTTTCAATAAATGGCGCAATTTAGACAGTATTTATATAATAACCCCGAGGTTAGCGAGCAATAATGGAATTTCGTTTATATTTTCAGATCTTAAAACGTGGTTGGTGGATAATTGCACTGACCATTCTTATTGCTCTAGTAATAGCGTTAGGAGCCTCTTATTTGGTTCCTCCCAGATATAGAGCAGTCGTTCGGTTTATCGTTACGCCAGGTACTGAACTGGCGGATAGATATCAAGTGTTAACTAGTTTAAACACCCTCGACAATCAAGTTATTACCTTAACTTATGCAGAGGTGATGAATAGCGATCGTATCTATACAGAGGCACTTTCTTTTTTACAACTTCAACCCACGGATTTGGAAGAATATACCTACGAAGCAGTGGTTGTTTCTAATACGAGTGTTTTGGAACTTACAGTGTCCGGACCAGATCCACAAATGGTTGCTGGCTTGGCAAATGCTATTGGCTACAGGACAATTAATTTTGTTCGCCAACTAAATCAGGTGTACAACTTTGATTTTCTCGATATTCCTGTTCCTCCTGATGAGCCGTATAGCCCTGATCCATTACTTAATGGTGGACTTGCAGTAGTCCTTGGACTTATTGCAGGAATCGTGTTGACGGTTTTGAATGAACAGCTTCGTATTCCATTTGAGACCCTAAGACAACGGCTCCATTTTGATGCAATTACCGGAGTTTTTACTAATAAATATTTTTCCCACATTGTCGATGAGGAACTAGCACAGCATCCTGACGGTGTACTTACAATCGGTATTGTAGAATTAAATGGTCTTCGCGATCTCGTTGATGCCCTGCCAATCGTCAGCTTGCAAAGAATTCTACAAAAAGCCACTGAGATTTTGCGTAGGGAATTGCGAGGCAACGACGTTATTGGTCGTTGGAACGAATTTAGTTTTATTATTATGTTACCGAATACCCATGGTGTTGCAGCGAGGGGAATATTTGACAGAATTTTTCAGGCACTTGTGCATCCCTTTGAGTTGGAACAATTGGGTACGATGGTTGAATTCGATCCTCTCATTGGAGGCGCGCAATATAGTAATCGCATTTCCGCTCAGGAATTATTTGAAAAATCAGACGTCGCGCTGGAAAGAGCTCGCCGGGACAGCAGTGAATCAGTCTATGTTTGGGATATCAAGAGCCCATTTTGGACTGAGCCGGCAATTGAAAAAGATAATTAGCATTTCCCTTGCTTATTGGACGAAATTATGAGTAAAAAACTTTCAATATCCTTGTTGACAATTGCAATTTCCTTTATTTTACTGATGCCTATTCTGACCGTTCCGGCACAGGCGCAGACTCCTACCGTAACCCCGACTCAAACTCTTGGCTCAATACCAACTCTGACGCAAAGCCCCAATTTGTTATTTACACCCACTCCTGCTGCGGTCCAATATGTCAACCCGAATGTCGTCACCTTTGCTCAACTTCAAGAAGGCAAGATGAACGACAAAGTGTTAACTGGCCCATATGATTATGATGGATTCGGTTTTGCACTCCCTGCGGATTGGGCTCTAAAGGGAGGGTCGCAGATTGATTTGTTGCTCGGAGTTTCATTTAATTCTAATACTCAGAATCGATCTGATGTCACTGTGATAGGAGGGGGGACACTTACTGTCTCTTTGAATAATGTGCTTTTAACCACTCTATCGCTTAATGAGCTTGGTGAAGTTGAGGCAAAAATTCCCATTTCATCGGCGGCTCTCGAGGCAGTTCGTAGTGATGGAGTTCATATACTTTGGTTTGGACTTGAAAGTGCTGAATCCTGTCGGTTTTTTGGGCAGAGTACCAGAGTATTTATACACCCGACTTCTTTCTTAACCCTGCCTCATGATGTTGTCCAACCTTCGACAAACCTTGCAACTTTCCCTAGGCCAATCTTTCAGGACTCTTTTAATCCCGACACAGTTCTTTTTGTTTTGCCAGACCAACCATCTCCGGCAGAATTGCAGGCGGCACTAACTGTTGCCGCCGGATTTGGCAAGTTGAGTTCCAACAAGATGATCCAGAATATTACTACAGTAAGTGGATTTAATAATGAGATTGCAGACAAGAATCATCTCATTTTTGTTGGAAAAGCCGCCTCTCTTCCGCTTTTGGCAGGTTTGAACCTTCCATTGCCCATCACAAATGGTCAATTTCAGCTTGCCAATGGTGGACCAGATGATGGGTTTGTGGAAATGGTGGATTCGCCGTGGAGTAATGGCCCCCATGTGGTGCTTGTCGTTTCTGCTAATACAGACCAAGGAATTATCAAGGCTGCTCGTGCGGTGAGCACGGGGGTTTTGCGCCCTAATCGCTTCCAGAATCTCGCTGTGATCGATCAAGTTAATTTGACTCCGGCTTCAATTCCTCAAGCGGTAGATCGAACCCTTGCTGATTTTGGTTATTCAAGTGAAACTTTTGATCGCATGGGATACAATGCTGCGTTTTATACTTTCAATATTCCTGCGGGGATGAGCGTAAGCCCTGAAGCGTATTTTGAAATTGTGTATGGCCATTCAGCGTTGATAAATTATGACGGTTCCCAAATTACGATACTACTAAACAATCAACCAATAGGTAGTGTTCGAATGAGCGATGCTACAGCAGGTCTGCCAATCAATAAGGTGAAAATCATGATACCACCTTCTGTTGTCAGGTCAGGCGACAATAGCCTTGAGGTTCAGGCTTATTTAGTGCCAATCGATGATTGTACCCCGCCTGATGTACAGGGGTTATGGGTAAATATCTGGGACCAATCAATGTTGCATTTGCCGCAAGTTGTAGTTCCTGTTAACCTCTTTGCTCCCCAAGATTTGGCCGTATATCCTGCTCCGTTCAGTTACGACCCTGAACTTAGTACCACTGCATTTGTACTGGAACGTAATAACCTTGAATCTTGGCGAAATGCTCTGCAGATCTCCGCTTATTTGGGTTGGCAATCTAGCGGCTCCTTGATTGCGCTTTCTGCTTTTTATGGTGATGGAATACCCGCAGAGGAACGACAGAACTACAACCTATTAATCATAGGACGTCCCAGTCAATTGCCGATTATGGCGGAGATGAATGATAATTTGCCGGCACCTTTTTCAAATGGCAGTGATATTGCCATTGAAGATAATACTTTCCAGGTTGCTTATCGCGTCCCTTCTGATTCTCCGATGGGTTTTATCGAAACAATGCAATCTCCATGGAACCCCAACAATGTGATATTGGCAATTCTTGGAAACACTACTCAAGGTGTAAATTGGTCCGCAAATGCATTGATCGATCCCACCTTGCGTTCGCGTTTGGGGGGCAACTATGCAGCAGTGAACGACAGGCAAATTCTAGTTACCAATACCCTCTATTCGATTTCCAATACGGCACAAATTGATACTTCAGAGTTGCCGGGTGCTGTAGCAACTCCATTGTTGGGAACAAAAACAGAAGTTCCTGTAGGATGGAGACCGCCGGGGTGGATTCTTCCGGTTTTGGGATTTTTGGTTGGCTTGATTGTCGTGGTGGTATCAATAGTCTTTGTTCGCGGCAGGTTTTTTATTCGTGGGAATAAGGGTAGCCACACAAGCGTTATAAGCGACAATGATGGGGATTCCAAAAAGTAAGTCGCGTAAACATGTATAGATTTTATCTTGGGATAAATTTTTTTACCTGAATCGGCAATTTGATTGTGCGAATTGCCCGGTTAGTTTTTAGTGTTTTTGTACACCTTGTAGTGCAGGTATCTGTCAGGCAAGTGATATAACTTGATATTAATGAACAGGAGTCGTAATGCAATTGCCAGTTGATAATTTTCGTAGTACCAAGTGGCGGACTCCGAAGTCGATTGGACCCATTAAACCAACTGTTTTACAAATTGCCTTGTCTTGCACGGTGGGAGCAGCAATTGGTATCCTTTTGCTGATTTCTCCGTGGCTTGCGATTGGCTGCATTTTTGCCATCGTCGTTTTTGTGGCGGCTTTAATAAAGCCTATATTTTTGTGCCACCTTACAGTGTTGGCAGTTGCTTTAACTTCCGGCATGGAGCGCGGAAAACCAGTTCCAATGTTGCGCACAAATGAGATATTGTTAGCGGCATCAGTCGGGATTGCTTTCATCATTATGATGGTAAGGAAAAATCGATATTCGGTTAAATTTGATAGATTAGGAGTTGCCATTTTAGTGCTCGTCCTTGGAACTTCGATAATTCCCGGGTCGTATTACCTTGTACGTGGATCGCCTCTTTCCATACAGGACATAATTGTGCTTCTTGCGCCCTTTCAATATATGTTTCTTTTTTGGATGTTTGCCTATATCCCAAGTAGCAATCAAGAGCGCTTGGCAATTGTCAAGTTTATGTTATTCTGTGCCACAATTGTTGCCATCGTCGGGCTTCTCCAGGGTGCCAAGATTAGCGCTGTCGATACCTTTCTAAATAATTGGTATCCGTCTCCGCATTTGTCCCAGGCTCTCCGGGTGAGTCGCATTACATCTCTGTTGGGCTCATGGAATTCACTGGGTATGTTTATGATGATCAACCTAATGATAATATGGGCTTTTGGCATTTTTCGACCAAGTGATTTAGGCTGGCCGGCTATTCTTGTTGAGGGCGGGTTGTGTATAGCATGCCTCTTTCTTAGTGGTTCCTTCGCCGCTATGATTGGTCTTATGCTTGGTATTTCAATTATTGCAGTGCTCTTAGGCTTATATCTTAGCAAGAAAAATATATTTCTTTTTTTTACAATGGTTGCCGCATTAACGATTACATTCATGCTTTTTCCGGAACTCATCCAGGGACGAATTGATTATCAGTTCGGCTATGGTGGGGCTGTTCCCGCAACCCTTTTTGACCGATTCCGTTTGTGGAAAGACATTTATTTACCCGCAATTCAAAAAAACCTGTTCTGGGGAATTAATCCCACGATTCCCACATATTATTCATGGCAGTATACGGAAAGTCAATTTTTAAGTTTGTTGTTTAGCTTTGGAATTGTCGGTTTTATAGCCTATTTGGTTTGGAATGGGCTCACTTTGAACTTTCTTTTCCGTAAGTTGTATACCTATAGGGGTTTTATAAAGACAATTTCGGCTGTTGCGATTGGTTCTATTATTGTTTTATTTATTGCTGGATTTAGTAATGCTGTTTTCACTTACTCAGGAACTGCGGATTATCTTTGGATTACCTTGGCAATGATGACAACTACCGAAGGCTTGATTCAGAATGAAAGCGTTTGAGAAGTCAAAATTGAAATAGGAGTGAGGTTCATGGTAAATCGTGGTGGTATCGCTGCAATTGTTTGGTCTCCTGGTCTAAGGCATGTGAAGGATTATTCTAGTCGCCTGAACGCGACCCTTTACAATATTCACTACTTATTGCCTCAAAGGCCATTGTTGGCCCCCATAAAATATATTTTACAATGGATAAAGACCTGGGTCGTTTTACTGCGGCAACGTCCTTCTGCGGTGTATGTTTTTATTTCGCCGGTTATTGCTGCATTGTGTGTCTTTATCTATTGCCGGTTTGCCAAGATCCCATTCATAATGGATGTTGGCGCCCATGCAATAATATCGCGGAAATGGGCTTGGAGTGTACCATTGGTACGTATCCTTTCTCGTAGGGCACGTATCAATATTGTGGACCAGGAGGCTTTTAGAGTGTTGTTTGCATCATGGGGGGCGAAAACGTTACTTCTTGAGCGGCCACCGCTAGGCAGCAAAGTCAATTATAGTTCCTTATCTGAAAAAAGTCATTTTACAGTAACGCTTATCAGTACTTTCTCGCCTGATGAGCCAATCGAGGCAGTTTTAGAAGCGGCGGCGTGTTTAAAAGAAATAGATTTTTTTATACTTGGCGATACGCGAAAAGCAAGTAAAAAATTGCTCAACAAAGCCCCAGGCAATGTAAAATTTACAGGGTATTTGGCTGGTGACGATTATTGGGAACGTTTAATTTCTTCCCAGTCTGTGATGGCTTTAACCACTGCCCCCAATTCTCTCTTGTCAGGTGCTGTAGAAGGTATGGCTTTGGGGAAACCATTGATTCTGTCAAACCAACCAACCCTTAAGACATATTTTGAAAAGGGAGCTGTGTTTGTTGACCATTCGACGGACAGTATTGTAGAAGGGATTAAAGTTGTCCAAGCAAGACAGAAAGATCTTGTGCAACAAATCAGTGAACTGTCCGTTGAAAAAAGGGAAAGATGGGAAAATGAATTTCAAAAAATTTGGGGATTGCTTGAAAATGGAATTTAATTTGCTATCTATTATTAAAATTCACAAAAAATACTTGGGGGTTTTACAGGTATCGGAATCTTGCCGTGAGAGCTAACATAATCAGTAGCGCTAAGAGATTATTGCCCGGAGTGGATTGGGTACTTTTTAGAGACTCGTCAATACTTACCGTCGGATCGATGTTAGCTCGGGCTCTGGGCTTCGTAATAACCATGATGCTCGCACGCCATTTTGAGCCCACAGACTTTGGCTTAGTTCAATACGCAGTTTCAGTTGCAGGTATTATTTCAATAGGTGTACAACCATTTGGGCAGCATGTACTCTCTCGTTATATAGGCATGTACAAGGATAATCAGACAAAATTGCTTGAATATTTGTCCAATATTTGGGTGATATTGGGAGCAGTGTTCTGCCTTTCATTTGTGTTGGCTAGTGTTGTGTTATGGTATGCGGACAAATATAATTTTGGTTTTTTTGCAGTTTTTATTGGTGTCAGTACTTTTTATGTGTACTATGGGCTTGCGCGTGGATTTCTTGCGTCAGGAAGGTTGGTTGCGATTGATGTCGGGAACAATATTTTGCAAGTGGTTTTAATCTTGTTATTATTTCAACTTCTCGATAGTAAATCCACTCTTTTGGCAATGCTTATACGAGGACTGACTCCCATTATCCCCGTAATTTTACTTCAGCGGTTTTGGCCTTTGCCAAATGCTTTTGAAAGCAAATTTATAAATCTTGAAACGATGAAGTCTGTTTTGAAATTCTCTATTCCTATTTGGATATCGCACGCTAGTTATATGCTCTATGCGACCATTGCCGTCCTTTTTTTAGAGCATTTCACTGATACAACAATGGTTGGCATCTTTTCGCTTGCTACTACGTTGGGCATTGCACTGTCCTTTTTTCCAAGTGGTCTTGCTACCTTGTTAATGCCCAAAATTGCCGCCGCGCCTGATAAGCGATATAGATCGCTTTTAACCGGTGCGCTGGGATTGGTCCTATTGTGCGATTTCGTTCTCGTTGCACTTTATTACTTTTTAGGGCCATGGCTTGTTGGAACCGTGTTTGGTGATAGTTATTTGCTTTTTCCGAGAATTTTTGTGTTGATGGCTGTCGTGGAAACCTTTGCGGGTGTGCATACAATCCTTACAACGGTATATGTAGGTCGTGGACGTGCAACCGAAGAAATGAGAAGTAGGCTGATTTCTGTTTTAGCAACGTTTGTGGGTTGTTGGTTGCTAATCCCAGTATATGGAGTGATTGGGGCTGTTTGGGCGAAAATGATTGGTGTTGTTTGCGGTTTGATGGTATATGGATATGTATATATTCGGGATCGAATGTCTCGTCGATCGAATCAAGGCAAATAAGATCGCCTGTAATTATTGTATCGTATTAACGCAAATAAAATATATTTTTAATGATTACCATGAGCATAAAATATCTACTTCAATGGAAAAGAGCAACGTTTCTGTCAATTTGCGTGATTGCTTTGATGGTATTTTGCTTGGGATGTGGGCAGGATGCTAACGATACTATTACCTCGGCGGGATCTGCTCCGCCGGCGGGAGGGATTGCTCCGCTGTCAAATTCTATATGCGAAGTGCGTAAAGGCGGGAGCATCAGAGATGCACTAAATAATGTTGCCTGTAAAACCATATCAGTCTATTCGGGCGATTACAGAGCAGAGGGATGGTATAAATTGGAGCGTAATGATGTTACCATGCAGGCATATGGGGAAGTAATCATCAGTTCGATCATTGTCTACGGAGATAACAATATAGTGCGTGGCTTCACCATTACAGACCGAGAACAAAAGACGGGTGTTCGCACGTATGGCAACAACAATCTTATCGAAAACAACGAAATTTATGATACCGCAGAAGATGGCATGTGGTTGTGGGGGGTAGGTAATGTCATTCGTGGTAATTATATCCATGATATATACGATGATCGCGACTGGCCTGCTTATGACCAACATGTAGATTGTTTTATGACATTTAGCTGGGATTGGCCTGTTGAGAATTTGTTAATTGATGGGAACGTCTGTGTTCTTGACCGTACACATGGTTCAAATCAGTTCTTTATTCTGACACACAATGAAAACACGACAATGAAGGATATTACTTTTGCTAACAATGTCTTTATCGCAAAAGATGTAGGATATACCCCCATTGCCTTTTTTGGCGACGGCAGCGTTACGGGTTTGCGAGTTGTAAACAACACCTTCTATAACATGACCGGGCAGGGTGAGGATGCGGTTTGGGCGGAAAATGTGCCGGACGTCTATGTGGCCAATAACGCAGTCATTGGTTATGATTCGGCTGTAAGAATAGTTGGGTCTGGTGTTGTAGAAGAGAACAATGTGGTAAAACCGCCTTATGGAATGCTGAACATTCAGGATTTTGATTTTCACTTGCTTCCGGATTCTCCTTTGATTGATGCTGGGCGATTGTTGGGGCTTAATTATGACTTTGATGGTAGCCCGCGGGACGAAAAACCAGATATCGGTGCATTTGAATTTCAAAAACCATGACCCTCCTTAACAGAGGGTGTGATGTTGGAAATGATATTTATCAGTTAGAAGTTTACAAAAAAAACATATACATAAAAGATTATTTATTGAGGAGAATACCAATGGCTAAAAATGTAGATATCGAATATACCGGAACAAATCCGATTTCGCTCGACGCTAACAATTCACGAATTACATCCTTAATAGAGCTATCTCTGAAGGGATTGGTTGACCTCTATGATGAAAAACAAGGTTTGTTTGCTTATTACGTAAGAAATGGCCGAAAAAAACCGATGCCCCTAGGCTGGTCAATTTGTTATACCGCGATTACCCTGCTGGGATTGCATAAAGTTCATCCGAATCAATTGAACACATTGAGCGCAATTAACCAAAGGGAGTCGTTGCGTTCATTGATTGCCAATTGGAAAAACGCTGAAAGATTTGGACATTTGGGTTTAATACAATGGGCAAATGCCGAATGCGAAGGGGAATACTCTAGTGATGTAACAAATAAGATTGCCAGGGAAACATCGGAAGATAATTCAATGCGATTGTCTACCACGGAGTTATCCTGGTTGTTAACCGGTATTTGTGCAACGTATCAACGTTTGTGTGCCGATGATATGTTAAGAAACCTTGCTCTTCATTATTTTAAAGCAATTACTAATAATTTTAACCCTCAGACAGGTTTATTCCGTCATAGTATGGTAAAGACCGACTTAAGGTCGCATATCGGAAATTTTGCAGATCAAATTTATTCAGTATTCGCTTTATCTCTGTTTTATGAAGTATTTAATCATAAACAAGCTCTGGCTTATGCAGAACAATGTGCTGACCGTTTGTGTGTGCTCCAAGGCGGACAGGGGCAATGGTGGTGGCACTATCATTCACGATATGGCATTGTGACTTTCCCTTATCCCGTGTTCTCTGTGCATCAGGATGGGATGGGTCCTATGGGTCTGCAAAAATTGTCTAGTGTGAGCGGGAAAAATTTTGATGTTCCAATTTACAGGGGCTTGGATTGGCTTTTTGGTTCTAATGAATTGGACTCGGAAATGATCGATTGGGATAGAAATTTGATTTGGCGTGATATTGAGATTTCTCCATCGTCCTTCTTAATGCGATATTTTTCTATGCTGCTAGTTGAAACGGGACTGGTAAGTACGGTTTCTCAAAAGAAGCCATATAGTTTGAAACTAAATTACGAAATCCGACCATATGAACTTGGTTGGTTGCTTTATGCCTTTGCCGGACTTCCTTTGAAGTAGAACGCAATTTTGATCTGATGGAGCAGATGATAATATGAATATATGGGTCGATATCGCAAATCCGCCTCAAGTGCTATTTCTACGCCCTATTATTGTGGAATTAGAAAAAAGAGGGCAACGTCTTGTTGTTACTACCCGTGAGCATTCTGAAACGATTTTGTTGGCCGATCGTTTTAGGATACGCCATAAGGTAATTGGAGCGCACGGAGGTGCTACCTTTTGGGGTAAAGGGATTGCGATCGTGCTTCGGGCCTTGAGGTCGGTATGGTACCTGCGAAATCAGAATATTTCCTTAGCGGTAAGCAGTAGTTCATATAGTCAGGCAATAGCGGCTAAGCTGATGAACATTCCCTTGGTTACTTTCAATGATTATGAGGGAAACCCGGGACTTCATATTATTTGTCGTGTGGCAAAAAAAATCCTCGTACCTAATGTTTTCTCCAGGGAGAACTTGTATCCATATGGCGCTTCAGAAGGCCAGATCGAATTTTACAATGGCATCAAGGAAAATGTTTACCTGGGAGGATTTGTGCCCGATCCAAAGTTTTTGGAAAGTATGAATATCCCAAAGGATAGAATTGTGATTACCATGCGCCCGGCAAGTGAGGTCTCAGCGTATCATCAGTTTGAGAATCCATTGTTCGAGGAAGCGTTGAAATATGTTGCCGGTCGGAAAAATACCCAAATAATTTTACTGCCTCGTAATTCTGAACAACGCCGAAAATATGAAGGACTGGGGTTGGATAATGTTATTTTTCCGAATGGCGTTTTGGATGGTCCTAATTTAGTTTATTACTCTGATTTAATTATTGGCGCAGGTGGAACAATGAACAGGGAAGCAGTTGTGTTAGGAAGCCCGGTGTACAGCCTTTTTATGGGAAGGTTGGGAAGTGTTGACAAAACTTTAATTGACTCTGGTAAACTTGTGTGGATAAAAGATGGGGAGGACATTAAGAGAATTAAGATGGCAAAAAGGGATAGGTCGGAAAACGAATATCAGAAAACAAGCCAAAACCTTGTTGTTGAAATTGTTGATAAAATCTTAGAGGAGTAATCCCGACATCTTATAAATTCAAGTTTCTTGTACGTGGTGAAACTGTTTTATCTCGCGCATGATATGCCGGGAAGTTTGCAAGAGTTGCCGAAAGATGTGTTCGTGATCAGGTTCATGCTCATAATGTTCAAGAAAACAGTTGTTTGTAAACGAGAAATTGTTGGACTATCGTGTGATCCTAAGGAATGGCGAAGTGAAAATTGCTTATATCGTACTTGCCCACAAATTGCCTGAGCAGCTGGTTCGCCTTGTGAGGCAGCTTAGCACAGCGTCCACCTCATTTTTTATTCATGTTGATAAGAAGACCAATAACGATATATTTATAAAGATGAGGGAGCCGTTGCGTGCTTTTGAAAATGTTCATTTCTTAGAACGCCGTATGGTTAATTGGGGTACCTTTGGTCAGGTTCATGCTACTTTAGATGGCATTCGGCAGGCGTTGGACTTAGAGCCTGTATTCGATTATGCAATATTGTTGACAGGTCAGGATTACCCAATTAAGTCTAACGAGTACATTAATAAATTTCTTGAGAGCAGCCAAGGAAAATCATATCTTGAATATTTTCTAGTGCCCAACGATATCTGGAGAAGCGAAAACGGAGGAATGGATAGGATTGATTTTTGGAACCTGTATTTCCTTGGTCGGCCTCGCAAAGTTTTCCCTAGATTTGATTTGTCCCATCAAAAATTCATTAAGAAATTCAGAATATTTGGCGGTAGTGCGTATTGGTGCCTGACTAGGAACTGTGTTGAATATGTAAATGAATATTGGCGACACAATAGTGATGTGAGAAAATTCTGGAAATATGTTCGCATACCCGATGAGTTGTTTTTTCAAACAGCTCTTATCAATTCTCCCCTCGGAAACCAAATTGTAAATGACAACTTTCGATATATTGTGTGGAAAACTACGCCTCACCCAGAAATATTAGGCACACAGGATCATAAGCAATTACTCGGTTCGGAAAAATTGTTTGCAAGAAAATTTGACGTCAAGGTAGATTCCAAGGTGTTGGATCTGATCGATCTGGCGATTTCTTAATTCTTGATGGATATGTGAGGTCGAATGTTTAATAGGCAGTTGCGTTTAAATGGCTTATTTGGCGGCATAGATATTGAAAAAAAATCTAATGAGGCTATATTGTTTGTGTTCGTTCTCGTGCTTGGCATTGTCTTGAGGTTTTATGATTTGGGCGGTGAAAGTTTTTGGCTTGATGAAGTGGCCACGACAATTGAGGTCAAACAGAGTATTCTTGCACTGCTGAAAGCAGGAAGACTGGACGAACCCCCTGTTTATTATATCCTTATTGATTTGTGGGCAAAACTTTTTGGTGTTTCAGAGGTGGGTCTGAGGTCATTTTCAGCCCTGGCCGGTGTGGGTTCCATTATCCTCATTTATTTGGTGGGAAAGAGGCTTTTTGGAAAGGAAGTTGGGTTGCTAGGTGCATTCTTCATGACGATTTCGGATTTCCAGATATTGTATTCTCAAGAGGCGAGAAATTATAGTCTTTTTGAGTTTGCTGTATTGCTCTCATTCTTTTTTTTTATTATTTATCTCGATGGCGGGAAGAAGATTCATTTTGTTTTTTATATTGTGTTTAGTATTTTAATGGTTTACTCCAATGCTTTTGGGGTCTTTGTCATCATTGCGCAAAATTTATTTTTTGTTTTGCATATCAGGAAATATGTCAAATTGTTAGGGATCTGGTTTGTTGGTCAGGCGTTGATCGTGCTTGCCGTAATTCCCTACTTTTCCCCAATACTTTTTGGAGGAGGTGGACTGGAAGGAGCGGTGGACTCGAATCTTGAAGGTCTTCCGATGCCATCTTATTCAGATGTTCTACGTTCTGTTTACAGGTTCATCCTTCCTCCACGGCGCTATTTTGGCATGGATATGGAATGGGGCGATTTTCTTCTCTGGATATATGCTGTTGCGGGAGGGTGTTTTATGGTGGGCACCTTAATCCATGCCGCTCGTCATGGGGTGAGCAACTGGCTGGCTGCCATGACGAAGCTGCCTGAGAGCCTGAAAGGTATTTCTGAAATAAGAAGAAATATTCTTTTAGTATCCTGCTGGCTTTTATGCCCGCCCGTATTATTGGTTTTGATTCTGCCGGTTTACGACCACAAATATGTAATAAGCGCCGCCTCGGCATTTTATCTGTTGTTAGCGCTGTGCATTTGGAGTATGCGCAAGGTAATACCCTTGTTGATATCGGTAGGAGTATTGATAATTTTGACCGTTCCTGGATTGGGACATTACTATACCGCCGACGTCAGAGATCAATGGAAGGAGGCAGCAGCCTTTCTGGAGAAAAATGGCGGTCAAAATGAAGTGATAGTATTTGCTCCTAATGATAGTGGCGTTAATGTTGGGAATCAGCAAAAGGCCTTTAATTACTATTATCGCGGGCCATTGCCGAGCTGTGGTATAGGTCCTGAGGAGTTGACGGATGCTGAGGTGTGGGATATCTTGATGCAATGTGTATCGGGTTATGATAGGTTTTGGGTGGTAGTACGAAGCCCAACTCCGGGTAATAGATATAAATTATTCTTTCTTAATACAAGTCGAACTTCCTTGCATCTGATAAAGGAGCAGCAGTTTGTTTTGTTGGATGTTTACTTGTTTGAAATAAAAAAATAAGGTAATAAAATTTTTTCCCCCGAACGAGGTAAATCATTGTTACCTATACAGTGCAAATTAACGTCGGAATTACGAAAAGCCGGGGAAACAAATGGGATTTGCGGCATTTTTAGTATGGCGGCGATTTGAATTATATTTTTAGAGTCTTTTGAGTGGACATAGGAATTATGTTAAAAAAATACCAACCGACATATTTGGATCGAGTTCATAAAAGCATTTGGCTTGGTATGAGCCTTTGCCATCATATTGTAGGGTAGTTGTTTGATGTTTTTCAATTGTTGCTTTAGTTCCCTGTAATTAGCTATGGCTCTTTTGCAGTTTGTGTATTTGTTTTTAAGCTCAGAACACGGAATTTGGAAGCTTTTATCTCTTTTTGGTGTTATTGTCGAGGAAACAACAAAATGGGAGGTAAAATTTGTCAGACAACTTTTCAAACCTCCCCGCTCACCACAGTAATTGCCCATTGACTTTGGAGAAATATATACTAAAATATAGGTGCAGCCTTACAAAATTGATAAGTTTGCGGGGGGGTATTTTTTTATGCTGAAATTTAAATATATTTTTCTTTAGGTATTATCTCAGATTTTTAAATTTAAAAAACAATTCGAGACGCAACAATAATTCTCTGGCTTAGTGGCTATCAATTTCCATATTATAGGTTTTAGGGTGTTTTTTGGTGTTGATTGTACTTTGGAGAAATCCATGATTTGTCTAAAGTGAGAAGCAGGTATGTGTTTAGTCCGAATCAAGCATTGAATTAGCAGAACGCACAGAGTGAAATCAAAGACATCACCAGAAAGGAAAAACTCATGGCGAACGAAAATGTTAGGATTCATCCCACAGCGGAGGTTTCTCCGAAGGCGCGGATTGGCACAGGGACTAGTGTTTGGAATCTAGTGCAAATACGCGAGGGGGTTGTTATTGGCAGGAATTGCATCATTGGCAAAGACGCGTATGTTGATTTCGACGTCCACATCGGTGACAACGTCAAAATCCAGAATAGCTGTCTTGTGTATCACGGCGTGACTCTGGAGGACGGCGTTTTCCTTGGTCCACAGGTTTGTCTGACCAATGACCGTAATCCACGTGCAATTACCCCGGAAGGCCAGCTAAAGGGCAATGATGACTGGGTTGTTGGTCCCATCCTTGTGAAATATGGGGCTTCGCTGGGCGCCTGTTCTGTCATTTTGCCTAATGTGACCATTGGACGGTTTGCGCTAATCGCGGCAGGGGCTGTTGTTACTCGTGACGTGCCCGACCACGGTTTGGTGGTTGGAAACCCTGCACGGCTGACCGGTTACGTCTGCCGTTGCGGCAGGAAAATGGAAAAGAAGGACAAGGGATATCATTGTCCGACTTGTAATTGGGACTTTACACCACAGGAGGGTTAATTATGATCCCCATTGCAAAACCCATCATCGGGAAGGAAGAACAGGACGCAATCCTTGAGGTAATTAATTCGGGACAGCTAGTGCAGGGTGCCCGGGTGCAGGAATTCGAGAAACGATTTGCCCAGTTATGTGGCGTTGAACATGCCATTGCAACTTCCTCCGGAACAACTGCTTTGCATATTGCTCTGTTGGCTCACGAGATTGGAGCGGGGGATGAAGTTATTACCTCTCCTTTCAGTTTCATAGCCTCGGCAAACTGTGCTCTTTATGTAGACGCCCACCCGGTTTTTGCGGACATTGAGCCGGATTACTTCACTATTAACCCTGTCGAGGTTGAAAAACATATCACACCACGTACTAAAGCGATTTTGCCCGTGCATCTTTATGGACAAGCTTGCGATATGGATCCCATCCTTGAGATTGCTCGCAAACACAACCTTACCATCGTAGAGGATGCCTGTCAGGCACATGGTGCGGTCTACAAAGGACGCCCCGTAGGTTCCTTTGGTACGGCGTGTTACTCGTTGTACGCTACCAAGAACATCACCACAATCGAAGGTGGCATGATTGTTACCAATGATGCGCAGGTTGCGGAACGAGCACGCTTGCTCAGGAGTCACGGAAGTCCTCGTACCTACGAGCACGTGGCGCTTGGCTTCAACATGCGTACAACGGACTTGAATGCGGCAATTGGATTGGTGCAACTTAATAAGTTGCAGAAGTGGAATTCCGCCCGGCGTGAAAATGCCGCCTATCTTAGTACAAATCTCGAAAAGATTCCAGGTGTAGTTGTGCCGAAAGTTCGTAAAGGCTGTGAGCATATTTTTCATCAATATACAATCCGTATTCAAAATCGAGACACCGCCGCCCAAAAATTGAGGGAAAAAGGTGTGGGGGTTGGTATTCATTACCCAACGCCGATCCACTTGCAGCCGTTCTATAAACAACTTGGTTATACCGACTCGCTTCCCAATGCAGAGGCAGCCAGCCGGGAAGTCCTCTCGTTACCTGTTCATCCATCGCTTACCCGAAGTGACCTGGACTATATTATTAATACGATAAAGGAGCTATAACTTATGAAACTCTCAGTGATCATTCCCTGTTACAACGAAGTTGACAATGTGATGAAGCTTCATGATGAGCTGCTGCCGGTCATTCGGAAGTTGCTTGTCAACGGTTGGACAAGTGTGTCGGAGCAGTTTGAATCAGCCGAGATGCTCTTTGTGGATGATGGCAGCAGCGATGATACTTCCGCCAAATTACAAGAATGCTTTAGCAGTGAAGCCAACTCCAGGTTGAGTTTCCAATTCCTCAAGCACGAAACCAATGCCGGGTTGGGCGCAGCCATTCGTACTGGTTTCGCGCATGCCAGCGGCGATATCATATTGACAGTAGACAGCGATGGAACCTATAAATTTTCCGGGATACCAGAACTATTAAGCTGTTTGACACCCGGTGTGGATATTGTTACCGCGTCACCGTATCACCCTGATGGCGGGGTGATTGGCGTGCCGGCATATCGCCTGTTTTTTAGCAAAAGTTCCTCGCTGCTCTATCGCATCCTGGTTGATCCGAAAGTGCATACCTATACCTGCCTTTTCCGGGCTTATCGTTCCCGCGTGGTGCGCCAGATCAGTTTTGCGTCAAACGATTTTCTGGGTGGCACGGAATTGCTTGTGAAAGCAATGCTCGGCGGATTTCGCACAGCCGAATTCCCTGATGTGTTGTATAAACGTATGTACGGCGTCTCAAAGGCTCGCATTGTCAGCACTGTCCGTTCGCACCTGAAATTCATGGGATGGGTGCTTCTCCAGCGTTTGCGCCTGACGTTTGGTTCTCATATTCACGAGCCTGTTTGAAGAGATTTTATGGCCACAGCGAAAAGGGAATTTACTGGAAAGGTGACAGGGATGCAAACAGCCATACTATATATTTTAATCAGTGTCCTATTCAGCACAGTGGGTCAGCTTCTGCTCAAGGGCGGCATGAATAGCATGGGGGAAGTCACTTTGAGCTTCGGTCAGTTTTTTCAAACCCTGTGGCGTATGATCATCAACCCGGGCGTTTTCTTTGGATTGTTGATTTATGGAGTCGGAACGATTTTCTGGCTGGCGGCGCTTTCCCGGGCTGAACTTAGTTATGCCTACCCATTTGCCAGTTTGAGCTATGTGATCATGCTGGCAGCTTCATGGATGATGTTTGACGAAAAGATCACCCTCGCCCGCATCATTGGTACTGTTCTTATTTGTGTTGGCGTCCTGGTGATTTACCGGAATTGATTGCGCGGGAAGAATTGAAACATGAAGATTCTATCCATTGTCGGTGCGCGCCCTGAATTTATCCAGGCCATGCCTGTCAGCCGGGCTATTGGCGTTTTTCACCGGGAGATTTTGGTGCATACAGGGCAGCATTACGACTATAAGATGTCTCAGCAGTTCTTCGATGAACTTGAGATTTCCACACCGCATTACAACCTCGGCGCAGGATCATCTTCACAGGCGCGGCAAACTGCCGAAATCATGATCAGCATGGAAGATGTGATACTTAAGGAAAAGCCTGATTATATGATTGTGCGCGGTGACACAAATTCCACTATTGCGGCGGCTCTGGTTGCTGCCAAATTGAATGTCCCTTTTGCCCACATCGAGGCTGGTGAGCGCAGTTTCAATCGCCGCATGCCTGAAGAGATCAACCGTTTGGTGGTGGATGGGCTCGCCGATCGGCATTTTTGTGTCAGCCAGGCCGCCGTTCAACACCTGAGGGCGGAGGGCATCAATGGCAGTGTCGTGCAAGTGGGCGACGTGATGTTGGATGCTTTACGCTTTGTCCTTCCGCTGGCACGCTCCAAATCAGATGTCTTGCAGCGACTGAATATTCAGCCCAAAAAATATTCACTGGTGACCATCCATCGTCCTGCAAATACCGACGATCCTTTGCGCCTAAGTTCCATCCTTTCCGCCCTCAATCAGACTGACGAGATTGTGATCCTCCCAGTGCATCCTCGTACCCGCAAAGCGCTTGAAGCATTGGAACTTCACCTGGGCGATTCCCTGCACATCATTGACCCGGTTGGATATTTTGACATGCTTGTGCTGGAGGAGAATGCGCGGTTGATTGCCACCGACTCAGGCGGAGTTCAGCGCGAGGCCTACTATATGAGTGTTCCCTGCCTTACCTTGCGGGATGAGACTGAATGGACTGCGACTGTGGAGACTGGCTGGAACAAACTGGTCGGTGCCAACGCGAAAATGATTTTGGACAACTGGTTTAATTTTTTGCCTCCAGCCGAGCACCCCTTTATTTATGGAGACGGCACCGCCGCATTGCGCATTGCCGGGATTCTCAATGAAGTCCCAATCTATTAATCTGAGAGCTGATAAATCATGGAGAGAAGGTTGAAATGAAAATTGGCATTATTGGTGGCGGTATCATGGGCGTTTGCCTTGGGTACTACCTGTCAAAACAGGGTACCACTGTTGAAATATTTGAAGCATCTCCAACTGTTGGTGGATTGGCGGGCTCCACTTCCCTGGCGGATGGCACCAAGGTTGATCGTTTCTATCATGCCATTCTGTCAAGTGACAGTCATCTAAGTGGATTGTGCAGTGAGCTTGGCATAGTGGATCAGTTTCGATTCAAGGAAACCCGAATGGGATTCTTTTACCGTGGCCGCATTCATTCCATGAACAATGTGGTTGAGTTCCTGCGTTTTCCGCCCCTTGGCTGGATTGACCGATTTCGCCTTGGTTTGACCGTTCTTTATGCCCAATTCATCAGCGATTGGCATAAGTTGGAAAGTATCAGTGTTGAAAAGTGGCTTCTGGCTTTGAGTGGCAAGGGCACATACGAAAATATCTGGCTGCCCATGTTGAAAGCCAAGTTCGATGGCGGATTCGAGAACACTCCTGCCACCTATATCTGGTCGCGCCTGGTCAGGATGAAATCCACGCGTAAAGGCGCCAATCAAAAGGAACAAGCCGGGCACTTGATCGGTGGTTACATGACCCTGGTCCAGGCGCTCGCCAATCAAATTGAGGCAAATGGGGGGCGAATTTATTTGCAAAAACCGGTCAGTAAGGTGGTTATCGAGAACGGCTGCGCCACCGGTATTATGACAAAGGATGAATTTCATTCCTTCGACTTGATCGTTTCCACCCTTCAGCCTCCCGTTTTTCAGCGCATGTTGCCGGATGCCCCGTCTGATTATCGTGACCTGCTTGGGCAGACCCAGTATCTGGGTATTGTTTGTCCGCTCCTGGTGCTCGATAGGCCTCTCAGTGGTTATTGGACCATCAACCTGACCGATGATAGTCTTCCCTTTACAGGTATCATTGAAACTACATCCTATATTGATCCGAAGTATGTGGGTGGTCACCATTTGATATACCTGCCAAAATATACTGCGCCCAACAGCCACTACCAGAAATACAGTGATGACGAGATCAAGGAACTTTGGCTCAAGCACCTTGAAACCATGTTCCCGCAGTTTCAGCGCAGTTGGATCCGTTTTTTCAACGTTTACCGTGAACGCTATGTGGAACCATTGCACACTTTGAATGGAACGCATCTTATTCCGCCCATCGAGTCTCCTGTTGGGAATCTATATTTGGCCTCCAATGCCCAGATATATCCCGCCCTGACAAACGGCGAATCGATCAGTCGTAAAGCGCAGGAAGTTGCCGAGCTCATTATCAATAAGTATTCAATATCCAAGTAGACAAATATCGTTGCATATTTATCGGAGGAAAAATGCAAACTCATTCCAAGCCCGTTGCCAGCCTCTCCCTTGACCTGGATAACCTGTGGTCTTACATGAAGACACATGGCGACCCGGGTTGGGAGGTGTTCCCATCCTATCTGGATATCGTGGTGCCCCGTGTTTTAGATTTCCTTAAAGAGCGTGATCTGAAAATCACCTTCTTTGTCGTTGGACAGGATGCCGCTCTGGAGAAAAATCATGCCGCACTGAAATCCCTGGCTGAATATGGTCATGAAATCGGCAATCACTCTTTTAATCATGAACCCTGGCTGCACCTTTACACTGAACAGCAAATCGAGTCGGAATTATCCAGTACGGAAGAGCATATCCAGCGAATAACCGGGCAAAAGCCCGTTGGGTTTCGGGGTCCGGGATACAGTCTTTCCCTGTCGGTTTTGCAAATTCTAAGCCAGCGTGGATATCAATATGACGCTTCCACTCTGCCAACTTTTCTTGGACCTTTAGCGCGTGCTTACTATTTTATGACCACCAAGTTGAGTCCCGAAGAAAAGAAAAGCCGCAAATTGTTATTTGGCCAGTGGCGGGATGGATTAAGACCCATCCGCCAGTACCGATGGCGGATCGATGGGTGCAGCGACGGACTGGTAGAGATTCCGGTTACCACCATGCCAATTTTCAGGATTCCGTTTCACGTGAGTTACATTCTGTATATTCACCGTTTTTCGCCCATGTTGGCGCGCTTGTACTTTAGGATTGCGATGATTTTGTGCAGGCTGACCCGGACACAGCCTTCGTTGTTGCTGCATCCCCTTGATTTTTTGGGTGGTGACGACGTCAAGGAACTGGCATTCTTTCCGGCCATGAATCTTCACGGCGAGGAGAAAGTCAAACTGGTCAGCGATATCTTGCGCATATACTCGGAATATTTCACAATCGTTCCCATGCGACATCATGCCCGCGCCCTGTCGGAAGAAAAAGGCATGCCGACCATCGAGCCAAAATTTCGAGCCCTGGCATGATTAGTTGGAAGCACAATGTTCTAAAAAGGATGGCTGAAAAATGGAAGAAGAGATCAAACTTATACTCAAGCTGGCAATCGTGGTCGTGCCGGTTGCTGCATTTTTATTTTTTACATCCCGGATAAAAAAATCTTCTTTATTAAAAATTCTTGTGAGTCTTTATTTGGTGTCGGTGGCTGGTGGAATATTGATTAGTTTTGGAAAAGATATCTATGAAAGTTATCGCCGGCCACGTCAATGGGACTTTCTTTCCTTCTGGATGAATGGAAAAGTTGCAGTTTCTGGTGCGAATTTCTACATTCCGGAAAATTATCACAAGGTGCCGCTGCCTTATGCGCCAAGCGACGAATTCCAAAAGGAAATAATCGATGTCGGATTTTGGTATCCCCCTTTTTCTATGTTTCTTTTTCTACCCCTGGCCTTGTTTAATGTTAGCGGGGCATATTTGTTTTGGCAGATATTAAATTTACTCCTGTGCCTTGCGTGTATAAATGGAGTGTGGCATTTGTTCTTGAAAGACCATGGCCTTTTAAGCCTGCTGTTGGTGGCAGTGTTGATGCTGGGGCTTGGACCGACAAGATCCACCTTTTCATATGCCCAAACCAATTTTTGGACATTATTGCTTGCTGGAAAATGGAAGGCCCTGACAGCCGGCATTTTAACTTTGATGATACTAGCCGCCCTGAGTGTTCTTGCTTTCGGTCCGGATGTTTTTGTGAGCTACCTGAATAATCCTGCTCCTGATGTGCCTAGTTGGAATTATACCGAAACTACCAATCAATCGCTCCTCTCGACGATATTACGCCTCTCTCATCAACAAGCAGGAGGTGCGGAATCGGTGTTATTAAATCCCTGGTATATTGGGATATCATTATTGTTGACGGTTGTAACTGTTTTTGTCGTTTTCGGGAACGGAAGTGACAACGATGATTGGAGGATTTTATCGGTTTTGTTCCTTGCCTTGATTGTCTACCCCGGGAACCAGTACTTTTACAGTGTCTTTTTGATCGTGCCCGTGGCTTTATTTGTGCAGCAGCTGGATTGGAATGCAAAGGGTCGAATGGTTGCATTTCTGATGGTGTTCTTTGCATATTTTCTGTCTGAGCTCAAAGGCGGAGCTTGCATGTTTTATGCCAATTTATTCGTATGGCTTGTCTGTGTCGCTTTGGCGGCCAGAATAGGCCCTTTAAGCAAGCTCGGCCTAGTGGATGAGATGTGAGTCTGGTGTTCTGGTTGTTGCAATGATTTGGTTTTGCAATAGCATATTGAAGGAATTTATATGTAGCTACGCGGGACTTTCGTCCCGCGTAGCTGGCTTTGGCTTTGTGCATATCTTTTACTCATACGCCAGCGTATCCCTTACCGTCAGGCTGGATGCCCTTCTTGCGGGCAGGGCGCTTGCCAGCGAGCCAAGCACGATGGTAAAGACCAGCCATGCGAAGACTCCGCTTACGCCGTAGACAGTCGGCATGGGCGCAGTGAGGATTGCCATTCCCACGCCGTAGCACAGCACGTTGGTGATAGGGATCGAGACGAAGATGCTGATCGCCCAACTGAGAATGCCGATGACCATGCCCTCGACAAGGACGATGGTTTGAATATCCCAATTGGATGCACCGATGGCGCGCATCACGCCGATCTCACGGGTGCGCTCCAGCACGTTGATACTCATCGTACCCATCAGTCCCAGCCCGCCGACAACCGCGATCAGGCTTGCCATCACCAGCATAAAATATACGAGGATGTCGGTCTGCGCCTTCTGGTCTTCGATGAACTGCGTGCCGAGTTGGGTGGACGTGACCTGTATACCGCGCTCCTTGAACAACGCCTGTAGCTGGTCATTGACGCGCTTCTGGGTTGTCGCGCTGTGGTCTGTGGTCAGCACCCGCAATGAGTAGACCTGTCCCGGCTCGCCGACGAGGCGACTGATATATTCATAGTTCACATACAACAGCGGCGGGCTGACGTTTCCTGTGATACTGTAGGTGCCGATGATGTGCCAATCCGTCTCCTTGCCGTTGATCTCAATGGTCAGCCAGTCACCAACTTTGAGGTCGGGGAACATGTTGAGCAGGTGGTTGCCGATGACAATGGCGTTCTCGTCGCCCTGCTCAAGCCAGCGCCCGGAGGTGATGATTGGGTCGATCAGCGTCGAGGTGGACGGCGGCGCGACGAACAGGATCTGCGTGCCCGATTCCTCGTCACCCATTTTCAGCGTGCCGGGGTATTCCAGCCAGCCTTCCACACTCTTAACGCCGGGGATGCTTTCCGCCATTGCCGAGACCTTGTCGAAGCGGTAACCGCGCCCGAAACTGGAGTTGATGTCGGCGAGGAAATAGCCCTGGATATCCTCGATGGTCTTGTCGAAAGATTCCCACAGGTTGTACACGCCGATGAAAACCGCGCCGCCCAAAATCAGCGTAAACAGGGTCAGGGCAAGGCGCGTCTTGCGGCGGAAGGTATTCCGCAGGGATATCCGAATCGGGCGGGCGATCAGCGTGGCGCTCTTGCTGACCGAATCAACTTTGGGCTTGGCATTGCCGCCCAGACCGTAATCGCTCAACGCTTCGCGTACGGTCACGCGCACGCTATTATAGATCGGGTAGATTGCCGCAAGTAGCGGGACGACCAGCGCCACCAGAACCTGCTGGATAACCGACGACTGGTAGCCGACGTACGGCGCGGTGTAGAAGTTGAGCCACTCCGCCATGCCGGTGCCGATGGTTTCAGCCGCCAGGTTTGCCAGCGGAATCGCCATCAGCAAGGCTCCCAGCCCAAAGCCAAGGATCAGCACCGTGTACATGCCTGCAATCTGGAGCGTGTCCCCGCCCACCGCTTTCATAATGCCGATCTGCCGCGTCTGCTGGGTCATCAACGCTGTGACCGTGTTGACGATCAGGAAACAGCTCAATAGAACTGTGAGATAGCCGAGAACACTCAACACAAAAAAGATGCCCTGCGAAACGCTCCACGCAAAGTGGTGACCGGGCTGGTACACGTTGACAAAATAAACCGTTTCGCCCGCGCGTTCCATGCGGTCTGCCACGGCTTGCGCCACCTCGGTCACATGGTCCGCGTCGGTGGGATTCTCCGCCACGCTCACCGCCAGCATGTCGTAATTGCGGCTGCCCCCCAGCCACTCCAGCGTTTCGGGCGTCACGTAAGCAAAGACGATTCGCGCCAGGCTGTACGGGAAACCCGTCACCGCATGGACGTACCCCGCCAATTTGAGTTCGCGGCGTTTCCCATTGTCCAGTTCGATGATCATCGTGTCGCCGGGCTGATAGCCAAGCGAGAGAGCGCTCGCGTCGATGACCGTTTCCTTCTCACCGTACGGTGGGATGGATGTTTCGCCAGCGGCGGGTTTGAGCAGGTTCAAGGTTTGGGACTTGGGGTCTTCCAGCGCGGTGAAGCGGACGTCCACATAGGTCCCGTCGGTGTGAAAGATGCGCGCGGTCACCGAACCCGACCCTTCCACGCCGTTCACGCCCGGCACGGTGCGAGCCATCCTTACCGCGTCGTCGTTGAATTCCGAAGTATAAACTTCCGCCTCCGATGGCTGCGCGGACAGGAAATCGCCGTCCATGCTTTCGTTCATGTACAAGCCCAGACTGCTGTTGAAGCCGACCGCAAAGGTGCCGACCATGATGGTCATGATCGTCAGGAAGGTGCGGCCTTTGTTGCTCCAAAAATCAGCCCAGACTTTCTTCCAGCGGCTGCTCATTTTGACCCTCCGCGAATGGCTTCATTTTGAGTCTCGTGCCTGTTTGCCATCTGGTGGAGCGCTTCGCGCGTCGCCTCGGATTGGTTCAGCAATTCATTGAGCTGGTCATATTTCAAGACGAGCGTCTCGACGGGGGAGTTCTCCGAAGCGCGGATGGATGCGTGCCGCCTGCGCCCGTGGAAAAATGCCATCTCGCCGAAGAATTTTCCCGGTCCCAATTGCAGGACGACCACATCGGATTGGTTCTCGCGCGGCAGGACGACTTCCACTGTCCCTTTGACCACGATGTAGAACGAATCCGCATTCGTACCTTCGGCAAGGATCATTGAGCCAGCCTCGAAGGTTTGGATGGTCGCGTTGCGTGTTGCCCACAGCATCTGATCCTGTGTCAGCGTGGGCATGGCTTTTGCCACGTACTCGTTGACGATCTCGCCGTCCGCGATGAGCGCGGTGCGGTGGGCGCGTTTTGCCAGCGCGCTGTCGTGCGTGACGATGATGATGGTCTTGCCCTTCGCCACCAGTTCGTTGAACAACGAAAACACCGACTCGGCGGTTTTGGAGTCCAGGTTGCCTGTCGGCTCGTCCGCGATGACCACCGGCGGGTCGTTGGCGAGGGCGCGGGCAATCGCCACGCGCTGCTGCTGTCCGCCGGAGAGGGCGGTGGGCAGCTTGTGACCGTGGTCCGCCAGTTCCACCAATTCCAGCAACTGCATGGCGCGGTCATAACGTTCGCGCATGGGATAGGTGCGGCAGAAGTCCATCGGCAGCATGATGTTTTCGACGACGGAGATCATCGGCAGCAGTTGGAAGAATTGGAACACGACGCCGAGATTCTTTCCGCGCCAGCGCGCCATCTTGTTCTCGCTGAGTTTGTGCACAGCCGTCCCGTTGACCCAGACTTCGCCGTTCGAGGGGATGTCGATACCGGTAATCATATTCAGCAGGGTGGTCTTGCCGCTGCCCGACTTTCCGATGATGCTGACGAACTCGCCCGCGTTGATCTGCAAGTCCACGCCTTTGAGCGCGTGAAAGTCACCAACCGCGGTCTTGTAATATTTGTTCACGTCACGCAGGTCGATCATGGACGTATTGCCGTTTGTCTTCGTTTCTTCGTTGTTGGAGAAAAATGGTAATGTAAACATGAAATTTATCCTCGGATGGACTTACGTCTCATTCTCTGTTTTGGTTGCAGGTGTCATTCTGAGCGGAGCGAAGAATCTCTAATTCACAAGGAGAAACCCTCACTGCACTGGCGTGCAGCGCAAGTGTCGCTGTCGCTCAGGGTGACACATAACAATAGTGCGAAGCGGGGTGGTTACGCATACGCCAAATTATCGCGCACGCTGATCTGTGTCGCGCCGCGTGCCGGCAGGATGGATGCCAGCACGGAAATGACAATGATAATTCCAAACCAAACACCGATGGCTGCCCAGTTATATTGATAGTCCAGCGTTGCGCCGAACATGGCAATGCCCAGCGATTTTGCGACGATTGGACTGGTGACCAGTGAAATGGGAACCGCGACCAGCCAGCTAAGGAGTCCCTGCAAAACGCCTTCCATGACGAAGATGCCCAAAATGGTATGCGACCTTGCTCCCACGGCGCGCAGCACGCCGATTTCCTTTGTCCGCTCGATGACGCCGATGGACAGGGCGCCCATCAGGGCAATCGCTCCCACCACCGCAACGATGATGGACAGAGCCAGCAGCATCCAGGTCACCGTGCTGAACTGCCATTCGTTGGTTTCGCGCTGCGCCGCCTGGGTCATGCTATCCATCACCTTCATGTTGTTCTTTTCGTACAGTTCCTTCAGTTCTCTTGTTACTTTGTCGGTGAATTTACCATCGGTTGAGGTTGTACGAATTAACAACACCGTGCCCTGGTTATATTTCTTGGTCGTCTTATACAACGCTTCCTGTGGGGCATAGATCGTGTCAATGACGAAGTTGCCGACGAAGACAGGCTCGTAGAGACCGATAACCTGCCATTCATCCCTGCCCATCGTGCCTAAATCGATTGTCACCATGTCGCCGACTTTGATTTTATTTTTCTTCGCCGTTTCCCGCGAAAGGACAACCACACGACCTTCGCCCGAAGTAATCCAGCGTCCGGAAACGATGAGCGGTTTGAAGAAGTCGCTGCCTTCGGGAATCCCCTTGATGTAAGTCCCGATTCCCGCGTCCTTGATCAACTGTCCCGAAACATACATGCTGGCGGATGGAACGAGTTGAAGTTCGATCTCCTCCACGCCCTCCACACGATTTGCGATCTCCTGCACGCGAGAGGCTTTTTCATTGTGGTCGAACTGGATCATGGTCTCGTAATCCTGTCGCGCGAAGAAATTATCCAGCGTCAGGCTGATGGATGATTCCATACTTTGTACCATCAGGAATGCGCTTCCAGCAGCGATTAAAACCAGTTGGGTTAGGAGCAGCCGTCCTTTGTGGCGGAACATGTTGCCAAGCGCGGTGGCATAATGTGACGGCAGCCAGCGACGCCCGACTCTCTCGATAAAGAGGTCGAACCAGCTTGAGTGGAAATCGCCGCCGAGACCATAACTGGCAATTGCCTGCCGCACGGTAATTCCCGCTCCCTGCAAAACGGGAGGCAATCCCGCCAGCAGGGGAGCGAGCAGCGCGGACATAACTTGATAAATAATTGCTTCCCGCGAAACCTCGAACGGAGGCGCGTCGATGTTGAACAGCCCCAGAAATACCACCGTGATTTTCGAGGCGGTCACCGCACCCAACGGCAGGGCAACGACCAGGGCGAGGATGCCATACACCAGCGCGCTGAACAGGTACATGGTGATGATGGTGCGTGTCCGACCGCCGATTGCCTTGAGGATGCCGATCTGGTTGATCTGCTGGGTGATGAGGTTGGAAAGCGTGTTGTAAACCAGCACTGCGCTGATGATGACGCAGATCAGGGCGAGCAGTTTTTGCACCAGCGTGATGCCGTCGAAGAATGCGCTTCCCCAATGCTTGTTCGGGTCTTCGTAAACGAACGCGGCGACGCGAATGTCCTGCTTTGCCAGTTTGGATTTGATGGCGCTTGCGACTTCCTTGGCATAATCGGCGCTGTAGGGTGTGACACGCACGTAGAATGAACTGAACTTGCCTTCAGGAATGTCCAACCGCTCCATACCTTTGCTGCTCATGAAGAAGAAAGCCAGGTCCTGGAATTGCGGTGGCGGGACGAACGGATGGCGTACCAGCCCGGTGACAGGTACGTTGCGTTCCTTCTCGTCGATCTTGAAGATCACTGAATCGCCGATGCCGATGTCCAGGAATTGCGCCGCCATGCGTTCCACGGCGACTTCGTTTTTGACATCGGGCCAATGGCCCTCGCGCAATTGTAACAACTCATACTTCTGGTTTTCAAAGTCGTCGCGCATCTGGATCACACCCGGACGCCAGTCGTCTTCGGGGCGGAGTTTATAAAAAATGCTCACCGAGTTATACGGCTCGATGTCTTCCACGCCCTCCACGTCCTTCAAGCTGAGGAGGGTTTCGCGATCAACAACATTTTCGAGCATCACATTGACATGCGTCGGCAGGACGGCGTGGTGCGACTTGTTCAGTTTGGTGGTGAGCAGGTCGCTCATGCCGAAGATGGCACCGACAGCATAAACTCCCGCCGCAATGCTGAAAACAGCGAGCAGGGTGCGCGTCTTGTTGTGCCACAGGTCGAACCAGATCTTGAACCAGAGGACGCCCATGTTAGACGGCCGCCTCGAGCCGTTGGATGTTTTCCTGTTCGTGACGGTCTGCCATATGGTGGAGCGCTTCGCGCGTAACCTCGGACTGGTTCAGCAGTTCTTCAAGTTGGTCGTACGGGATGGCAAGCACTTCAACGGGTCCGCTTTCTGATGCGCGGACAGATGCGTGTCGCTTGCGTCCGTGGAAAAACGCCATTTCGCCGAAGAACTTGCCGGGGCCCAATTGCAGGACGGTCACGTCGGATTGATTCTTGCGTGGCAGGACGACCTCCACCGCTCCCTTGGATACCACGTAGAATGTATCCGCATTTGTACCTTCGGCAACGATCATTGATCCGGCTTCATAGTGACGCGGGCTGAATTTATGAGTGGCGGTCAACATTTGTTCGAACGTTAGCATGGGCATGGCTTTGGCCACATACTCATTGACAATTTCGCCGTCGGCGATCAGTGCGGTTCGATGTGTTTGCTTTGCAAGGCTGCTGTCGTGGGTGACGATGATGACGGTCTTGCCCTCTGCCACAAGGTCGTTGAACAGACCGAAGATGGTTTCAGCGGTCTTTGAATCGAGATTGCCTGTCGGCTCGTCTGCGATGATGATGGCTGGGTCATTGGCAAGGGCGCGTGCCATGGCAGCGCGTTGCTGCTGTCCGCCGGAGACCATGCTGGGCAGTTTGTGTTTGTGTTCGACCAGCCCGACGATTTCGAGCAGATGTTCCGCGCGTTCACGCCGCTCGCGCGGCTTGTATTTTCCCGATAAATCCATCGGCAGGATCACGTTTTGCATCAGGCTGAGGGAGGGGAGCAGTTGAAAGAACTGGAAGATGATTCCCATGTTCTCGCCGCGCCATCCCGCCAGTTGGTTTTCGCTCATTTCGTGGATGGCGGAGCCGTTGACCATCACCTCGCCGGTCGAGGGGCGGTCGATACCCGTGATCATGTTCAGCAGGGTGGATTTGCCGCTGCCCGATTTGCCGATGATGCTGACAAATTCACCAGCGCGGATTTCCATGTCAATGCCCTTGAGGGCCTGAAAATCTCCCGCGGCGCTTTTGAAGGTCTTTTGCACGTCGCGCAGTTCGATGATTGGGAAATCCCTTTGGATTTCCCTGTATTCCGTGTGCATTGACATGTGAGCTTTCTCCGGTTTTTTTGGTCAGTATTTCGCGTCGTCCCGAAGGTTGGACTTAACAGCCTTCGGGACGTTCTACCTGGAAGAGTGGTTACTCGAACTTGACTTCCGCGGTCATGCCCCAGCGCATGGCGGGATTGGATTCCGTCAGCAGGATGGTGACTTCGTACACAATATCGCCCTGGTTCTCGGAGTAATTCTGGCTAATCGAGAATACATTGCCCTTGAGTTCCATGTCAGGCATGGCATCCAGGGTAACGGTAGCGGCTTGACCTTCCTTCACGTTGACTACATCGATTTCGGTCAAGTCGGTGGTTTTGACCACCCACTGGGAATTATCGGCTATGGTGATGACGGGGGTGCCTGAGGCTGCGAATTCACCGACTTTGAGGTCGAGGTTAGTGATCACGCCCGGGAACGGGGCACGGACTTCGGCGTTTGCCAGCGCGGCGCGGGTTCCAGCCGTATCCGCCGAGAAGGTCAGGTCTTGCAGGGCGTTATAATCCCTTTGCGCAAGGACAAGGCGGGCATTGGCATTCTGCAAAGTCGAGTCGAGTTCCAGCCATTGGACGGCTTTGCGGTAATCCGTCCAGGCATCGTCGAGGCGCTTTTTGTATATCTTCGCCGTATCCCTGTATACCTTGGGTTTGTCAGGAGTGTCGTTCCTCATTTCCCATTCAAGGCGCTCTTCAAGGTCCTTGTAAGGCTCAAAATCCGCGCGGGCCTTGTCCAATGCAACAAGCATCTTGCTGACTGCCTCGGAAGGGGTCATGCCGTCAAAATCAGAAGGGACATCGAAATTATCGAGTTTGTACTGTGCGTCGCGCACTTCTTGGTAGGCGGTAGTCATTTCCTGCGCGGCCTTGGCTTGGGCGCTTTCGAGGGTTTGGGCTTCATTTGCGTCAAGGCGCGCAATCACATCGCCCGCTTTGACTTCGTCGCCTTCCACGAATAAAACTTCGCTGACAAGCCCGCTGGCGTTCAAAGCCAGTTCCGTGTAATGGATTGGCTCCAATTTGCCCTCTGCGATGATGGTGTCGTCTGCGACGACGGTCGGGACGGCGGTGGCTTCGGGGGTTGCCTGTGCCGTTCCGCAGGCAGCCAAAGTCAGGGCAAGAACGATCAATGCTAAGAATTTGATATTTTTCATCTTGGTTTCCTTTGTGAATGACTCCCCAAATTGGGGATGATTTCTGGTCTATCTACGCCCAAATTATATTTCGGTTGCAGGTTTAAAATATTAATTTTTGGTGTCTTGCCTTCAAATATACTGTGGTAGGGGAAATGAAAGACTGTCCACTTGGACAGTCTTTCACTGGTTACTTCTCCAGCATCATGCTGGCTTCCTCATTCAACCAGCGACGCCCATCGCGGGCGAGCAGGTCATAGCCTTCGGGTGGTCCCCAACTGCCGGGTCGGTAAACAGCCAAAGGCGGAGTCTGGTGGGTCTCCCATGTTTGCAGAATCGGATCGATCAGCGACCAGGCGGTTTCCACTTCATCGGCGCGTGTGAAGAGCGAGGCGTCGCCCTGAATCGTGTCGAGCAGCAACCGTTCGTACGATTCAGGAATTGCAGTGGGGCCGAAGGCTTCGGCGTAGTGGAATTCCATGTCCACCGAGCGGGTTTCGGCGACGGTGTCCGGCGCTTTCGCCTCAAAGCGGACGTGCAGACCCTCGTCAGGTTGCAGGTACAGCACCAGCATGTTCGGCTTCATCGTCTGCATGGGGAACATGGCGAGCGGGGGCTCCTTGAACTGGATGATGATCTGCGAAAGTTTCTCGGCGAGATTCTTGCCGGATCGAAGATAGAATGGGACACCTTTCCACCTCCAATTGTTGACGAAGAGACGCATCGCCGCGTATGTCGGTGTGGTGGAACTGGGGTTGACCTGATTCTCGTTTCGATAGCCTTTGTACTGTGCCCGGACCGTGTTCTTCGCCACCTGTTCGGGAGTCATCGACTGGATGGCGCTGAGGACTTTGACCTTTTCGTTTCGCAGATGATTTGCGTTGAAAGATGCGGGCGGCTCCATTGCCACGAGGGACAGTAATTGCAGCAGATGGTTTTGGAACATGTCGCGCAGGACGCCGACGCTGTCGTAAAAGCCCGCACGGTGTTCCAGCCCAACGGTTTCCGCCACCGTGATTTGCACGTGGTCGATATAGGTGCGGTTCCAAATTGGCTCGAAGATGGTGTTGGCAAAACGCGTGAACAAAATGTTCTGGACAGTTTCCTTGCCGAGGTAGTGATCGATGCGGTAAATCTGGTTTTCGTTCAACGCTTTGTGGACTTGATGATTCAGCGTGACCGCGGAAGCCAGATCCGTGCCGAAAGGCTTTTCCAGCACCACACGCCGCCAGGCTCCGTTTTCGTGCAACTGTCCCGACGCGCCGAGGTTATCGATGACGGCGGGGAAGAGCGTGGGCGGCAGCGCCATGTAAAACAGGCGATTGGCTTCGCCGTTTTCGAGTTGGGTGAGGTGTTCGGCAAGCCGTGTAAAGTCATCGACCTCGCCATATTTTCCGTGGAAGTAGGAAAGGTTTGGCGCAAAGATACTCCATTCCGCTTCACTGAAGTCGTAGCCCGCATGTTCCTTGACGCCAGTGTGCAGCCTCTCGCGGAATTGCTCATCGCTGAATTCCGTTCCGCCAAAGCCGACGATTTTCAATTCCTTCGGCGTGCGGCGTTTGCGGAATAGATTGAACAACGACGGAATCAACTTGCGCTGGGTCAGATCGCCTGAAGCGCCGAAGATTACAATCGTTGTGGTGAGTCCGTTATAAAGTAAACTGTTCATAAAATTTGACCATTGTCTATTTGGCTTTCTTCATTGCATGTCCGCCAAAATGATAAATCTCCTTTGGTATGGAACTTCCGAAGTCCAAGAATTTCGAAGTCTATTTCTTCAACAAACTTCCCGCTGCTTTATCAATCATCCAGATAAGATTCCCGCCAACTGGGCGGATGCGCTGCGCGGGATAAACTTCAGGCTTGAATTCGCCTTCGATAATGTTTTTCAAAGTTTCAGCTTTGCTTTGACTTGTTACCAAAAACCAGACCTCCCGTGCCTGATTAAACACCGGCGGGGTCAGTGTGATGCGGTTGGCAGGACGATCCTGATAATGGGCTGTTACAGCCAGCGTGGGTGTAGTCACGTCTATGGGAGAATCGGGAAACAATGATGCGGTGTGACCATCATCTCCCATGCCGAGCAGAACCAAATCGAAGCGCGGAAAATCCAACGGCGGGTCGGCAAATTGACTCAAAGTGTGGGCATAGTCTCTCGCGGCGGAATCAGGCCCGAGTTCGGATCTGACGCGGTGGATGTTTGTCGCGCCGATTTTGTCGAACAAAACTTTTTTTGCCTGTCCGTAGCTGTTCCCCACATCCTCCACCGGCACACAGCGCTCATCGCCCCAAAAAAAATGGACGCGACTCCAGTCCGGTGTTTCATTCGCAAGCCGCTCATATAATTTCATCGGCGTGCTTCCACCGGAAAGCGCAACCAGAAATCGTCCGCGTTTGGCGATGGCTTGATTTGCAAGTTCGGTGAATGCTTTTGCCGCCGCCTGGCTTAATTCTGAAATGTCGCGAAAAACTTTGATAACCATGATTTGCCAATTCTCTCCCAAGTGGACTAAAATTCGGGCAATGACTCAATTGAACCTCAAAAAACTTCAAGCATTTCGCGCGCGGACCTTTTACCTGTCGCCAGGCAAGAGGCTTTCCTCTCCTGTCCAGGCTTTGAAATTTGTCAACGAGCGCGGCTTTTCGTACTTCTGGCCCATCAAGGGCATCGATCTGCCTTCGCTGTGGGTGGCTGTTGCCGGGGATCGTCCCGTCGCCGACGCGCATGACGATCCGGGTCACATCACGTGGAGGTGGAAGGATGAAGCTCTTGATAAAAAGATATGGTATTACGGCAAAATATTACGCGGCAAGGCGACGATGATTTCGCTGGAGATTGCGCCATATTTTTACGCGCTCTCCGAAAATTATGGCTCGCCCGAAGAGGATTATCTGATCGCATATCAGGAGGGACGCCTGCCCCAGTCCGCGAAACAGGTATACGAGGCTTTGCTCGACAAGGGAGCCATGCATACCATCGACCTGCGCCGCGAGTCGAAACTGGCAAACGCCAAAGACTCAGAGTTCAACAAGGCGCTGGAATATTTGCAAAAGGATTTCAAAATTTTGCCCGTCGGCGTGGCTCAGGCAGGCTCGTGGAATTATTCCCACATTTACGAAATCACCACCCGGCATTTCGCCGATCTTTCAGAGAAGGCGCGGAGAATCACCGAATCGCAGGCGCGCACAAAACTCCTAGAGTTGTACTTCAACATGGTTGGCGCGGCGCAACTGCGCGACGTGACCAAGCTGTTTGGCTGGTCGAATGAAATTGCGAATCGCGCCGTGAACAAACTGGTCGACCAGAGCTTGCTGGTAAAGACCACCCATCCCAAACAGGTGGGTGAATGGGTCGCGCTTTCGAAAATGAAGTAATCCAAACCATCACCGGTTAAAAACAAACAGCCTTGTGAGAAATCACAAGGCTGTTTGTTTCTATTCGTACAGTGGCATCGGCGAAACGAACTTCTTTGCCATGCGCATGGCTTGCTCGAAGGCGCGCTTTTCCTTGCGCATCGCGTCTATCTTGCGCTGGACGTGCGGAGAAAAGAAGCCGGCGTAGCGCTTCTGAAGTTCGGGCTTCTGCCAGTCATTGCCGGTAACTTTTCCGCGGCAAGTGGGCTGTCCACACCCACACTCGAATTCATCGTAGGGCATGGTATCGCTCATGGCATAGTCGAAGCAAACTTCCTCGCCGACTTTGATGTCTCGTATTGCAACGAGTCCGATCTGACCCGAAAGACCTGCATTCGGATTACAGGAATGATTGACATAATCTCCCTCGCCAATCGGACGCGGCACCAGGAATAAACGATCTTCAACCTGTATGCATAAACTGCGGTCACGTTCGGGGAGGTGGATAAAGGCGTCCCATTCATAGACGACGCCCCCGAAAACGGCGACGAGCTCACCCTTGCGGATTAGCTCCAACGAAAAAATTCCGTTTCCACTGCCATTGGCCTTCGGGCGGGCTTCCAACTTAGAAGACAGATACGAACTTGGTTGCTTGGACATTCATATAACTTCCTTTTCTATGGATTAAAGATAACAGCGCCTCCCCCGGTGGTCGAGCCGGGAAAAACGCCATTGATATATTAATCATACTTTAAATGTCCCACATGTAAAGGTTTTGAGTCGTGCAGATTGTTTTTATTTTTCTGATGATTTGTCATTGGAAATCCCCTCACAAGTTATAAAAATTCACAGTGAATTGATTTGACTGCAAAACCATGGCTCCTTTGTTTGAATCTTAAAAAAGCATCCGCGCGTAAAGCGGATTCATTCCATCTGGTATTTTCCCAGCTTTGAGTTTTTTGGGAGCCAGACAGCTTGCAGTTTGCTTTTCACTCCACCCACTGCGCTCCCCAATCCGGTTCGGGATGGTTGGTAAGTTGGACTTGATTGGTTCCGTCTGCGCGCATAATGTAGAGGTCCGCCTGGTCGTCGTTGCGAAGCGAATTGAAGACAATGTATCTTCCGTCCGGTGAGTAAGTTGCGCCCGCGTTGTTGCCGCCATCGGTGAGTTGGGTATAAGCCCCGTCTGCAACTTCGAGCTTGAAAATATTTTTGTCACTGTAAGTACCAGCATAAATCAAAAGGCTTTTGCTGTCAGGCGACCAATCGAGACTGCCGCCGATTCCCTGTAGTCCCTGCGAAATGCGGACGTGATTCTTTCCCTCTGTGTTCATCGTGAAGATTTCATATTCCTGCGGCACACCAACAGACATGGCATAGGCGATCTTCTCGCCATCCGGTGACCAGGCAACTGCGACGATGGTATCAGGTCCAGCGTAAACCGGATGCGGGTTCAACCCGTCCGCGTTGACCATCCAAATGGAGGCGGGTCCATCCCCGGCGCGATTGACAAAGACGATTCTGCGTCCGTCTGGCGAATAATCCGGCGAGACAACATTCCCAACATTCTCGGTAATTTGAATGAGCTGTTTTTCGCCAAAAATCAACAGATACAAGTCAAACGGTCCTTTGCGGTTGGATGCAAACAGCAAGGCGTTGCCATCAGGTGTAAAGACGGGATAATAATTGCTTGCCTCCATGTCGGAGAGCTGGATCAATCCGCTGCCGTCACGATTGATCATGCAAATCTGGTTGTAATCTCCGCGCGTGCATGTGAAGGCAATGCGCCCACCAAATGGGTGAGTGGGTTTGGGGAGCGGAGTATATGTCGGCGGCGGCGTGTAATCCGCGGCGAAGGGTGTGAATTGAATTGGCGTGGGGATTGTCGAAACAGGCGCGGGCCGCACGAACCAGAACAGGGATGCAAAACCTGCCAGCATGAGAAAGATAAAAGCCGACATGATCCCAATTCTCAATCTGCTCCTTTGGGATTTTACCTTTGTCATTTCCACCAGACGGTCTTCCAGCGGCGGCACGTTCTGGTCAATGATGCTGGATTTTGGCAGTGGTAAGAATTCCCAGCCTTCGAGAAGGTTTGAGGTGACGGGAGCAGCTGCCTGCCCTGAGCGCGTCGAAGGGTCGGCGCGAAGCGGGATTTCATCCACAGATGAACGTGCGGCAAGCGCCAGGGATGAAAGTAGTTCGATTGTGGATTTCAGCCTGTCATCTGGCTTTTTTCGCAATGCCCAAAGCAACATTCGCGAAAAGTGGTCAGGGATTTCCTTGTTCAAGGAAACAGGAGCTGGTGGCGTGACCTCAAGGTGAACCCGCTTGATTGCCTCCTCTTTTTTCGGCGCGGACTTGCCGTTGATCCATGCGCCTGTTGCAAGTTGATAGAGGAGAACTGCCAGCGCGTAAGTGTCCGACGCGGGGGTGGGTGATTGAAAGTTGAGCTGCTCGGGCGAAGTGTACAGGTGCGGGTAATTTCCCCATTTGCCATACTCGACTGTTGTTCCCACTTGCCGCGCCGTGCCGATACCACCTAAAAAGATTTCACCCTGCTTATTGACACGGATCAATTCAGGCGCGAGTTTGCGGTGTAGATAATTTTGTTTGTGCAGGGTTTCGAGGGCTGTACAAAGGGACTTGGCGTAAATCAGCACTTCCGGGATTTCCAACGGCGCCCTGTCTAGTATTTCAACAAGGGAGGGACCGTCGATCCACTCTTCCAGTAGAAAAGCCAGGGTGGGAGTTTGATACAAACCAAGGTAGGGGACAAGATGTGGATTGCCGGAAATGACACGCAGTCTCGCGGATTCCGCATCGAGACTTTTGAGCGCTTCTGCGTTTTCGTAGATTAACCTGGGCAGCAGGGTCAACGCCAGCGGCTTGTTGCCGCGTGTGTCGGTTGCGCGGTATAGCTCCCCAAGGGGCGTGACCGTGACGAATTCCTCCACATGGTATTGATTAAGAAACGTCTGACCCGGTTGCAACGGTGGCATGTGGCGATTCTAATTCAAATCGGCGCAATCCGGACAAGGTATAATTTCGGCATGAAAACTTCCCCTCCATTGGTTTTACGCTGGGTGGATTTGGTCCGCGTACTTGGCGCGTTTCTCGTGGTTGTGGCGCACATTTCGTTTTCTGGAAGCGGATCGCCGCTGGTCTCCACCTATTATTTTGTCCTGTCGCGCATTGCGGTCCCGCTGTTCTTCATGGTCAGCGGATTTTTGCTGCTGGGAAAGCAGGAATCCTATACCGACTTCTTTCGCAAACGTGCCTTGAAAGTGTTCGTGCCGTTTTTGGTCTGGTCTGTGATTTACATGTTGTGGAAAAGGGAGGGCTTCGACCAGCCTTTTTCTTTGAAAATTGTGGCAAGCTATTTGATAAAAATTGTGCGTGGTCCGCGTGAAAACCATTTGTGGTTTTTCTACGCTTTAATCGGCTTGTACTTGTTTACGCCCATCCTGCGGGTCTTTGTCTCGAAGGCGACCCTGCGTGACCTGTTTTACTTTTGCGGACTTTGGTTCCTGGTTGTCCCCGTGTTTTCATTCTTGCAGGAGTTTACTCCCATCAAGATTGGCTTTGAGTTATATCTTGTTGCCGGATATTCGGGATATTTTGTGCTCGGCTATTTGCTGGGGAAGTTGCAATTTGCCCGTTCGCACTTGGTCGGGTTGGTCATCCTATTCCTGTTTCTGTCCATCGGGTCGACGTTGCTGGATACCCGACTGGAATCGGAATATTTCGCCAGCTACTTGAGCATGAACATCGTGCTAATGACTGCTTTTGCATTCATCCTGCTGAAAGAGGTTCAAGTTGATGACCGGCTGAATCGGATATTTGACCCTTTGAGCCGTGCCAGCTTCGGCATTTATCTGGCCCACGTCATCGTGCTAGCCGAACTCGAAAAGCTGCCCGTTGTCAGCGCTTGGTTTTCGATGGGTTCCTCGGTTTACATGATTCCCCTGCTGGGATTGATGGTCTTTCTTGTGTCTTTTATTGTGGTGGCGATCATTCAGAAAATCCCGGTGTTGCGCTGGATCGTGCCGTAGCCTGATTACAAAGCCCAGGCGAGCATCAAGCCGAAGATTGCAACAACTAACCCGAGGTGAAGAAACAGGTTGGTTGTTGCAAGAAAATTACCGGGGACGATAAACTGAAGCAGCAGGTTGATCAAGATCAAGATAAGTCCGATGATGGGGAGCAATCCCTTGCGGTGAGCCAGGAATTCAGACGCGCGATCCAAAAATTTAGACATTATTTCTCCTCGATAACTTCCTCTTCTTCAAAATCATCCAGCACTTCACGGGTTTCCATGGGCTGCGCATGCCAGGGGGCAAATTGAGCCAGCAGCCTGCCGGGGATGCGTCCCTGCATGACCATGCCGCCACGTTCGTGTTCGACGAGTTCAACCTGCCCCAACTCGTGGAAAAGGGAGATCAACGCCCCTTGTTTGTATGGCAGCCGCACATGGACAGGAACATAAGATTCGAATAATTCCTGCCGGATCAGATGCAGCAGATCATTAATGCCAGTCCCTTCAATGGCGGAGACGGAAACCGACTTGGGGTAATCCTTTAAAATTTCACGCGCCTGCTCGGGGTTTTGCAGCAGGTCGGATTTGTTCAGCGCTGTGACCATTGGGATGTGACTCGCGTCGATCTCTCCCAACGTCTCCTGCACCGCCTCGAACTGATCAAGCGCGTTGGAATGGGATATGTCCACCACATGCAAAAGCAAGTCCGCTTCAGCGATTTCCTCCAGCGTGGCATGGAAAGCGGCAATCAATGTGGTGGGGAGTTTCTGGATGAAGCCGACTGTGTCGGTAAAAAGGGCCAGGTCATCGCCGGGGAGTTGTACGCGACGGGTGGTTGGGTCGAGCGTGGCAAACAACTGGTCGGCGGCGTAAACTTCGGACTTGGATATCTGGTTGAGCAAGGTGGATTTACCGGCATTCGTGTAGCCAACAATGGCAACTATTGGGATGCGTGAGCGTTTGCGGTGAGCGCGGTATCTCATCCGGTGCGCTTCCACTTTTTCGAGTTCACGCTTGATGTGGGTAATGCGTTTGCGGATGACGCGCCTGTCTACTTCCAACTGGGTTTCGCCGGGACCGCGCAAGCCGACGCCGCCTGTCGCGCCTGTGCGCCCGCCGCCGCCACCAGCCTGACGTTCGAGATGGGTCCAGGCTCCGGTCAGGCGTGGAAGATTGTACTCATATTGGGCAAGCTCCACCTGCAACATACCTTCGCTGGTGTGAGCATGCTGGGCAAAGATATCCAGGATGAGTGTGGTGCGGTCGATCAAGCGGATGTTCTTTCCAAGCGCCTTTTGCAACTCACGTTGGTGGCGCGGGGAGAGTTCGTCGTCAAAGATGACCACGTCGGCGAGTGTTTCCTCTGCAAGCGCTTTTAATTCCTCCACTTTTCCAGGACCGATGTAGGTCTCCACGTTGGGACGGTCGAGTTTTTGAGTGAGTTCGCCGACTACATCCACGCCTGCGGTGTCGGCAAGCAAAGTCAGTTCGGTTAGAGAATCTTCAAGCGCAAGCAGTTGTTTGTTTCCGCGGACCTCAACGCCAACAAGGAAGGCGCGTTCACGCGGCGGGGTTGTCGGTAGGGGGATTTTCTTTGCCAATGGTTTCCGTTTCCAATTCTTGTTTTGTCTGCTCGAACGGGCCGAAGAACTTTGTGATCAGCGGGTCCGTTGCCTCGGTTCGGGTGGGGATGAGTATGTGGAAGGTCGAGCCTTTTAATTTTACTTCGTCATGACCTTCGGACTCGACCCAGATCGTGCCACCATGCGCTTCGATGATGCCGCGCGTGATGGGCAACCCCAGGCCTGGCCCGCCGCCTTTAAACTTGGTCTTTCCGCTGGAGTGCAGGTCTGTCCTGCCCAATTGACCAAACTTATCGAAGATCAGCGCTTGATTCTCTGCCGAGATGCCGATGCCTGTATCGGTGACGGTGATTTCAACAAAGCCCGGCAACAGCCGCCCGTCGACGGCGATTGTGCCGCCGTCAGGGGTGAATTTGACGGCGTTGACGGCGACGTTGTAGAGCGCCTGATAGAGTCGTTCAGCGTCACCGTAAATCATCAAGTCGCTTCCATCAAAGCGGTTGACAGTCAGCGTTTGTCCGCGGCTTGCAACAGTTTTCTTTAGTTCGTTTTCTAGCAGATTCAATAAATGACTGACCCATAAAGGCTGGATATTGAGGGTCAGCAGGTGGTTGTCGATTAACGAGACATCGATCATATCATCGATGATTTCACGCAGGCGCAGGATGCCTTTGTTGACTCCCTTGAGCAGGCTGTTGATGGAGGACTGGTCGGGCTGTTCCGCCATGTCCACCATCATGGTGGTGTAGCCTTCGATGAGGGTGAGCGGGGTTTTTAGTTCATGCGCCGCCACCGAAATGAATTTGGACTTGTTGCGGTCCAACTGCTGGAGTTTTTCCTGCGTCTGGTTCAATTCACTGGAGATGTGCGCCACGCGGGTTTCCATCTCATAGCGGACGACCACGCTCAAGCTGTGAGTGAAGACCGGGATGACCGCCGCGAGCAGTTCCAGAGCGTCCGTTTCGCCCAGGTTTTCGCGCGCCACCTGAATGGTCAGCCCGGTCATGCGGTTGAGGATGAATGAGACTTCGTAAGCGCCTTCGTCGAGGTTGCTCTCAGTGGGCGAGTGTCCCCAATCGTAGAGGATCGGGTCGAGCCAGGCGGTGTCGCCTGTGTTGACGGTTTGCTCGAGCAGGTCGTAAAAGCGTTCCAACTGCTCCACAAAGCCGACGCGAACACCTTCCCCCTGTGCCAGTTCGCGGGAGATGCGTTCCATCCATTGTGTGCGGATTTGTTTTAAGGAGTCGCGGATTGCCATTGCGTTAAGTTTACGCCTTGTTTGGAGTTTTGACCATATCTTGTGGGATATTTTCGTCCTGAGCGTTAGTCGAAGGACAATCTCCTTCTGCGCTTCGGCTACGCTCAGCGCGGATTATCCTTAATCCATTTCAACAGCGTATCACCGACGGCTTGCAGGGATTCGGCGGAAACCTTATCAGGCGTATCCTGTGTGGTGTGCCAGTAGGGATACTCGAAGTCGATGATGTCCACGGCGGGGATGCCTTTTTCGAGGAAGGGGGTATGGTCGTCCAACATGCTGAACTTTTCCTCGTTGATGAATTTGTCGGCGTAGCCGAGGCTTGCGGCGGCAGACCAGATTTCAGCGCGGATCTCTTTGTTTGAATTCTTTTCGAGATAGATGTTCAAGTCTGCGTCGCCGATCATATCCACGATGACGACGGCCCGCGGCTGGACTTTGATTTCCTCGGCAAAGGCGCGCGAGCCGAGAATCCAGTCCCAGCCTTCGATGTTGCCGTTGTCTTCAGTGTCGAAGAAGACCAGCCAGGTGGGGACAGAGTCTTCGGGCAGGGTCCGTGCGAGTTCAAGCAAAACTGCCACGCCCGATGCGCCGTCGTTGGCGCCGGGGACGGGCATGGCTTGCATGCCCGGCGTCGGGTCGTGGTCGGCATACATGCGGGTGTCGTAGTGTGCGCCGAGGATGATCTGCGGGGACTCGTTGTTCCGCTTTGCGATGATATTGTAGATGGGATGTCCCATGCGTTGGGTCCGCTGGACTTCAACGACCCAACCAGCGGACTCCAACTCGGCGCGAATCCACTCGCGGATTTTTTCATGTCCCGCCGTGCCAACGATGCGCGGACCAAAGTCCACCTGCGTTTGCAAGTCGGCCAAAGCGCGGGAACCATCGAAGGAGGCGGGTTTTGCCTTGGTTGGCGTCGCAAACGCAGTGGCAGTCTCGCGGCTGGCAAACGAAGCGGCGTAGAGTCCGAGGACGAGAATCAGCAGAATCCCGGTGATTGTCAAATAAATGGTGACGGATCGTTTGTTCATGGTTGTCCTAGTTATGTCACTCTGAAGGAGCGCTCTTCGCGACAGAAGAGTCTTGGATTCCAGGGTAGAGACCCTTCGCTTCGCTCAGGGAATCATGATTTGAGATTAAATATTCTTTCAATACATCCAAGGCGCGGTCGGCGTAGAGTTGACCTCGTTCGCGTTTGCCGGTTTTCTGCTCGAAGGCCAGCGGGGGGAGGATGCCGAAGTTGGCTTTCATAGGCTGGAAGTCTTTGAGGTCGGCGTGGGTGATGTAGTGACAGAGCGCGCCGAGCATGGTTTCCTGCGGAAGCGTGAGCGGGGACTCTCCATCAAGCAGCCGCGCCGCGTTGATGCCCGCCAGCGCTCCCGTGGCGATGTTGCCCATGTAGCCTTCCACGCCCGTGATCTGCCCGGCGAAGAAAAGGTCGTCGCGGGTGATGTGCTGGAGGGTGGGGCGCAGCAACTTGGGCGAGGCGATGAAGGTGTTGCGGTGCATTTGTCCGTAGCGCTCGAACTCGGCCTGTTCGAGTCCGGGGATCATGCGCAGGACGCGCTTTTGTTCGGGGAACTTGAGGTTGGTCTGGAAGCCGACGAGGTTGTACAAGCTGCCGGCGAGGTTATCCTGCCTGAGCTGGACGACGGCATACGGACGCCTGCCCGTGCGCGGGTCGCGCAGTCCGACGGGTCGCATCGGTCCGAAGGCGAGGGAATCAACTCCACGCGCGGCGATCACCTCGACGGGCAGACAGCCCTCGAAGAATTGTCCCGCTTTTACGCCAGCCTGAATCGCATTCTCGAAGGAACGCAGTTCGATGCGCTCGGCGTTTTGCAGGCCTGCCACAAAGGCATAATATTCGTCCTTCGTGAAGGGACAGTTGATGTAGTCGCCTTCATCGGCTTCGCCCTGGTCGTAGCGCGAGGCGCGGAAAGCAATTTCCATGTTGATCGAGTCGGCGTGGACGATGGGCGCGATTGCGTCGAAGAAGAAGAGATGCTCTTCGCTGCTCAGTTGAGCAATGGACTGCGAGAGGCGTTCGGAGGTGAGCGGTCCGCTGGCGACGATGGCGGGCGTGTGTGGAATCTCAGTTACTTCCTCGCGGACGATTTCGATGTTCGGATGGGATTGGATTTTCGCGGTGACGCGGCGGGCGAAGTCTTCACGGTCAACCGCCAATGCTCCGCCTGCAGGGAGTGATGCGGTTTCGGCGCACTCCAACAGCATGGAGTTCAACTGCCTGAGTTCGTTCTTCAGGATGCCCGAGGCGCGGTCGGGCAGGTTCGAGCCAAGCGAGTTGGAGCAAACCAGTTCGGCAAGGTCGCCGGTGAGGTGCGCGCCAGTGGGAGTTGCGGGACGCATCTCGTAAAGACGTACTTTCAACCCGCGCTGGGCGGCCTGCCAGGCGGCTTCACTGCCCGCCAGCCCGCCGCCGATGATGGTGAGGGAGGTCATGAAGGGATTTTACCATTGGGAATCTTTGCATCATGAGGAATGAATGATTAAATTTGGTTTTTATAGTATGTGTAAAAAAGCCCACAAACTATTGTATAATGAATTTGCATTTTTGAAAGGCGTCGAAAAGTATTTTCATAATTTCTAACAGGCGAACATTTCATGATGTTGAGGGCACATGGCTTTTGTTTTTGCCGGCAAGGAGGGACAGGGTTTCTAAGGGATTGACCACCCCAGCCTGACGCAGGGTTTTCCTGCGTAATTCCATATAACCAAACCATAAAATGACCTGGAGGGGTCACATGAAACTAAAGACAACAACACGTGTAATGTCGATTCTGACTGCACTCGTTCTAGTACTTTCCCTGTTCCCCTTGACAGTTGGCGCCGCGCCCGCTGTCGCTCCGGCAGTTCCAGTATCATTCACCATTCTTCATACCAACGATTTCCATGGCCAGTTGGAACCATCGGGCAGTAACCCTGGGTCGGCGCGCATCGCCACCTTTGTGAACTCGGTGCGTACTGCCTTGGGTGACTCGAACGTGCTGCTGGTCGATGCCGGCGATGAAATGCAGGGCAGCCTGCTTTCGAACCTGGGCGATGGCACGGCGGCAGGAAAGGGCGCGCCAACCATCGCTACTTATAATGCGATGGGTTACGATGTAGCCACCTTTGGCAATCACGAATTCGATTGGGGACAGGATAACCTTGCTGCGCGAATTGCACAGGCTGATTATCCCTACGTGACTGCCAACATTGTCCAGAACGACACGGGCAATTGTGCTACTGCGGGCTGGAATCTCCCGGCCTTTGCCGATGCCCCTTACCAAATCCTCGAGGCCGGTGTTGCCCCAAATACGGTCAAGGTGGCTTTCATCGGCGTGACCAGCGCCGAAACGCCCACGATCACGATTGCGAGTGCAACTGCCAACCTGTGCTTCAAGGATGCAACTGATTCCATTCTGCACTACTATGATGAAATGAAAGCAGCTGGCGCCGATGTGATCGTCGTGCTCAGTCACCTCGGTTATACAGACGGCGGATATGGCTATGGCATCCCCGTTTACGGCGATCAGACCCTGGCCACTAAGCTGAACACTGCCGGCAAACCCGTCAACCTGATCATCGGTGGGCACAGCCACACAGATGTTGGCGGACCATCTCCCGCCCCAGGTGTGGCCACTGTTGGCGCAACCAAGGTTGTACAAGCGCATTACAACGGACGTAAAGTCGGCCGCGCGGATATCACCGTCGGAACCGATGGTAGTGTATCAATCACCTGGACTCGCAATGAAATTAAAACCAGCGATGCGCAGGATCCCGCAATCATGGATGTCATCAACACCTACGCAACAGACCCCGACTATGTGGCTCTCATCAATACTCCGATCGGGTATACCCAGGTGGACCTGCTGCGAAACTATAACGGTGACAGCATGATGGGGGATTTTGTGGACGATGCGATCTACAACTACCTGAACACGGACGCCGTAGCCACCAACAATGTGGACATGTTCTTCAACAATGCCGGCGGTATCCGTATCGACTGGTGCGACAAGGAAGATCCGGATAATCCTGGAACCTATATCTGGTCCAGCACCGCCGCGGACTGCGCTGCCGAAGGGCTCTGGACTCATGATCCGATGCTCCTCACCTACGGGCACATGTTCCAGATCCTGCCGTTTGGGAATGTGACCATTGTTGGCGATATGACCGGCGCGAAGATCCTGGAACTTCTCCACCAGTCCGCCACCCTGTTCAAGGGCGCCATTCAGCCTTCGGGCATCCGTTATTCGTTCTTCCGCTACTCAGATGCCAATCCCGGCCCGCAACCTTATGGCTGGGGCGCGTATGATGTGGAAGTCTACAACAAGGCAACCTCCGCTTGGGAGCCGCTGAACCTGAACAAGACCTATCGCGTCGGCACGAATGAATTCCTGGCTCCTGCGGGACAGGATGGCTTCACGCCTTTCAAGTACATGACCAATATCTCGTACTGGGGCGACATGTTGAATGCCGTCAATGCCTACGTGGAAGCAACCTACACATCGGGCAATCCATACAAAGGTCCTGATGGAGACGGCAGCCTCGATGGGCGCATCACCCGCGACGGCAATGGGAATGACGTGTACGAGGACGGTGAGATCGTCCCGCTTACGATTCTGCATCACAACGACTCGCACGGCAATCTGGACCAGGGCACCTACGTAGGCTACACCCAACTGGCTACCCTGATCAAGCAGGAACGTCTCCACAACCCCGACCGCACCCTTTTGCTTAGCTCGGGTGACAATATCCAGGGCGACGCGATGAGCTACTACTTCAAGACTGCGCCGACCGGACTCACCTCAAATGGAACCGAAATTACTGATGCAAGCATGCACATCCAGCCCTTGATCAAAGCCTTCAATGCCATGGGCTACGATGCCATGACTCTGGGCAATCATGAGTTCAACTTCGGCAAGGATGTTTTCGTCAGCGTTTTGGAACAGGCCGCCTTCCCGGTTTTGCAGGCTAACGTCACCGATGACGGCAGGTACGGTTTGGCAGCCGCGAACATTCAACCCTATGTCGAGAAGACCATCGGCGGGGACATCGACGTCGCCATCCTCGGCATTGGCAACCACCGCATCCCGAACTACGAACTGGCAAGCAACATCCCCGGCCTGACCTTCACCGACCCGATTGCCAAGGCCCAGGAACTATCTGATCTGCTGCGCCCGAACAACGATGTGGTCATCGCCCTGACCCATATCGGCTTCACCGAGAATCCATCCTCGGTCGAGGTGGATGTGAACGTGGACACGAATCTGGTGGCGCAAACTACCGGTCTCGACGCGGTCATCGGCGGACACAGCCATACGGATCCATCCAAGCAAACCGCCTACTCTGGCGCGTACAAGTATCTGCCGTCGATCGTCGCGGATGCCGGAGGCGAAGCTGTGGCTGTGACCCAAGCTTACCGCTATAACAATACCCTCGGTGAGGTCAGCCTTGGTTTGCGTGACCTCGGAGCCGACTATGAAGTGGTCAGCCAGACCGGACGCTATATTTCTGTATCCACGAGCACGCCGGAAGATACCGAGATCAATGACATTGTTACTCCATACACCAACCTGCTGGCCAGCTACAATAATATGGAAATTGGCGAAACTACTGCCGCCATCGACGCATTGCAGGCCTTTACGCAGGAGACCAATGCTGCGAACCTGCAAGCGGATGCTTCTGTCTTTGAGCTTGCCAAGAATGGCGTCACGGTAGACTTCCATCTTTCCGGTGCCATGACCAATAAGGCGGTTGCGACAACGGGTCCCTATCCGGTCACTCTCAAAGTAAGCGATATGTTCAACCTGATGCCGTACGAGAACTCGCTTGTGGCCATGGAAATGAATGGTCCTCAGCTCAAGGCTGTGCTGGAGCGTGCCTACCGCAACTACTACTACTATAAATATGTTCCGGGCTATGGTGGTTATTCCTACTACACCACTTGTATGCTCGACACAAATGCAGGCAACCAGATCATCTACAACGATTTGGGTGCCGGCACACTACCGAACGGCAACAACGTGATCTCGCTGACAGTCGGCGGTGTTCCTGTCGATTTCGCCGATGCCACCACGTATTACACTGTCTCTACGGTCAACTACCTGGCGGCGGGCTCCTGCAATTTCAACGACGCAGGCGTCAGCCTCTGGCCGTTGAATCAGATTGCCCACGACACACAGTACTACGTCCGCGACGCGGTGATCGATTACATCATGGCTGAGGAAACAGTCTCGCCCGCCATTGAAGGCAGACTTCAGTTCGTTACCGACACCACCGGTCCCGCGATCACGATCAACGCGCCAACCGTCTCGGACTACCTGCATTCTGATTTCCTGACCATAGACTTTATCGCCACCGACACCCTCGGCGTTAAGACAGAGGAGGCTCTGCTGGATGGTAAAGCTGTCCTGAACGGGCAGAAGATCGATCTGTACACCCTGGCTTTGGGCGGCCACACGTTCACCGTCAATGCGGTGGATAAAGTTGGCAACGCTTCCAGCCAATCAGTGGAGTTCAATATTACTGCCACCACCGAAAGCCTGAAGACAGCCGTTGACCGCTTCTATCAGGATGGCAGCATCAAGAACAAGGGCGTGTATAAATTCCTGATGGACAAGTTAACGGCCGCGTCCAACAGCACCAAGCCCGAAGTTGCCAGCGCCTACTTGAATTCCTTCATCCTGCAGGTGAAATTGCACAGCGGCAGACTGATCAAGACCCAGGCTGCTAATCTGCTCATTGCAGATGCCAAATGGGTAATTGTTCACCTGCCGGATACCACTGCGCCTTCCATCAAGGTCTTTTCACCGCAGGCGGTTTCGTATCCGCGCTTCCGCATGTTATGGATTGACTTTGCCGCATTTGATACGATCACCGGTGTGAAGGAAGTTTCGGTCACCCTGGATGGAGCGCCCGCTGCGAACCATCAACTGGTCAAACTTTGGACCCTGCCTATGGGTTCCCATACATTGACTGTAAATGCCGTCGACTTTGCCGGGAACACGGCGACCAAGTCCGTGACTTTCAAGATTGTATCCACCAATGTGCGTTGACTCCGAATATTGAAACCACAGAGGCAGATACATTGACAACAAGGCAGTGTGAAAATCATTGAACGAAAGGCAATTACATTAACACTCCTGGCTAGTCAAGATAATTTCCCTATCGAGGGCGGGTCGTGTGACCCGCCCTCCTCTTTATCCATAAACTGCTTGATATAATTGTTTCGGTGTGGATCGCTGTAATTGTGGAAATTACGCCAACCATGATAAACACGACTTTTAAAAGTCTCTCCTTTTCTGTTGGTTTCACTTGTGATTTTCCCTGTCTTATCATGTCCTGACGCAGGCGAGGCTGGGCATCGGTTTGTGAGAAAAATGCTACAATAAAAGCGCGGCCCTTTTCCAAACCCAGTACAGGCAGTGTTTGCGCTGAGAGTCCTTGTGATTTGTTCGCCGCTTGCATGTTCTTTGGTACGAACCAGTACAATTTGGAACAATTGATAAAAGGAGAAATGCCATGTCTCACGATGAATCTTGTAACTGCAAAAACGGTGCTTGTGAATGTGAGGGCGGGTGTAACTGCGGCTGTGAGTGTTGTGGCGGTGAACGTCACTTTCAGCGCCGTTTCCAGACCAAGGCTGAACAAATCGAAGAGCTCCAAGCCTATCTGGCAGAACTCAAGCTTGAGGTTCAGGCTGTTGAAGAGCATCTGGCTGATTTGCGGAAATAATCGGATAATGTGTTGTCAAACTTAGGAGTGTAACCAATGAGTAAAGAAGATGATATTCGTGAAATCCTCAATCAAGTCGCGCAGGAAATTGCACAGGCCCAAACCAGTCCACGCACCTGGCTTTCATGGATCGTCTACCTGCTGGCCCGTCTTGAGGAACAGGCTGCCAGGGCAAGTTCAAACAGCCGGGAATCCTATATGGAAATGCTTTCTGCCCTGCAAGCTGAAATCATGAACCGTGTCCGTACCGGCGGTTGGAACTAAGTCAGATTGTTTTGTGACAGTCATCTAACAGGAGAGAACAATGAACCAGCAGAATGAACCTCAACATATCCTGCCTTCCAGCACTCTGGCAATTGTCAGCCTGGTGGCGGGAATACTGGGATTTACGTTATTCCCCTTTTTGGCCAGCATTGTGGCAATCTGGACGGGCTACGAAGCGCGCAAGGAAACCCGCTCCGTGCCGCCGAGAGCCTCCGGCGATGGCATGGCAACTGCGGGTATCATCATGGGTTGGATCCAGATTGGACTGGCGGTTGTTTCCGTTTGCTGCTTTGCCCTTTATATGATTGGAATGGTCGGCTGGTTGGGTAGTGATTTCATGCGGCAGTAGGATACCCCCCAACATGACTTAAGGGAGAATATCCGATATGGGGGAACGGGTATAATTTGACACAGAGTCATGCAAACCGACACCAGCATTCAGACCTCGCTCAAAGAAGCAACACAGCTCTCTTCAGCCTCTTGGGCTGTCCTGGCGGAGCGCGTCGGCGGAGCATGGTTGCTGCAAGCCGCGTATCACCTCAACAAATCCGCGCAAAATGAGTTGATGAGTCTCATGACGCGGCCCTCCATCGATGCCTGGTTATGTGGCGCTCTCAGCGGGGGACATTCACGTTTTGGCTCCGTCCCCGAAGGAAGCAGCCTTGAAGTCCAGCGTCTCTTTGTGTTTCCGGTGAGCGGATCATCGCAGGCTGTCATTGTTGGTGCGGATGACCAGACTCCCGAGTCCCAGCGGATTTGGAAATTAACCGCCTCCCTTCTTTCCGTCCAATCCACTTCGCCCAATCAACCCTTCCTGCCCGACCTGCAATCTGGTCTTGTTTCCGATCTGCCGCTGGCTATCGGAAAGACCCTAGGCGCGTTTGTGCAGGCATCCGCCTGTCAGGGTGCATGGCTGGCAATCCGCCGCGGCGACTCGCTCGATATTCAAGCCGAGTGGAACGATCCCAAGGCCCAGGGCGTGTCCATGCTGATCGACGAGAATCCAATTCTCCGCCGCGTTAATCGTTCCCTATATGATGTGGTCATCACCCGCGAGCAGCCCAACTGGGACAACCTCCCCTATGGTTCCCTCAAATCGGGCACAAAGGTCTGGGTTTGTCTGCCGCTGGTAATTGGTCAGCGATTGATCGGGGCGGTTGCTATCTGGCGGCAAAAGGAATTCTCACGCGGTGAACTGGGACAATTGCGCGAACTGGCATCTCAGGTTTCGCCGTCAGTGGAAGTGCTGGTCACTTTCTCCGAAATGGCGGCGCATCTGCGCAGGCTGGGTTTGCTCAACGATTTTGTTCTCACAGTTTCCTCCGCTCAAAATTTGGACCAGATTGCGCGGCGTGTATTTGGTCTGCTTTCCCGCGCATTCAACACCGAATTGATTGCCCTCTTTCTGCGTTCCAGCGATGGACGTGTGTTGCGTGATTACCGCATGTTCGAGGGCAAGTTGAATGTGGTCAGCGTGTCGCTGGCGGGACATTCCATCCAACCCATGCTGAAGGAGGGACGCGCGCGACGTATTGTGGATACGGTCAAGGAAGGGTTCGTGCCGCTCAGCAAAGGTGCGCGCTCCGTGCTGATCGTCCCGCTCAAATATCGCGGACAGGCCATCGGAGTGCTCATTATTGAAAACCTGCGCACCGAAGCCTTCAACCAATATGATGAACACCTGATGGTTGTCATCACCAGCCATCTGGCAGGGTTGATAGAATACACCCGCCTGCGCGAAGAGGCCGAAGGCCGCGCCCGCAGCCTCGGCTTGATCCATGAAGTGGTGCAGCAGGTCATCGGCTTGAACGATAAAAAGGAGGTCGCCTACATTTCCGCCGACCTTGTGGCGCAATATTTCAAATATGAATTGGCTGTCATCCTGTTGATGGATGATGAAGGGAAATTTTCCATTCAAGGTATTGGCGGCACACAGTCTGAGGCGGTGAGGCGCGCGCTTGCCGGCCGTGAATTTCTCGCCAGCAATGGCATTACCGGGCGTGTATCCCAAACGGGCGAGAGCATGCTGGTCAACGATACGCGGCAGGAAAAACTATATGTCCCGCTCAAAGGCTGGGAGGCCCGCTCCGAGATTTGTGTCGCGTTGAAGGACGGCGGCACCATCCTCGGTATTATTGATGTGGAAAGTCGCGAGCAGAATGCATTTTCACACAACGATTTGATTGCTATTGAATCGCTTGCGGGTATCCTCACCTCGGTTATCACCAGCGCCAACCAGTATCAGAAGTTACAGCAAACCATCCACCAGTTACGCGCGACTGAGATAGAGTTGAATAATCGTATGGAGGCGCAGCGCTCCGCGGAAAATCGGCTGATCCAGGCTGCCAAACTTGCTGCGGTGGGAGAGATGGCGGCGGGCATCGCCCACGAACTGAATAACCCGTTGACCACGGTCACCGGCTTTTCGGAACTTGTGCTCGAGGATTTGCCACAGGGTTTTTCATATCGCGCTGAATTGGAAATGGTTTCGCGCGAGGCTCACCGCGCGAGCGACGTTGTGCGCCGCCTGCTTGATTTCTCGCGTCAGGGTGAACGCACCCGCACCCGCGCCGATTTGAATGAAATTGTCAACGATGTTGTGGCGCTTACCCGGCACCTGATCCAAACCAACAAGGTTAATCTCACCCTCGACATGGACGACAGCCTGCCCTGGGTCTCCATTGACCGAAACCAGATGAAACAAGTCCTGCTGAATTTGATCCACAATGCCCTGCAAGCCATGCCCGCTGGCGGCGAGTTGAATGTCGGCACGCACATAGCCCGGCGTGAAGATCGTGACTGGGTTGTCATGTCGGTCAGGGACAGTGGAGTGGGCATCTCGCCCGCAGACCAGAATCGTATCTTCGAACCATTCTTCACCACAAAAGGAGATCGCGGCGGCACCGGTCTGGGACTTTCTGTCACCTATGGAATTGTCACCGACCACGGCGGCACCATCGAACTTTCGAGTGTACCAAACAAAGGTTCCATCTTTGCCGTCTGGCTGCCGATCTGACCATGGAAAAACCCCTCGTATTTGTTGTGGACGACGAACCGGGCATTGCGCTTTTGTGCAACCGTCTTCTTACCCGCGCGGGCTATAAAGTGGAGACTCAAACCGATCCACGTGAAGCCATTAACTACCTGAAAGAAAACAAGATCGATCTCCTGCTGGTGGACATTCGCATGCCCGAAGTGGATGGGTTTGAAGTCATCCAATATGCCCAGCGTCTTCAGCCTGATGCCGCCATACTTATCATGACAGGCCACGGCACAATCGAGACCGCCATTCGCGCCCTCCGGCAGGGCGTGGATGGGCTTATCCTCAAACCTTTTAGCAAGGGAGAGGAACTGGTGGATGCGGTCAAGCTTGCCCTCGCCGACAGTCGGCAAAAACGCGATGCCGCGCGCATCCAGGCTTTGCGTCCGCTCTTTTCCGTTACCGAGTCCCTTCTTTCTGAAACGCGCCGCGAACCGCTGCTTGACCTCATCGTCGATGCCATTTGTGTCCACTTGCAATGTTCCCACGCCGCATGTTATCAACGAAAAGAGGATGGAAGTTTTTCTCTGCTGGCTTCGCGTGGGAAGGAATTACATCGGCCTTTTGGGGATTTGATTGCCCATGTGGATGAATCCGCCACCTCCCTGCTGATTAATGCAAGCGGTCCGGGCGACCCGGCTCTGAGAAAAATTCTCTTTGACCTTGAGTTGGGCGCCGTCATCCTCGCGCCGATTCTCCGCCCCAACCTTCGTATGGTGTTATGTGCCGCTCGCAACCTTAATGAATCGCCGCTCCGCGAAGCAGACTTGGAATTGTTTCAAATCCTTGCGCGTCAAGCCGCGGTTGCGCTGGAAAATTCCCGTTTGTACGCCGAGCAGTTGGAATCTCAAAAGGCATTGCTCCAAGCTGAAAAGATGGCCGCGGCTGGCCGGTTGAGCGCATCCATCGCGCATGAGGTCAACAACCCATTGCAGGCTGTTCAAAACTGTCTGCATCTTGCGGGGCGGGAGGATTTTCCGCAGGAAAAACGCGCCGAGTATTTCGACCTCGCGCGTACGGAACTGGAGCGTCTAATTCTTACAGTCCGTCGCATGTTGGATTTTTACCGCCCCGGCGCAACGTCGCAGGAAAATGTCGACCTTGCGGAAATGCTGCAATACATTTTGAACTTGATGTCCAAGCAATTGTCTGAATCGAACATCAAGGTCGTTGTCGATTTTCTGGACGCCATTCCAAACATCAAGGTGGTTGGTAGCCAGATTCAACAGGTATTCATCAATTTGATTTTGAATGCGGTGGACGCAATGCCCGAAGGCGGAATTTTGTCCATTACAATTCGCCCGCTGAAGGATGGCATCGAAATCGTCTTTCAGGATCATGGGAAGGGAGTCCCCAGGGAGAAACAGGAAAACATCTTCGAGCCTTTCTATAGTACAAAGGATGGAGGCACTGGTTTGGGGCTTACAGTGAGTTACAATATAGTCACCGCGCATGGTGGCACGCTGGAGTTGCTTCCCGAGCGTGGCCCCGGCGCTTGTTTTCGTATCTTTTTGCCAATAGGAGGTCAACAATGAAGTCCAATATTCTTGTGGTTGATGACGAACCCGTTGCGCGTCAGTCGCTGAGCGACATTCTCAAGCTGGAAGGGTACAACGTTTCATCCGCCCCAAACGGGCAGGCGGCTGTCGAATATGTCCGCACGCACCCTATTGATTTGATGATCGTGGACCTGCGAATGCCCGGCATGGACGGACTTGAAGTGGTGCAGGTTGTCAATCAGGTTTCGCCCGAAACCGAGGTGATTCTGCTCACAGCCTTTGGTTCCACAGAAACCGCCATTCAGGCCCTGCGTTTGCGTATCCACGATTATTTGCTGAAGCCCGCTTCCCCGGCCCAGGTTTTGGCAAGCGTCAAGAAGGGACTTGCGCGTCATGAAGCCAGATCGCGTGCCGGCAGCGCCGCCCTCAGCACTGACGTGGATGAAACGGTGGAGGTTTTCTCGCTCAAGGATGGCACCACTGTGGACCTGTCCCGCCGTCAAATCAAACACAAAAACAGGGTGGAACACCTTACACCTGCCGAAGGCAGGTTGCTGCGGATTCTCATCGAGAACGAGGGCAAGGTCTTTTCACATCGCGAGCTGGTGCTGTTGGTTCAGGGTTATGATACTTCGCAACGCGAAGCGCCGGAGATTCTACGTCCGCTGGTGAGCCGTCTGCGCCACAAATTGGATCAGTTTCCCGCATTATCCGAACGGGTGGTGAGTGTGCGTGGTACTGGTTATTTGTACGAAGGAAATAAATAGCTAGGATTTGTAATAATAGACCCTGGAAGCTTTTCCGATGGGAAGCTTTCAGGGTCTATTCTCATTCATACGGACCAAAAATGTCCTTTGGCAGTCCCGGCGCGCGGATCCATGAGAGCCAGCCTGTCTTACCGCTGTGCAATGGTGCTGTCTGTCTTTCGAACATGACCAAAATAAGACTGAAGCTAAGACCCAAGGCCCCCAGCCATTGAAGCAGGGTCAGGCTTTCGCCAAGCCAGATGTGACTGAACAGGATCGCGATCAATAGTTCGGCAAGCCCAAGCAGCGCAGTTTGCATCCCGCCAATCTTTTTCACGCCAAGGAAAAGCGCGATGCGCGAAAACACGGTCACAAAGGTCAATCCTGCCACAGGCTGCCAGGGGACGTTGGCGGAGGGCCAGGCGCGGTCAAATATCAGGTAGGCGGGGACGACGACCGCGCTCATCGCCAACAACGTGTAAAGCGCAACTGTCGGCGCGGGGACTTCAAAAAGCACGCGCTGGTTGATGGGCAGATGCATGGCATAAAGTACGGATGAGCCGATCATCATCAAAACCCCTGTAACATCCACAGTGCCATCGGGTATGCTGGTCAGCAGAATGACGGCAATCGTGGCAAGCCCGACACGGAAGAGTGTCAGACGGCTTGGGGGTTGGTGGTCGAGAATCAGCCAAAGCGCGACAAAAAAAGGATAAAGGGAATAAAGTAGTTGCCCAATACTGGCGTCAAGCCTTCCCAGCGCAAGGTAATATAACAGGGAGCCAAATCCGTTGATCATCCCTGCCAGCGCGCACCCGATCAATCCTATGGGGAAGATATAAAGATATTGACGGTAGAAAAGGGAAACAGCCAGGAGCAGGATGCCCGCTGCAAAACCGGTACGCAATGCCACAACCGCAAATGGCGTAAATCCCAATGTGATGGCCATCTTTCCGAAAACGGGCGCCAGACCAAGAAATACCGCCGAACTGAAAGCGGCTAAAATACCGGCGGTTTGTTTTTTGTGCAAAGATACCAGCCTTTGATATTTAATCAAGAAAGGAGGAAAGACTATTTTATTAATGCTTTTACTTCTTCCAGGAATTCGTCATTCAGAAAATCGCCCTTTTGCATCAGGGATTGGATCTGCCCGCTCAGCCTGTTCTTCTCATCAGGAGTCAGTTCCTTTGCGGTCGCTACGATTACGGGAATGGTGGCCGTCTCCTGCTTTGCGCGCAGGGCCTCGATTACAGCAAAGCCGTCCATCTCAGGCATCATCAAATCCAGTACCACCAGGTCTGGAAGTTCGCGCTGGATCATATCGAGTCCCTCGCGTCCATTGCTTGCCTCCAAAATGGTGAAGCTGCCCTGCGACTGTAAAATGCGGCGAATCAGACGGCGCGCCTCGGCGGTATCCTCCACGATGGCAATCTTCGGGAAGCGCTCCGGCGCAACCTGGCTGAGGGCCGAGAGCAGGCCTTCCTGCGGGGTTTGGTCGCTGGTCATCAGTTTTACGTCACGCGACCAGTTATCGCCGAGGACTCCCGCCTCGGCAGGCATGGTATGTCCGGTGCAATTTACCACCACTGTGTCGCTTGGCTTGATGACGCCCGCGCGAATCAGCTTGAAGAGTCCGGCAAAGGCCACGGCTGCGGCAGGTTCGGCGGAAATGCCCTCCATTTTTGCCAGCACGTGCATCGCGCGGAAGGCATCTTCATCGCTGACGCTTTCGAAGGCGCCGTTGGTATTGTTCACATAGTCCCTCAGGAACTCATAGGAACGGCCGGGATCGCCCGTGGCAAGTGTTTCGATGCGTGTCTTGGGAGAAGTGACGGGCACCGCTTTTTCCAGTCCCTTTTTCCAGCTTGTGACCATGGGTGCGCAACCTTCCGCCTGAATGGGGGCAAAGGCGGGGATTTTTTCGATCCAGCCCATGCTTTGCATTTCGCGGAATCCTTTGTAGATACCGATGGGTCCCATGCCGCCGCTGATGGCCTGTACGTACCAATCCGGTGTGCGCCAGGGATACCCTGTGTCGTCTGTATCCTGGATGGCAGTCAGTTGTTCGGCGATTTCAAATGCAATGGTCTTCATCGCTTCAATGGATGTGATCGTTCGCGCCCCCATATCCTGATATAGATGGCGCTGGCGCGCGAATTCGGCGGCGACCTGTTTGCATTGGTCATACGAGCCGGTGATTTTGATTACCTGGCTGCCGTACAACGCAATCTCGCGCATTTTCATGGCAGGTACCAGGCTGGTGACAAAAGCCCATAATTTCATCCCGGCACGGGAAGCGTACGCGGAATAGGAGATCGCAACATTGCCGGTGGACGCCGCCACCATTTCTGTAATTCCAGCCTCCTTCAAGGCCGCAATCGTCACCGCCGCCTGCCTGTCCTTGAACGAGGAAGTTGGACCCTGACGTTCATCCTTGATGTAGATGTTGGGACAGCCCAGCATCATGCCCAGGTTCACCGCGCGGATGAGCGGGGTGCCCCCTTCGCCGAGCGATAAACTTACATTTGGATTGCGGACCGGCAATAACTCCCGATAGCGCCAGAGATCGAAGGGACGCGTGGCCAGTTTGGGAAGCAGAGTCTTTCCAATGATTTCATAATCGTATTCCGCTTCACGCCACTGACTATTGCACTTGGGGCATGTAGTTGAAGTTGGGTAATATGGCGCGAGATGTCCACAATCGATGCACTTGATGAGAAAAGACACGGTGGATTAAACTCCTGTGGGCATTTTATGTGTGAACCCGTTCGAGCGAGCGTTGAATGGAGGTAAGTAATTCCTTTTCGTTGAAGGAACCCTTTGACAATAACCGTTGACCGAATTCGTTTAATTGTTGCTTTTGTTCTGTGGTGAGTTCCATGCCGCTGATGACGATCACCGGAATGTCACGCAGTTTTTCGGATGCCTGCATATTTTCCAGTATCTTGAATCCGTCCATTTCGGGCATGAACAGATCCAGGATAACGGCATGGGGTGGTTTGCCCGACGAGATGATGTCCCAGCCCACGCGTCCGCCTTCAGCAAGCATGGGTTTGTACCGGCCATCGTCGGTCAGGATTTTGCCGATCAGTCGCAGGTCATCGGGGTTATCGTCGATCACAAGCACGTCGCGGATCGAACCGTCGGTGTTCAGTCGATCCAGGGCATTGACGAGGTCTTCCTCCAGAATGGGTTTGACCAGATAGTCCGTCGCTCCCAGATTGAATCCCTTTTCAAGCTCTTCGACGATACTGCAAATGATGACGGGGATATTGCGCGTATCAGGGTCGCCCTTCAGATTATCCAAAACCTGCCAGCCGTCTATGCCTGGCATCATGATGTCCAATGTCACCGCAAAGGGTCTGATCTGTTTGACACGTTCCACCGCTTGTGAGGGGTCGGTCAATGGAATAACCTGATATCCCTGCGGGTGTAAATAACGTTCGTACAATCCAATAACCTGCATGTCATCATCGATTGCCAGCACCACTTTATTGCTGCCATCGACGGCGCTCTCGTGTTCCTTGCGGAAGAGAGGCAGGGTAAAATGGAACGTGCTTCCCCTGCCAACTTCACTTTCAACCCAGATTTTGCCTCCATGCATGTTGACGATGTGCTGACAGATCGATAATCCAAGCCCTGTGCCGCCCGTCTTGCGGGTGGGGGAATCGTCCACTTGTGAGAAGGGTTGGAATAGTTTTGCCTGATCCTGCTCGGCAATACCGGGACCCGTATCGGTGACACTCACACAGACTTCATTACGCCCGGCCGTGCCTCGTTTGAGCCCTACTTCCACATTGATGGAGCCTTCATCCGTAAACTTGGCGGCATTCGAAAGGAGGTTGATCATAACCTGGCGAATGCGGATTGCATCGGCCCGCACGGTTGGCAGATCAGGCTGAATGTTGCGCTGCAATTGAATGGGCTTGTCCTTGATAAGTCCTGTCATGGTGGAAAGGACGCTATTGGTGATGTCGGCGATATTCACTTCGTCGAAAGCCAGTTCCATCTTGCCGGCTTCGATCTTGGAGAGATCAAGAACGTCGTTGATCAGCCCGAGCAGGTGCTGTCCCGAATTGTAAATGGCCGTCAGATCCTGCTGCTGTAATTCGGTGACCGGGCCATCGATTCCCTTGATGATAACGCGCGAGAAGCCGATGATCGAGTTGAGCGGTGTGCGCAACTCGTGGCTCATATTTGCCAGGAACTGGCTCTTCATACGGTCGAGCTCGCGCATTTCCATCACCGCCTGCTGTGAAAGCTCGAAGGAACGCGCATTGTCGATGGCAACAGCCACCTGGTCTGACAGCGTTTGCAGAACGGCAATGTCGTCTTCGGTAAACGCGTTAACTTCCTTGGATTGAATGTCGATTGCCCCGATGATGCGGCTGCCGATCCGCAGGGGGAGGGCGGCTTCCGCGCGAGTCTCCGGCAACAGGGGGTTGAATCTATGCGTTGGACTTGTTGTGACGTCATTGACAATCACAGCCTGCCCATCCAGGGTCACCTTGCCGACGATGGACTTGTCGTTGATTTGAAGTGTGTGCTTCCTCGCCTTCATTTCCTTGCCGGCTTCTCCGGTTGCCTCGCGCAGGGCGGCGTTGAAGCCGGTTTCCTCTACGATGAAAATACCCGCATGGTAGAAACGGAAACGCTCATTGATCAAGTTTACGGTTCGGGCGAAGATCGTGTTCAGGTCCAGTGTGGACGTGACCAGTTTGCTGATTTCTGCGGAAGCCGCAAGGTATTCATTACGACGTCTGATTGTCTCTTCGGACTTTTTGCGCTCCGTAATGTCGCGCGCCACCCAGAAGACGTTGTTTTCATCGAGTTTGGTGAGCTTTGCCAGAAACCAGTAGACTTCATTCTCCACTTGCATGTCATATTCGAGCTGGGTCGGCTCGTTGCTTTCCAACGTTTGTCTAATTGCTTCCAGAAACTTATCGGCTGTTTCCTGGGGAAGCACCTCACGGACTGTTTTTCCCAACAACTCTTCCGGCGGCTTGATCAAACGCGACGGGTTGGTGGGCGCGATGCGCACGTACCGGCCATCCCGATCATAGACCAATACGATGTCTTCCATCGCCGAGAACAGGGCGCGGAGGTCCGCTTCGGATTTGGCGAGGGCTTCTTCCGATTTCTTGCGTTCGGTAATATCCTGGTGCACGGAAAGGAAACCGAGAATCTTTCCGTTTTCGTCAAGGATTGGACTGTTCGTCCCTGAGATGGAGACAAGGCGGCCATCCTTTGTCTTGTTGATGATTTCGCCTGTGACCGTTCCTCCACTCAAAAGCCTGTCCCAAAAGTGTTTGTATTGCGCATCCGTAATAAGCCCGGATTTCAGGATGCGGGGCGTCTTTCCCAACGACTCTTCACTTGTAAAGCCATATACCTTTTCGAAGCCCGGATTTATATACTGGATTATGCCATTGGGATCGGTAATGAATACCGCATTGTCGGTTCTGTCGATCCCAAGTTTGAATTTTTGGGCCTCTTGGAACAGGCGTGCATTTTCAAGCGCCAGCGACAACTGGTCGGTGACTTGTTTTACGAGCAGCTCATCATCCGGTGCCCATTGCCGCTGTTCTTCATTCAGAATGCGCAATGCGGCCCAATCCTGGTAACCGCTCTGGATATCCACAGTGAAAGTGGATATGGTGCTGTTGTTGCCTTGGGCAGGAGTGGATTCGGGGAGAACCAATGTGGCTATATCGCGTCCGGCTGTTTTGGGACGCGAAGCCGCTTCGGGTTTTGCCGGAGTGGAAATTGAGGGTTGGTGGACCGAAGCGCTCGCAGGTTCGACAGGCGACACGACCTTCTCTTCCCTTTGGGAAGACTTGGGTTTTACGGCGCTCTCTTCAGGAGCCAGACCCTTGAATAATTTGTCAAGCCGCTTGTCTATTTTCGGTTTCTTTGACATATTCAATCAACTCCTGGGCGAGGACATGGTATTGGGTGGTGCCTCGCGCGCCGGGCTTGTAACGCGAAATCGGCAGCCCGGCAATGGAACTCTCGCGCAGTTTTGTGTCTATTTCGATGACGGTATTGAACACGCCTTCGCTAAACGTCGAGCGAAGTTGTTCGTGAATATTACGGTGTGTGCGATTCCTGTTATCCAGCATGGTAACGAGGATGCGGTACGCAAGATTTGGATTGTCCTCCTCACGAATGCGGCGAACGAGTGACATCATGTTACGCAGCGCATACGCCGAAAAATATTCCGCCTGTGTGGGAATGAGCAAAAGGTCCGCGGCGGCGAGCGCATTTTGGGTGATCGCGCCGAGCGCGGGCGGACAGTCGAGCAGAATGTAGTCATAAGGCGGATTCGACACGCTGATGGCCCGTTTCAGGATGGTGGTGTAGTTTGTTCGCACGGGCAGGAACTGTTCAGAAGTTTCTATCCGCAAATTGGAGGGAATAAGGTCGAGATTTTCAATGTCAGTCTTTCGTCGCGCGCTCAACAACGGGATATTATCGAGCATGATGTTGCTGGACGTACTCTCTGCTTCACCAGGTTCGAGGCCCAGTGCCAGCGTGAGATTGGCTTGCGCGTCGAGATCGATAAGCAGAACGCGATTTCCCATTTCACCCAGGGCTGCGCCCAAAGAGATGGTGGTTGTAGTCTTTGCCACCCCGCCTTTTTCATTGGATACGGCAATTGTTTTAAACATGGTTGCACCTACTTTTCTAATTTTCTGGTGGGGGCGCGGTTTTTTGAGGAATAATTTCAACGCGCGTGACGCCCAGAGCGCGTTTGAGTTCTTCGACGGCAGTTTTGACCATTTCCTGTGGGTCAGTGGTACTGCGGATCTTGGTGGTGATATCTGAAACGAGACGTTCGCGCGCGGCGCGAGAGGAGGTTTCCTCGAAGAGGCGTGCGTTATCCAGAGCCAGTCCGAGGCGTTCCGTAACCGCCTGCACAATATTGACTTCGTCTGCATTCCAGGACTTGCCTTCGGTGTTCGGACGGATATTAAGGGTTCCGATGACCTGGTCGCGCAGCTTGATGGGTACTGTCAGCACTCCATTTTCATCGCGGGTCGGGATTTCGACTTCCTTAATCTTATCGGCAGTGATCACCTGACCAGCAACAAGGGTCTGATGATAGCCCACAACTCCGGAGGTTGATTTCTTTTGCCATGAATCGGCAACGTATTCACGAAAAACGGCTCGTGATTCCTCGAGCGCATTTTGGGTCTCCTCGAGCAGGCGAACATTATCGATTGCGATGGCGATTTGATCTGCCAGCAGTCCGAGGGTGGCGGCATCGGCTTCTGTGAATGCGTTTGGAACCGTGCTCTGCACGTCCAGGGCACCGACAACCTTCCCGCGCGCAATCAGTGGAAGCGCCATTTCTGAATGTGTTTCCGGCAGGTCGGGATTATTGAAATACGTGGCGTCCGAACCTGTGTCCAATGCGATGCGCGGAATGCCTGTTGAAGTTACGTTACCCACGATGCCGACCTGACCGACCTCGAGTTTGTGCTGCCTTGCCAACATTTTTTGTCCGCCGGGACTGTTTGCCGCCCGCAAGACCGCATAATTTCCGGTTTCATTCAGGAGGAAGATACCAACGTGATAGAACCCAAACCGCTCACTTACCGTCCGGGTGATCAATGGCAGGAGCAGTTCCAATTCTTTTTCGGTCGACAGATATTGCGCTATTTCAGCAATTGTCTGTAACTCATTTGCGCGTTTTTTGCTCTGTTCCGTGGCTTTCTCGAGCTCTTCGCTGCGATGTTCCAATTCGGAAGTGCGCTGCGCTACGCGCTCTTCCAACCCTGTGACCAACCCCTGAATTTGCGCGGCCATACTGTTGAATGAGTTGGTTAGATGCCATATCTCATCCTTCGCGCCTCGGAACACGCGCTGTGCATAATCTCCCTTTGCTAGTTGATCGGCGGCCAGTTGCAGGCGGCGAATGGGGTTGGTGATGCCATGCGCGGCAAAGAGCGCCAGAATGATATTGCCAATTATCGCAAAAAAGGCAAACACCGCCCGTTGATTGCTGATCAGCTGGCTTTTAATGTCTGCCAACTCGCCCATATTTACCGCAAGGCCGATTACCCCCTTTGTATCAGAACCAATCGTCAGAGGAGTATGTCCAAGTGCATGGGGATCACCCTCTGGATTGGCGATTAGTTCTTCCCTGTAAACCGTCTGCCCATTTAATACCTGTCCGATGGAGTTGGGATCCAACAGGAGGGGTGAAAAATGTTCCAGTCCTTGACCTTCTTCAAAGTCACTGGCAACGATCTGCCCATCGACGATCAAGGCTAGGTCCAGGCTGTGCCCCGAAAAGACATTGACTCGCGAGAGCATTTCGTCATCGATGAGCCGGCTTCCTAAAACAGCGCCGATGGTTGCTCCCGAAGCGTCATGGATGGGGACCACAGCCGTAATGAAAATATTGACCCCGTCCTTGTTTTTGACCACAAGACCTGTTGCATTAAAACCCAGCAATGCCAGCCGGGTCAGCCGGTCTTCGTCGAGCGAGTCTGTATCAGCTCTGCCCAATAGATGCCTGCCTTTGGCGTCCAACAAATCCATATCGTCGAAATCGAGGCGGGCAGCCGCGATCAACAATTCAGATTGAATGGGGCGGACATTTATGGTGGAAATGGCCTCCTGCAGACCGGGGGAATTCGAGAGCGCTATGGCATTGGTCAATGTCTCCTGTTCGATTTCATCAAATCGGGTCTGAATGGTTTGAGCATCCTGAATGATATTCTGGTGTCCGGCCTGGAGGACAAAGCTGTTCATGCTGTTGTTTGTGGACAAAACCATGCCCAACAGCAGGAAACTGAATATTGCAAAAGCCAGTATATTCAGTTTGGCTCCCAGTTTTAGGTTGTTGATGTATTCTAAAAACCGCATCAGTCTGCTCCTTTGCAGCCATTTGGGAGTGGGGTCCACACCGTTTGGCCGCAAAAATAGGGTCACATTATTTGGGCGAAATAAATCCAAGCGTTTTCAGCGCAGCCTGCCCGTCTGTGGAAGAGAGCCAGTTTATCAATGGCTGTACATCACTTTCGCGTTCAGCCAGATAACCGATACCTGCCGAGTCGAGAATGGGATAAGAGACCTCGTCCGGTCTGGTGCCGTCAATTGCAACCGCCAGCACATTTGTTTTGGTTGCCAATATGGATGTCCAGGCTGCGACCCCAATCGCGCCCGAAGTTCCTTCCACAGTGAAAGCCATATCTGACTGACTGAAAATTGTTGTGGCGGTATCCGGGAATGTGATATCGCCCACAACAGCTTTTCGTAAACCTTTGGTGCTGGAGTCGCCCTCGTCGCGCACAAATAGAAAGATTTGTTGGTTGGTTCCGCCCACTTCAGCCCAGTTGGTGACTTTCCCTGAGAAGATATCTGCAATTTGCTGTTTGCTCAGGCTGGGGACATTCGTCACTGAGGGGTGGACTATGATTGCCTGCCCGACGAGACCCATTTCATAATATTTGATATTTTTGGCGATTTCCTCGTCTTTAGGCGCACGTGCCATTGCCGCCACATCCAACAGCCCTTCGAGAATTCCTGTCACGCCGTTGCCGGTGTTGCTGCCTGATAAAACCTCAAGTTTGTAACCGGGCGTTGCGGCCTCGAACGCAGGTTTGAGAGCCGTAAGAACCGTTGTAATGGTGCCCGAACCGGATACTTTCAAAACAACTACAGGCCGGGCGGTAGGGATGGGTGACTGCGGGGACAGACTGGCGCATGACGTCAGTAGTAGGGCGTTGATGAGAGAAAAATATACAAGGCGAATAAACCGCTTTTTCATTCAGAGTCCTTCTTGTTCGTTGTTCTAAGGTCGATAAAGATGTCTGCGTTACCCAGCAATTGGCTCAGCTCGGTCGCAGTGGTGCGCAGGATGCTTTCCGTGCGGACGGATGTGCCGATCTTGGATGTAATGTCTGAGATGACGCGTTCCCGTTCCGCGCGTCGGTTTGTCTCTTCCAACAGACGCGCGTTTTCAAGTGCCACTGAAAGGCGCTCGGAAATCGTTTCGGCAAGATTGACCTCGTCGGTTGTCCACTGACGGTTCTTGTCCGGCGCTTTAATATTCATATTGCCGATGACCTGTCCGCGCAGCTTGATGGGTACAACGATGGATGCCTCCTGTGTAACCCCATCCGCATGGAAGATCAATACTTCACCGCGGTTCATGGCCTGCCGGATTTCATCTGTTTCGACAGGCTCAATCAATTTGCTGCCGCTTGTCAAACTGTGGTGATAGCCAACGACCTGCCTTTCGCGGCTGAAGGTTTTCCAGCCTTCCTGCAGGTTTTCGCGGTAGAGCGCCTGAACTTCGTTCAGAGCCTGTTGTGTTTGCGTGAACAACCGCGCATTTTCCAGCGCGATGGCGATCTGGTCTGCCAGAATGCTGAGTGTATTTGCGTCGTCTTCAGTGAATGCGCCCGGTTTTTCGCTTTGAACGTCCAGCACGCCCACAATATTGTCACGCACTTTGAGCGGCAGGGACATTTCGGAGCGCGTAGCGGGGAGGTCGGGGTTGTTGAAGTAAACCGCATCCTTGCCCACGTCGAGCGAGATGCGCGGTACGCCGGCTTGGGAAACATATCCCACAATACTATTCCCGCCGACTTCGAGCTTGTGTCCGCGCTTCAGCATGTTCTGCCCGCCTGCGCTGTTTGCGGCTTGGAGAACCGCAAACTGGTTCGAACTGTCGACTAAAAAGATACCCACGTGGTAGAAGCCGAAACGTTCGCTGACCAGCCGGGTGATAAGCGGCAGCAGGTTCTCGAGTTTTTGTTCGACAGTGATGATTTTTGAAATTTCGCCGATCGACTGGAGTTCGTTGGCGCGTTTCACACTTTGCCGGCGCGAAAGTTCCAGGTCAGCTGTGCGTTCGGCCACCCGTTGTTCCAGCCCCGTAAGCGTCTGGCTCAGCTGGCTGGTCATGCGGTTGAAGGTTTCCGCCAGAATGCCGATCTCATCCTTTGTAACAACTGTGGCGCGCGCGTTCAGGTCGCCCGTGGTCACTTTTTCGGCGACCTTCGTAAGGGTGTTGAGGGGGGAAGTCAAAATTTGAGAAGCGACAAAGCCAGCGCCGACACTGAGGACGACCAACAGCAGTGAAATCAGGGTGTTTATCCTGTTCTGATTCCTGACGGGTGAGAGGTAAACGTCTGTGGGCTGACTCGCCAGCGCAACCCATTGCTGGTGTTTCAGCGGCATCCCCGTACTGACTAATTCCTGGGATAGCGATTCGGAATAGGAGTAAAAGAAAGGCTGCTTCGTCAGGTTGTTGATGCCGTCGATCACGGCGCTGTTGGTTTCCCTTGACGGGTCCAGGGGCAGGCGTCCATCTGATTGCATAGCGACAAGTTCCAGTTCGGTAAAGTCCTTATAGGATTTGAACAGGTTGTCGCGGTCGCCGGTATAGCCTGTGCGCACATAGGTCTTCGCATCCACAATCGAGATGATGGCGTCGGTCTCACCCGTGTCCAATGACCGGATAATCGACTGAAATATGCTCGCGCGATATTCGATTCGTAAAACGCCGATGCTTTCTCCGTCGAGGTTCTTTATGGGCGAGCTGAAATAGATGCTTGCCCTGTTCCCGCGAAAAATAATGTTCGATACGAACGGCAGCCCATTTCCAAGTGGACGGGTGAAATAGGTAAATCTTGATTCATCCTCGCCTTTTTGCTCTTCCAGCGTATCCAAAACATTTACCCCGTTTTTATCCAGGATCGCCACCGAGCGGATAAAAATGGAATTCTTACGTGTCAGGGATAACAGGGTCAGCCCCGCGGTTTTTTCCTCGTCTGGAAGCAAGGGAGGCTCCAGGTAGTTGATCAGCGATACCTGCTTGGCGTCGGCGTGTATTGTATCGAGCTGGACGGTGATGAAATCGTCAATTGTGTCCGCCGCAATTTTTGCGAGAGAGTCCAGCTGCGTTTGACTTTGTGCCTGAAGCGCCCTCGTTGAAAACCAGTTGTTGATGACGCTCAAAACGCCCAGAGGAATAATTGTGATGAAGATGAACGCAACGATAATCTTGGTTTGAAGCGTGTACGATCTTAAGTTTCTCAGGATAAAGATAGCGTACACAAGCAATGTAACGGCGGCAATAACATTTGTGTAAATGGGACTTGTTGGCAGCCCCAAATCAGGCAGGTAGAGGTCGGTTACAACGACAAAGACCGCAATGATGAATGCGCTGACGATCGCGCGTCTGGCCCATACCGGCGGCAGAGAAGCGGAGGAAATGCTGACAACGAGAACAAGGATGATGACGGCAAGCGCAAGTCCCTGCCCGCGCGCCAAAAACGGAAGCGTGCACGACACGACCAGCACGGTCATGATTAATATCATAATACCCATCGTGGTCCATCCGCGGGAAATTTGCAGCGCGCCAACAAACGCCGCCAAAGACACCACGCCAGTGATCACGATTCCCCACATGCCGTTCAATCCGTTTTCGAGGTAGGCGATGGGTCCCAAAACCGCAGAAATGATCAGAAAGACAATGCCGGTGGTCAGGCTGATTGTCAGCGCGTTTTTTCTGCGGCGCTCCTCTTCTTGTGCGGGTTGTTGGGCAATTGGGTAATTCATAAATGCTCTCTTGTCGGTTTTTACATTTAAGGCAGATAGGATGGGTCGAGCAGTTCGTCCGGCTCGACCAACTGGGTGATTGTGCCAATCGAGACCAGGTAGTCGGACGTGATTTGTGTAATCGCGTAAATGGAATTTTCTTCCTGTAGGCTGAAAAGTTCCCTGTTGTCTTCGACACTGTAGAGCCTTTGATTTTCATCGGGCTGTATTTCGTCGGGGCTTATTCCGAGATACTTGGCGGCAATCTCCCGTGTTTCTCCTTGATGTTGCAGCCGGTACTGCACAGCTTTAAACCACCCCATGAGGAATGCGCGAATATCATCGGGTCTGTCATCCACGATTGCCTTGTTGAATACAATCGTATCCGGAAACAGGCGGAGGTGCCGATCTGGATAAACGATCTTGTATCCATTCGAAATTGCATTTGACAGGTACGGTTCCCATGTGTAAACCGCCTGTACCTGTCCGCTTTTCAATGCCTTTGAAGCGTCTTCGGGGTTCACATTCACAACCGTAACATCTCCGACGCTCATACCAACGCTTCGCAGCATCTCTGCAACCATCAACTCGTATTGCGTGCCGATCAGCACGCCCACCACCTTGCCATTCAGGTCCTGGATCGAACTAATTTCCGGACCCACGACGATTGAATCGGCGCCCCCGTCGTCATTGAGTCCGACGACTTTCATTGGGGCGGTGTGGTAGATGTTGATGACATCTCCCACCGCAATCAACGCCCCGTCGATTTGTCCCGAGGCGAGGTCGGGATAGATCTCGGGATAAACCTCATAATAAACGGGTTCTACTTCGACACCATATTGTTCAAAAAAACCTTTTTCCTTTGCCACCAGGAGCGTGTAATCAGCCCACCATTGCGTGTATTCCACACGGAGAGGCGGATCCGCGCGTTCCGCCTGTTGAAGCTGGGCGCAGGCAGTTGGAATGATTGCCATTAAAACCACGAGCAGGATGTAGGGGAAAAGTCTGTGTTTCATCTGTGTTGCCTGTGTTATTCCGGCATTTCCATATCCATGGAAATCGGTTCGATCTGCACCAGCACGTCCGAACCGCCGAGAGCCTTGCTAAGTTCCTGCGCGGCCGTTTGTAGGATGGTTTCAAAGTGAGTGGACGAGCTGATCTTGGAGGAAATATTGGTGGTCACGCGTTCAATATCTGCGCGGTGCTGCGTGGATTGAAGCAGGATTGCGGTCTCGATTGCCAATGAAAGACGTTCGGTAACCGCCCGTGCAATATCGGCATCGTCACTTGTCAACCTTCGCTGATTGCGCGCGCGTAGATTCATTACACCGATGATTTGTCCGCGTAACCGAATGGGGATTGCCAGGTTCGAGGACGCATCTCCCTTGGTGGAACGGATAGGCGACCCCTTTGAAATCGCCTCCTGAATATGCTCCCCTTCGAGATGTTTTTCTAAAGGGGTCAATTGAGAATTGACCAGTTGAAAACCCATCCCCATCGACTTTGGACGCATCACCTTCCATGTGTCTCGAATGTTTTTTTCAAGCACGCTTTGCGACTCCGCAAGCGCTTTATTGGTGTTTTGAATCACAAGCGTGGTGTTTATTGCCACAGATACCTGGTCCGCGAGTGTGAGTAGCGCCTCCATGTCGTCTTCGCTAAAAGCGTTGGGTTCGGTACTTTGCACATCCAATGCGCCAATAATCCGTTCGGCATAACGAAGCGGTAGAGCCGCCTCTGAACGGGTTTCGGGCAGGTCTGGGTTATCGAAGTGAATCGGATCGCTGCCCACATCGAGAGCGATGCGCGGCTGACCCGTTGCTGTTACGAAACCTACAATACCAGTCTGGCTGATTTCCAGTTTATGTCCGCGCGCCAGCATTCTCTTGCCGCCTTCGCTGTTCGCGGCGCGCAAAACGGCAAACTCCCTGTTATTATCCAGCAAGAAGATGCCGGTGTGGTAGAAGTTGAACTGTTCGCTGATTACCTGGGTGATGCGCGGTAAAAGTGCATCCAGGTCCTGAATGGACGCGATTGCGCGGTTTACTTTTGCAATTGCTTCAAACTGACGGGCGCGACGCAGGTTGAAATGGTTGGCTGCGTCCAATTCCGCTGTGCGTTGATTGACGTGTTCTTCCAATGTTTGGTTAAGTTCCTGCAGGTTTTTGTTCGAGGCAAGCAGACTTTGTTCACTTTTAACCGCGCGGGTGATCGCATCTTTTAGGGTGGTTGTACTGAAAATGTTGAGCACTGCAATTGCTACAAATATGAAGGTGATGTCGCGCGCGAATGTAAATGTCTCCTGAGGGACGGGGTGTAGGCTCCCGTTCAGTTCAAGGAATGCAAGCACCCAGATTACTCCAACGCTGAGGAGAATGATCAAGCTTCCGATACGCCAGTTAATGATGATGCTGGCAAGCAAGCCGATGGCAATATAGGCTATTACGATTACATCCTTGGCGCCGGACTCAAAATAAGCTTGCAGTCCAAGTCCCAGCCAGCCGAGAACAATCAGGATCGATCCGCTGGCGTTGAGGTTTCCCTTCCGTAATAAGTAAAGGGATAAAAACATGACGAGAATCAAGCCTAAAAGTATGATTATCGTGGTGATCGAATGTTGCTGAGGACTTGGAGGCAAACCGAGTGCCAGGACGATCGAAAGAGATGCAGTTGCGATCCAGGCAAAACCGTTAATAAACTTCGCCCGGAAATTATCTTCCTCAGTATCGAATAATGGAGGGTTAAAGAATCTCTTGATCATTCAAGCTCTTATCCTTTGAGTTGAATGGCAATATCTGTGTCTGACAGGGTATTGCCTAATTCCTGAATGGTGGTTTGGAGCAGGCTTTCGAGATTATTCAAACTGCCGATCCTGGCAGAAATTTCGCCGATGGCATGCTCCTTTGCCACCCTCTTCTGCGCTTCCTGAAGCAGGCGCGCGTTTTCAAGGGCAATTGAAGTTCTTTCAGCGGCGGCTTTTGCAATGTCTACTTCATCGTCCGACCATGTCCGGTTCGGGTCTGTTGTGCTGAGTTTGATCGTGCCGATATGCGTGCCGCGCAACATAAGTGGTATGGCAAGACTGTGTGGAAATTGTCGATTGGATGTTCGCAAATCTTTTGTGTCCACACCGTCGAAGTAATAGCCTTCCACGGCTTCCCGTGCTAGGAATTGTCGCCAATTCAGCTCGCTTGTCAGAGCAGACGCTGCTTCGGCTTGTGCCAGCGCTTCCTGGATTTGTCCGTAGGAACGTGCGTTTTGAATGGCGATTCCCACCAGGTCGGCCAGAATGGAAAGTATGCTTACATCTTCCTGCGCAAATGCATTCGTTTCTGTACTTTGCACATCCAGTGCGCCAAAGATACCTGTGCCGACGCGTAATGGGAGGGCGATCTCGGAGCGGGTATCAGGCAGGTCCGGATTATTGAAGTGGGCCGCGTCCAATTCGACGTCCGCTGCAATGCGTGGTTGTCCGGTTTTGGTTACAAAGCTCACAATATCTGTCCCGCCAACTGGCAAACGGTGGCTACGTTCGAGCATTTTTTCCCCACCTTCACTGTTTGCGGATGCAAGGACGGCATATTCCCTGTTGTCATCCATCAGGTAAATGCCCACATGATAAAACCCGAATTGATCGGAAATGGTTCGTGTAATCTGAGGTAACAGTTCGCCCAATACTTGTATGGAGCTGGTAGTGCGGGCAATGTATGCGATCGCTTCAAATTGCGAGGTGCGGTGTTCGTTGCGTTTGTTGGCGACTATCAGTTCAGCTGTGCGTTCGTTTGCGTATCGTTCCAGGTTTGCCTGGTTGGCTTTTAGTTCGTTTTCGCGTTCAAGCAGTTGTTCATTGACCCTGGTTAGGGCGTCCTGTTTGCGTCCAGCATACCCGGCAAGCAACCCGATGACAACTGGCGCTGTATCGACGGCCCACAGCAGGGGAAATGCGCCCTGAATAAAGAGCATGTTGTGAATGGTGATCGGAAGCCCCGAAAAGACCACTTGCAAAATGGTCCCAATCAGGGGGAATGTGGCTCCAAAAACTGTGCCAAGCAGGGCATAGCGTTGTGTTGCGCTGAATCGCGGGCGGTTTGAATTACTGTTCACAACTGATACCTCAAAGAATTCAAATCTCTTCGAAAATCACTCATTACCGCTCCCAATCTCAACCGAGATGTGAGCGCCGTTGATCCGGTTGCCCAATTCACGCACAGCAGTTTTGAGAATCATCTCGATCTGGGTGCTTGCGCCAATTTTTGCGGAGATTTCACCAATCATTCGTTCTTTTTCCGCCGCCTGCTGGCTTTCCGCAAGCAGGCGCGTATTTTCAATGGATAGCGCGGCGCGCTCCACGATCGCGGTGATGATATCCATTTCATCGTCGGTCCACTGGCGTTTTTCGTCTGCTTTGACGTTGAGAATCCCAATCACTTCACCGCGCAGTTTTACAGGTATTGTCATTTGGGAATTCATTTCATTGATGTCAATGTGCGCGACTCCGGAATTCATCACTTCCACTGCGCCCGGTACCTCCATTGGTTCTACATAGATGTTTGTGTTTGTCGCGGTTCGATGAATACCAGCGATTCTTTGCATGCTGGTGAATCTTCTCCAGCCCGCTTGCAGGTCGCGTCTGTAAAGCATTTCGGATTCGATCAGATTCTTCTGCGTCTCTTCGTAGAGACGCGCATTGGCAATCGCCACAGAAACCTGGTCTGCCAAAGTGATCAGAATTTCAATATCCTCGTGTTTGAAAGCGTTGGACTCGGCGCTTTGTATGTCGAGAACGCCGATGACTTGTCCGCCTGTTTGGATGAGGGGCAGCGCCATTTCCGAGCGGGTTTCCGGGAGATTGGGATTAGAAAAATGGATGGCGTCGGCTTCGGTATCCAGCGCAATGCGGGGCTTTGCCGTCCCGGCGACATAGCCAACGATCCCGGCCTGTCCTACGCGTAGTTTGTGATTGTGCTCGAGCATTTTTTGCCCACCCTCACTGTTGGTGGCGCTTAGGATGGCGTATTCCCTGCTGGGATCAATCAGGAAAATACCGATGTGATAGAAACCAAAATGCTGACTGATGGACTGGGTGATCTGGGGTAAAAGGTCTTGCAGATTTTGCGTGGTGATAATGGCGCGAGTCACCTGGGCAATTGCCTGGAACATTCTGGCGCGATGCTCGCTGACCTGGTTTGCATTGGCTAACTCTTTTGTCCTCTCCTCCACCCGCTGTCCCAACGTGATTTTTTCACTCTGAAGCACATCCAATGCGGATTGGGCGCGATCCTGCGCCTTTTCAAATTCATTTTGCATCAGGCGGACGCCGTTTACGATTAGAACAGCAAGAAGGAGAACGGCCGTGCTCCCACTGGCCCAGATCGAGAAATCTCCTTCCGGTACGTCGGGATTGGTGATGGTTAAGGAGCCGTTTAAGACCAGCCAACCGGAGATGAAATAGGACAACATTGTCATGCCGGTCATCACCCAGCCGGTTTTCCAGGAAAACAACAACGAAGCCATGGCAATGGCCCCCAACATGAACACGCGGGAATCGCCCCATATTCCTGTTTCCAACAATCCCGATACCCCAAGTATAAAAATTAACCCAACAAACAACCCGGCCTTCACTGCATGTGGAAAATTGATAATCGTCACAAGCAGTAATGCCGTATAAAGACCGATATAGATGGCGGAATAAACGGGTGCTGATGTTGTTCTCAGACCGGTATATAAAGCGGCCAACCCCAATACACACGCCACGATCAGGGTAACCCGCAAGAAACCGGCGCGCCAATTTGTGTATGAAAACTCTATGCTGTCAGTCGATTGGTTCATTTTACATCGGTCCAAATAAGAACGCCACTGGAGTAGCTAACGAATCGAATCTTTCATTCAATTTCGCCTTCAATCTCATTGTATAGCATCTTCATTCCTGGTTTGTTGAAGAAGCATTGTCATTATTAAACTGCAATATTACTTCCGAGCTGCCAAGAATACGTTCGATTTCCTCGGCGGCGGTATACAGGATATTTTCAACGTTCAACGCCGAGCCAACGCGCTCGGTCGCGTCAAAGATCGTGCGTTCCTTAATGGCCCGCCTCTGGCTTTCTTCAAGCAGGCGGGCATTTTCCAGTGTGATCCCTGCGCGGATCGCAGCGGCTTGTGCAATGGAGATTTCCTCATCTGTCCAAACGTGGCTTGGTTCATCTCGCTCCAGCCCGACGACGCCGATCACCTGGTCTAGCACCTTCAAAGGAATCATAAGGACCGATTTCTTGCCGCTCTCCTTATATTCGCTGTTTTCCTGAACAACGATTGGTTCTCCATTTTCCAGTTGTTTTTGCAGGTTCCCTGGCAGGGATGCCGGTATGGGACGTACCTGCATGCCGTCATATTCGTATGCGGGGTGTTCATATTGGTTGATGCTCGAACGCCATGCATTTTGAGTTTGCAGACTGTAGGCCTTGTTTAATTCCGTGTAAGCCTTCTCTACTTGTCGTACCAATTGTGCATTTTCAATTGCCGCCGCCAATTGGTCCGCTAGTAATTGAAGAACTTTTACATCTTGTTCACTGAAGGCCGCCTCGAACTCGGCTTGAATATCCAGCGCGCCAATGGTGACGCTCCGGCTGCGCAGGGGAAGCGTGATTTCGGAACGAGTCATGGGCAGTAACGGATTTTGGAAGTGAATCGCATCCTTGCCAACGTCCAGGGCGATATGCGCCTGCCCTGTTCTGGTGACATTGCCAACCAATCCTTCCTGCCCTACTTTCAACTTGTAGTTTTGTTCGAGCATTTGCCCGGCGGCTACGCTGCTTGCCGCGCGTAGAACGGCAAATTCACCGCGTTCGTCAACAAGAAAGATGCCCACGTGATAATATTTGAACCGTTCGCGAATTAAGTTTGCCGCCACATTGAGTAGCGTGTCTAGGTCATGAATGATTGTAATCTCGCGCGCTACTTCGGCGACAGTCTCAAGTTCAAGCGAGCGGCGTTCCAGGTTACGCGAGCGGTCTGCGACTTTTTCTTCAAGGTTTTCAATCGCCTGGGCCAAATCATGCGACATTCCATTGAAGGCTTCTGCCAGGTCTTCCAGTTCATCTCCAGTGCGTATTTCGATTGACTCTTTCAATTTACCTTCAGCCAATTGCAATTTCTCCGCTGATAACTCACTTGCGTGCAGCGTTAAACGACGAAGGGGTTGGGTGATGGAGCGGGTAAGTATGTAGAGAAGGATGCCGAATACAACCACTGTTAACCCTGAGTAAAGAATAAGAGTATTCTGTGGTTTGGATGCCTCTCTTAGAACCTCGTCTTGGGGAAAAGCCAATCCCAGAGACCAGCCTGTATTCATTCCAATTGGCTGGTGTGCAACAAACATGGACTTTCCTTGCGGGTCTGTTACTTCGGCAAAGCCAGCATTTCCTTCTAGCATTGAGTTAACTAGATTTCCCCAGCCTTTCGCCTTTAGTGAATGCGCGGCATTGCGCATGGATGTTTCCATGGGCTCATAATCTCCCCCTGCATTTTCGCCGATTCCCAAAATCTTGCCATTGGGATCCAGCAAAAAGGCATAGCCTTTTTGCCCGACTTTTATTTGGCTTACAATTTCCTGCGTCTGTGAAAAGGCAATATCTGCCGTTGCAATACCCCTTAATTCGCCCGACCTTTCATAAAACGGCACACTCCAAGTTACCATCCAAATTTTCGCACCGCCTATGTCAAAGTATGGGGGGGATAAAATGATACTGTTCGAATCTTTCGCTAGCCTATACCAATCCTGTGCCGGGTAATTATTTTCCGGTGTCCCAAGCTGGGTAAACTGTAATTTGCCGTTGTCAGTTCGGCTATAATAGGGCGCCCAGTATTGAATATCTGGCTTGAATTTATAGGGTTCGTATGCGATGGTTGAACCGACAACCTGTTCATTTGGGGAAAGTATTTTTGTTATGACATTTTTACTTTCTTCTTCGTCAAGCTCAAGAGCTTCAGCAGCAGCGCTAAGGTCGATTGCCGTGCCCCGCGTCCAGATCAGATTTGCGCGAATGACCTCGGCCTTTGACTCGGCTTGAGTCACCAATTCGTTCTTTAAAGAGGCAATCAACGCTGTTCGAGTTGCTCTGACGCTTAGAAATGTGGATATAGTAAAGGCCAATGAAAGCAGAAGAATAACCATTACAGGCAGCTTGACATCCAGGTTTACTCTGCGCTTGAAGAAGACCCCGGGTGAGAATATTTTTGATTTGGACGAGGTGCGGATGGGAGGAGTGCTCATAATGTCTAATCCATCATTGATTTCTGTTCAACTGTATTGTCATCCGGGGAGGTCTCCAGTTGAATGAATGTGCGTGTTGCGCCCAGCGTTCGTCCAAGTTCTTCAATGGTGGTCTGCAGGATATGACTGAAGTTGGTTGAAGAGCCGATTTGCGACGTGATGTGCGCGATGGTCTCTTCCTGCTCCGCGCGGCGTCTTGTCTGTTCGAGGAGGCGGGCATTCTCCAATGCGAATGCGGCCCGGTCGGAAATGGAGTGCACGACGGTTATCTCATCTTCCGTCCATTTTCTATCTGCTTCAGTGGCTTCGATATGAATGATGCCAATCACCTGATCCCGGAATTTGACAGGAACCGCCAGAATGGGCGGGGCATTTTTTGAAAGCTGAACCTGGATTATTTCACCACTTGCAAGCGCCTTTTCCATAATCGGATCTGTCGCTGCTTCGGAAGTCGAAATGGTTCCGTCTGAATTGTAGGAAAATCCGCTTCGCCTTTGTTCGCTTCCCATCTTCCTGCTGAGCTTGACCGTCCTGTACGGATCGTCAAACCTGGACTGTTCATTGTCCAATACATTATTAATGGCAATGGCGATCTGGTTGGCAAGTGTGCCGATAAGATTTGCATCTTCCTCTTTGAAAGCCGAAGGCATTGTGCTTTGTAAATCCAGAACGCCAATGACTTGTGAACCATACTTGAGGGGCAGTGCCATTTCAGAACGTGTTTTGGGCAAGTCGGGATTACCGAAGAAAACCGCGTCCGAGCCGGTATCAAGCGCAATGCGTGGGCGGCCTCCCTGGGAAACGTAACCAACAATGCCGGTTCCGCCTACTTTCAATTGGTGACGGCGTGAAAGCATGCGTTGACCACCCTGACTGTTGGCGGCTCGAAGCACCGCATATTCACGATTTTCATCGAGCAGGAAAATGCTGACATGATAATAATCGAGTCTTTCGCTGATGATTCTGACCGTCCGTTCGAGCAAAACTGATAGTTGTTGTTCGATATTGGAGGAAATTTCCTGGGATATCTCGGAAATGATCTGCAGGCGTGTTGCCTGCTCCCGCATCTGTTTGTTAGCGTCACTTAATTCCCGGGTGCGCAATTCCACACGGTTTTCCAATGTTTGGTTAATCTCCTTTAGCTCCTGGTTGCTTTTGATTTGGGCGCTTTGGTTCTCGGCCGCAACCCGTAAGACCGAGTAGTGCCTGTGGAAAATTGCAACGGTGGCGAGCATAATGGCGGCGAACAAAGATGAGTTCAGGTAAATATACTGGGCTGTGGTATCGTATGGATTATCTAAAAGTCCGGAAATTTCCGCGATACCTGTGGCGGCAAATACACCGATCATCGCGATTGCCGCGAATATTGGGAAGAGCAGACTTTTCCTGTTCTGGACAGTTGCCAGCAGGAAAAGACCCAGGTTGCCCATCCAAAGCAGATCATGGGTACCCTTCCCTTCGAAGATTGTAAAAATACAAATCAAAGCTGATGCAAGTACGAGAAAAATGTTTACATATTTGTATCGCGATCGAAACGCATGATACAAGGTGTACAAACCTGTAGCGCTGGTAATTGCTGCGGCGATCAGCGTGATGGGGTTTTGAGATACTAGGAGGGACAGTAGTATGGCTAATTCTGCAAGCGTTAGTGTGATCAACAGTTCGACACGTCGTCCCGGTTCTTCGCCAGCGGCGTCTTTGAGTAGGTAATCACGAAGTTTATTGAACATGCTCATGCCGCTCCCTGATTTTTTCTGCCTTTGCTGGTGGTGGGGCGTTCTTCATATTTGCTTTGCTGGGTCCCTTGATTGGATTGGTCCAACAACTGGAATGTCACTGAAGCGTTTCCGATGGCTTGTCCCAATTCCTGCACTGTTTCCCGCAGGATGGCGTCTGTTTGCGAGACGGCATTAATTCGCGCGGAAATATCCGAGATGAGCGATTCCCGCGCGGCGTGTTGCTGCGACTCCTTGTAGAGGCGCGCGCTCTCAAGCGCCCCGCCCAACTGATCAGACAATGAAACGGCCAGGTTGGTCTCATCCTGAGTCCACGCCTCCGATATTTCGGATTTCTTTAGGCGGATAGCGCCAATAACCTGCCCACGAACCTTAACGGGCAGGCTGAGCGTCAGCCCGTCATTTTCAACTATGGGGTCTCCTGTATCAAAAGCCCTGGTTAGGTTGGGGTCGATGTGATCAGATTGAATTTGTACAGCGCCAGGCGGTGTTGCAAGGAAGCCAATTCGTTGCTGGGTGTGCAGGAGCCTGTTCCACGCCCCACGACTTATCTCTGCGTACCCCATGCGTGCGGATTCCAATGCTCTTTCAGCTTCATTAAAGAGGTTTGCATTTTGAATGGCGATTGCGATCTGTTCCGCAAGGGTTTGCAGCGTGGAAATATCTTCCTCTGAGAAAGCCTGGGATTGAGTACTTTGAACATCCAATGCTCCCAGTATCTGCCCGCCGACAATCAGCGGAAGCGCCATTTCAGAGCGTGTTTGAGGCAGATCGGGGTTGTCAAAATAAACGGCGTCCGTGCCAACATCCAATGCGATACGGGCCTTTGCATTTTGAGTTACGTATCCCACGATGCTCGTTTCGCCAACTTTAAGTCGGTGATTCTTTTCCAACATGCGTTTACCACCCTTGCTGTTGGAAGCGCTTAATACCGCATATTCCTTGTGCTCATCCAGTAGAAAAATGCCGACATGGTAGTGCCCAAAATTCTCATAGATGAGATAGGTGGTCTGCTGCAGAAGTTCGGAAAGGTCGCGAAAGGATGTGATGGCTTTTCCGACATCCGCCACAGCCTTTAACAACTTGCTTCGATGCTCGAGCTCCCTGGTACGTTCACTGACCCTTTTTTCGAGGGCGCCGATGGAGGATTGCACGTTTGCCACAAGGCCTTTCAAGCTGTATGAAAGGGTGGCAAGTTCTCCGCGCAATTTGCTGTCATCAAACTTGGCATCGAGATTGCCTTTGCCTACTTCGTTCGCGTAGTTTGCAAGCTTGGTGAGAGGGCGGAGAGTGGATAGAACCGCCGCGCCGCCTAGAAGAGAAATAATTGCAACCGCGACAAACAACTGAATCAACAGATTACGCGTGAGCCTGTTCACCTCTGCGTTTTTTATGTTTATATCGCCCACCGAAACTGCCAGTGGGTCATTAAGTGACGTTCGATAGGAACCAATCAACTGTCCCTTTTCTTCATCCACAATGGCTGTGGATGACCTTGCCAGTAATTTTTGCAGGGTGCTAAAACTGAAATCCTCCAATGCCGACCGCCCAATTTTTTCCTTATTCGAATGCGCCAGATAGGTTCCGTTCTTGGCAATCAGGTAGAACTGCTCGCCTTCGGTGGTGTTCGTCATATCCGTTGCGAGTTGCTGTTCCTTGCCGGGTTCATTTTCCACGCTTGTAAAATAAATACGGGCATGACTGCTTACGATTTTCAGTTGCGTGGCAATCAGGTTTTCGCGGACCTGTTGCTGCACAAAAATGAAAACAATGCTGATCGGGATCAGGGATAGGAGGAAAAACAATAGGGTCAGCCGCCAGGTAATGGGGCTTTTTAATTGATTCACAAAATGCCTCTTCGTCTATTTTGATCCATAATCAACTTACCTTGACCTAAGCATGCCAGTGTTTTTTCTTGAGGATGTACTCTCTGAATGAAGGGAGCCGATGCTGATCTCCGCCTCCTTCAGGTCGAACACTCTGCGCAGCTCGGTCGCAGCTGTGCGCAGAACAGATTCAACATCAAGGGTTTCGCGGATACGAGCGGAAATGTTCGCAATCACTTTGTCGCGCAATGCGTTTTTCTGTGTTTCGTCCACAAGACGGCTGTTTTCGATTGCGAGTGCCACCTGATCCGCGACTTTTTCCACCAGAATACGTTCGCGTTCAGACCATGTAGTGGAGGTGCCTTTTCTTTTTAGCGTAATGTTCCCAATCTGTTCCCCTTGCAAAACCAGCGGAACGCGCAATCCATCAGCATCGTCCCGCCTGTTGCTCGCAAAGAGTGGGCGTACCCCCGCAGGAGTATATTGGTAGGCAGGCTTGTGGCGGCTCGTGAATTTTGTCCAGGTTTCGCGTGTTTGCGCGGAAGTGCTTATCTCCAATTGTTGCACCAGGTTCTTCGTTTCGTTAATAAGACGCACGTTGTCTATGGAAATGGCTACCATATCAGCAAGCGTTTGCAATACTTCAGCGTCCTGCGCGTCGAAGGATCGAGGTTGATCCGAATGAATATCCAATATGCCGATCACGTCGCTGCGGATTGTCAGAGGTAATGCCATGCGTGAACGGGTGAGAGGGAAGTTTTCGTCGCGAACAAAACCAATGTTGTCGGCATCGGACGAAGTTTGAGAGCGTTTGTACTCGACAACCCTGTGGAACAAGTTGAGCCTGTCTGGTTCTATTCGAAAACCCTGTCCGATGAGTTTTTCTCCATCAGTTGAAGAGGTGGTTTGGAGGTAAGCGGTTCTTTTCCTCTCATCCAAAAGATACAACCCTACGTGATAATGTCCGAAATGTTCGGAAGTCAGCCTTGTTGTTGTTTCCATCAATTCGGTGATGTCCTGTATTTCTGCGATGGCTCTGGAGATGGAAGCGGAGGAACGCAATTGTGTCGCGCGTGAGCTCAGCTCTTCAGTGCGATCGAGCACCCGGTCTTCCAATTGCGCTCGCTCGCTGACAAGGGTTTGAAATGTGTCCCGTATATCCTGTGTAATCCTTGCGAACGCTTTTTTGAGTTGGCCAATGGCAATAATGATAACCAGGCTGATAATGGAGAAATCGATTGTGTATCCAACCCAGTCTAGCCATGTGGTGGTCGGCGCGTATGACAATCTGAGTTGATAGATACCAAGCAGTTGCAGCGTAGCAACCACTGCTGTTGTAAAAACACTAAGCACCAGCGCGAGAATATCAACCCGTTTATCGAACAACAAGGCAGCCAGGACTATGGAAGCGATAAAAAAGACGCTTCCATCAAGCCAGGGACCCCACATCAGGGTATTGTTTACACCGATGATGAATAATATGGAAAGTAATATGTATACGCGTACCGAATATTTTGTTTTCAATACGGTGATTAATAACAGAATAAGATAAAGCCCGATGAACAATATACGGTCGGTTGTTGCGGCAGTGGGGAAGGAGATTGCAATGATTGCGGCGCCCAGCACACATGCGATTCGCAGGATGACAGTAATGAAACTTTCCCGCTGGCTTCGATAGTCGAGGGAAGTGGCGGGAGGTATGGTTGGCATATTATTCATTGTCACCGCCCATTGAAATCTCGATGCTGACTTCCGATGCTTCGAGCGAGCGTCCCAGTTCCCGAACTGTGGTTTGCAGAATGCTGTCCATGGTGGCAGATGCCCATATTTTTGCGGTGATTTCGCTTGCCAGTCTTTCACGCATTGCAACGGACTGACTGTCTTCCACAAGGCGGGCATTTTCCAGTGCAAGCGCAGCCTGCGCCGCGATGGACTCGATCAATTTTTTCTGTTCAGGTGTCCATTCTTCCGAATTTGCTAATTTGATCTGACCAATAATCTGGTCGCGCAGGATAAGTGGGATATCAATCTCTTGTCCGCCATCCAAATCCGTATTCCCTAGCGTGTATTCAAAATTCTGATTTTCCGCGAGGGATAGCCACATCCCCTGCAGGTATTGCTGTTGTGTTGCGCTCATTTCACGGATGCTTTGTTGTGCTTCTGTAAACAGGCGCGAGTTTTCAAGGGCGATTGCCACCTGGTTTGCCATGTTTTGGTATGTATCAGCATCCTGTTGTGAAAAGGTGTTTTCCTTTGAAGAGTGCATTTCCAAAGCGCCAACGACACGGTCGCCGATGATAAGCGGTACTACAATTTGGGAGCGAGTGTATGGAAGCAGCGGATTTTCCGACCGGCCAAATTGCGTGGAAATCGAAATCCCATGCCAGGAAAAACGAGTATATGGCTCTATGCGGCTTTCTGATTGGGATGTTTCCTGTTTGGTGTCAGGAACAATATAAGCCTGTCTTGTGCGGATTACAGTGCCTATTGCGCTATTTCCATTGACATCCACGTGATGTTTATTTTCACGTAAGACCTTGCCCGCTTCGCCGGTCGCGACTTTTAATTCAGCCCATTGTCCAGTAGGGTCGGTCAAAAAGATGGCAGTGTAATAGCATTCAAATTCATCGCCTATCAAATGAGCGGCGCGCGTCAGAAGCTCATCAGGGTCGAGGATGGCCGTGATTGTGCGTCCGATCTCGTTTACCCTACGCAGCTGTTGGGTGCGTTCGACCACTCTTTTTTCGAGGTTGTTGCGCTCGTCCCTTATAGTGTTTATATTTGCATCAATTTGCTTTTGAGTTTCAAGAAATGCGTTTTCAAGTCGCTGAAAGCCTAGAATGACGAACACCCCAACCATAATGACCATGATACTGCCGGTAATCCAGTCTAGAATAATGGCCTTGGAAGTGAAAGGGGCAATTGGGAATATGGTGTCGCTCAACATTAACCAGCCAATTATTGCAATCGTAAGAATGGACACGGCAGTTGAAATTATTCCGACGCGCGGGGAAAGGAGCAGTGTGGCAAGCACGATCATGGACATGAAGAAGAACGTACCATCCCCCAAAATCCCGTATCTTAATAGTTCTGCCACTCCCAACGCGTAAAAACTTAGGAGAAAAACGCTCATCCGTATGGCATATGGGAATTTTACGACGGTAACAATTCCCGTTAATACAAAGGCCGTGACAAATATCGCCTTGAGCAGGCTGCTTTCACTGGCGCTGCTTAGGGCAGGTATCAAGACACCGAGACCCATCGCAAGCGCGACGAGTAGAAGCGGCATGACAAACTTCTCACGCCAGTTTTTGTATAACAGGCGGGTAACTTCTCCGGCATCGGATGGCAGATTCGGGGAAGGGCTGCTTTGCGTCATTGGGCATCTTCCTGTTTGTCGGTTTCGTTTACAGGTTTGATTTGTACTTTTGCGTAGCGCGCTCCAGTGAGTCTTGTTAATTCGCTGGCTGTTGTGGCCATGATGGACTGAATATCTGTTGACCTGCGGATTTTACTGGTCACTTCATAGATCAGGTGGTCGCGCTCCGCCTGCACGCGGATTTGCTCCAACAGCCGAGCGTTGGCAATGATAGCGGCAAGGCTGCCTCCCAGTGTGCCGAGCATTTCTTCGTCGTTTTCTGTGTAAGCATCCACCAGCTCGCTTTCAACATTTAAAACACCCAGCAGTTCGTTGCGATATACAAGCGGAACAGCCAATTCGGAGCGCGTATTCGAGCTGAAAACTATGTAACGCGGGTCGTCATTCACATTTTTGATGCGAAGCGGACGTTTATGAGCTGCGACCCAACCGGTGATCCCCTCTCCCAGTTGGACTTCCTTTTTGGCAATATCTTCGGCATAGCCAGTGGATGCCTTGACTTCAAGGGAATTTTTCTCACGGTTGGCAAGCAGTATAGCCACACGGTCTCCACCAAGCGTTACCTGCAAACCGTCGACCGCGCTTTCGAGTGCTTCTTCCAGCGTCGTACCGGACGCAGCTGTGCTAGTAATGTGGTGCAGGAGACGATGCTGGGATAGGTGTTCCTGGGTTTCCGAGAACAGTTCCGTGTTAACCACTGCAACTGCCATTTGGTCCGCGAGGATTTGCAGACTGCGCAATTTATCTTCCGTGAACGCGTAGGGCTGTGTACTTTGGACATCAATTTCGCCCAATATTCGTTCGCCTACCTTCAACGGAAAAGCCGCTTCCGAGCGCGTATTCGGGAAGAGGGGATTAGCGTAATAAGTGACATCCTTGGCTGTGTCGTTCACGACAAGCGGTTCTCCCCTGCTGCTTACAAAGCCAACAATGGATTTTGAGCCGATACCGATTTTGTGACCCGCACGTTTCATTTGGGCGCCTATTTCGCCGGTTGCCTCACGGATAACGGTAAACTCTCCCTGCAAGTCATGCAGGAAGACCGACGCGTGGTAGAAATCAAAACGTTTTTGAATAAAGTTGACAGCTTTTACCAAAAGCTCATCGAGATTAAGTGAGCCGCTAATGTCGCGCGCGATTTCTGCCGCAGTTTCCAATTGGAGCGCTCTATTCTGGCTTTCCTTCAAAAGGCGGACATTGTGGATCACACTCGCGGCTTGTCCCGCGATGGTTGTGAAGAACTTCAGGTCTTCTTCATCAAATGCATGTTCCCTGGCGGTATCCTGAACGATCAATGCTCCAATGGGGTCATTATGCACAAGCATGGGTGCGCCCATCCACGAGAGTCCCGGTTTGCCTGAAATTTTTGCGCCTAATTCCGCCATTCTTTTTTCGGTATCCTCGACAATCATTAATGGTTGTCGCGTGCGAATCAATACGGAGGTCAACCCTTCTCCCAGGGGGAAAGAATCTATCGAGGATGTTCTTCCGTCTTCGTAGCTGAACGGGATGTTGATCGTATTGCTCTTTTCATCGTAGAGCGCAATCATCAGGCTGTAATCGCCAATGACCTGTTGAATTTTTCCAAGAAGATTTTTGAAAAAATTCTGCAGGTCTGAAGCGCTGGTTATTGACTCGTTTATCGTGGCCAGCGCCTCGACTTCACGTAAATGCTTTTCCGTTTGCTGGATTGCCTCCGCCTTTTCCATCGAAATCGACATCAGGTCTGCCAGGCTGAGGTACGGTTGTACTGCAGCCGGCGATAGTTTTTGCTTTTGTCCGCCAATCATGAGGATGGCCGAAAGCTCGCTCTCTTTTCGTATCGGCAAAAAGGCTGCACTTTCCAGAATCAATGCCTGCATGAAATTCTTGAAGATGCCGGGCACATCATCACTGCCCGGCCCGGCAAATACTTCGCCATGTCGTAAGTAGTTTTCGATCTCTTCGATATTTGCTTCATTGACTTGAGGAAGTATTGCGAATAATTCAGGGTATTCTTGTGTGGCGTCCGCAACGGAAGATATCGTAAGTTTATTGTTCCTCACATGGAACACGATCACAGGGAAGGGGGCATCTTTAAGGATCTGATTGCCGATTTCAAGCACTTCCTGCTCGGTGTTTGCCTTTGCGATCAGCCTGCTGGCACGGTAAAGGCGGGCAAGCTCTTCAAAATTGACCTGGCTTGTTTCTGTCAATCCAGCCGTTTGGATGGCGGTTGCGAGCTGGCTGGACAGGGTCTGCAGCATGATGACAGTCTCCGGGCTGAATGCGCTAACCTCCGCGCTTTGTACATCCAGCACGCCCAAAACCAGATTACCAATGGAGATCGGCATTGCCGCCTCGGAACGGGTTGCCGGGAGCAACTCGTGTTTTATGTAAAGCGGATCCTCCCGTACATCGGGCACAATTCGCTGTTGGTTGTTTGCACTGACCCAACCTACAATGGAGGCTGAGTTAACTTCCAGGGTGTACTTCTTTTGGGTGAAGTCCTGCGTGGCTGAGCCGCAACCAGTTTTGAACTCTAGATACTTGCCGCCGCGGTCCATCAGGAAAATGCTTGACTGGTAAAAGCCGAATTGTTGGACAAGCAGTTCAACGGTTTTATCTAAGGCCTCGTTCAGGTTTGAGAATGTCGTTATGTTTTGCGCCATCTCCGCAGTGGTGCGGATGTGTCGTTCACCCTCGTCCACTTTTTGCTCAAGCGAACGGTATAACTTTCCCAATTCGTCGGCCATTTGATTAAACGAAGTAGCCAACGCTCCAATCTCATTGTTGCTGGTCACTTCGGCGCGGCGACTCCAGTCTCCGTTGGTAAAACTGTGCGTGATTTCTGAAAGAGCGCGAAGCGGCTTGACGACACGATTATTGCTGATGACTACCGCCAGGAATGTCGCCAAAAGCGCGCCCAGCGCAAGCAGGGATGTAAAGGGGATTAAGCTTGAAATCTGCCCGTAAATATCGCTGGCTCTTACTTCAAGCACAACACCGGCCTGCATTTTGGGGGACCATTGAACTTGGGAAAGTGCGGCTTCACCGTTCAGTGATGTGGTTTCCAATGTCCTTGGCAGCAGCGATTGCTGGGTCATTAATTCCGTCAAGGTGGTATTGATGCTGTCTTGTGATGCGGATTCGACTGGCATAAATTCGCCGGTCTGCGGGTCGCTGTAAATGAAATGACGGTCAGGCAGAATGAAGTATGTGGTCGCCAGCGGTGATAAACTGTTTAATGGAAGAGCAAGTTCTTGCAAGTTTTTCTTTTCGGTAATCCCCACGAGTGACCCGAGCATGGAGCCGCGCGGGGTCCTATATTGCTGTATAGTGACGAGAACAAACTCGTTTTCATATATGGGGGGAAGTCCATAAAGAACCATAGAATGATTCGTTTCCAGCGCTTGCGGGAGAATCGAAGGGTCAAGCGTCATCCCCTGCCAGGAGGCATTGCTCGAGATTTTGATGTTTCCATCCGGGTCCAGCAGAAGGAACTGATTGAATGAAGGCGCATCTGCCTGTGTGTTCAGGCTGTTGAATTCCTGGATGATGCTATTGCGGATTTCACGGAACTCGCTGCTTTTTGGGTTTGCGTGGAGTGCAAGTTCTGTCAGAATCGTAAAGTCACTGCTTGCGAGCAGGTTCTTTAGATTGGTTTCCTTGTTTGTTATTTCCCGCTCAATGATCTTGAGTTGCGTGGCAAGCAGGTTCTGTGACTGAGTAACCGCCTGGTCCTGCAAAAGCGTGCGTGTTTTCAGATAAGCAGCACCCGCCATTAAGGCAAGGGGAATAAAAGTAAATATTAAGAGCGTTCGTACGAGAGTTCCCGCCAGGCTGCCCTTAAATCTTCTTGGACCGGTATCATGAGTGGGTGTCGCTTGAGTGGTTGACATTAAAAGTCTAGTTGTATTCCCAGACCGGTTCTCCGCTTAAAATGCGGCGGATCTGATCAGGAAAACGGTCGGGGTCGAGTGGCTTGCCCAAAAAGCCGTCGAAGCCGGATTCTTTCGCCTTGTTCATTTGTTCGAGGCTGGCTTCCGCGGTCACAGCAATAATGGGGACCGTTTTAAAGCGTTCGGATGCGCGGATTTTTTTCAACGCACCATAACCGTCCTCATACGGCAAGCGGATATCCATCAGGATCAGGTCGAGGCGGGGCAGTGTGTCCGCGTATTCCACAACCTCATAACCCGATGTCTTCCATTCGCAATGGATTCCCAGATAGCCGAGCATGCGCGCAATCAGCACGAAATTGGAAACATTATCTTCCACAACCAATACAGCCGCATCCTTTGGGATGTTGGGCTTGCGGATGGGTTGTGTGTCAGATACGGCAGGTGTTTGATCAGACATTAGTGCTCCTTAGAAGAAATCGCTCGATCTGTTGGGAAAGGGTGTCTATATCTATCGGTTTTTGGATATAACCGTCACATCCGGCCCCCAATGATTTTTCGCGATCTCCACGCATTACATTTGCTGTAACCGCAACAATGGGGACTTTCGAGAATTTTTCAATCGATTTGATTTTAGCTGTTAGCGTGTAGCCGTCCATGTCTGGCATATTGATATCCATTAATACCAGGTCAATGTTGTTGCCTTCAAGCTTTTCCAGCGCCTGCGAGGCATTGATGGCTTCAACGACGGCATAACCTTCGGCTTCCAGCACTCTGCGAATTAAGCTTCTGTTATCCGGGTTGTCTTCCACGTAAAGTATAGTACTTTTTTTGATTTCTAGTGCCATGCGAATTTATCTCCGGCTTGAATTCTACTTTAAAGGAAAAAACATCCACATGACAGCAACCTTACAAATAAGAACAAAAAGCCGAGGCAGGCACATCCTCGACTTGTGTGTGAGCGGGTGATGGGACTCGAACCCACGATATCATGCTTGGGAAGCATGCGTTCTACCACTGAACTACACCCGCTTGCGGAAACAAATGGAATTATAAGCCAGATGGAAAAGGCATGTCAAGCGAAGCGTCATTGCGAGGGCGGCGCTTTTCTGCCTGAAGCAATCCCTTTTCCGGTAGGAGATTGCTTCGCCACTTGTCTGCGCTCAAAATGCATAGCGACGGGTGTCGCGGCTCGCAACACTTGCACCAGCACGCACACTTGCCCTGGCGGGCAGTGCCAGGGAGTGCAGGTGTGACATCCTGATCTTACTGGCTGCGTTTTAGGAGCATGTTCGCCAGTTCCAGCATGGACTCTCCAGCCGCGCCGCGAGGATTGGCATTGTCGAGATATTCCAACGCGATCCCGGTTTCCCTTTCAGAAATCGCCTCCGCGTAGGACTTTCCACCTTCCGTTTCAAGCAGCGCGGACACCGTCTTTACTTCATTAACTTTGATCGGCCCCTGCTTCCATCTTTCGGCAAATTTCCCATGCTTGCCAAGTCCGTAAAGCACCGGCAGAGAGTTCTTCCCTTCCACCAGATCACTTGCAGCGGATTTGCCCGTTATGGCTTCGTCGCCCCAAATGCCGAGGATGTCATCCTGCACTTGGAAGGCGAGTCCAAGGTGATAGCCAAATTCACGATAGGCTTCCTGTTCTTCCTTCCCGGCATTCCCCAGCAGTGCGCCAATATGGGTACAGGCAGAGAGCAGTGCAGAAGTCTTCCCGCCGACCATGGGCCAGTAGTCCTCAAGACTCAGGTCGTTTCGCTCTTCGTAAGACATGTCAAGGTATTGACCGCGTGTCAGGCTGAGGCATGTATCGTGCAAAATCTTTGCGGCTTCAACCACTACTGCAGCAGGATGGCTCCTGACCAGGTCCATCATTGCCTGATTCGAGATGACAAATAGCGCGTCGCCGACATTGATGGCCATCGGCACGCCCCATTTGGCCCACACGGTCGGCCTGCCGCGACGCTTATCGGAGTTGTCCTGAACATCATCGTGGACAAGGCTAAAGTTGTGCACAAGCTCCACTGCCGCGGCCGCAGGCAGGGAAGGTTGCCAGTCTGCTCCTGTGGATGCCGTTGCCAGCAGAACAATCAACGGGCGGATGCGTTTGCCTGTGGCCTCGCGCCCCGCACCTTCGCCCGTCCAGCCCATGTGATATGTAAGCATCTCGTGGAAGTGACGAGTATTGTCGGCGTCGAGGCGCGCCACCTGTTTCTGAAGTTCCTTCTCGATTGCAGGCAGCATGACTTCGATGTGTTGTTTCAGGTTCATATTTATCCTTTGCAATCTTGTGTTGTGGTCACAGGATTTGGCGGATTTGCAATTCCCTTTTCAATTGCTCGGGCGATTCGAAATGAACAGTATCAAAGCCGATTTTTTGGGCAGCGTTGATGTTGGCTTCGGAGTCGTCGATCAGCAGGCATTGACTTGCCGGTTTACCGATTTTTTGCAGGCATAGCTCGAATATCTCCGGTTCCGGTTTGATCAACTTGACCTCGCCAGAGATGACGATGTCATCGAGCAGGTTAATGAACTCGTATTCATCGCGGACAATGGGAAAGGTCTCTGCTGACCAGTTGCTAAGCCCATAAAGCGGATAGCCCTTTTTCTTTAGCGCCCGCAGCAGTTCGACCGTGCCGTCGATTGTCCCGGTGAGAGATTCCTTCCAGTTTTCGTGATAAGCATTGATCAAGTGCGCGTGATGGGGGAATTGCCTTGAATGCGCGGCAACAGCTTCGGCAAATGGGCGTCCCTTGTCCTGTTGAGCATTCCACTCCATGAACTTGATTTCCTTTAGAAAATCCTCCATGGCCTGGGGTCGCCCCGGAAAAAAACGGGAATATAAGTTGCGTGGGTCCCATCCGATCAACACGCCGCCAAAGTCGAAAACAATAGCCTTTATTTCTGATGTCATTGATTTTCCTTTAATCTCCAAACTTCGTATCCTGCATAACCTGTGGAACCAAGTTCTGCGAATTGTTTTTCCGTCCATTGCGAGAATAAGCCCGCGTTTCGGTCGGCTGGGTCGTAGAGCAGGGCTTCGTCAATGATAAAACCTCGATCTTCGGTATTGTAGTTCGTCACCGAGTAAGCCCGCCCTTGAACATCCACACGGTTGACGACGAGCATGTGCTCGAAATTTCCACCTGTTCCCGCATAAATGTAGACGAAGTCGCCGGGCATGAGCGGATTCGACAGCCAGTCTGCCTGGTCGATCCGCACTTTATATCTTGTGTCCGAAAAGTTTTCACGAGGAAAAGCAGATTCAAGGATGGTGCGGTCTTTTTTCACATCCGGATTAATGAGAAAGAAATCGTGAGGTACCAAGAATTCACTGAGAATCCCCGCTTTTTGCAGGATGGCGATGGACAGCGGACCGCAGGTGGTGCTTGGGTCGGAAAAGCGGAGTTGGTTGACCAGCCCGGACATTTTCCTGCTTTGACTGTATGTGGGCGCGACGAAGAAAAGCGAGGACTCGTATAAGATGATTTGCTCTTCCCGTGTTAGAGGGCCGACGATGGCGATCTCGCCGTTGGCGACCATGATTTCCGCCTGCGTCAATGTGGCGGTGGGGGAAGGTGACAGAGTCAGCGTGGGGGTCGCATTGATGGTAGGTGTGGAAATCGTACTGGCAATTGGCATGGCCGCGCTGTTGATGGCTCCAGCGGACGAGGTAGCGGGTGTAGTCAATAATATGGTTGCAGAAGTGGGGAGCAGAACCGGCATAATGGCTTGGGTGGGCGTACTTTGAGCGCCGAATACCGAGCCACTACCAAATACACTGAACTGCGGAACAAAGAATATTGCCGCAAAAAAAAGACTGGCGAGCAGCGCGCCAATCCCCAAGCCATAACCAAGATATTTCAAATCCCTGGAACGCATGGGGCATATTTTAGCCGAAATGGGGGAATCAAGGATGAAGGATAAATGATGAAGGCCACTTACGCCGCACTGCGTGCGTTGCGGTACTGGTGTGAAAAAAGAAGCCGGGCGGATATGCTCGACCTCTTTTTCGTCTAAACTCCAGACCTGACAGGTTTCATTGTGATGCCTTTAAATCGGAATTCGATGAATCACAGTTACGCTGTTTGATCAGACTCCTGCGGAAACCTGTCAGGTCTTGGTGTCAAATCTCCAGAGTAAAACACCCTGCCAGATGCCGATGATCGCGCCAGACAGCAAGGCAAGCCCTTCGAGTTCGGGGAACCGATAAACAAACAGGGCGGAAACTCCCGCCAGGAAATAGAAACCAGTCAACAGGCGGGGAAAGAGGCGGGATGTCCAATTGGCTGAACCAAGCAGGACAAACATCCATCCCAGAAAGTGAAATCCAATCGCATTCACGCCCGCCACAAGCGTCGTCCATATGATAAGGACTGTTGTAGAGTCTTCCAGATGCAAATCGGGGTGAGATATGTGGTAGTGACGGTTGGAGGCGCGGATAAAAGCGACTGCCGCCATTCCCACTGCGGAAAGGACAGCCGCGAGGAGCGCCAAATCCATGCGGCGAGATGCGCCCGCGCCAATGCGTTCGCGGATCGCGTAGGTCATGACGATTAAGCTGGCTGAGAGGATGGGTCCGTAGAGAAAATCCGCCAGGTCGTAGGCGAAGACGCCAACGGCGTCCCGCAGGTTTCCAGTCAGGTAAATCAATGGCGCGGCGATAAACGTCACCGCCATGAGAAAAGATGCAAGCGCGCCCCATTTGTTGATGGTCATGGTCTTTTGCTCCTTAGACTTCGGAAGTCTTTAAGACTTCCGAAGTCTGGAAGGCTGACTTCTCTCCAAATTCAACTGGAACAGCCTTTCCAAAATCTCTTCTTGTTTAACTCTAGACGGCGGTTTGAGAGTTGGTTTTCTCTTCCCCGCGTAAATCGCATTCCTTTGTTATACGTATCCAAACCTTCCTTCGGTGGATGCGGCGGTTTGAAGCCATTCGGTGAAAGAACCTGCAATCCGTGACCAGCAGAACGAACAGGACTGCGGCTCTCGAAGCGCGTCCTGTAAATTCAACAGTCCGAGTTTCCACATGGACAGCCCAATAATACAGTCGCGTTGAATTTCGCCGCCAAGGTCGAGGAGGAACCAGACATACATAAACTTATTTTCATAGGGATCGCGAAGCCGCAGGGTTCCTATTTTGAGAAAGCCGCTTTCGTAATACCCGACCCTGCCCGCAAGGTATGGATACCATTCTTCAGCCATGGGACCAAGCCCCAAAGAGGCAAAATAGGAGCCTTCATTGGAAATCGTAAACCCGCCGTGGAATTTCAAAAACACAAGATAATCATCTGGCAGGGAATACGGTTTGATCAGGGTTTCGATCTGCGTAAGACATTTATCGGCTTCCGTGACATGCCACTCGAACGGCAGTTCGAGCATTTCAGGCGCGGACGCATGACTGCCGAGTTGGGCGAGAAAACGGTCCCGCCCTTGTCCTGTTCCGCAATCAACGCGGGCATTGGGCAGCAGACGAATTTGCTCAATCGCTTTTTCGATCTGTTCCGTTTTCATGGGGTGGTTCCAGTAGGTTTTATGTTACTTCCTCACCTTACGCACTTAGCCATGATTCCCTGAGCGATAGCGAAGGGTCTCTGAGACAATCTTAGAGGTTCTTCGCTTCGCTCAGAACGACATTGCGTAAGGTGAGTTACTTCTTACCTCTCTCCAAATTCAACTTCAACAGCCTTTCCAAAATCTCTTCATCGGACAAATCGGGACTCCAGCCATACGCGGCGAAGACGGCTTCGTCGAGACGTTTGTGCGCCAGCTCCAGCCAGGTGGGACGTTGGTTGTAGAGGTTGGTGAGCGTGCGTTTTGACCCCTGCCCCCTCCGTCCTTCGGACACCTCCCCCAAATACGACATGGAGGGGTCTTCATGTTTACCGAGATTTATATTGTCGTATTTGGGGGAGGACGGGTGGGGGTCTAGCCACCTCTCCCTTTGCTCGACAAGTTCCTTCGCGGCTTGACCAATGGCGATCACGCGCGGATCGTCCTTTGGTTCCTGACCTGGCGGGTAGGGGAAGGGGAAGGTTTCAAAGGTGGTGGTGGGTGTGTAGCGCGGACGGTCTTCAAGGGATGTGCCTTGTTTCAATGCCCAAACTTCATGAAGCCTTGAATGCAAAACGCCGAAGAAGTAATCATCTTCACGGGCGAAAATATATAGGGCATGATCAGGTATTACTTTGCTGTCAATAAAAACAAACAAGCGATGCTTGGCAATAGCAGGAGTAATGATGTACCTTTTGAGATTTTTTACAGCTTCGCGCATATCTGGTGCGGGTCGTCTATGTAACCACCAATAAGTTCGCTCTAAGTGATTGTTCGATTTATCGCGAATTGGTTTTACGACCTTTTTTATATACTCAAATGGCATTTCATATTGTGCAGCAAATTCAATTGGCGTGTCACATCCAAAGTCAATAATCCAAGTGTTTGAAGGAGTTTGGACAACGTCTTTTGCATTTAGATAAGGTCGGACAACATCAGAGTTCGGTTTTCCGTTTGGATTTTTGGAAATAGATAACATTTGTCTAGCTAAACTCTCGTCAATATCAAAAGGTCCGCCTTTTTCATCAGACCTAAAACAAATGTTTGAGTTTTCAGATAAAGCTATAGCTTGTGTAATGTTAGTGGAGGTTGTCAAGTCAGGATTGATCTGCTCGACAGAATGATTATCTAATGTTCGGTTGTTCTCCACGCCATCATCAAAACCAATCATAGAAACATTTACAGCCGCGCCGTCTAAAATCCACTCACGGTCAGACTGTGCCCAGAATATATCGCCTGTTTCTTTGATTCTTTCCAAGACTTTCCTGTTTGCGCCGCCGCGAATCGAATTCGTAGCCAGCAAGCCAGCGCGTTTTACTTTTCCTTGCTCAATCATCGCTCTTGCTTTTTCAAACCAGTAACAAACCAAATCCGCAGAGGCGGGCACACGTCCTTCGTACAATTTGAAAAGCGCGTCCACGTATTCATCGCCAAGTTCGGCGCGGATTTTGTTCCCACCCAAAAACGGGGGGTTGCCTATAATCACATCGGCTTGCACCCATTCAGGCTCAAAGACCCTAAAGGTCTCCGAGACCTTTAGGGTCTCATAACCGAGGATTGCATCCATCCTCGCGATATTCTCCATCCGCTTCAAGATGGGTTCGGAGGGGAAGCCGTAGCCGTTATTCACCAGCCATTGAATGTAGCCGATGTAGATCGTAATCTGCGCCAGTTCGTGGGCGTACTCGTTGGTCTCGATGCCGAACAACTGCGCGGGCGAAACAGACGGGAAGAAACGTCCCACGCCCATCTCGTCCGAAAAGGCAATCACCTCGTTCTGCAAATCCAACAGCAGGCGCAGCGCCACGTACAGGAAGTTGCCGCTCCCGCACGCGGGGTCCAGCACCCTCACCGCCGCAACTTTGTCCGCAAAAGCAATCAGCCGCTCGCCAATCTTCTTCCGCCAGTTCTTCCTGCCTTTTCCTTCCGCCGCTTCGACGTCGCTCAGCGCGGAGGACTTGATCTTCTCCCACTCCTCACGCAATGGCTTCATCAAAACAGGTTCGACAATCAACAGGATGTCGTCTTCGCCTGTGTAATGCGCCCCAAGCTGTGAACGCTTCGCAGGGTCGAGTCCGCGCTCGAAGAGGGTGCCAAAGATCGACGGTTGAATCGCCCCCCAATCCAGCGCGTCGATGTCGGCGATGATGTCCATGTCCGCCGTATCCAAAGGCAGCACGGTATCGCTGTCGAAGAGACCGCCGTTGAAGTGCAAAATCCTGTCCCTGCCGAAGTATCCGCCCGTGTTCATGGCGCGGAACAACTGCCGCAGGACTTCGCCGCGCCCATCTCGAAACCGAAGCGCGTGCCAGAGGGATCGTAATCGTTCGGGGTTTGATGTCCCACCAGTCGGCACAGGTCGATGAAATGCTCCTGATAGGACTGCTTCTCGCGCGAAGTCACGCGCTTCCACTTGCTGACGAATTCCTGCGGGGTGATGGTCATGGGGGGATTTTACCTTACGTTGTCAAAGACCTGACAAAAAACGTCCCGAAGGTTGCAGTCAGGCGCTCAAATCAGCCGATTTTCATTTTACTTTACGAAACTTTTCAAATACCCTATCCCAATCCACAAAACTGGAAGCAGGGAAAGGATGGACATGATAAGACCGAACGCCCTTATGAATATCAGCATTCCCTCGGGCGCAGGTTCGTTCCCGATGCGTATATTTCCGCCTGGGCTAAGAAGTAAATTCATAAAGATCCAATTAAAAAGTATTCCCATGAAAAGCAGCATTGGACCGAATATTACCTTAAGCGCCTGGGTGCCGCGCGCCACTTCGTTGAATTCGATTGGCAGCCCGAACATAAACAAAACCGCGATACAAAAAAATCCAGCCATGCCGATAAAGACGACCAAAAAGAAGTTTACCAGTGAGAACCAAAAGGGTGAACTGCCCAGGTCTCGTTTTCCGATCACCAGCTTTGTCAGATACGTTGTGAACCAGGAAAAGACCCACGGCAGGACCAGTCCGACAGGGTTGACGATGAACCTGCTGGATTGTATGCGAATTGGAATTGTGAGGTCGATGAAGTTGTAAATGAGAAGCCCATAGACTAAATACATCGAAACATTTAGCAGAACCTTGTGGAAGATGTTCAGCATACGAAAAGATAATTTCCCAGAGTCATTCATTCGATTTTCACGCCTGCACTCTCCCGTCGGTATGATTTGCCCATTTCAGTGATGGGCAGGGACGAAACGCCCAACTCCTTGCAACAGCGGCATTATACGCCCATTCAATTGCGGGGCAACGAAACAAAAGGAGCCGTCCCAAACAGGACGACTCCCGATTACCAATCACCAGAAGTCTCAGGCAACCCCTGTTGCCTCAAGTGTGCGCCGACGGTTGTTCCTGAAAGACATAATCACCGCCCCAGCCGTGCCGACCAGGGTCAGAAAAGACCCGATGAGCGATACATAGATTCCGATGTCCGTGGCTGCAAAGAAACCAGCAGGGGGATCCATTTCAAGAATGCTCAGGAAACAGCCAATTACAATCAATGCAGCGTATACAGCCAGGATTGCCGCTGGAATTGAAAAACCCGCCTTCGCCCTGCCTCTCCAAAGCACCGCACCGAGAAAAAGGATCAGCCCAATGCCACCTGTGACGAGACCGTTATCCTCCCAGCCTATCTCAATGGACTCGTAGGCAGGTCCCTGAAGACCATAAAGAACGGGGACGGACATCCACGGAAGCCGCGACCCAAGAATAAGGATCAACCCGCCTGTCAAAATAAGCAGCTTTTTGGTTTGCATTCGTCTCTCCTTTCATGGACACAAGTGGCTGTGTAAATCATTATACGTCCATTTAAAAGACCTGACAGGTTTACCCTAAAGGACACATGTCCTCAGAACCGCAATCGACCAGCGCTACTTCGATTCACGGCATCCGAATCGACGCGTGACTTGGTGAAACACTTCGGCAAGCTCAGCGCGGCACCTGTCAGGTCTGGACGGTCCCAAAACAAAAGGAGTCGTCCCAAACAGTCGCGGGGCTGAAGCCGCCTGCTCAATTCAAGGAGGCCCTTCGGGCTGGCGTCTGAGTCGGCATTAGCTGACTTCCACGCAATGAGGCAGGACTTCAGTCCGCCCGATTCCTAAAACAAAAGGAGCCGTCCCGAACAGGACGACTCCCAACTTATTTTGAGTTCTTTCGGGGGCTTAGCCCCCGAAAGAACGGATTGATATAAATTATCCACATCCCCCGCCAGATTTATCCCGCTTGAGTTGCAGGACGATCTTGGCTTCGAATTCGAGTTCTTCGTATTCGATGGGGCTTGGCGAGCAGGATTCGTACTGGCTGCCCAAAGCCGCGGGGAAGATGTAGCCCAGTTCGTCATCACCCGCATTCGGGTTGGGTTGCAGGGCTTGCTCCTCCGCCCCGAAGAAGGCGATCCAGTTGTTGAGTCCGCCTTCGAGAATGTAGGAGTTGGTCACGCCGCTGCCGACGAGGAACTTCCAGGCCTGGGTGGCGGTCGCCTCGCCGTTGCCCATCACGACGAATACCGAGTTGGCGGGCGGCTCGCTGAGCAGGCTTGGGACGATTTCCCCGAGGCGCTCCAGCGGCACGTTCACTGCACCCTTGATGTGGTACAGGTTGTACTCCGCTTCGGGACGCACATCCAGATAAATGGGATTCATGATCTGGTTGTACTTCGCCTTGTAGGCTTCGGCGGGGGTGATGTGAACCAGCCGCTTTGCGAGCATTTCGTCAGCCGTGTAAGTGTAGGTGTTGACGATAGGGTCGGCATTCAACTGGGGGATGGTCTCGGTGCGGGTGAACTTGACCTTGGCGTATTTCTGCTCCACCGACGGGGAGCCGATTAACACGACGGCGACGGCGGCGGCAAACAAGACGCCCGCGCCGACGACACGGAGTTTCGGTTCCTTGCTCAAATCCTTCTTGCCGAAAATGCGCTCAAGTTGCTCCGCGCCCCAGAACATGAAGAGCGCCATCATCACAACCAGCAGAACCACCACGCCGACGGGAATGCCGAAGACCTGGTCGAGGGTCAGGCGTCCGTAGTAGCCCGCGTTGTTGTACCAGTTGGTGAAGAGGGGTTCGGTCTCGGCGAAGAGCGCCGCGCCGAAGAATCCGCCGAACATGAAGAGCATCCCGTCGATCTTGCCCGTCGAAGCGGACGCGAGCGAGGTGGTGGGGCAGAACCCGCCGACGATGAAACCGACGCCCATGATGAGTCCGCCGAGAACGCCCGACCAGATGTAGGTGGTGTTGACCCAGACCTGGCTGAAGTCGAGGATGCCAAGTCCGACAGCGCCGAAGGTCAAGACCATCGCGGTGACGATGGCGGTGAACATGACCTTGAGCACGGTCAACTCGGTGAAGTAGAACTGGGCGGCGAGCTTGCGCGAATCGCCGAAGCCCGACATTTCAAGGGTAAAGCCGAAGGCAAAGCCGATCAGCCCGAAGATGAGATACGTCCACGGGTGGGCGGCGCTGACGGCTGTGAGGGTGGAAATTGGAAAGTTCATTTGAGTCTCCTGTTTCACATGTCATTGCGAGGACGCTCTTGTTCTTGTCCGAAGCAATCTCCAACACAATAAGAGATTGCTTCGCCGAAGAGCACGGCTCGCAATGACGAGAACGTTTTAGTTCCACATCTTCCGTACAAAATAAGCCATGCCGTACGCCCCGCCGAAGATGGCGAACATCACCAGCCATGATCCAGCGGAGAGCGTGGTGCCGCCCGTGAGCGCCTGTCCCGATGTGCAGCCGCGAGCCATGCGCGCCCCGTAGAGGAAGAGCACGCCGCCGAGGAAAGCCATCAGCCAACGGGTGCGGTTGGAGATATTGGGACCTTTGGTGGTCATGAATTTCAGGCGTCCATTGAACCAGCCCGAAGCGAATCCACCAAGCAGGGCGCCGATGAAGACGGGCAGAATCCAGTCATCGAAGGGGTTCTTATCTCCGCCAGCCATTTTCAATAAATAGGAATTGTTATCCACGTGGGAGGGGGAGATAGCATCCGCGATGGCTGCGTCGATGCGGGCGGTGGCTCCCGACGAACCGAGACCGTTGCCCGTGAAAAGCAGCGCCAGGAACAGGACGATTCCCAGCACCATCCCGCCAAAGTACGGATGCACGTAGGGTCGTTCGGGTCGCTTGAAGATTGATTTTTTCGTTTGAGCGGTCATTTGTGCTCCTTATTGATAAAGACGGTTGGCAGGTTTGAAGGTTCGAAAGTTTGAAGGTTTCCATTCATCCTTCATCATTTATCCTTCATCCTTTTCTTCGTGTTCTTCCACTTCCTCGTAGCCAGTAATCATTGCACGAGTGGCTTCGAGCGGAGTCGCGCCAGTGGTGGTCATGTAGATGTGGACGAGGATGAAGGTGCCGAACAGCCATGCGACGAGAGAATGGAATGGAGCCAGGAAGGGAAGTCCACCCGCGATGTCCGGCCATTTCTGCACAGCCCACATCAACGCGCCTGTGATGATCTGCAGGGGCAGAAGCACGTTAAGGATGGCAAAGTATGTCGCCTTCTGGATCGGGTTCATGCGGCTGTCGGGCCGCTTCTCGAAGGGATGCCCTTCACCCTTGAAGATGCCAGAGATGTAGTACTTCGCCTGGACGATGGCATCATCGAAAAAGCCATAGGGGTGCGGGATGAACTGCCGAAGTTGGTCGGTGACAAGGTGGTAGAAGATTGAGAGCGCGGCATTGGCCACGAGGATCACCGCGACGACGTTGTGAACCGTCACCATGCCAGGGAAGGAGAACGCGCCGAAGATGTCAGGTCGGTGGATGATCAAGCCGGTCAGGAGCAGGATGACGATGGATGCGGTCTGGAGCCAATGCCAGAAGCGGCGGTATGACTCGTACATGTAGACGCGCTTGGTCTTGCCATGTCCCTTGGGTTGTTTGCGCGCCGCAAGATATCTCAGCGTCCCGTGACCGAGCACACCGAGCAACGCGCCAGCGAAGGCAAGCGCGCCGAACCAGTCGATCCAACTGACGCGGCTGGAGCCAAAGACGTAAATCTTGTCGTTGGCGGGGACGGGCTGATAGTACAACGCGCCGTCTTGACCAGTCACCAGTTTGCCCGTGCCGTTGACGTTGTTCGCGGCGTCGAAGACGGGCGTGACGGGCGCATGGTCAGCCAGTTTGATGGGCTGGGTCATGCGGGACTCTTCGTTGTGACAGGCTTTGCAATCGTTGAGCGCGTTCTCGCCCTTGACCACGTTGTGGTTGATGCTGTACGGTTGAACCAAGCCTTCGATACGCGGGTTGTTCAGTCCAAGCGCCGAAAGTTTGCCTTTGAGCAGGTCTTCTTTTTCGGGAGAATCGATCACCAGTTCAGCGGCACTAACCTTGCCGTCCTTGTCCGCATCGAAGGCGGTGACGATGTCGGCAGCGTAGCCATCCCCATCGAGGTAGGCGGCTTCGAGGTCAATGAGGCGGACGGGGCGTTTGTTATCATTGGCGTCGCCGTAAACCCAGTAGAAGGAGGTAATCAGGTTGTACGGTGCGAGCAGGGTTTTGCCGTCCACGTTGGTGCGGTTGAGCAGGACGGGTTGGTAGCCAGTGACCAGTGAAGTGACTTCGTTGGGTGTGCCTTCCACGCCGCGACATTCAGTTAACGCGCTGCTTTTGGTCGTGACCACTGTCCAGTCATAGGTCTGGATGGCGGGTGCGTACATCTGCGGGATGTGGCAGGTTTCGCAGGCGACGACTTCCATGTGGGTGTCGATGTAAGGCAGCCAGTTTGCGTGGCTCTTGCTGGCGTCGTGGCAGTTCTCACAGCGGCGCATGGTCGCCTTGTATTCGGGCGCCACGTTGAACTGGGCGCTTTGTCCGCGCGCAAAATTATGGTCGGGGCGTTGCAGGTATTCGCCGATTTCCAGGGAGCGCGGGTCATACACCAGATGTTCGGGATTGCTTTTTTGGATTTCACTGATGTGCGAGGGATTGTTCAACGCATAGTGACAATCGGTGCATTGCAACTGACGCTGGGCATGGATGTCCCAGGCATAGTCGAGTTCGCTCTTGTTCGCGAGGTTGACTCCAGACTGGTCGATGCGCTGTCCGCTGACGACCTGCCCTGTGGTGGCGGTCTGTGGGTAATCAAGGTCGCATTGGTTGAGGGTGATGGGTTCGCCCGCATTTGGGTGAACTTCGCCGTGGCAGGTCGCGCAGTTTTCGTTGGTCGGGTCTTGAATGGCAAGCATTTCGCTCTTGACTTCGCCGATTTCGTTGAAGGCTTCGGCTTTCCATTCCCAACCCTCGCCTGCTTTGGCGACGATGTTCAAGCCAGTCAGGGTGGCTGTATTGGCATTCCCAAAGTCGCCTGCCTTGATGGATTCTTCGCGGGCGGCAGTGTTGGGCGTTTCAAGGTGGCAGAGGAAACAGTTCATTTCCATCGTGCCAGACTTGTCCCAGTCCCAAACGGTGACGTTGCCGTCTTTATCGAGGATGGAAGTTTCGGGGTTCTCTGCCAAATCTTTGAGGTTGTCCAATGCCGCGCCATCACGTGACGTGGTGGCGGGTCCGCCGCCGACGACGCGGCTGCCGTTGAGCATGAGCCATTCAGCGGTGGAAAGGTCAAGGCGTTCGTCGCCGTTCTGCGAGAGGTAGCGATAGGTCAGCGGGTTCCATTCGCCGAAGAGTCCGCTGCTGGAGTTGAGGTCTTTGCCTTCTTTGTATTCGCTCAAACCGAGGTCGGAGTGGAAGGCATGGCTTTGGATGAAGTTTGTGTCGTGGCATTGTCCGCAGGTCTGCATGGTCGAGACTGCGCCGCCGCTTTCGAGTACGTTCACGCCGTCCGTATCAAGCAGGGCAAAGTTCGGGTGCAAGTCAGATGCCTGTTGGGTAGGAGCAGGCTCGGGCGAGGCGAGGACGGTTCCAATCCCAATGGCGAGGGCGAGGATGAGAAGTCCAGCTATGGTGAAAAGTGTGTATCGTTTCATGGTTTATTTTCTCCCACCCCACTCGATGGGATCACCGGGATAACCGAGGGCTTCCCAATCCATGCGTCCGCCTTCACCGTGGCAGGAGTCGCATTGCAAGGCTTCTTCGGCAGGCTGAACCATGTGGGTCGTGGGCCAGTACATGTAGGTTTCAGTGAAACCGTATTCGCCGCTGTAGGGCAAACCCATTCGCTCCTCGGCAAGTTTGAAACCGCTATCCCAGTCAAAGGTGGTCCAGAAGCCGTTTTCGCCAGCGGTGATGGGAGCGAGCAGGTAATTGTTCTTTACGTCATAGGGTTGTTTTGCAATGTGAACCTTGAATGGGAATATCTTTGCTGTTTTATCGGCAATGCTTCCAGCGGGCTTGTTGATGTAGGTAATGCCATCCTTGCCGAGCGGGTCGCCGAGGAGGTAGCGGTATTCATTGCTGCCGTTGAACCAGAGATAGGTCGGCGCGAAATTCTTGTCGTAAGTGAACTCACCCTTGATCTTGAGATAGGTGAAGTGGTCGTCCTTGCGTCCCTCCTGCCCAGCCTGTGACCAATCCCAAGTGAGTTTGGTGGGGTCTTCGATTGCCAGCGCAGGGATGTGGCAGGTCTGACAGGCGACAGCCGAGAGGTGGGTGTTGATGCGCTCGTCCTCGTGTTGCTGGTTCACGTGGCATTGCTCGCAGGAAACCTGTTCCTGCGGGTCGATGGTGTAGTTATCCGAGAGCATGCGCCCGAGGATCTGGTGGTTGGTTGTCCAGTGGCAGTCCACGCATTGCATGTCGTTTTCGCCGCCCATGTGGATATCGAGGCTTTTGTCGGGGAAGTACAGGCTTTCGTCGAGGTCGCCGTGTTTAACGCCGTTTCCGCCGCCGCCGTCGAAGTGACACTTGCCGCAGTTGTCACGCGTGGGCGTGCGGACAGACTTTGCGGCCGCCAACAGGTTAATTCCTTCGGCGGGATTCCCATAGCTGCCTTTCGCGTAAACGCCGACATCGGCGTGACAGGCGAGACAGTCTACGTTTTCGGATTTCGAGTAATCGTATGACTGATACTCTTCCCATCCGTAACCCGCATGGCAGGACATGCAGGATTTTTGATTTCCCTGTGCGCTGATGCAGAAGTTGTTGATTTGATTTGCCTTGCCGATGGTGGCGGGTTCATCGCGCCAGGGCACATCGAAGGGCTTGGATTCCCAAGTCCAGTGGGTGGTAGCCATGAATTCCGTCGCCGCGTCGGGATGACACTCGAGACAAGCGCGGGTCACATCCTGTCCTGTCTTGAAGTCGCCTTTGACAATATCCTTGTGGTCCACGTGTACGGGCTTTTCTGGGATATATGCCGTAGGATCATTCCTGGTTTGGGCACGAGGCAGGAAGTAAAGGACGGGGACGAGAATCAGCAAAAGGATACCGACCAGTCCGATCGTCCAGAGCGGAAAGCGTTTCTTCGTCATACATTCTCCTATGGGATTTCGTTGATCAGGTTCGCTTGATGGGTAAGCCGTTCGCGCATGACGTTTCGCAAAAGATCGAGCGCCTGGATTAACCGTGGGTCTGATAGATTGTAGGTAACCACTGTACCGGTACGGACCGCCTGCACAAGTCCGCGCTCGCGCAACACCTTGAGGTGCCGCGACATGGTGGGCTGACTCAACCCCAGTTCATTGGTCAACTCCGTGACGTTGAGCGGATTCTCATTGAGGGCATAGAGAATCAACAGACGATTTGGGTCTGAAAGCGCCGCGCAGAAGTTGGCTTCAAGTTGAGTGATTTCCTGTTGGAGGGTGGGTGTAATCATTTTGTTTTACCTATATTCGCATAAACGCATATTTACATTTCCATCATAATCTTGTGATGGTTTGTACAATAGTGTTGGGTGTCACATTAATTTGTGATTAATGTCATATTGATTTGGACGCCTGAAATTGAGGAAAATTCAGAGTTCCCACTGCGGCAAAAGTCATCCTGTTTTTAGAGACTTCTTTGGGCGTTCACCATTTGCCGAGTGAAGTGCATGTGGGGCACTGCTTGAAATGTCCCGTTGAAACAAACAGTACCCTTACACGAAAAGATTTTTGAGGTGGCACATCAAGGTATGATTTATGCGTTTTGGGGAATTGCTGTTGACGCTTGTCTTTTTGTTGTGTATACTCCCTCAGGTTTTTTTAATGTCGCGTCTTTTTCACTCCAACAGTGTAATTGGCTTGAGTGATAAAAATTCTAAATTTGTTTCGGAGGTTGTATGGATATCCTTTGGTTGGGCAGTCGTCATGGCTTGAATAGCTTTGAACAGATTGCCATTGTGTTGGTTTTGGTTGCTGCATTTATCAGCCTAATGTATGCCTGGTGGCTGCGCAGTACGGTGCTCAAAAAGGACAAGGGCACAGATAAAATGCAGGAGATTTGGAACGCCATCCGCGTCGGCGCTGATTCCTACCTGGGACAACAGCTTAAGACCATCCTGCCGTTGATTGGTGTTTTGACGGTGGTTATGTTCCTGAGCGTTTACGTTGTCCCGCCGAGCCTGGAAGCCCGCGAAGAGTTCAAAGCTTTTGGCGAACAGGGCATCACACTTATTATTGCCGTAGGACGCACCATTGCGTTTATCATGGGTGCGTCCTTTTCATTAATCGTCGGTCAGTGGGGCATGCGCATGGCGGTGCAGGCCAATGTGCGCGTTGCTTCCGCTTCCCGCCGTAGTTTGAACGAATCCCTTTCCATTGCCTATTATGCGGGCACTTATACGGGAATGCTGACCGATGGCCTCGGTCTGCTTGGCGGTACGTTGATCTTCATCGTCTTCGGTAAAGCCGCTCCCGATGCCCTGCTTGGCTTTGGCTTCGGCGGGACCCTTCTCGCGCTCTTCATGCGCGTGGGCGGCGGTATCTACACCAAAGCCGCGGACGTGGGCGCCGACCTCGTCGGTAAAGTCGAGAAGGACATTCCCGAAGATGATCCCCGCAACGCCGCCGTCATCGCCGACCTGGTGGGCGACAACGTGGGTGACTGCGCTGGTATGGCTGCTGACATTTTCGAGTCCTATGAAGTCACGATCGTTTCAGGCTTGATCCTCGGACTCTCCCTGGTTGCCATCACCGGCGACCTGAAGTGGATTGTGTATCCCCTCATTATCCGCGCCGTGGGCGTGATTTCCTCCATCATCGGAACGTTCACCGTGCCGATCTGGGAAAAGGTCAACCTGCCCTTGCTGGGCCGCGCGCATGACGCCGAAGAGGCGATGTTCCGCTCCTATGAAGTATCGAGCATTTTCACCGTCACAATCTCAATCTTCTTGGCCTGGCTGTACGCCAACGATTGGCGTCTCGCGGCTCTGACGGCGATTGGTGTGGGTTTGGCGGTGGCTTTCAATCCACTCACCTCATACTTCACCTCCACCAAGAAGTCTCCTGTCAAGGAAATTGTTGCCTCCACAAAGACGGGTCCCGCCACCACCATTCTTTCCGGTCTCTCCGTGGGCATGGAATCGAGTGTTTGGGCGTTGTTGGTGATTGCAGTTAGTTTTATCGCCGGTATCCTGCTCTATAACGGTGACGGCGCCCAGTACGTGCTTTACGCCATCGCGATGATCGGCATCGGCATGCTCAGCCACACCGGCAACAACGTCGCCATGGACTCCTACGGTCCCATCTCTGACAATGCGAACGGTATTGGCGAAATGGCATGGCACGATATGGAAGACGAAAACACCTTGAAGGCCCGCCAGATCATGGCCGACCTGGATGCGGTTGGTAACACCACCAAAGCCATCACCAAGGGTGTGGCCATTGCCTCAGCGGTAATTGCGGCTGTTTCCCTGTTTGCCTCATACATTACTGACGTTGGTCGCGTACAAGCCCAATTGGGATTGACCGAAGTGATGAACTCCATCCGCGTTTCAGATACTCGCGTGTTCGTTGGTTTGCTCCTTGGTGGGGCACTGCCTTGGCTGTTCTCGTCGCTGTCCATCCGCGCCGTGAGTCGCGCTGCTGGACAGATCGTTGAAGAAGTCCGCCGCCAGTTCAAGATTCCGGGTATTATGGAAGGTACCAAGACCCCGGATTATGCCCAGGTTGTAGGCATTTCCACCGCTTCGGCGCAGAAGGAACTCATTCCGCTGGCGACGATTGCAGTATTGATGCCGCTGGTTGTGGGTCTGGTGTTGCAAGTGGAAGCGTTGGGCGGTTTCCTTGCGGGTATCATTCTCTCCGGTCAATTGTTGGCAGTCTTCCTGTCCAATGCCGGCGGCGCATGGGACAATGCCAAGAAATCCATCGAAGACGAACCCCGCGACCTGAAGAACAACACCGGTAAAGGTTCCGAACGCCATAAGGCTGGCGTGGTGGGCGACACTGTCGGCGACCCGATGAAGGACACCGCTGGCCCCGCGCTCAATCCGATGATCAAGGTTGCAAACCTGGTCTCCCTGCTGGCCGCGCCAATCATTGTTAAATACCCGATGGTACAGGCTGACGGTTCGGTTAATATTGTTGTTGTCATTGTGGCAGTTGCCTTGCTTGCCGCCACCATTTGGGCCATTGGCCGCTCCAAGTCTCCTGTGAAGGAACTGTAAATAGATTTTAGAATGAACCCTTGTCTTTGCATCTTTGAGTAAAGCAAGGGACTATAGGTTAAAACGAAGAGGGCATGTACATGCCCTCTTCGTTTTAAATACAGTTGGAGATTTTTTTATTTGGTATTATCAATCTTCTGTACCAGCCAAACCCCGTTATTTTTAATACAATATTTTTCACGGGCAACAGGCGCATCGCCGACTATGTTAACTTTGAATGCGGTTACCAAATCCGTAGGGGATTTATCAATCCGTTCTAACGAAATCCAATCCGGCGTATTTTGAAGGTCTGGTATGAATCCAAATTCAAGATGTCGGGTTGTGTAGTCGTTTTCATAGGCAATATATTGATAACCCTGACGATAGACTTCGACCCAAAAATCTTCCGGGTTTTTGTAAGATAATTCTTGGAGAATATCGTATTCCTCATGGGTGGTGGAACAGGCAAATAAGTCAGTTCGAAGATAATAGCGATAAGCGCTCAAAGTAAGAATCCGGTCTCCGGAAGATGCTTCATCATTGATTGACCTGAGGTAATTACAGAGAAAAAAATCATAACATTGAGGGTTTCCCTGGCGATCCAATGGGGAATATGTACTTAGACTCATAAACACCATTCGAAATATGATGAACGCAAGCAGCACAAACACCGTTCCAGCCCCAATAGTTTTGAACACAGTATCTTCGTCCTCGAGAATGTTCGAGATAATTTTCGCCACAGGCATGAACAATATTATCCATAAAAACATCACGTAGCGGATTTCCACCACTGTGAACACCGAGAATATCCAAATCAATAGCGTAACTGCTGAAATAACCGATAGCCCGCCCAACTCGCTCGAAATTTTGAGGCTCTTTCGTATGTTTGGTATAAAAAGAGCTGGCAGGAAGGCGATGACCATCGGCGATATATTTCCAAGACTTTGGGGAGTATTTCGAAATGTTGTAACAATGGGATAAAGCAGCCGAAGTGCAAGGAGTTGATTCGGGTCAGCATCCCAAGGGCCGTTTGCTTGGTTTATTTTCGAGATGCTTGATAAAAATCCCAGCGCATTTCCAAGAATCATCCAATTTGCAAAAAGATGATAAATCCCCAATCCAATTGCTCCCGCGCCGATCCAAAAAAGCGAATTGATAAAAAATTTAAAGCGCGAAAAGACAGACCCATTTCGTAAAGTTGTCTGGCGAAGATAAAACAGGAGAGTGAAAATTATCAGCAAAAAGGCGTTGAATGGACGCGCAACAATCGACAATCCCACTAGAAAACCTGTAAGCAAAAACCAGGTTTTCTGGGAGATTGTGTTCTGGCTTTGAACAACCATCCAATAAATGGCTGCGATGGCCGGCGCGGTGCTGATGAGGTCAACCTTTCCGTCCCCCAAGAGATCGATAAAAGCAGTGGAGGTCATCATCATGGCAAATAAAACGATCCTGGATTTCCTTGAAAGACCAACTTTCTCCCCAATCGCAAGACCGAAAACAATGATTATGACTCCAGAGAGCCAGGAGAACATACGTGCAGACTGATCGCCAAACAATTGAATCATGACTGTGTATTCCACAGCAGTGTGAAAAACGCTTGCAACAAAGGTGTCATCTGTGAAATATTGGATGCGCCCTGTCAGTGCTGTTATTTTGGCGTCTGAAAAATAAATTGTGGTGGAATCGTAACTTATCCGCGCGGCTGTTGACAGGAGACCAAGTCCCAGTATAGCCATCGCGAGAACATAAATTATCCTGTTTATGCTTGTTGTCGAGTCGAATGATTTTTTTATGCTAATGTCCCCATGCAAACTTATAACAAAATTCACAAGGTGGGTAAAACCTAGCAGAGTGCCGACTGCCAAAATTGGAACAACATAAGCCGGGATTAACCTGTGCAGTTCGCCAAGTGTCATGAAAATCAGCGAGAACACCCCATGTCCCATCAGGAATTTTGTGCCGAGGGATGCAAGTTTGCCAATAATCGTGGACGCTTTGAAAGTGTTATCGAAGTCGAACAGCTTAAGAATAAATGCGCCTAAAGAGGTGCAGGATATAAAAAAGCTGAGCATCCCTAGAAGAGAAAGGATTAGGTCTTTGGCGTAGAGAATAAAGTCAAGCCTCTGTATCTGTTCGACAAGGAGCGGCAAATTTGTCAAGCTGGATGAGTAGATATGGCTTGTTCCACCCGGGAAATAAATAAAGACGCCTATGCAGAGAGCGGACCACGCCAGCAAGAGGAGTTTTCCAATGTTTGGTTTCCTGATAGTTTTTTGCATTATGTTTCTTTAATGGTCAAATGGAAAATCATTTGTTGTTAATGATATAGGGCGTAGGGGGAGGGTATGTAAGCAGTTCACTATGTGAAAGCAGTTTTTGTATTTGTTATTCTATTGGCTGCGGACTCCCATGAGCATGAACACATTTTCGTATTCTTTTGAAACAGAATTCCAGTTCCATCTTTGAGCATATTTTACGGCTTTGTTTTTTGTGATATCGAGCTGCTTCTTTTTTTGAAGCAAAGCATCCAATGTGTCCAAGAGCGCGGAAGACTTGGAAATATTCAGTTGGAACAACGGTGCGTCGGGATAATATGCGGCAATCTCCTGTGAGACAGCGGCGGGGAGCCCGCAAGAAAGCGCTTCCTGTATTGCAAGAGGAAAACCTTCCCCTACTGAGGGCAGGAAAAATAGGTCGGCGGCAATGTAGTATTGTCGCAGGTCATGCTGGGGCTGTGGAGAAATGACCTTCAAACTTGAAAGATGCCATTTTGCAGGGTCAATTTCCCCGCTCCCGATCATCAACCAGCAGTATGCGGGGCGCACTGACGCAATCTCTTTAATAAGATTCACGCCCTTTTTTTGTGTAAATCTTCCGATGAACAACAGGATGCTATCGTCGTTTTTGTATCCCAAATGCTCGCGGACCACATTTCGTTCCGTGCCCACGGGTGGATAAAACAATTCATGGTCAACACCGTTTTGAAGCAACAAGGGCGAATGCCGAAAACGCATTCGTGCCTCGAACCAATTTTTGACCCGTTCACTGATGAAGACAACCCTCTCTGCATGTTCCAAAACGAGCCTGCCAAGCGTGTAATATGCCAATTGTTGCAGGATATTTTTATATGTTTCGGCGTAAGGTACCAACCCGACATGTTGTGTGACCAACAGGGGTTTGTTGTACAAGCGTGATGCTATGAATGCAATCAAACTAGCAGCATATAAACAATCGTGAATATGTACCACATCGCATTGTTTGACTTCCCTGAAGATTTGAAACGCTGACATTCCACTTGGAATGGGATAGGGGAATCCCAAATGCTTCTCTGTGAAGTTAATTGCGGGCAGCGGCATATCATGGGAATTGCGAACATGGGGACGATCTTTTACGTCACAAGCCATCCACACGACTTGATGACGCCGCCTCCATCGCTCAATAAGATTGAATGCAACAAATTCAATGCCGCCGGCATGTTCGGGGTAATAATTGCTAATTGCCAGAATTTTCATCGGCAGCAAGCTTGAAGATCATACTTTTGTTCATGATTTCGTGTTGTAGTTCCACGATTCGCAAACCGCGTACAACGGAGATTTCAATGGGATGGTGTTTCATTTCCAATCCATCTGTGAATCTTTCCCAAACCATATCCGAACCGTAAAATAGCCTACCGCGTGCAAGCAGAATCCCTGATTTAAAAAATCCCCATAGATGCGTGAAAACGAGCGATCCGCTGCTAGTGAGAATTTCCCTGGCCCGGTGAAGTCCGTCGTTTGGCATGGTGACCAGAATATCGCGGAATACGTCAACGATGCCGATGCCTTTTGATCCCATTACTGCAATATGCCACTCGCTTAATGACGCATTGAAGTTCATGCTCAACCGAACAGGAATATCTCCCGCTGAATAATGACCACTCACGCTAAGGGGTGTATTTTGTCCATCCTTGTGGATGACGGTTGACGCAATATGTTGGATTTCCCGCCCTGCTAGAGATTCCAGCATATAAAACATGTGGGGTGATTCGTCGTAAAACAATCCAAATGGTAATTGTTCATACCATGTTGGCAGGCGACGGCGCGGATTGGACAATTGTATTGCTTCAATGCTTTGTATTTCACCGAGATTGCCTTCCAGAATCATTTGCTTTAATCGTAACGTTGAGCGCGCAAACTGAAAATTATGAACGACGCAGCAAAGCATCCCGGTGCGGGAGGATATTTCCTGCAAATCACGGCTTTCCTCAACTGACATGGTGAGCGGTTTCTCCATCAAAACATGTTTTCCGGCCATGAGCATTTTCTTCGCCAATGTGTAATGATTGAGTGGGTCAGTAGCGATAACTACTGCCTGAACATCTTTCCCCCAAGGCATTTCCCCTTCCTGTGAAACTGAAGTTCTTATCCATGGATATTTCTCTGTCGCAGATTTAATTCGCTCTGGGCGTTTGTCAACTATACCGTAGAGATGCAAGCGCGGATTGCGCAGAATAACTTGGATATGGCGGTTGGTCGCAACCCAGCCAAGCCCAATAACTGCAACATTGATTTTTCTGTTCGCGTGCATAATTGCCTCCTATCGATTTCTTGTTTCTTTGCGCGCAGAGATCAACAAACAGGCGTTTTGTTTTTGTGTTTGTTCTTTTATGTTTGCGGAGAACAGTTTCGCCAAGAGCTGCGCTGCCCAAACCGGTAAAGCGAAAGTATTCTGCGCTTGTCGTAATCCCATCTTCCTCTGAATTTCAATAGGAGCATTTTTGTTTCCACCCATTGCGTAGAGAATGCCTGCGGTAAATCTTGAAATACTTTCCCATCGCTGGGCTTCGTGAAGATTAAAGTATTCAACTTGATGCTCGATGATCAGTCCGTGTTGTGCCAATGTCTGTTTCCACTCTCCTGCGCTCCAATAATAAAGGTGCGCCAATCGTCTGTCCATTTCTTGCAAATAGGTTTCGCGCGAAGCTCTCGAATTAAACGGGCCATATAAACACTGATGAAAGCCTGGGGACGGCACAGTAAAAATGAAGGTTCCCCCCGCTTTGAGCAAGCGCGCTACTTCAGCAATGACCGCTTCAATATCCTTGATGTGTTCCAAAACCGAATTGGATATGACGCAATCGAAACTCTCTGCGTCTTCTGGAATATTTGACGCAAGACAAGTGTGTATCCGCGCGTAAAAATGGAATTGCGCCGCTCTTTGCGTTTCGTTTTCATCGCCGTCTATTCCGACAATTGTCAATCCTGTAGCGGTGATATTCCCGAACAAAATGGATGTCAATTTCCCATCCCCGCATCCTAGGTCAAGGCAGACACCTGATGTTGGAATAAACTTCCGCAGAACATCAACTTCCACCGCGCGCCAAAACGCAGTTGCCGGCTGGAAGGCATACACGCGTAAAAATTCGATGAATAATTCTTGATTTAGCATAATGCCTCCTGTTTGGGAATCCTATTCAGAGCTTCCAATTGCCTTCATTCCCAGCATGCTCAATACAAAACTAGTGAAGATCACTTGTGCGCCGCTGACCAATGCCAGCGAACCACCAAATACCAGTCGGACGCTTGCGCTGAATCCAATTTGCTCGAAATTTGGGGAAAGGAAGAGCGCTCTTATCATCAGTATAAGTCCCAGCAGAAAAATTGAAAACCCTGCCAGCAGCCCCTTTTCAAGATTGATATATTTAAACAGGTGGAAGAATTTTGGCGCAACAGGCATAAGCCCGCTCTGAAACGCAAACACACGTGTGATGGTTGCAAATGAGATCATGTTGATGCCCAAAAATACCAGGGCGCCCGTGGCGATAAAAGTATGGAAGTCAATGTATCGAAACCCAATGTCCACTGGTCCGAAAAACAGCGCCAGGCTGACAAGGCTTCCCAGTACGAACAAGGCGAGACCAGGGTAGAAAAAAAGCCATGTAGGGCTGTATATTAACAGAAACCTCAAATGTCTCCAGCCATCTCGGAAACTTCGTAGATGGGGCGGCCTATCTCTACCGTCTGGCGACAGCGTTGTTGGCACCTCACAGACCTTCATCTCAAGGAGGGAGGACTTGATCACAATTTCACTTGCCAACTCCATCCCTGTGGTTTGCAGGTCCATCTTTTCAATGGCTTCCCTTGTAAAGCCACGCAAGCCGCAATGAAAATCATTTGCAGGTGTTTTGAAAAAAACCTTCCCAAGGAAGGAAAGAATAGGGTTGCCGATGTAGCGATGATGCCACGGCATGGCACCTTTTTTGATGCCGCCTTTGAAACGGTTGCCCATTACAAGGTCGTAACCTTCACGGAGTTTTTCGACAAAGGGCATTAAATTTACGAGATCATAACTGTCGTCCGCATCCGCCATGATAATATATTTTCCACGGGCGGCCGCAAACCCTCCCCTTAGTGCCATTCCATACCCCTTTTGTTCCACGTGAGCGATAGTCGCACCTTTCTTTTCTGCGATTTCCACTGAGGAATCTGTGCTGCCGTTGTCTGCCACGATGACTTCCCCGTTAATTTTATGTTCCTTTAGAAACTGACATGCTTTTTCTACACAAATGCCAACAGTCCGAGCTTCATTTAAACAGGGCAAAACAATGCTCAATTCAATAAATTCATTTTTGTTTGTCATTGTTCGTTTCTCTTGTTGTCGTCCAAATTGCCTTTATGTTGAAATGTGTGTAAACCTGGGAGGTTCTTTCTTGAATTGCCGAGGCGAAAGGTGAACGGTGAGATATTTGTCCATATTTTATCTTGATAAAGGTTAAATATAGTTTGCATCCGGATTACATTAGTTGGTAAAAAGTTGGAGGATGGGAACCATCGGAGTTGAAAAAAATTCAACGCCCCTTCGATTGCTTTGTGAAATTGTTTGGGACATTCATTTCCTTTTGAGAAGGACAGCCTGCTCTGAGCGATACACAACCGAATATTCGGTTGTGTTTTCCAAGGCTGTGACCAATCCACGCGTTTTTCGGATGGATTGATCTACGTAATCGCAGTTCATCGTGGGGGTCTGGATGGAAACATAAATATAGTCGAAACCTGTCCCAAAATAACTGGATTTCTGCTCTAGACACTCCATACCTTCGTCAATACAACCTTGAATGTCTGCCTTATGCCAGTAAAATTCCAAAAATTTATTTCCAAGCAGCCATTCCCGCCCCTGTACGGTGGACAGGCTGGTTCTTTTTGTCAGCGCAGGGAACCATTCTGTGCTGGAATCACACATGCCGTCTGGTTCGCCTGTTAATACCAGGAAGTGACTATCATTGGGTGTATGATCCTTTACCCATTGCATGGCGACTTGCTCTTCTTGCGTGACATGATGTTTCGAAAGCATATATCCCTGATAGGTGGAATTGAAGAAAAAATATGGTATCAGGATTGCCAAAAGAACCCGGATGCCGCGTCTCGGGGCTGCTTCATTAAGTTGTCGAATCGCAGGCAATAATACTCCGGTCACAAACATCCCAGCCGCCATGGAAGCTGGGATGTTGCCAATTGTGGCTGCGCTGCGCGGTTGGAGAAAATAAATCGCCACAAACATTCCTGGAAGAAAATATTGTTTTTTGACGACCAGTGCGATTATGCCTAAAACTCCAAAGACCCCGAGCAGGTCAAGGTAAGGCTCCTCGGTGAGGAGATCAATGTTTATCAGCTTGATAATAGACCATACATTTTGTCCGCCAGTCTGGAGCGCGGAGAGTAGAGTTTCAAATCCATGCCTGTAAATGATTAATCCATACCACGGTCCGGCGAGCAATAAAACTCCAAACGCAACCAACCCGCCGTGAAGAATACCTTTAAATGAGCGCGATTTTACAAGCCAGATGTAAATCGGCAACCCAATCGCAAACACGGTTGACTCAGTATGGCTTAGCACAGTCATACTTCCAAAAAATATCGTTCCCCAAATGGCCCGTTTTTCGTTTTTTGCCAACAACTTATAAGAAAAGAGAATTGTAAATATCAAGAAAAGCGTTCCCAGACTGCGAGTCAACCCACCGCCCATCGAAAGCCAGGAAGTCAGGCGTGGAGTCATTGCAAAGATCAGCGCGGCGATGGAACTGTGGAATTTATTGTTCAAAATTTCTTTTGCGAGAAGGTAAAAAGCCGGGATACAGAGCGTGTTGATGATTCCCGGTAGCCAGCGGATGATTGCAAGCGGCGCGATATTGAATAAGTCGCTTATCCCTGCCCCAATGTAGAATCCAAGCGGTGGATAGGCGAAGGGAATGGACGCGTTATTGTATGTGGTGAACAGGGGCGGCGCATAATGATTTGTCTGCAAGTCCAAAATCATTGTGTAAAACATCCCGCCATCGTTGACAGGGAATCCTGCCAGCCAGGCAGGCATGAGCCTGAACCACGAGCCGAAAAGAATGGCGGCAAGCAGGATCAATATCCCGGCTTCATCTTCATTAAGTCTTGGTTTTGTAGGCATATTCTTCAACTATTTTGTATACTTCTTTTGCCACTCAAACAACCTGTTTAAAGCCTCGATTGGGGAGAGCGCGTTCACATCGAGTTCTTTCAATTCATCCAGTAGCGGACTAGTTTCAGGGAAAAGCGCGATTTGTTGTGCTGCGTGTGGGTTGATTTTGACCGCGTGTCCCGATGTCTTTTCGAGTTCTGCCATGATCTCATTTGCGCGCTGGACAACAGGCGCGGGCAGGCCAGCCAACTGTGCCACGTGGATTCCGTAAGAACGGTCTGCTCCGCCTGCAATGATTTTATGCAGGAAGACCACCTTGCCATCCGCTTCGCTGACAGCCACGTTGTAGTTGCGGATACCCGGTAACAAATCAGCCAGTTGGGTCAATTCATGATAGTGTGTTGCAAACAAGGTTTTTGCTCGCAGTTGTGGATGGTTGTGGATGTACTCGATGATTCCCCACGCAATCGAAAGCCCGTCGTAAGTGGACGTGCCGCGCCCGATCTCGTCCAGGATTAGCAGCGAACGTGAAGTGGCATGGTGCAAGATATTAGCGGCTTCCACCATCTCCACCATGAAGGTGGATTGCCCTGCATGAATTTCATCCTGTGCCCCAATGCGGGTGAAGATACGATCCACCAAACCAATTTTCGCCGATGCTGCGGGCACGAACGATCCCATTTGTGCCATTAGTACGATCAATGCTGCCTGTCGCAAATATGTTGACTTGCCCGACATATTCGGTCCCGTAATGATGCGCACCACTTCGCCTTTCTCGAAGATGACATCATTGGGTACATATCTGTCCGACTTGAGTAATTGCTCGACAACAGGATGCCGCCCCTCGTGGATTTCCAGTTCTGTGCCTTCATGAACCTCAGGCCTGATGTAGCCCCCCAGAGCCGCTGCCTCGCCCAAAGCGGATAACACATCGAGTTCAGCGACGGCACGCGCAGTGGCAAGAAGTCTCGGCGCAGCTTTTGCCAGTTCCGCACAGACCTCTCGAAATAGGCGTGTCTCGATTTCCTTGATGCGCTCTTCTGCGTTCAGAACCAGCGTTTCGTATTCCTTCATTTCCGGCGTGATGAAACGCTCCGCATTGACCAACGTCTGCTTGCGGATGTAATTTTCGGGGGCCCTCTCCGCCGCGCCGCGAGAAATTTCTATGTAATAACCGAAGACCTTGTTGTAGCCGACCTTGAGAGTCTTGATGCCTGTCCTTTCCCGCTCGACGCTTTCGAGGTTGGCAATCCAATCCCGAGCGTGTTTGGATGCTTCGATTACACCATCCAGTTCAGTTGAAAATCCTGCGCGGATGACACCCGTGTTTTGTAATGTCGCAGGCGGATCATCGTCCAGCGCATTTTGCAGAATCGAATATTGCTCTTCACAAACCGACCACTGATTATTGACCACTGACGACTGGCCGCTGACGACTTCCTTCACTTTCGGTAACTGTCCCAACGTGCTCCGCATGGCGACCAAGTCGCGCGGCTGTGCCTGTCCAGCAATGACGCGGTTGACTAGGCGCTCCAGGTCTGCAAGAGGTTTCAAGGATTCGCGCAGTTCGGCGCGGCTCATGCCGTTGCTGACGAAATATCCCACGCCGTCCTGCCTTTGCCTGATCTTGTCAACTTGCAGCAACGGCTGACTGACCCACTGGTGGATGAGGCGCTTGCCCATCGGCGTGATGGCAAAATCCAACGTGCCCAAGAGAGAACCTTTGCGCTCGCCCCGCAGGGTTTCGTCCAGTTCGAGATTGCGCCGGGTGGACGCGTCCAGAGTCATGAATTCATTCAAACTGTACGAGTGGAGCGAATTGAGCAGGTTCAATGCATCAGGCTGAGTCTCTTTGAGGTATTGCGCAATTGCTCCCGCAGCCCTCACGGACAGACTGTGTTCCTTCAATCCGAAGCCAACCAACGTGGAAGATTTGAAGTGCGACAGGAGGGTCTCGTTACACTTGCCGGGTTCGAACTTCCATGCGGGTAGGGTCGTCATGTGGCCTGTGATTCCGTCGGGCAGGGATTGGTTATCGGGGTATAAGATCTCCGCCGGATGGAGGCGCGTTAATTCGGCGCGCAAGGCTTCAAGCGGAAGTTCGGTGACGGCAAACTCTCCCGTTGTCACATCGGTATAGGAAACAGAAGCAGCTTTCGACGAGGTGTCTAAAATGACAGAAGCAAGGTAATTGTTGGCGTCACCCGGCAGAAGCCCCGGTTCGGTCACAGTTCCAGGTGTCACTACTCTCACTACCTTGCGCGGGAAAATCCCCTTGGTGGGTTGCTCACCGACCTGTTCGCAAATAGCGACGTGATAACCCTTCTCGATCAACCGTGCCAGATAATTTTCCACCGCATGGTAGGGAATACCTGCCAGCGGCGCGCGCGCTCCGCCACCAATGGGGCGCGAGGTCAGGACGATATCCAGTTCGCGGGCGGTGATTTCGGCGTCCTCGTCGAAGGTTTCGTAGAAATCACCGAGGCGAAAAAAGACGATGGTGTCGGGATAATCCCGTTTGATATCCAGATATTGCTGGCGGATTGGGGTTACGTCATCATTATTGGGCATGGCAGTTACTCATAAGAAGGTCGTTTGAGTTGTTATTATAACCGGGTGTGCAACTTGCTTTTTACTTGCAGTCCGAGTCTTCTTTGATCCGATAAATAAGGGTGTCGTGGAATTCTTTGACAATGCAGTAATTATCGTTGACATATTCGAATACCTGCTGCATCCCCTCCGGAGTTCCTACTTGCGCATGGCGGGCGATTTCCCTCAGTTTGGAATTAAGCGGAAGCATTTCAGCGGTATCGGTTCGAGTTTCCACAATGAGGACAGGTGGTGTAGTCTGCAGGTCGTTGAGAAAACTCAGAACAAGGTCTTGGTTTGTATATCCGGGCATGAACAAGGGAAATTGATATGAATATTGTGTGGGGGCGACACGGTCAGTCATAAAGTTTATCCATACATCGTTTCCCCAAACCAGTACGGCGTCACCGGGGTGGGTCGCATCTTCCACATATTTTATAACTGCAGTCTTTGCTTCGGGTAATTTGTTCCTCTGAAAAAAGAGGCTATTTCCGAGTTGAATATAGCCCTGTAGTACAGAAAAATTGGATGCGAATAAGTAGACTAGGGCAATTATAAGAAGTCCATTTGATAGGTTTGGTCCCACTTCAGTTTTCTGGCGGTTTGAGTGGTTGGGTTGAAACAGATGCAACACCCTTTCGGAATGAATAAATATTCCATTTGCAAGCGCGCCTATTAGAAAAGCAAGGCCCGGAGTCCAGATCATCAAGTAATGGAAAAAGACACGCCCCGAAATGGAGGAGAGGATGGTCTCGAGTGGTAAGTCGATTAGGATTGCCAGAATGAAGGCGTTTTTATGGTCAATGGTAAAAGGTTTTCGCCTTGATTGCTGATAGACCCAAAGAAGCAAAAGGACACAGTAACCCAAAAATGGAAACCAGCCTAATTTGCTTAAACTCCCAATTGCCAGCTCTGTGTAACTGGTCGCGAAACCTTTGACCTGATTTTTTTGGGCATAGTATATGTTGTAATTGAAAACGGCGTTCAGCATGGCGGATAATGCTCCGCGTGAAAGAAACCATGCCGCAAAAGTTGCCAGCACAGTTGATGCACCCAGGATAAAAAATGTCACCTTTTTGACAAAGCTGCTGAAGTTTCTTTTCGTTATTGCAATCAACAGGTCAACCAGGATCAGGCTTGCTTGAATTCCTATATTGTTTGGTCGAAGCAGCAAACTAAACCCCATCGAAATTCCCATTGCAAAATAGCACCACCTATAGCGCCCGGATGATGAAGCCAGTGACCAAAAATATACCGATATGACGCTGAATAAAAGACTATATGCCTCGGTATAATTTGTATCGTGGAAATATTCATAATGCCCCACCTGTCCCAGAACATAAGCCCAATACATGACAGCAACGATGCCGGTAGACTTTCCCCAATGGATCTTTGCTGTTTGATATATTCCCATAGCCGCGAAGAAAAGAAAAATGAACTCAATGCCCCATACACCCCACCGCAAGCCTTTCCCAATCAGCAGTCCGAGCGCATTGATGAAATAGATCAGAGGACCTTTGTGGTCCCAAAAGTCGAGGTATGGGGTTTTCCCAGCCAGCAACTGTTGCCCGCCGTAGAGAAAAACCCCATTATCGCGACCGGGCATATGATCCAGCGGGTTGCCATAATATAATAACGACGCAGGAAGGAATAAGAATAAGAATACCAACCCTGCTTGGAACAGGAGTTTATTTTGTTTCATAAATTCGTTTTCTTTTATGAGTTGCTCATTGAAGGATGTCCTTTTTATTCTACTGCGTTTTACCCCCCTCTGTAACCCTGGCTCCTTTTCCCCCGACTTTGAAAAGCCATGAGTACATTCGGGTTTTTCCTTGACGCTTCGGCGTCCTGCCGATATAATCCGCCCGCTTAAAGTTCGTAATCAGACAGACGGGCGTACGCGGCCCGTCTGATGTATGTAAAAGGAGAAAGTACTCATGACCCCACATCCAAAGCGCAAACATTCCAAGGGACGCCGCGACCGCCGTCGTTCACAGGATGCGTTGATAGCGGTGAACACCGTTGCCTGTTCCAATTGCGGTTCCATGCGCCTGCCGCATACCGTCTGCCCGAAATGCGGTTTCTACAACGGGCGTGAAGTTATCCAGGTCAAGAAGGAAAAGAAGACTACCGAGTAGGGAACGATTTCCAACTGTTCCAAAGACGGTTTCACGTCTTTCTGAAATTCCCAAATGGGCCGTGACTATCGCGCCCCATTTGTGTTTTAAAGGGAGGTTTACAAGGAGACGTCATGAAACTTAATTTACAAACTACGGCTTTTATCTTCCCCGGACAAGGCTCCCAGGCAGTTGGCATGGGAAAAGATCTTGCCGCGCAATTTCCAGTTGCAAAACAGACTTTTGATGAAGCAAATTCGATTCTCGGTTTTGACCTTTTCAAACTGATGGTTGACGGCCCCGCCGGGGAACTCAACGACACGCTCAACACCCAGCCTGCCCTGTTCGTTCACTCGCTTGCCGTCCATCGAGTTTTTTCGACTCTCTACCCCGAAGCTGATCCCGCCGCGCTGGCTGGACATTCCCTCGGAGAGTTGTCTGCTCTCGCCGCCGCTGGAGCCTTTTCCTTCGCAGACGGCTTGCGCCTCGTCCGCAGGCGCGCGGAGTTGATGAAACGCGCGGGTGAACTTGCCCCTGGTGGCATGGCTGCCATCCTCAACTTGGAAATACCCGCGCTGGACAAAGTTTGTACCGAAGCCAGTATGCCCGATGAGCCTGTGCAGGTCGCCAACGACAACTGTCCCGGTCAAGTGGTGATCTCAGGCTCAAAGCCGGCAGTTGAACGCGCCATGGCAGCGGCAAAATCGGCGGGAGCAAAACGCGCCCTGCCTTTGGCGGTTTCGATTGCCGCGCACTCGAAGTTGATGGCTTCGATTCAAAATGAGTGGAACGAGGCAGTATCTGCCGCGAATTTTTCCGCGTTAAGGCTGCCAGTCGTCGGCAACGCCCACGCCCAGCCGCTTGCGGACGAAGCAGCCGCCCGCGCCGACATCATCGCGCAGATGCAGTCCCGTGTCCGCTGGACGGAGTCGGTGCAGTACCTCGTCTCTAGCGGAATCAGCACCTTTGTCGAAGTTGGTACTGGCGCCGTGCTTGGCGGTCTGGTCAAACGCATCGCGGATGGCATGACTGTTTTGCCCTTGGGCAATCCGCAGGATTTTACGGCGCTGGAATAAAAGTCCATTTCGTAGGGCGGGGTAACCCCGCCCTTACTTTCGCCCTCCCGCTTTTGTTCCAAGTCGGGCAAAATAGGGATATGAAAAAACTCATCCTCCCGCTCATCTTTGCTTTCGTTGTCGCCTCCTGCCTGCCAGCGGATGTAACCCAGGCACCCTTGCCGCTTCCCGTTCTTCCAAGCGAAACACCGCTGCCTTTCATTGTCCCTGTTACCGATACGCCCATCATCCTCCCGCCTCCAAGTGAGACACCCGCGTTTATCATCCCCATCACCGAAACGCCAATTCCTGTTTCTTCCGCAAAATGGTGGGAGGTCTATTTCACCGACCCGCAGACGATCAATAACCCCAATGTAATTCCTGGTTCGATTGAAGAGAAGTTGATTGGTTTCATCAACAGTGCGCGGACCAGCATTCACATCGCTTCGTTTGAGTTCAATCTCACGCCTGTTGCCGAGGCGTTGGTCGCGGCGAAAAATCGCGGCGTGGACGTGAAGTGGATGACCGATGACGAGAACGGCTTGGATTATGATATCCAGCCTGGGCGTGGACAATTCGCCTTGTTGCAGGCGGCGGGCATCGAGGTCAAGGATGATAATCGCACTGCCTTGATGCACAACAAATTCTGGATCTTCGACCAGCAGGTTGTTTGGACGGGATCGACCAACATCACGGTCAACGGGATTTTCAAGCAGAATAACAATGTGCTGGTCATTCGCTCACCCGAGATCGCATTTATTTACGAACGCGAATTTCAGGAGATGTGGAACGGACAGTTCGGTTCGCGCGCTCCGTCCACGATGAGTAATCAATGGGCAATTTTGGACGGCACGCCGGTTCAAGTCATCTTTTCGGCTGAAGACAACGCGGTCGCCAATTTGATCGCGATTGTCAACGATGCAAAGTCGAGCATCCGCTTCCTCGCTTTTAGCTTTACCGATTATCCGCTGGCGCAGGCGATGATTGATCGCTCGAAGGCTGGCGTGGATGTGAAGGGGGTTTTCGAGACCTTTGGCAGCAATGGAACACGATCCGAGTTGCGGACGTTCTGGTGCGCGGGTGTCCCTGCGCGACAAGATGGGAATGCCAGTTTTCTTCATGACAAAATCATCATTATTGACAACAGTATTGTAGTCACTGGCTCGTTGAATTTCTCCTCCAACGCCGATGAGGAGAACGAGGAAAACGTAGTCATCCTGGACAACCCCGAGATCGCCGCCCTGTATTTACAGGAATTCGACAAACTCTGGGATCAAGCCCGTGATGTAGAGGCAGGTATCTTCACCTGCCAGTGATAAAAATGATTACATTTATTACAATGGAGTTGTTACCTTCATTTATTACCCTTGTTTGTCCCGCATAGTATAATAAAAATATGAATGTCCTGCCTGACAATTTTATTGTCAGTGCCGCTTTCTCTGCGGTAGTGGAACTGTATCTGGTCAGCGCAACTTGCCTGACCAGATTTTATTTTGTATAGGTCAACGTCATTGCGAGGGCAATAGCCGAAGCAATCGCCGTTCCAACTGGAGATTGCTTCGCTCGCAATGATACAAGGAGAACCATGAGACTAAGTAAACTGGCAAGTGACATCGCCGAGTCCCCGACCTTTGCGTTGAATGAGGAAGCGCGGCTGTTGAAGGAACGCGGAGAAGCGGTCATCAATTTGGGGATTGGAGAGCCGAAAAATAAGACGCCCATTGCCGCCGTTCTGGCTTCGGGAGCAAAGTTGACCAGCGGGGATGTGAAGTACACTCCGCCCGACGGTCTGGCTTCGATGAAGAAGGCGGTCATCCGCTACACCGAAGAGAACTACGACCGACTGGTTGCGCCTGAAAATGTGATCATCACCAACGGTGCAAAGCAATCGCTGTACGACATTTTCTATTCGATTTTGAATCCACAGGACGAGGTGATCGTCATTGCACCGTATTGGGTCTCCTACCCTGAAATGATCAAGATGTGCCTTGGCATTCCCGTGATCGTGACTCCCGAAGATGGGACCTTCACCCCGCGCTTCGAGGACATCGAAAGGGCGGTCACCTCATCCACACGGGCGATCATCGTCAACAGCCCGAATAATCCGTCGGGAGCGGTATATCCGCCTGAGTTGATTCGAAAAATCGTGGAACTGTGCGAGCGCAAGGGCATCTTCATGATCTGCGACGACATTTACCACAAGTTGACCTTCGATCATGTTGTTGCCCAACCCGCCTGGTCATTTACGAAGAAGGATATTGAGAACTCACACATCATTGTCGTCAATGGCGTGGCGAAGCTATACGGCATGACGGGTTTCCGCGTCGGGTGGGTGGTTGGTCCGCGCGATTTGATTCGGGTCATGACCAACGTCCTCGCGCAGACAACATCCTGTGTTTCGCCAATTGCCCAGGCTGCGGCGGAGGGCGCGTTGAACGGTTTGCAGTCTGTGGTGGAGGCGCTGCGCTTGCAGATCCAGAACAATCGCGATGTGGTCTTGCAGGAAATGCGGACGTTCACCGGCGCGCGTTTGGTCGAGCCACAGGGGACGTTCTATGCCCTGCCCGACCTGCGCGCCTTCAATGGGAATTCTGTTGAGGTCTCGAAATTCCTTTTGAAGAAGGCGATGGTGGTCACCGTGCCTGGAAAGGAATTCGGCATGGAGGGGCACATCCGCATCTCGTTCGCGGGTTCGGTCAAGGACATCACCGAAGGCATCGCCCGCATCAAGTGGGCGCTCGACCCGACCTCGCCAAATGAAATTTACATTGGCGACAGGAAGATGATACGGGATTGGATGTAAATTGTTACGTCATTGCGAGGCGGCGCTCTTCCGTTGAAGCAATCTCCTCGCAACTTGGGGATTGCTCACCTGCACTGCAACAAACGCAGTGCGGTGCAAGTGTTGCAAAGCGCGTTCGCAATGACATGGAGACGAGAAAACTATGAATAACCTGCTCAACATCAAAACTCCCGCCGAAGACGTTGCCCAGACTCGCAAGGCGGATTTCAATCTCTCGAATCAAGGCGTGAGCAATTTGCGTCTGGCGTATTGGAATTTACCCACCGAGGCTTTGGTGGAGGAAGCTATCTTCCGTAATGAAGGCTCTCTTGTTATGGGCGGACCTTTCGTTGCCAACACGGGCAAACACACTGCCCGCAGCGCAAACGACAAGTTTGTGGTGCGTCACACCGATTCGGAGAACAATATCTGGTGGGGTGTGTACAATCGTCCGTTTGCGCCGGACAAGTTCGAAGTGCTATATGACCGTCTACTTGGATTCATGCAGGGGCGCGATGTCTTTGTCCAGGATGTTTATGCTGGCGCGGACGAAGACTATCGCCTTCCTGTCCGCATTGTGACCGAACTTGCGTGGCATAGCCATTTCGTCCGCAACATGTTTGTCCTGCCGCAGTCGCTTGAAGAATATAAACGCTTTGTCCCTGAGTTTACGATTGTCGCCATGCCATCATTCAAAGGCGCGCCTGGCGTGGATGCCACTGCCACTGACACGTTCATTTGCCTATCGTTCGAAAAGAAACTCGCCATCATCGGCAATACGGCATACGCGGGCGAAATCAAGAAGTCGGCCTTCACGATTTTGAATTATCTCCTGCCGCTGGAAGGCGTGCTTTCGATGCATTGCTCCGCGAACGTGAACCCCAATGATTTGGATGACGTTGCCCTCTTCTTCGGACTCAGTGGAACGGGCAAGACCACGCTCTCGGCGGATCCCACCCGACGACTGATCGGCGACGACGAACACGGCTGGAGCGACAATGGGATTTTCAACTTCGAAGGCGGATGCTACGCAAAAGTCATCGGGCTTTCTGAATCCGCCGAGCCTGAGATTTACGCCACCACCAAACGCTTCGGCACGATTCTCGAAAACGTCCCCTTCGACCCCATCACGCGCTTGATCGATCTCGATGACGACACGCTGACCGAAAATACTCGCGCCTCATATCCGCTGGATTTCATCAACAACGCCGTGCCTGAGAAAAAAGCTGGACATCCGAAAAATGTCATCCTGTTGACTTGTGACGCAAGCGGAGTCATGCCGCCGATTGCGCGACTGACCCCCAATCAGGCTTTGTACCAATTTATCTCTGGCTATACCTCCAAGATTGCTGGCACGGAGGTTGGTTTGCGCGAGGAGCCTGAGATTACTTTTTCTGCCTGCTTTGGCGGACCGTTCATGGTGCATCACCCGTACAAATATGCAGAACTGCTCAAACGCAAGATCGAACGCTACGACGTGACCTGCTGGCTGGTCAATACAGGGTGGGTGGGTGGACCTTACGGTATAGGAAAGCGTATTTCCATCCGCTACACGCGCGCACTGTTGAACGCCGCGCTGACGGGCAAATTGGACAAGGTCAAATATGCCAAAGACCCAATCTTCGGATTTGAAGTCCCGACCCAATGCCCCGATGTCCCAGATGAGGTGCTCAGTCCCGCATCCTCGTGGCACGATAAGAAGGATTATGACCGCAGATACAAAGACTTGGCGATGCGGTTCAAGCAAAACTTTGCCAAGTTCGAAGAGGGAACTCCGCGCGAGGTGGTGGAGGCGGGACCGAGAGTGTAGCAGTGACCAGTTAATCAGGCAGGGCGACTTTACGACTTGCCTGATTAACTTGACAACCTTCCCCAATTGAGTATAACTTGCATATGCTAATTAGAGCTTTTATTATGGGATACGTAGAGTATTATAAGGAACCAAAGATATGAAGCTTTATCCACTTCAAATTCATCAGGGTTTGTATCCAGCCCATCTTCAGCGCGCGGCCCAATTGTATTTCGACGCCTTCCGCCGCCAGGTCAGCCCCATTTTGGGAATCAACGAACAGGCGGTGGCTTTTATCCGACGCTGTATCAACCCGCAGCAGGCTCTCACCGCCATCTTTGAAGATAAACTGGCGGGTTTCATCGGCCTGCAATACGGCGGACAATCCTTTTTACAGTTGCGCCTTTCACAGTTTGTCGACAGGTTTGGCTGGCTGCTTGGGCGGATTCGATTCCGCCAGGCGGCGTTGTTCGAGCAGTCGGTGCAGACGGGTGACCTTCGCATCGAAAGCATCGCGGTTGATCCTGGCTTGCGTGGTCAGGGAGTAGGGACCTGGCTACTTAATGCCGTTACGGACTTCGCTGGCAAACAGGATTTCAAGGCGGTTCACATTGACGTCCCCGATACAGCCTCGGATGTATTTAAACTCTGTCGCAGGGTCGGATTTAACTATGTGTCCACGCAGAACTGGAGCTTCCTCAAACCATTCAACATCAACAACTTTATCCGGTTGACCAAAATCGTCTCGCTTCAGCCGGAATAAGCCCCATTCGGGTGTGTTCATCCACTCGCCGTTAACCAAACAAGCCGTGCTCCGTTTTGTGGCGCGGCTTATTCCTTTTAGGCAACTTTCCCGCCTTTTGGGCGTATATATTTCAGACTTTGAAATTTGCCTAATTCGTACTACACTACATAAAACACCCTTTCACAAGGAGAAATTGAAATGACTAATCGCGGTCGTTCCCAACTTGCCTTAGGCGTCATTCTTATTTTGCTTGGCGCCTGGTTTTTAGCGGACAAAAGCGTGCCCGCCTTTCACGCTCTTTTCGACAAATACACCGAATTCCCGCTTAACATGGTTGTAATCGGCGCTGGAATCTTCATTATCGGCTTGGTGCTTGGGCAGCCCGGCATGTCCGTCCCCGCGGCAATCGTCGCCGGCATCGGCGGCATTTTCTATTATCAGGAGATGACGAATGATTACGCCTCTTGGTCCTACATGTGGACTCTCATCCCTGGCTTCGTGGGCGTCGGCTCCGTTTTGGCGGGTTTGCTCGGCGACAGCACAGTGCACAACCTCAAGCGCGGACTCAATCTGATGGTTGTCAGCGCGGTGCTTTTCCTCGTCTTTTCGTCCTTCCTCGGCGGATGGAAACTGCTTGGCAATTATGGTCCCGCCATCCTGCTGATCCTGCTCGGTTTATGGGTGCTCGGCAGGGGACTCTATCGTTCATTCCAAAAAAGGGGAGAATAACATGCGCAACAGTCAACTCTTCTGGGGCGGGATCCTGCTTCTCGTTGGCGGTTTTATGCTTGCCAACGAGTTTGGTATCAGACTTCCCAATGGCATGTCGTTGATGGAACTCCTCTGGCCCTTGGGCTTGATCCTCGCCGGGCTTTGGGTGCTCTTTGGCGTTTTTCTCCGCAGGAGCGGCAAGGTGGATGTGGAGAACGCCTCCATCGACTTGCAGGGCGCAACTTCCGCCTCGCTCAAGATCAGCCACGGGGCGGGTGAGTTGGACATTCACAGTGGAGCGAACCCCAGCGAATTGGTTCATGGTTCCTTCGCCGGTGGGTTGGATCACAAAGCTTCTCGAAACGGTGACAGGCTCGAGGTCCGCATGAGACCGGCAAAGGATATGATGGACTTCCCGTTCTTCGGTCCGCGTACTCAACTCGATTGGGATGTGGCTCTTAATTCGCAGGTGCCAACTGCGCTGACATTGAATGTCGGCGCAAACAAATCCATGCTTGATTTGCGCGACTTGAACCTCACCGACTTGAAAGTGGAAACTGGAGCAAGCGAAACGAAAGTGACCTTGCCTGCCCGTGGGCGTTATCGCGCGGACTTCGATCTGGGTGCTGCTTCCCTCGAAGTGACCATCCCCGACGGTTTGTCCGCCCGCATCCGCGCCTCGGTTGGCATGGCTGGTGTCAGTGTGGATGAGACTCGCTTCCCACGCAACGGCAGTTATTACCAGTCTCCCGATTTCGACTCAGCCGCCAATTCCGTGGACATGACCATTGATGCCGGTGCGGCTTCCATCAAGGTCAGGTAGGAGGAGAGTATGAAACGATTTGACCCAAGAGTTATCTTTGGAATTCTACTGATCGCGGGTGGCGGATTGGCACTGGCGCAAACCATGGGGCTTCTCGAAAATGCTTCAGATATCTTCTGGGGCGGGGCCTTCCTTGCGGCGGGACTGGCTTTTCTTTCCCTGCTTTTTGGCGGACATTGGTGGGCATCGTTTCCCGGCTTTACGCTGGTTGCTCTTGGCGCGTTGATTCTGCTTCCAAGCCGACTCGAGGATTTTGGCGGCGCGCTCTTCCTCGGCGGCATTGCCCTCTCGTTTTGGTATGTCTATTTCACGAGCCGCGCTGAACGCTGGTGGGCGATGATCCCTGCTGGTGTGTTGACCGCGCTTGCCCTGATGATTGTCGTTGCGCAGCGTTTTGAAGACTTTGGCGGCGCGATTTTTCTTGGCGGCATCGGGCTTTCCTTCTTTGCCGTGTACCTCACCAATCGCGCGGAGCGCTGGTGGGCTTTGATTCCCGGCGGCGTGCTGGTGACGCTCGGCGGCATGACCATTGCCGCGGAACATTTTGGTGAGTTTCAAACAGCAGGCTTCTTCTTCCTCGGGCTTTCCGCCACCTTTCTACTTGTTGCCGTGCTTGCAGGCATGAACTGGGCGTACTGGCCCGCGCTGGTGTTGGGGATCATGGGCTTTTTGGGAATTGCCTCGCTTTTGGATGTCGCCAATTACCTCTGGGCTGTGGCTCTAATTGGTGTGGGCGCATTCCTGCTCGTCCGCTATTTTGTGAAACAGTAAACAATTGCTCCCGTCGCCGGGACGGCGGCTAGGACGCCGCCTTGAACCGGGTATTTTGTGGCGTTTAATATAGAAACATCCCCGTGAATTCACGGGGATGTTTCCTTTTAGTACCTGCCCTCAGCAAGTATCATTGCTCTCCGATGACTTCCACATCCGGGAAGAACTGATGGATGGTCCCTTCCACCCAGCCGTGCAAAGTGGACGGCAGTAATGGGCAATTCAAGCAGGCGCCCCCCAGACGCACTTTCAATTGTTTGCCATTGTAGGATATAAATTCCACGGTGCCTCCATGGAATTGTTCGACATACGCGCTGATCTTGTCGATCAGTCCGCGCAATTGCGTTTCTCGATCAGTTGGTGCTGGTACGACCATGGACAACTCCTTTTTTATTTTTGTTCCGAACTCAACAACGACTGAACCTGCTCCTCCGCATTTTTCCAGCGTGGGGAAACAACTCGCGCCAGTCGGTCCATAATGATCTTCCCTGTCTCGGGATGGCCTGCCGATAATTTTATCAGATCGTTTCCACGGATTCGAATCGCTTCGATTGGGGTCTCGCTAACAATACTCGAGGTGTAATGCAAACTTCCCACCACAGCGGACCAGCCGAATACGTCGCCTTCGCGCAGGTGAGTCAGGGTGATGACCGGCCCATCGTAGGGCTTGTATCGAATCGCCACTTCACCATGAACGATAAGGTATAAGAAGGTTGCAGGAGTGCCTTGTTCGAAGATTACCATGTCGGAGGGACAGGTGTATTGCTCAAAAAGGGACTTTAGCAGCGCAATTTGAGTGGGTTCAAGGTCCTGGAAAAGCGGAATGCAAGGCAATGTTTCGAGCATTTGGGAATTATCTTAATCAACGTCTAAACAACTTTCCAGTACCAAATATCCTAAACTGGATGACATTTTTCCCATTTTCATGTGACGCGTCCCTGTTCGGTTATACTCTATAAAAAATGATGACAGAGAGAAAAAAGCCTTTCCCCATTCGTTTTTATGCGATGCTGATGATCGGTGTTGGATTTATCGCGCTTGGCGTTATGTTATTCCTGTTGTTGAGCGGTTCGGCTCCCCTGCCTGCTGAAGATGAGTTTTCGACCGTTCCGGTCATGGTGGATTATGCCGCCCCTGAACTGAATCTCGTAGACATGGCGGGAAACAACGTCTCCCTGCGGGATTACACGGGCAGTGTGGTGCTGGTCAACCTTTGGGCGACATGGTGTCCGCCGTGCAAGGAGGAGATGCCCGCCCTGCAATCGTTTTATGAAAAGCACCGATCCGAAGGCTTTGCATTGATTGGAATTAATCAGGAGGAAACGCTCGAAATTGTCAAACCCTTCGTCGCGGATTTTGGGTTGACTTTTCCCGTCTGGCTGGATGAAAATTATATGGCGCAGCGCATGTTCAACACCATGAGCCTGCCGAGTTCCTTTGTCATTGATCGTAATGGAACAGTCCGCCTGATGTGGGTGGGCGCCGTTTCGGATAAGTTTCTCGAAAAATATGTGACCAAAATCATCAAGGAGTAAAAAATGGAAATCATATTGAACTGGAAGGGAAAGATGTCCTTTGACGGGGTGGGTGATTCCGGTTTCGTGCAGAAATTGGACTCGGATGCCTCTGTCGGTGGGGATAACAGCGCCGCACGCCCGATGGAGTTCATTGGCATTGGACTGGCTGGCTGCACCGCCATGGACGTCATCTCAATCCTGCAAAAGAAGAAACAGCCTGTGAAGGATTTCCAGGTGCAGATTCATGCTCCGCGTGCGGACGAACATCCGAAGGTCATCACCAGTGCCGTGATCGAGTACCTCATCACCGGGAAAGATGTGGATGAAGCCGCGTTGCTGCGCGCCATCGAACTTTCGGCGAAGAAATACTGTCCCGCGCAGGCGATGCTCAGCAAGGCCTTCCCGATGCAGTTGACTTACAAGATATTCGAAGAAGACGGGAAGACCGTAGTCAAGCAGGGTGAGTACAAGGCAAAGTAAACATACGTCATTGCGAGGAGCGCATAGTGCGACGAAGCAATCCCATATTCTGTGGGAGATTGCTTCGTCGGGGAGAGCGCCCTCCTCGCAATGACATGAAAAGGCTATTTCATGAAAACAGACACCATCTACCTGGACGGACAAAGCCTGACTTTCGATCAGGTCTATGCAGTGGCTTATAGACAGCCGAATTCACCGCGAGTGGAGATCAGCCCGGAGGCGGCGAAGCTGGTCACGCGCGCGGCGGATGCGGTGCAGACCCTCCTCAAGCGTGGGACCATCGCCTACGGTATCACCACAGGCTTCGGGGCGTTCAAAGACCGCATCATCCCACCCGACCAGGTGGAACAGCTCCAGCGCAATATCCTTGTCAGCCATGCGGTGGGGGTGGGTGACCCCTTCGATGTTCCTCTCACGCGCGCGATCATGCTCATCCGCGCCAACACCCTCGCCCGCGGACATTCCGGGATTCGCCTTGCCACGTTGCAGTTGCTGGTGGACATGCTCAACGCAGGAGTGCATCCTATCATCCCCGAAAAAGGTTCGCTCGGCGCAAGCGGTGACCTTGCTCCACTGGCGCACATGGCATTGCCGATCATCGGCGAGGGCGTGGCGGAATATCAGGGTCAGGTTGTCTCAGGCGCTGAGGCGTTCAAACGCGCCGGGTTGAGCCCGATTCAACTGGCAGCGAAGGAAGGTCTGGCTCTGACCAACGGCACATCGGTGATGACGGCTTTGGGCGTCCTGCAAACCTTGCGTGCCGAGCGCTTCAGTCAAACCGCGGACATCGCCGGCTGCCTGAGTCTCGAAGCCTTGAACGGGACCGACCTTGCCTTCGATGAACGCATCCATAACCTGCGTCCGTATCCGCGCCAAAAGGAATGCGCCGCCTATTTGCGGAGCGTGTTGAAAGACAGCCAATTCACGCGCGAACACACGTCGCTCAATGTGCAGGATGCCTACACTCTGCGCTGCATCCCGCAGGTGCACGGCGCGGTGCGTGACGCGATTGCCTACGCCCGCTGGATTTTCGAGATTGAGTTGAACGCCGTCACCGATAACCCGCTGATCTTCATTGACGACATGGATGAAATTACCGTTCTCTCCGGTGGAAACTTCCACGGCGAGCCACTGGCGATTGCCATGGATTACCTTGCCTTCTCGGTCGCGGAGTTGGGAAACATCTCGGAACGGCGCGTCATGCGTCTGACCGACGAATGTTCCAACACGCACGTCCTGCCGGCTTTTCTGACGAAGGAGGGCGGATTGAACTCCGGATTCATGATCCTGCAATACACCGCCGCCGCGCTTGCCACCGAGAACAAGGTGCTCTCGCACCCCGCCAGTGTGGACACGATTCCCACCTCGGCGAACGTGGAAGATCACGTCAGCATGGGCGCGACGGCCGCTCTCAAACTACGCGACGTGTTGGACAACGTCGAGCGGATTCTCGCCATCGAGCTGATGTCCGCCGCCCAGGGCGTGGACTTCCGCAAGCAGTCCATCGGCGCGGACAAAGTCCTCGGACGCGGCACGCGCGGAGTTTATTCACTCATCCGTGAGCATGTGCCGTTCATCGAGTCCGATACCACGATGGCGGGATATATCGAGAAGATGAGGCAGTTGGTTGCAGATGGGGAGGTAGTAGAGAGAGTTGGGAACTAATAGATTTGGAAAGCTGACTTTGAATAAGCAAAAGAGACCATGTTTAATGCAACACGGTCTCTTTTTGTTGAAGAACTTTCCATAGAAGGTCAATTGTGTAAACTTTTGCCGTAAGGAATACCATCATCCTGTAGAACATTGTAACAGTCCCAGACGCGCCAAACGATGATGGTTGGCGTGAATTGCTTTTGATTTATTACTACAAATATTTCTGGAGTGGATTTGGCAGAATATTGTGGTTTCCCTCTTGGTATTGTGCTAAAGCCACAACTAAAATTTATGTATATGGACCACCGTTCCTAGGCGTTCTGGCAGCCCTAACCGGTTAATCTTTTGATCGGCTGCAAATACTGCAAAAATATTTTGATTTGTTTCAAGCAGAGTTGTGTCCTCGTTGTTGATTGGGGTTATATTGGCTAATGTAGAAATTTCAAAGGGAGGGCCGGATGAGATAAAAAACCAGTTAAACGAAAGAAGTAATTGCTTACTTATTTGGGAGGGAAGCGCTACAAGCCACACGGGTATTTTTAATTCCAACACGCCAGTAAGAAGATGATTCAAGCGATCTTGTGTTTCCACGGCTGGCATTAGAACAATGGGGTGTTTATATCGGCCATCTTTCTGTATTTTTTTTGTAACGGTTTCAAGGTCATGTTCTGTAGAAATGGTCACAAATCCATTTTCTGATTTGTTGGGGTAAGAATTCTTGAGTTCCCTTAGAATTAAATCGAAAAACCCCACCTTTCCAAAGATAAGGATATTTTTCCCCGAAAGCTGCATGTTGAAATCCTCATCTTGCATCAGTTGATGCAGCGAAAGGCGGACTGTATTTTCTTCTACAGCCCCAGGTCTGGGAAAATGAACGGGTTTTTTTGTTGTGGTCTTCTTGTCTTCGCTCATGCTGGCGCTTGTGGAAATTTAACTGGCGGGGCAATGTATTTCGGCATAATGATAATCCTAGATCCATTCTGGGTGTAATGGTCTAGTGCAGAGCCGCTTGGACCTTGTAAGAACATTTCGACATTATTGATGTCGAGATCGATTTTGAACCCCTTAAGATTTCGGATGATTTCTTGCAAGACCAATGTGTCTGGGGCTTGTGTATTGATGGTAACGCCAGGAAATTTGCTCTCATCATAGCCTCCGGAATTATTGGGTCTAAGCACAATTACAGTAACTTGGATTTCGGGCATGATAACCTCTGAAAAATGAATAATTAAGATCTTTCGTATTCTTCTAGGGCGGATAAGGCTTCCAAATACTTCTGGTCAAGAGCGTTATCCTCTGGTGCATTTTCAGGAGAATAAATATCCATCAAATCCTGTATGGACGCATACATGGCGTCGAACACTTTCTCTCTTGTTGGTCCTTCAGAAAATGCAGAATATCCCCACCATAAAGGCATGGCACTCAATACCTCGTCGAAAGTCTCTGACGTAATGTCGTGTTTTTTTCCATTTTGCGGCAAAAGCCCTCTGACGCCCTGGTCCGTTTTTATTAACCTTGCAAGTTGCCCTATCTGCATAACCCATAACAGGTAATCTTTATAAGGCTGGGTAATTTCCCTTCGTTCCTCTCGCCTTTTTTCTTGCTGCTGGAAAGTCGATTGGATAAAAGCTCCCAAATAAGCGCTGCAAAGAGTGAGAATTCCCGAGGCAGTAACGAGAAACAAGTCCTTGAAGGTTGATAGGGGTGTTGGCATATCACTCGCCAAGATGTTTGGCGGTGTTTGTTTTAATGTCCAATAAACCCCCAATAATGATAGCCCGAGAAAGAGTAACGAAAGGAGCGCTATCAGACTTCCCGTTCTCTTCATGGTTTCCTCCACATTCCCAAACTTTCGTATATTTTACAACAAAAACTCCTATATTTTGCAGGAAATTTTCTGATCGAGTTGCATAGATATTACAACCTTCCCTCAAACGCGGACCGTGATATCGTCTTCCGTAACTACGAAGCCATATTAGCGTTCCTCCAGCTTGGACTCGATGCCATCCCTGCAGGAAGCCTCCTGTTCCGTAACTCCCAATCCTGCATAGCGGTTAAGTCTAAAAATATCTTGGATAGTCCAGCCGCAGGTGGTCAGGAGCTTATCAATGTTGGATCTAGCGAACTCTTCAGGTGTTGACATGAAGCTTCATCCTGTTTTTTGGGGCGGGGTTTCCACCATGACTTATCCAATATTATACGACTTCATGTTGTTCGGAAGACAATGAAACACCCTTGTAAGTCAACTCAGGCTGGTCTATAAGCCGCATTCTGTCCGGCGCTTTCGCGCTTGTGCAGTCATCTCTCTGGGCGGCGCGTCGCCGCGCCGCTCGGTGCAGCCTACCCGGGGCTGGCTCCCTCCACGGTTGAAGGGAGCACGTGCGGAGACGAGCAGTCTCCCATCGTCCACAGACGATTTCGCCCCTGCTTGGCCTTGCTCCCGGCGGGGGTTACCTGGCCATCTGCATTACGGCAAATGCCGGTGGTCTCTTACACCACCTTTTCACCATCACTGTTTCGCCCATTGGGCGGAAACAGCTGTTTGTTTCTGTGGCCCTTTTCCGGCAGGTTCACGCCCTTCGGCGATCTTTCCGTCAACGAGTGACGGACTTCCCCGCCCCGGTTGCTAACCGACGCCGTGCTCTATGGAGTGCGGACTTTCCTCGATCCCGGCAACGCAGGACCGCGACTGCCCGACCAGCCTGAGTCAATTGCATGATACACGCTGCATGGGGCAGAGTCAACCTTTTAAATTGCCTGACGCGCGAAGAAAAGTCTTTACCACTGAGATCACAGAGTCCACGGAGGTTTTCAAGGTTTTTCTCTGTGATCTTTGTGCTCTCTGTGGTTAAATCTTGTAAAAGGTTGGACAATTCGGGAAAAGACATTAAAATAGCATCGTTATTCATTCCAGTATCCAAAGAGGAAACATCGTGAGCAATTGGTCCGGCAAATTCGTGATTGGCCTCACTGGCAACATTGCCACCGGAAAAAGTGTGGTGCGCCGCATGTTGGAACATCTCGGCGCGTATACCGTCGATGCCGATGCGCTGACCCATCGTACCTATGCCAGGGGGGCGCCGGGTTACCAGCAGGTGATCGATCACTTCGGTAAATGGCTGGTCAACAAGGACGGTGAGATCGACCGCGGCAAGTTGGGTCAACTTGTTTTCAGCAGTCCCGAAGCCATGGCGTATTTGGAAGCCATTGTCCATCCGCTGGTACGCCAGGCGACGGAAATTCTCATCAAGCGTTCCACACAATCGGTTGTTGTGATCGAAGCGATCAAGCTTTTGGAAGGCGACCTGCGGAACGTCTGCGACTCCATCTGGGTGACGAATGCCCCGGAGGAAGTCCAGGTCGAAAGGCTGATACGCAAGCGAGGCCTGAACCGAGACCAGGCCTTGGAGCGCGTTCACGCCCAGTCCGCGCAGAGCGCCAAGGTGGCGGTGGCGAATATTGTCATCACCAATACCGGTTCCTATGATAACTTGTGGAAGCAGGTCAACGCCGCCTGGAAGGAAATTGTCCCCGGGGCAAATGTCCTTGAGGCTGAGCTGGAACCCGAAACTGCGCCTGTGCCCGCCGCTGGACAGGTCACCCAAGCCATCGCGGTGGAACAGCCTCCCGCCCAGCCAGTTGGTGAGCTTGTGGTCAAACGCGGGAAGCCGAAGAATTCCGCCGCCATCGCGGAGCTGATTACCCGCCTGAGCAAAGGCGCGCGCAAGATGACCGCCGACAATGTAATGGAAGAGTTCGGCGAGAAGGCGTACATGCTCCTGCAACTGGATCAGAAGACTGTCGGGCTGGCAGGCTGGCAGGTGGAAAACCTCGTCACCCGCACCACTGACATCTTCCTGGAAGAATATGTCAACCAGCAAAAGGCACTTGAAATGTTGATTGCCGAAGTGGAACGTGCCTCGGCTGAATTGCAGAGTGAGGCCTCGCTGATCTTCCCAATGAATGAACTTGCCGCACAGGAAGCGCTGTGGAAGGGACTCGGCTACGAAAAGCGGACTCCCGAAACATTGGGCGTACAGGCGTGGCAGGATTCCGCCAAAGAGGTCCAGTCTGCGGGAAGCACACTTTTATTCAAACAATTGCGTCAGGACCGGGTCCTGCGGCCAATTTAGATATCAAGCATACAGATTATTGCTTGAATGTGTCGGACGAGTGTATTCCACCGGGGGCATGGAGACCATGGAGGCTTAAGGTTTTTTTCTCCGTGACCTCCGTGGTCTTTGTGGTAAAAAACCTTTATCGTGACAGAACTCCTCAATAACCTCTTTTTTATATTTCAACGAATCAGTTGGCTGAGCGTGCTCGACATCATGCTTGTCACGCTGATTTTCTTCGGCTTGCTGTATTCCCTGCGCGACACACAGGCAATGGCTTTGTTGCGCGGGTTGATCCTGCTGGTGGTGGCCATCATCCTGTTGACCAGCCTGGTGGAACTCCCCGCCTTTTCGTGGTTTGCGCAGAATTCCCTGCCTGCGTTGATTGTTGCCATCCCCGTGATTTTTGCGCCTGAGATTCGTCGCGCACTCGAACGGCTTGGGCGGGCTGGCAACTTTTGGCCCGGTTCCATTAAATCAGCCGAAGTGCCGCTCGAACAGACCATCCACGCGGTGGTTAGTGCGGCGGCGCGACTATCCGCCCGTCAGCATGGGGCGTTGATCATTCTCCAGCGTTTGGATAACCTCGATGATTACATCCGTACCGGTGTGCAGATGAATGCGCGTGTGACACCCGAAATGTTGCTGCAAATCTTCTACCCGAATACACCCCTGCATGACGGTGGCGTGATTATTGTCGGCTCGAAGATCGCCGCCGCTTCGTGCGTGATGCCCCTCTCTGCCAGCGGAGTGCTCAACCGCAGTCCAGAACGCCAGATGGGGCTGCGCCATCGAGCGGCATTGGGCACTTCCGAGGTCAGCGATGCGATTGCGGTGGTCGTCTCCGAGGAAACCGGCGGCATTTCCATTGCTCATGCCGGCAGGATGTTGAGGCGGCTCGACCCGGATCGCCTGGAAAACATCTTGATTGCGTTTTTCCGTCCGCATGGCGAAAAGCAAAAGAATAGCATCCTCGAAAAAATATTTCCAGGATGGTTTTCGCGCAGGGAAGATAAATAATGTTGCGTTGGATTTCCCAGAATTACCGAACCTTTTTGTGGGCTTTTGTGCTGTCCGTTGCCGTTTGGGTGGCAGCTGTCACATCTGCCGACCCGGATGAAACGCGCATGCTTTCATCGCCCGTCCCAGTGCAGTTGATCGGCCAGGACCCGGGGCTGGTCATCAACAGTGAAATCCCAACTGAGGTCGAGGTGACGCTTCGCGCACCGCGTTCTGTATGGGAAGTCGTCGAGGCCGATTCGCAAAGCGTGCAAGCCATCCTCGATCTTTCGGGATTGAGTTCCGGCGAGCATAGCCTTGACTTGCAAATCCAAATCAATGCGCGCCCGGTAAAAATTATTTCCGTGTCGCCACGCACGGTGACTTTTACTCTGGAGGCTTTGTCCACGCAAACTTTCAAGGTTGACCTCAGCCTACGAGGAGAAGCTGCCATCGGGTATCAGGTTGGGGATGCATCGCTTGACCCGCTGGAGGTTGTTGTTGCTGGAGCCGAATCCCAGGTCCAGAAGGTGGTACGGGTGCGTGTCTCGGCGAATTTGAGCGGCATCCGCGAAAACTTCGATCAGATGACTCGCGTTGAGGTCCTTGATGAAGATGGTCTGAAAGTGGAGGGGGTCACTGTTTCCCCTGACACAGTTCATCTCACCCTGCCAGTCACTCAACAGGGCGGATACCGGGATGTGGCGGTGAAGGTGAACACGGTTGGGCGTGTGGCGAGCGGATACCGTCTGACAGATATTTCCGTCTTTCCGCCTGTTGTGACTGTATTTGCTGGCGACCCGGAACTTGTCAATACCCTGCCCGGTGTGGTGGAAACTTCGCCTGTGGATTTGCAAAGCGCGAAGGAGGATATCAGTACCCGTGTGGCTTTGAACTTGCCGGCTGGGATTTCGATTGTCGGAGACCAGACCGTGTTGGTGCAGGCCGGGGTTTCACCCATCGAAAGCAGCGTGACACTTTCCGGAGAAAAGGTGGAGGTCGTCAACCTCGGCGAGGGATTGACTGCGCAGGTCTCCCCCGTCACAGTGGATGTGATTGTCTCCGGGCCCCTGCCTTTGCTGGATACGCTTACCCGTCAGGATGTTCGTGTGACCGTTGACCTGAGTGGGTTGGAGGCTGGAACTTATCAACTCACGGCGGCAGTGCAGGTGTTGATTTCGGATGTTGTTGTAGAATCCATTTTGCCGAATACAATGGAAGTCGTGATCTCTCTCGCCGGTACGCCTGCTGTAACGCCGACGCCATAATTTGAATTCAATCCCTAATGGGTTCCCAATAGGGATTTCAGGAAACCATAGATACTCATGAAACCAATCGTAGCCCTTGTAGGCAGACCAAACGTCGGGAAATCCGCTCTCTTTAACCGTTTCGCGGGTGAGCGGCTGGCCATTGTTGATGATGTTGCCGGCACCACCCGTGACCGGTTGTTCGGTGAAGCGGAATGGACAGGACATCCCTTTGCTATTGTAGATACGGGCGGTATCGACCCGACTCACGGCGGAAAGACTCCGCTTTCAATTGGCTCTGTTGATTTTATCGATGAGATTCGCGCACAGGCGCAGGTCGCCATTCAAGAAGCGGATGCAGTGCTCTTTGTCGTCGATGGCGAGACCGGTGTGACAGAACCTGACCGCGAGGTGGCGAATATCCTGCGCCGTTCGCAAAAGAAAATGCCCGACGGCTCCTTCCAGCCGCCAATTTTCCTTGTGGTTAATAAGTGCGAATCGCAGGAACGGCGCGACCAGGTTTCCGAATTCTATGAGTTGGGATTGGGCGACCCGTACCCTGTTTCCGCAATTCATGGCACAAACACAGGCGACATCCTTGATGCACTGGTTGCCTCCTTCCCGCCTCAGGTTGCGGAAGAGGAAGACGATAGCATCAAGATCGCGATTGTCGGCAAGCCAAATGCGGGGAAGTCGAGTCTGCTCAATAAATTGGTTGGCAAGGAACGGGTGATTGTCAGCCCGATTGCCGGCACCACTCGCGATTCAATTGACACAAAAATTGAATTTGACGGTTTGCCAGTCACCCTGATCGATACGGCTGGCATTCGCCGCCGTGGCAAGATCGAACAGGGTGTGGAACAGTACAGCGTGTTGCGCGCTTTCAAGTCCATCGAACGCGCCGACGTCGCCCTGCTGATGATCGACGCGACCACGGGTATTACCACCCAGGATGCGCATATTGCAGGCTTTATTCTCGACGAGTGGAAGTCCTGCGTGGTGCTGGTCAATAAGTGGGATGTCATCGAAAAGAACAACGAAACCATGGAAGAGTACACCGCCAAGATCAGACATGAACTCAATTTCATGGATTATGTTCCCATCCTGTTCATCTCCTGCAAGACCGGTCAGCGGGTGGACCAGGTTCTGCCAATGGCCCTGCGCGTGCAAGAAGAACGTCTTGCGCGTCTGACTACATCTACCATCAATGAAATTATTCACAACGCGCAAGACGCGCATCCACACCCGACCCATTCCGGGCGCGCGCTCAAGATGTACTATGGTACGCAAGTTCGCTCCGACCCGCCGACCTTCATGATCTATGTCAACGAGCCGAAGTTGATGCACTTTTCTTATTTGCGATATTTGGAGAACCAGATCCGCGCAAGTTACGGTTTTCTCGGCACACCCATTCGCATTGTTACGAAGGGGCGCAGGGAATAATAACCAACCATCTACGATGCAGACTCCGCCAAAAGCGGGGTCTGTTTTTTTATATCGAGGGGAAAGAATTCTGCCATTCGTCATGGAAAACGGTGACTTTCTGACTTGTCAAAAAGCGGCGCATTTGGAATAATAAGGTAAGCCTTATGATTTTTGAAAGGATTGCCTGTGTCTTCTGAACACCTAAGTGAAAGCATGGAAATGTACCTCAAGGCGATGCTTGAGATGAGCGACCGCGAACCGGCGACGGTCAATCGTTTGGCGGAGCGACTGGGCGTGACGCCCGTCTCTGCCAACGAAATGGTCCGCAAATTGGATGAGCATGGTTTGGCGAAGCATACCCCATACAAGGGCGTTGCACTCACCGAAAAAGGGCGGGAGGTTGCGTGTAACGTAATGCGCCGTCAGCGTTTGTGGGAGGTTTTCCTGTTTGACCACCTCAAAATCGAGTGGTCGAAGATTTACGAACTGGCTTGCTCGCTGGAACATGCCACCGCGCCGGAAGTGACCGATGCGCTGGCGGCTTTTTTGGGCGACCCGAAGACCTGCCCGCGCGGAAATCCGATCCCGGCTGCGGATGGCTCTTTCGTCCCGTTGGATGGCATTCCGTTGAGCGAAGCAACTGTCGGGGATGTACTGCGCGTAGTCGCTATCAATGCCACCTCAACCGACGTGCTGAAATATTTGCAGGACCGGAACATCCTGCCTGGCAGCGAGATCAAAGCGCTGGACGCCGCGCCTTTGCAGGGCCCGCTGACGATTGGCGTCGGAGGGAAAGAGGTGGCGCTTGGCCTTCAAATCGCGGACTTTGTACTGGTGGGTCCGCAAACTTCTCAGAAATAACGAACATCAAAAACTTTAAAGGAGAAACATCCATGTCCGAATCCACTCAACTTCATTTACTCCGCCCCGGTCAACGGGCGACGATTGTCAACATCAACGGCGAGTCCGCCCTGCGCCGCCGTTTTGCCGAGATGGGAATCATCCGCGGCGAGACGATTTTGATCGAACGTAACGCGCCGCTCGGCGACCCTGTGGAATATCTCATCAAGGGTTACCATCTCGCCCTGCGGAAGGAGGAAGCCGCGCAGATCGAAGTGGCTTTACTTGGGGGCATTCATGGCTGACCTGACCATCGCGCTGGCGGGAAACCCAAATGCGGGCAAGACCACCATCTTCAATGCGCTGACAGGGCTTCACCAACACACGGGCAACTGGCCCGGCAAAACCGTCGAGAAGAAGGAAGGCGAGATCGAGCACGGCAAATTGAAAATCAACATTGTGGATTTGCCCGGCACCTACAGTCTGACCGCGTATTCCCCTGAAGAAATCATCGCCCGCGACTTTATCATCGAAGAGCGCCCGGATGTGGTCATCAACGTGGTGGACGCAACCAACCTGGAGCGCAACCTGTATTTGACTGTGCAGATTTTGGAGTTGGACGTCCCCGTTGTTTTGGCGCTCAACATGACCGATGACTTGCACAAGGATGGCGCGAAGATCGACATTACCAGCCTTTCGCAATTACTTGGAAACATCCCAGTCGTGCAGACCACCGCAAATCAGGGCAAGGGCATTCCCGACCTGATCGCCAAAGCCGTGCGCTCCGCGAGGAAGAACTAAACCCAAAGCTAACCACTAAGACACTGAGACGCCGAGGAAACCAATTAAAAAAACTCCGTGCCCCCGTGTCTCCGTGGTTCAAATAGGATTTTTTATTAATGACCATCACAACCACGACGAACGAATTCTTTAGACTTGATTATGGCGGCAAACTCGAACGCGAGATTGCAAAACTTCTCGAAGCCTTCGACCAGCAGGGCTTCAACCCCGGACTTTATCCCCGCCGCTGGCTGGCAATCAAACTGCTCGAAGCCGACGCGGACATTCTTCCCCGCGTGCAGGGCATGGAGAACGGGGAAAAGATCATCGGGCTTGCCCGGCAGGGAGCGGAGCATCTCAAATCCATGCTTGGCGATGACGTGGATATGCTTACCGCCGATCACCGCTACGGATTTATCAACGGCGTCGTACGCCAGTCCCTCCAGCGCCCGCTCGTAGACCGCATCACTCTCACCGACCGCATCGACAACGTTGTCACCCACAAATGGCTGGGACTGCCCATCTTCTTCCTCGTCATGTACCTGATCTTCCGCCTTGTGATCGACGTCTCTTCCCCGTTTTTGGATTGGACAGACGCCGTCATCACCGGCCCCATCTCGAATTGGTTCTCCTTCCTGTTGGATTTGACTCGGGCTCCGGTTTGGCTCCACTCCCTCGTTGTTGACGGCATCGTCGCGGGTGTGGGTGGGGTGCTGGTCTTCGTGCCGGGACTTCTCATCCTGTACTTCTTCCTCGCTCTGCTCGAAGACTCGGGCTACATGTCCCGCGCCGCCTTCGTCATGGACCGTTTCATGCGCGTGGTCGGTTTGCACGGTAAGTCCTTTATCCCGATGATTTTGGGATTTGGCTGCGCCGTCCCTGCGGTGTACGCCACCCGCACCATCGCCAGCCAGCGTGACCGCATCCTGACCGCATTGCTCGTGCCGCTCATGTCTTGCTCGGCGCGTTTGCCTGTGTACGTGGTCTTCGGTCTTGCCTTCTTCGGCGCGCGTGCTGGGACGGTCATCTGGGCGATGTACGCGTTGGGTATTGTTGTGGCAATGCTTGCGGGCATGGTCTTCACCCGCACCATCCTCAAGCCCGATGTCTCGTCTGCCTTCGTGCTGGAATTGCCGCCCTATCGTCAGCCCGCGCTCAAGAGCGTGACCATCCACATGTGGGAGAACACCCGCGAATTCGTCCGCAAGGCTGGGACCATCATCCTCGGCGCGTCGGTGGTGATGTGGTTGCTGCTCAACCTTCCGTGGGGCGTGACCGAACAGCGCAACTCCTATTTCGGCAAAGTCAGCGGTGCGATTGCCCCCATCTTTGCCCCGCTCGGATTTGGCAACTGGGAGACTGGCGGCGCGTTGGTGACCGGCTTCATGGCGAAGGAAATCGTCGTCAGCACCATGAGCCAAATCTACCTCGGCGACGTGGAAGCCGAACCCGTCGAGCCGACCAGCTTCGGGGAAGACCTCGCGGGCATCGGCACGGGCTTTGTCGAAGCCACCGTCAACTCGGGCAAAATCCTGTTGAGCATCCTCCCCGGCGTGAACCTAGTGGACGAAGAAGCCGAAGGCGAAGATACCGCACTGAGCCTAGCCCTGCATGACCGTTTCACGCCGTTGAGCGCCCTCGCAATGCTGGTCTTTGTCCTGCTCTACGTCCCGTGTGTGGCGACGCTTGGCGCAATCAAACATGAGTTCGGCGCGTCCTGGGCGGTGACTTCCGCCGTCTATCAGACTGCCGTGGCTTGGGTCGCCGCCTTCCTTGTCTATCAAGTCGGAACCTTGCTTGGGTTCGCGTAATTGTCTTTGGAGTCAAAAGTCTCCCGACTTTTGACTTTGTGCAATATAAAATTATGCTAAATCAACTTATAAATTTACTGGCAGAAAAAGAAAACGGCTTGAGCCTGGCGGAAATCAGCCGCGAGATGAAAGCCCAGCCCTCCGCTGTCATGTCGATGATCGATCTGTTGGTACAAAAAGGCAAACTGGTCGAGATCGGTCCCGACGGGAAATACTGCGGCGCCTGCGGACTTCAATCGGACTGTAACCTGTTGAAGGCGCGTGGCAAGCGATATGTGGTTGCTCTAACTCTGGAGTCGGATCGCTCACTTGCCCTGCGGGTGCCGGCATGATCGGAAACGGGATTTTTGTAAAAACACACGGTTCCTCATCAGCAAATTGATGGATTCCAGAATCAATCAAAAAGGCTGCCTAAACCGGGCAGCCTTTTTGATTTCATTTGATTTTTATCTACAGGTTGATGTAGGCTTCGCGCATCTCGACATTCGGGTTCGGTACAAATGTGAAGCCAGTCTTCTCGCACAACGACCTCATCACCTGGTTTTCTCTTGACATGACCGCGATGACCTTCTTGATCTTCTCCTGTTTCGCAACCTCGATCAGGCGTTTGGTCAGTTCCAGACCGATGCCTTCGCCCTGGAAGTTGTCGCTCACCAGCAGGCTGATGCGGGCTTCCTCGTCCTCGCCGCGGAACTTGCTCACGCGTCCCACAGCGGAGATGCAACGTCCCGCGTTCTCTTCCGCTTCGACCACTAACACGATTTCACGCGAGTAATCGCTATGGCAGACGCGCGCAAGACGTTCGTGTGTCACGCGCTGACTGAGGAGCATCGGCGAGAGGTAGCGCAGATAAACCGAGCGGTCAGAAAGTGTCTCATGGAAGCAGCGCATCAAGGGTTCGTCTTCGGCGCGGATCGGGCGGATGGTGACCTTCTTGCCCTTCTTCGTCGTCCACTGGGTAACGTATTTGTTCGGGTAGGGGCGGATGGCGAGTTTCGGCAGGGCGCTTTCGTCCTTGACGTTGTGCAGCACCACGCGACCATCCAACGCCATCAAGCCGTCGGGTGAGGCGATCAGTGGGTTGATGTCCAGTTCCTTGATCCAGCGCTGCTCGGCAACCAACTGGCTGAAACGCACCATCAATTTTTCGAGAGCATCCAGGTCCACAGGCTTGCGTCCGCGAACGCCTTTGAGGGCTTTGTAGATTTTGGTGCGTTCGATCATGCGGCGGGCGAGGGTGGTGTTGAGCGGGGGCAGACCGAGGGCGCGGTCTTTGAAGACCTCCACCAACTGTCCGCCGGTACCGAACAAAAGAACGGGACCAAACTGCGGGTCGATGCTGGAGCCGACGATAAGTTCGTAGCCTTCGACCTTGACCATCGGCTGGACCGTCACGCCGAGGAAGTGCTCCGCTCCCGCTTTTTCCGTCACCGATTTCTGGATTTCCTTGAAGGCATTTTCCACTTCGGCTGCGTTTTGCAGGTTGAGCTTCACGCCGCCCACGTCGGTCTTGTGGGTGACGGTCTCGGAGTGAAGTTTGACCACCACCGGGAAGCCGAGTTCAGCCGCCATCTTGCCAGCCTCTTTCGCTTTGGTCGCAATCAGGGTCGGGGTGGTGGGAATGCCGTAAGCCGCCAGCAGTTGCTTCGATTCGGCTTCGGTCAACAGGTCGCGCCCGGTCTTGCGGACATGGTCAATGATCGCCTTGGCCTTTTCGCGGTCAACTCCGCCGCCGTCTTCGTCTGCCAGGCTGGGGGTTTCGTAGAGCGTGTTCAGGTTCGCCATCGATTGCCACATGTAGGTGAATGCCTGTGCGGCGTCATCGGGATATTCAAAGGTGGGGATGCCGGCTTTGTTGAGGATTGCCTCGCCCGCGGCGACTTCCTTTCCGCCAGACCACGAAGCCAGGATCGGCTTATCGTAGGATTTGGCGTACGCTTTGAGCGACTCGGCGGTAGCTGTCGGGTCGGTCATGGCTTGCGGGGTGAGGATGACCAGCAAACCGTCGCTGTTGGGGTCCTGTGCCGCGACTTCGAGCGACTTGGCATAGCGGTCGGGGCTGGCGTCGCCGATGATGTCGATGGGGTTGTTGTGACTCCAGGAAGCGGGCAGGAACTCGCTGAGTTTGTCCATCGTTTCCTTGGAAACTTCCGCCAGTTCGCCGCCGGTGGTCAACAGGGTGTCGGTGGCGAGCACGCCGGGTCCGCCCGCGTTGGTCAAAATGGTCAGGCTCGGACCTTTGGGTCTGGGCTGGCGTCCGAGCACTTCCGCCATCGAGAAGATTTCGCTGATGCGTTCCACGCGCAAAACGCCGGCGCGGCGGAAGGCGGCTTCGAGGACTTCGTCTGAGCCGGTCAACGAGCCGGTGTGGGATGCGGCGGCGCGGGCGGCGCCTTCGGTGCGTCCGGGCTTGATGACGATGATCGGCTTGCTTGAGGCGACTTCGCGGGCGGCGGAGATGAAGGAGCGGGCGTCGCCAATGGTTTCCATGTAGATCACGATGCTGTCGGTGTGCGGGTCATCGCCCAGATAGTAGATGAGGTCACCCCAGTCCACATCGAGCATCGAGCCAACGGAGACGAAGTGCGAGAAGCCGACGTCTTCCTTGAACGACCAGTCCAACACGGCGGTGCAGAGCGCACCCGACTGGCTGATGAATGCCACATTGCCCTTGTGCGCCATTCCTGCCGCGAAGGTGGCGTTCAACCCGCTGACAGGGCTCATCACGCCCAGGCAGTTGGGTCCAACAACACGCATCCCGCCTTTGCGGGCGTTTTCGAGCAGGCGACGTTCCAGTTCTACGCCTTCGGGACCAACTTCCTTGAATCCCGCCGAGATGACGATGGCGCCCTTGATGCCGACTTCCACACATTCGGCAATCAGGTCGGGGATGCTGGTGGCAGGAGTGACGATAACAGCCAGGTCAATTTGATCGGGAACGTCCTTGACGCTCGGATAGGCTTTGATTCCCAATAGGCTGGGGCGCTTGGGGTTGATTGGGAAAACAGCGCCACCGAACGGACTGCTGATCAGATTCCAGAGGATGGTGCGCCCGACGCTGCCTTCCTTTTCGGTTGCGCCAATCACCGCCACGTTCTTCGGGGCGAAGATGCTCTTCAACGGGCTGGCTGTAAATTGATAGATGTCCTGAGCAGGGTCGAGGCTTGGCCATTTTTCAGGGTTGGGGGTGTTTGGATTCATAATATATTCCTTGTGTTCCACCGATTAGGGATTATGGGAAAATCAGTACATTCGATGTACTGGTCTTTGCCAACGATAAAGTCTGCTCTTTTGGAAAGTGAGACAGAGCTACGTTATTATAAAATAGAATAACATACAATCAAACGAGGTTGTCACTGATTTTGTGTGTGAAATATCCTGAATTTGTGGAATCAAAAACAAGTGAGGCTGAAAAGCCCCACCTGTTTTTGATTATGCAGGGATGAATACCCGCTTTATTTCTTCTTCAAAATGATGCGGGCATCAACCGCCTTCACGCCCTTGCCTTCCTCGTAAACAAGCACCGGGTTGGCGTCCGTTTCAGCCACTTCATCGCGCAGGTCGTAAACCATGCTGGCATAGCGGCAGAGCAGGTCTGCCAGGGCAGCCCGGTCGCGTGGGGCTTCACCGCGGGCGCCGGCCAGAATGGCGACACTGCGGATTTCACCGATCATTTGCCTTACCTGTTCCTTGTTGACGGGAGCCACGCGGAAGGTGACGTCCTTGAGCACTTCGACAAAGATACCGCCCAGACCGAACATGATGGTGGGTCCAAAGGTTGGGTCGTTGATCGAGCCAACGATGACTTCCGTTCCAAGGGGAGCCATTTCCTGCACGGCGATGCCGCGGATATCCGCTTCGGCTTTATAGGCTCGGCAGTTTGCCATGATCGTCTCGAAGGCGGCGCGCACGCCAGCCTCATCCTTAATGTTGACTTTCACACCGCCCGCATCGGATTTGTGGATGATATCCGGCGAGACGACTTTCATCACAACCGGGTAACCGGTCTTCTTTGCCAGTTCGACCGCTTCGTCTTCGCTCTTGGCGAGGTTGATCTCGGTGACGGGCAGACCGTAGGCGGCGAACAATTTCTTGGCTTCGATTTCTGTCAGCGCGGTTCGTCCATCGGCGCGGGCCTTGGCGATGATCTCGCGGGCCATCTGCGAACTCCTCGGTCCGCAACCTTCGTCGGCGCCAATGTTCATCAGGCGGATGTTGTTATATTCGCGCAGGGCGGCCATACCGTTCATTGCCTGGTCAGGAGCGGGGTAGGCGGGGATGCCGTTGTCCACCAGCCATTGCATTGCCTCGTCACAGCGCTTGCCGCCGACCATCGAGACAATCACGGGACGGTCTTTGATGCCTGTCTCGTCCACTGCCTTCTTGATTGCCTGGGCAATTTCCACAGGGTTGGTCATGGCGGTTTCGCAGTAAAGTACCACAATACCATCAGTCCATGGGTGAGCGAAGGCATACTTGACCGACTTGTAGTACCAGTCATTACCTGCCATGCCGGTCAGGTCAACCGGGTTCTTCGCGGAGCCAAAGGCGGGCATGTGCTTCTTGAGTTCCTCCTGCACATCTTCGGGAGCGAACTTCAATGGGATGCCGTAGCGTTCCGCCGCATCGGTCGCCAAAACGCCCACACCGCCGCCATTGGTGATGATGAGCAGGTTCTCTTTGCGAAGCGGAGGCATGAGGGAGAGCGCCAGAGTGCGGTCGAAGAGATTGTTAAGGTCGGATGCCTGTACCACGCCAGCCTGCTGGAATGCGGCTCCGTAGACCTTCACCGCGCCAGCCAGTGAGCCGGTGTGGGAGGCTGCCGCAGCCGCGCCATGCGCTGAAACACCAGACTTGAGGGCGATGATCGGCTTCTTGGTCTTGCGTCCGGCTTCGATGAATTTGCGTCCATCCTTGAGACCTTCGATGTAGAGGCAGATGCAGGAGGTGTTTTCATCCTTGTCCAGCCAGGTAATCAGGTCGGCAAAGTTCACGTCCGCCATGTTGCCGATGGAGATCATCTTGTCGAAACCTACTTTGCGGGTGTAGGTGATGGCATCCATAGCGATCAGCAAAGCGCCACTTTGGGTGATGAGGGTGGCCTTGCCGGGGAAGGGGAGGAAGGGGGCGAATGAAGCATTTAATTTGTCTGAGTTGGAAAGCGTGCCGACGATGTTGGGTCCGAGGACGCACATGCCATACTTGCGGGCGGTTTCGAGCAATTGGTCTTCGAGGTCTTTGCGTCCAACTTCGCTGAACCCGGAGGTGATTACGCTCAATGCCTTGATGCCCTTCTGTCCACATTCTTCTGCAACCTGATTCACAAGGTCAACTGGAACGGTGATGACCGCCAGATCCACGCTGCCCGGAACAGCGCCGATATTCGGGAAAACTGGAAAGCTGAGGATTTCCTTGGCGGTCGGGTTGATGGGATAAACTTTTCCCTGATAACCGCCTTTAATCAAGTTTTCGATGACTGTGTAACCGATTTTCCCCGGTGTTGTGGATGCGCCGACGATTGCTACAGATTTCGGCTGCAAAAGATTATTTAGGGCTGTTTGATCCATACTTTGTCTCCTATGACACTGTATTTATTGTGAAAAGAATTACAAAACCACCTAATTATAAGAACGGAAACGAAAATAAGGACTTTAACTTGTCACTTATTTTGCGTGTGAAATATCCTGAATTTTGTGCAGATGTATTCAATTTGGGAATTGGAATGGTGCAATGGTATGGACCACCAATTGCGGCAGTTCTTGATTTAGAAACCGCTATATAAAGCAATAAGGCAGGATAATCACTATATTGGTTTGCCGGTTTTAGGAACTGTGACATAAATCACAGAAATTATCATAATATTTAGATAAAATATCATAAAAATTATCGTAAAAGGAAACCCCACCATGAGCGAAATTATCAACAACCGACAGCAACGCGTCGAAATCATGAAGAGCCTCATCCGCCAACTCCATTCCGGCGTAGCGGAGGAACAGATCAAGCACCAGCTCGAAACCATGCTCGACGAAGCCGACTACAGCGACATCTTTCTGATGGAAGTTCAACTCGTGCAGGAGGGCATCCCCGCCGAGAGCATCCAGCAACTGTGCGACACCCACACCCGCGTCCTCAAAAAGCATCTCGACTTGCAGGAGACCCCCGATACCACGCCTGGTCACCCCGTCCACACCTTCGTGCAGGAAAACCGCGAACTGAACAAAACCACGGGACAGATCCGCCTGCTGATGAAAAAACTCGAAACCCTGCCCGACGAGCAGGACGCCACCCCGCAGGTGCGCGAAATCCAGTCCCAACTCAACAACCTGATGGATGTGGACAAACACTACCGCCGCAAGGAGTACCTACTATTCCCGTTCTTCGAAAAGAATAACCTGCCCGGTCCGCCGATGGTCATGTGGGGCAAGCACGACGAAGCGCGGGAGATTCTCAAACAGACCATTGCGGGCTTGCAGGAAGTCGAATCCATGACCGCCGCCGAAGCCAAAGCCTACAACCTGTTCACCGTCACACCCGCCGTCGAAGCCGTCGATGACATGATCTACAAAGAGGAAAAGATCATGTTCCCGACCGCCCTCAACCTGCTCACCGAACAGGACTGGTACGAGATTTATCTCCAAAGCGACGAATACGGCTACTGCCTCTACGACCCGCAATTTGAGTGGAGGCCCGAAGGCGGAGTCCACACGGAAGTTGGTAAACCCGCCGCCAAGGGTGGGCGGATTCAGATGCCGACGGGCAATTTCTCGCTCGAAGAGTTGATAGGTGTCTTCAGTACCCTGCCCTTCGACCTGACCTTCGTCGACAAAGACGACACCGTCCGCTATTTTAGCCCCGGCAAAGAGCGGGTCTTTGACCGCTCCCGCGCCATCCTTGGACGCAAGGTGCAATATTGTCACCCGCCCAAGAGCGTCCACATCGTCAACCAGATCGTCAAAGACTTCAAGGCTGGCAAGCAGGACCGCGCCCGCTTCTGGATCAACATGGGCGGACGGCTGGTCTACATCTGCTACTACGCCGTCCGCGACGCCCAAGGCGCTTACATGGGCACCCTCGAAGTCACGCAAGACCTCACCGAAGTCCGCAGCCTCGAAGGCGAACGCCGCCTGCTGGCGTATGATGAATGATTATCTCGTGTCACCCTGAGGGAGCGCTCTTTGTGACCGAAGGGTCTCTACTCTTGAAAACAGAGATTCTTCGCTCCGCTCAGAATGACAAGCAAAAGTCTCGGAAAGGAATCCCATGGAAATCAACAGCCACACCAAACTGCTGGAACTTCTGAAAGAATACCCTGCTCTCGAGGAGCAGATCATCGACATTGCTCCGCCTTTCAAGAACCTCAAGAACCCCATCCTGCGGCGGACGGTGGGTCAACTGGCGACTATGGGACAGGTGGCGCAAATCGGCAACATCGACGTGACCGAACTGGTCAACACCCTGCGCCGCGCCGTCGGTCAACCCGAACTTCGAGCGGATGCCGATTCCCAAATCTCCATCCCTGCCAAATCCGCCGACGACCCCGATTGGATCGCTGGCGAACCGCAATTCGTGGTCAACGGCATCGAATTACTGCGTCAGGGTGAAGTCCCGCTCCAACGAGTCAACGAACTATTGGTCTCGCTCTCCCCAGACCGATTCCTCCTGCTCCTCACCGACTTCGAGCCGACCCCCATGCTGGACGCTATGCACAAGCAGAACCGCCGCACCTTCCATAAGCCGCATCCCGAAAAGCCTGGTCAATTCCTGACGTTTATCAAATAGCGCCTTCTCTATGTTGTTGGCAAAAATAAAAGGCTGTCCAGTTTTGGGCAGCCTTTTGATCTATTCGTGGTGGTGATGTCCTTCTTCGTGGACATGTCCATGTTCCAGTTCATCTTTGGTTGGTTCGCGCAGCCCAACCACTTTTACGTTGAAGTGCAGCTCCGCACCAGCAAGCGGATGGTTGAAATCCAGCCGTACGGTTTCATCGTCGAAGCTTTCCACAAACGCCATTTGATGATTATCGTCTTCGTCGGTGACGCCCAATTCCATTCCCAGCTCAAGTTCCATGTCGTCAGGGAATTCACTGCGCGGTACTTCAGCATAGGCATCTTCATCGAATTCTCCATAGCCATCTGCTGGTGAGACGACCACATCCTTGCTCTCTCCTATTTTCATTCCCACCATCTCTCGCTCGAGACCGGGGACGATGTTATCATACCCCGCAAGAAACTGCAGGGGTCCCGCGTCCTTGGAGGAATCCAGCACTTCTCCGTCCACGGTTAATGTATATTCCATCGAAACCACCAGACCATCCTGCACTGTGTCTTTGCTCATGTTTTATCCTTTCCGAGATAAGTGCGCCCATTGTACCAGCGAAAAGATGCAGATAATGCAGAAATTGAATCAAAAAGCAGTCCCATCAAAAAGCAGGGACTGCTCTTGATTCGCTTGCTTTCAGGCGGTTTATACCAACACAAACTTTTGGGGCTTGGTCCCGCAGACCGGGCATTTGTCCGTCGGTCTGCCAAGTTCGATGTAACCACAGACGGGGCAGAGATAAAACTCCACGTTGTCCAAATCCTTGCCCTTTTTTACGGCTTCGAGAGCCAGGGCATACAACTCCGCATGGACAGCTTCCGCATCCAGTGCGTATCCAAACATTCTTTGAGCTGCATGCTCGTCGGCTTTGGCTTGTTCGACCATCGGCGGGTACATCTCCTTGTATTCGTAGGTCTCACCGTTGATGGCGGCCTGCAGGTTATCGGCGGTTGAGCCAACTCCTTCCATCGCGGCAAGATGTCCCTCGGCGTGAATGCGCTCGGCTTCGGCCGCAGTGCGGAAGAGACGGGCGACATTTGGAAAACCGTCCTTCTCTGCTTTCTTTGCAAACGCCCGATATTTCTGATTTGCCTGGCTTTCTCCGGCAAATGCGCTCTTCATATTTTCCAGTGTGGTTGCCATGGTTCCTCCATAAGTAGTTGCAGATGGTTTGTTAAACTTGTATCCAGTATAGCCTGCCGGGAAGGGGCGAGAAAGTTACGAAAGTCACTATTTTTTGCCGTCAATTCTAAATTTCCGTTTCCTACTTTATAATGCTTCTTCATGCGATATGACTTGTGCCTTCCCTGGTATTGGGAATACGATGATGTTTTTGTGGGAATGGTTGAACGCGCCAGCATCAAGGAGGGGATTTCTCTCTGGCAGGTGACGCCGGATAATTTGCTGGAATCCATTACCGCGCTCTACAAGGATGTAACAACCTTCAAGACTCTCCTCAACCGCGGGCAGGGCGAGCCGACCTTTGTGCCAATCTCACGTTGGGCACGGGAACATGGGGTGCGACGCATTAATCCGGGTGAAGTTTCCGCCTGGTCCGAGGATAAAACCACCATGCACTATGAGTTCATCCATGCGGGATTGAACACGCCGCATACTATTGTGCTTGCATCGTTCCTGGATCAGCCGCTTCTTTCATTAATTGATTTGACTCCGCTCGGCAGGAACTTTGTCATCAAGCCGTCGAACGGCGGCGGTGGCGAGGGCGTTATCATCGGCGCAAACAGCCTGGAGGAAGTCCTGCGGGCGCGCATGGAATTTCCGGAGCAGAAGTACCTGTTGCAGTCCTATATCACGCCGCAGTGTGTCAGTGGAAAGATTGCGTGGTTCCGCGTCTTTTATGCTCACGGCGAGACTTATCCCTGTTGGTGGGCGACGGATACCCATATCTATCAAATTGTCACGGCAGAGGAGGAGGCCCGGTTTGGACTGGACAGGCTGAGGGACATTACCCGCCGGATCGCCTCAATCTGCAAGCTGGATTGGTTTTCAACCGAAATCGCACTGGCTGACGATTTTGTTGTTGTGGATTATGTCAATGATGAGATCGATACCCGTGTCCAGTCACGGGCGATGGATGGCGTGCCGGATGAAATCGTCAACAACATTGCCCGTCAATTGGTGAAAATCGCAAAGGAGAATTTGTGACCATTTCCCTTTCCCCGATTGGAACTGTGAAAAATTCCCGCAAGGTTGTCGAGGACGATCATTGGGGAGAGATTATATCGACAGTCGAATTGAACTCATCTTTTTCCGAGGAATCCCTGTTCGGTCTCGAAGAATTTTCGCATGCCGAGATCATCTTTTATTTTCACCTCGTTAATGATGAAAAAATCGTGTCCGGCGCACGTCATTCACGAAACAACAAAAATTGGCCAAAGGTCGGCATCTTTGCCCAGAGGGGAAAGAACCGTCCCAATCAACTGGGCGCAAGTATTGCGAAAATCATCAAGCGCGAGGGAACGCGATTGTTCGTGCAGGGGCTGGACGCAGTTGACGGAACGCCGGTGCTGGACATCAAACCCGTCCTGCGCGAATTTTTGCCGCGTGAAGAGGTCCAGCAGCCGCAATGGGCGACGGAGCTGATGAAGGACTATTGGTAGCCAGCATGAACATCCCCGACCGGATTGTCACCATCTCTGAACTGCGCCGCAACACAGGCGAACGCGGCACACGTAAGTTCATTGTCTACAGCGGCATCGTGTACGATGTGACCGACTGTCCCAAATGGCGTGGCGATTTGCATGAAGATATGCACTTTCCCGGACAGGACTTGTCTTCCGAACTGGTGGAAGCCCCGCACGCGGAGGATGTGTTTTTACGACCATGCGTGAAAGTTGTTGGAAAGTTGGAAGACTCGGCGCAACAGGATGAATGACGAAGAACTTGTTACTGAGAGGACATCCCGGTGCACATTCACAACCTTGTGCGGGAGAGTCTTCCGAAATACGGATCCGCAATATTTTCCATGTGCCCAGTATCGCGGGCGGAGGATTTACTTTTGCACAGAATCCTGCCTGAATGCTTTCTTGTCCGATCCCGAGCTTTTTTACAAGGTACACAGGGGTTCCAATGTCCCGGAGAAAAACAAGGATGCCTGATTTTTGGAAAGCGGGTGACACTGTTCTTCTGTGTGGCATGTGACAAAGCATATTCTTAGAGTTGCATGGAGTAAGCAATGAATGCGCCTGAAAAGCCTATTCGTTATGAGCAATATGAGTTTCACAAGTGGAAATCAGTTGAGTCCGAAACCATTGTTGAAATGCCCGTGTCTTTAACGGTAAATGGCAAGGTCTGGCTAACCTTTATGTGCACACCTGTACATCTTGAGGCTTTGGCGGTGGGTTTCCTTTATAACGAGGGTGTTATTCAAACAATGGATGAAGTGGTTGATGTGAGAGTCTGTGAGCACGGCGACAACGTGGATGTGTGGCTCAATCGTGCTGTAGAGGAGCCGGAATCATGGAGGAGAACATCTGGTTGTACCGGCGGTGTGACGGCAGTGGATCTGCTGGCAAAGCCCAATGTCTCATTGCACAATGTCGACCTCAAACTTCAGCCCGATGAAATCGAACGTTTTTTTGAAATGCTCTTGCAGGCGCAGGTCTTGTATCGGAAAACAGGTGGAGTCCACACTTCCATCTTGAGTGACGGCGTCAAATTACTGGTTTCAGCAGAGGATATTGGCAGGCACAACACGCTGGATAAAATTGCGGGCTTGTGTCTGATGAACCATATTCCATTCCAGGCTGGAGTCCTGATGACCACCGGGCGTATCAGTTCCGAAATGCTGCAAAAAGCCGCGCGCCTGGATGTGCCGATCTTGATCTCGCGCACATCCCCCTCTTCGCTTTCCATTGAAATGGCTGAACGATACGGCATCACGCTCATCGGTTATGCAAGAAGGCAACGTTTCAATGTGTATTCAAATTCGCAGAGAGTGGGATTGTAGGTAGAATAAGAAGAAAAGGGGAATCAAGTTTAATTTTGAGGCAGCGCAAACAAATATTCTTTTATCCTCTCGATTAGAACTGGCAATGCCCTGGTCACCTCAGGCGAGAGTCCTTCCCCCAATCCAAAATCGTTGGCAGTGACGCTAAAAAGCGTCGCCTGAGGCGCGTGCCCATAAAGGGTTTCCGCCATGGCCAGCAGGGTTTCCGGGTCGAAATGATGGGTGATACCACTGGGTTGGGTTGTGCGCGGATGGAGTTCGCGAGTCTTTATTCTACCGAGAAGTTCCCCATTGGCAATGAGTGTAACATCGATAAAAATGGCTTGCTTCACTTGAGAGAGTCTGGCGGAAAGTTCGGGTGAAAGTTGATGGCGGGACAGAACTTCCACATCAGCAGGCAGGGCGGTGGCGGAAAGCGCCTCGATGGCGGTGACCCCAAGCCCGTCATCTTTGCGGAGCGTATTTCCGTAACCGAGGATAAGCGTTTTCATCATGAGATTTCAGCCACCCGGGTTTGAATGACCTGAGTGGCTGAAGGTGAATTAGTCGCGGGTCACGGCGTCGACAATTTGTCCGTCGGGGGAGAGCATTTCGACTTGCAGAGCCATGTGGCCGTCGGCATGGGTCGAGCAGGCCAGGCAGGGGTCAAAGGCGCGGATGACAGCCTCCACCCGGTTGAGCATTCCTTCGGTCAATTTCTCCGGGTTGACGTAATAGCGGGCCGCCTGCAAAACACCTTTGTTCATGGCAAGGTTGTTGTTTCCAGATGCGATGATCAGATTGGCAGACTCGATAATCCCATCTTCGTTCACTTTGTAGTGATGGAAGAGCGTGCCGCGCGGCGCTTCACTGACACCAATGCCCTCATAATTGTTTACTTCGGCATGTGCGCGCACATTGTCAGATAGAGTATCCGGCTCATTGAGCAGTTGTTGAATACGCTCGATGCCGTACAAAATTTCGATCAGGCGCGCATAGTGATAGTGGAATGAACTCAACACAGCGCCTTTATCGAGGCAGTGGAATTCAGCCAGTTCCTGGTCAGCCTGGGGAGTGCCGCACTCGTTGGCAATATTCAGGCGCGCCAGCGGACCGACACGGTACATCCCTTCGGCATAGCCCAAAGGTTTGTAATAGGGCGATTTGAGATAGGTGTAAGGTTCAACCGCTTCGCCAATGAACGATTCGTATTCATCCGGGGCGAGTTGATCGGCAAGCACACTGCCGCGGGCGGTGACAACACGCAGGTTGCCGTGATAGTGTTCCAGACGGCCGTCTTTTGTCACCAATCCCAAAAACAGGCTGGGAAAGTTGGCAAAGGTGCGGATGTATTCCTGATAATTGTTGAGACTCTTCTTGTACCAGTCAAGCGTGCGGGCGATGATCGTCAGGACTTCCGGGATTTCGCTCAGAATCTGCTCGCGGACAGTTGGGTCAAGCGGACTTGCAACGCCGCCGGGGACAATCCACGAAGGATGGATGCGCTTGTTTGCCAGGCGTTCGATCACCTGTTGTCCAAACTGGCGCAGGCGGATCCCATCGCGGACAATCTGCGGGTGTTTATCCAACATGCCAAACATGTTGCGCTTGGCAGGATCGCCATCCATGCCGAGGAGCAGGTCGGGAGATGATAGGTAGAAGAAATTCAAAGCGTGCGATTGGATAATCTGCCCGAGGTTGATGATGCGGCGCAGGGCAATGGCTGTGGGTGGAACACGCACAGCCAGAATCTGGTCGCAGGCTTTGGAGGAGGCAATCAGGTGGCTGACGGGGCAGATGCCGCAAGTGCGGGCGGTCAGGGAGGGCATTTCATAAAACGGGCGTCCCTGAACGAATTTCTCGAATCCGCGCACCTGGGTGACATGTACCTGCGCGTCTTGAACTCCGCCGTCATCGTTGAGGATGATGGAGACTTTGGCGTGACCTTCGATGCGGGTCACTTGTTCGATCATAATTTTCTGGGTCATGGCTATGCTCCAAAGCGGGTGAGTGTCGAAAGGTCGGGGATGCGTCCCTCGATGAGTTCGCTGAGCGCAAAGAAAATAGTATCAGCGGAGGGCGGGCAACCCGGAATAAAAACGTCGACCTTGACGTAATTGTGCAGGGGCAGGGCGCGTTTCATCAGCGGCGGGACTCCCTGCGTGGGAATTTGCGGGTTGTCTGCGCCCATTTGAAGATAGACGTAGTTGAGCGTTTCTTCCGTTCCAAAAGGATTGCGCATCGAGGGGATGTTGGCGGTGATGGCACAATCGCCGAAAGCCACCAGGGTTTTGGTGCAGGGACGAATCTTCATCAATTTGTGCAGGTCTTCCTCGCTGCCCAAAGCGCCTTCGACGAGGGTAATGTCCACGTCTTCGGGGAATTCCTTCACGTCGACTAGTGGGCTGAAGACGACGTCCACTTTGTCTGCCAGGAGCAGTAACCGTTCATCGATGTCGAGAAAGGACATGTGGCAGCCGGAACAGCCGTCGAGCCAAATGGTCGCCAGGCGAAGTTTCTTGTCTTTCTTGGTTTCTTTTTTCATTTCAACGCTCCTTTGCGGCGCATGACCAGGTATGGCAGGAAATGCTTACGTTTGGTCATTTCAGCCACCGATTTACCTTTTTCAGCCAATGCGCCGGTCGGGCAAACGTGGACACATTTGCCGCAGCTTGTGCAGCTCTTCGAGTCGCCCCATGGTTCGTCAAACTCGGTGATGACTAGGGTCTGGATGCCGCGGTTGCGCAGGTCACGGGTGTGCGCGCCTTCAATTTCGTCGCAAACGCGCACGCAACGCCCGCAAAGGATACAGCGGTTGTGGTCAACTTCGAACTTGGGGTGGGATCCATCCACACTGAATTTCGGGTGTAAATACTGGTAGCGGATGTGGGTGACGCCCAGCCGTTGCGACATGCTCTGGAGGTCGCAGTGACCGTTGGACACGCAGACGGCGCAGATGTGATTGCGCTCTGAGAAGAGCAATTCCAAAATCATCTGGCGATACTTGAGCAGGCGCGGGCTGTCGGTGGTGACTTCCATGCCTTCCTCGGGTTTGGTGACACAGGAAGGAAACAGGCGGTTCGAACCAGCAACCTCGATCATGCACAGGCGGCATTGTCCGGTGGGGGTCAGCCCGGTCTTGTTGCACAAGGTTGGGATGTTGATTCCGTTCTGGCGGGCGACTTCCAGAATGGTTTCGCCTTCCGCGGCGCTGACAGGTTTTCCGTCGATTATAAAAGTTTTGATATTGTTCGGGCTCATTACGAATTCTCCTTGACGAGAGACGCCGAAGGCTTGATTTTTTCCATGTATTCATTGCGGAAGTAGCGCAGGGTGCTCACGATGGGGTTGGGAGCTGCCTGTCCGAGTCCGCACAGGCTGGTGTTGCGGACCACATCGCATAATTCTTCGAGCGTGACCAGGTCTTCTTCGGTGGCTTGCCCTTGTTGGAATTTGCCCAACAGGTTGTAGAGTTGGACCGTCCCCACGCGACAAGGGGCGCATTTTCCGCAGGATTCGTTCATGCTGAATTCCATGAAATACCGCGCCATGTCGATCATGTTGGAACTGTCGTCGATGACGATCATGCCGCCGGAACCCATCATCGAGCCGAGCGCCTTGAGGGATTCGTAATCCACCGGGGTGTCGAGATGTTCTGCGGGGATACACCCGCCCGAAGGTCCACCGGTTTGGATGGCTTTGAACTTGCGTCCCTTCTTCGGGATGCCTCCGCCAATTTCGTACACGATTTCGCGCAGGGTGATGCCCATCGGCACTTCGATCAGACCTGTGTTTTTGATTTCACCGGTCAGCGCGAAAACCTTGGTTCCCTTGCTCTTGGCGGTGCCGGTCTGTGAGTACCATTTGCCACCTTTCTTGATAATACCGGTGATGTTGGCAAAGGTCTCGACGTTGTTGACCAATGTTGGCTGTTCGAAGAGCCCCGATTCCGCCGGGTAGGGCGGGCGCAGGCTGGGCATTCCGCGATTGCCTTCGATGGAGTTGATCAACGCCGTTTCTTCGCCGCAGACAAAGGCGCCGGCGCCGAGGCGCACATCCAGTTTCAAACTGAAGGGGGTGCCGCAAATGTCCTGTCCGAGTAGTCCGAATTTTTCAGCCTGTTTGATGGCGGCTTTCATGCGTTTGATCGCAGTCGGGTATTCGGCGCGGATGTATAAATATCCCTGGCTGGCTCCCACTGCGTAGGCTGCAATTGCCATGCCTTCGAGGACGCGGTGCGGGTCGCTTTCCAATGCCGAGCGATCCATGAACGCGCCAGGGTCGCCTTCATCGGCGTTGCAAACCACATACTTGAGTTCGCCCTGCGCTTTGGCAACCGTGCTCCACTTTTGTCCGGTGGGGTAGCCGCCGCCGCCACGTCCGCGTAAACCGCTGGTCATGATTTCCTGGATGACCTCGGCGGGGTCCATTTCTGTGATGGCATTGATTAGCGTGGAATAACCGCCGCTTGCAATGTAATCCTCGATACGTTCGGGGTTGATGACGCCCGAATTCACGAGGGCATGTTTTTCCTGGCGGGCGAAAAACGGTTCTTTGGCAATGTCGATGAGTTTCTCGCGCAGGGGTTCCTTGCCCAGACTGTCGATGACGGCGGGCGCTTCTTCGGGGGTCATTTCGCGGTAGTAGATGTTTTCAGGCTGAACGGAGATGATGGGTCCCGCGGCGCACAATCCCATGCAGCCGACTGGCTTGACCTGCACCTCGTTTTCAAGTCCGCGCTTTTTAACCTCGGCTTGGAGTTCTGCCACCAGTTCGTTGCTGCGCACGGCGGCACAACCGGTTACGTTGCAGATGCTGATGCAGTGACGGAATTTCGAATTTTCTTCCGCTTCTTTATTGATGATTTCGAGCAATTCTTCATTCGTCATGGCTCATCCACTCCTTAATTCTTTGCTTCATCTCGTCGGGGGTTAGTTTTCCAACCACCGTTCCATCGAGAAGCATGACCGGGGCGAGACCACAGCAGCCCACACAGCGCGCTTCCACAAAGGATAGCTTGTTGTCCGGCGTGGTCTGGCCGGGTTCCAGTCCGTATTCTGTTTTCATAAACTCGAGTACTTCCCCGGCGCCTTTGACATAACAGGCTGTCCCCGTGCAGAGCGAAAATACATGCTCGCCGAGGGGAATCATGTTGAACAGGTTGTAGAAGGTGGCAACGCCGTAGGCTTTGCTGGGCGGCACATTCAGGCTGTCTGACGCAAACTTCAGCGCTTCGTCGCTGATATGTCCAAAGGATTCCTGAATGGTGTGCAGGGTTTCGATGAGCGCAGTGTGTGAGTAGCCCTGTTTGCGCATGGTTGCCTCCACGATTTTCCAGCGTTTGTCGCTGTCGGGAGGGGCTATCTTGCGATTGGCAATTAACATATTTCTGTTCCCTCGTTGATAAGAATTTTGGGTGATTATTCCTGACTAATCGTTTTCGATAGTGCTGTCGGGTGTTTCATCTGACGTCCGGTGCCTGGATGATTGTGAATTTTTTCTCAAACAGTTGGCTACAGTATAGGTTGTGAAGTACAAAGGGACATCGACAGAATGGTGTCAATCGAGTCAATAAAAATGATGATTTTTACGGGGAATCAAAAAAGACCGCAAAATGCGGCCTTTTTTGTCAGAAAGTGTCAACTTTTACTTGGGCAATTCTTCATCCAGCGAGACCAGTCCCTTTTTTAGCGCATAAAGAGCCGCCTGGGTGCGGCTGGACAGGTTCAACTTCGACAAAATACGGCTGACGTGGGTGTGGACTGTGGCATTGCTGACCACCATCAGTCGCGCAATTTCGGCGTTGCTGTACCCATGTGCCATGAGTTTGATGACCTCGGTTTCACGCTCGGTCAACTCCTCTTCGGTTGGGAGGGCTGGAGACTGCATTTGAGCCAGCACCTGACGGGTGATCGCCGGGTTCAACGAGCCTTCCCCCTGAGCAACCTGATGAATGGCGCGTACAAGGTCGGTAGGGGTCGAGTCTTTGAGCAAATATCCAATCGCCCCAGCGTTGAGCGAGGGGAGGACTTTATCGTTCGTGCTAAAACTGGTCAGAACTAGAATGTTCGCTGAAGGGACTGTCTGTTTGATCTGGCGTGTGGCTTCGATGCCATCCATCACCGGCATGACCAGGTCCATGAGAACGACGTCCGGTATAAGTTCCTGAGCCATTTTCAGCGCCTCAGCCCCATTGCTTGCCTCGCCGATAATTTGGATATCAGGCTCGGTTTCGAGCATGGCTACCAACCCTTTTCGCACCACGATATGGTCATCTGTTACCAAAACGCGAATTTTCTTGCTCATAATTTCACCTCGACGATAATGCGGGTTCCCATCCCGGGCTGGCTGTCGATATGCAGGTTCGCATTCAAACTATCTGCCCGCTCGCGCATGGTCTTAAGTCCGATGCCGCCTGCCGCAACCTGCTGAGGGTCAAAGCCGATGCCATCATCTTCGATTCTAAGAATCAGTGTCTGTCCGCTTTGCACCAAATGAACAGTCACGGAATGTGCCTGCGCATGACGCACGATGTTATTGAGCGCCTCCTGGGTAATCCCATATAACGCTTCTTCGATATGGCTTTCCAATTGGGCGTTTACCCGCCATTTGAAGGAAGGCTGCAATCCCACGTGCTCTTCCACCGCCTTCAATCGCTGGCTTAGCGATGCCTGTAATCCCATCTGCGCCAGCACGGAAGGACGCAGTTCAAAGATCAACATGCGCATTTCTTTCAGAGCTTCCTGTACCAATTCACCGATATTTTTCAAGTGGTTTTGGGCGGCCATAATCTTGCCCTGCTCGATCTGGCGCTGAGCGGCCTCGGTATAAAGTGAAATGCCGTACAGCAATTGATTGACCGAATCATGTAGTTCTCGCGAAAGGCGGTGACGTTCCTCCATGATGCCCATTTCATGAACCTGTCGTGTCAGCCGCGCATGATCGATTGCAACAGCTGCCTGTCCGGCAAATGCGCGCATCAGCCCTACATCGTCGGGGACGAATCCCCCCGTCTTGACCACTGCCAGGACGCCGATCGTGTTACCCTGCACTCGCAGCGGGATTGCCAGCATGGAGTGCGGACCAACTTGAAAGTCTTGAGCCAGGTTATTGATGATAAGCGGATCGGCTCTGTGGATGGCTCTCCCCAAAGAGGAATCGTTGACAGAAACACGCCCCAATTTTTCGAGAGTTTCCCCGGCGCAGTACATTACCCGCAGCCAGTCATCACCTTCAAGAAGCGCAATCGTGCTCCCCGAGGAGTATGTCATGCGTTGGGCTTCATCGCAAACGATTTGAAGTACTTCTTCCAGTTCCAGTTTTTGCAAAATGGCCAGGGTCACCTGGTGTAATGCGCGGCTGTCTGATAGTCGGTTTTGGGCCTGGTGATAGAGGCGGGCATTTTCCAATGCCAGCGCAATTGCAACAGCAAACCACTCTGCCATGCGGATTTCGGACGAGGTGAACTCGTTCCTCTGGTCTCCTTCTCGAACAATCAACAGCAGTCCCGTCAACTCTTTCCCGCCAATAACAGGAATTGCAAGGGCTGCAGAGGCGGACATTTCTATCAAAATTGAGGGCGTTATGCGTTGATCGTTCTGTGCCTGATTGGATACTATGGTGGCTGGGCGCGCCAACATCCGATAGGCCAAGACATCGGTGTCGGGAGAAATGACCCTCGAGAAAAACAAAGCACGTTCTTTTTCGGTAATCGGTCCGCCTGCAACGAGGGGGGTGAAATTCTGGTCTTCGTCAACTGTGTAAACATAACTTCCTGAAGCCTCCATGGCGTTGCTCAGTTCATGGGTAATACGGCTGAGGGCTTGTTGCAAATTTTGTGTGTAATTTCGGTCAAAAACCGATCCGGCGGATTTATCTGGCAACATTGGCTTTCTCCTGTGACAATAGTAACCCATGACGGTCACTTGTCTCATCCGCGATATGATACCTCACAATCCCGCAGGGATGATCGAAGCGGCTGGCGAATTAATGTGTTTCAATTTAGTTGTAATTACCCTGATACGATGAACCAGTTTGCAAGTTTGCAAAAAAATGTTTTACTCAAAATCCGTTTGCTGTTATACTCAAAATCGCGACATTGTGACGCTTCTCACTAACAAGTGCGATATTTACGGACTAAAATAGTGGCTTGGCTGCAATGCAAAGTGAAATGCCCGACAAACAAAATATTTTATGAAAATCGCAAGTGCTATTTGAAAGGATGTTCCAGTTCATGAATTTAGCGAAGATTATCAAGATTGCGGATGGTATGCTGTTAACCCCTGATACGGATATGAGTGTGGATATTAGAGGTGGTTATGGCGCAGACCTAATGAGCGATGTATTGGCTTTTAGCCAGCCGGATTGTGTTTTACTAACCGGACTTACCAACCCGCAGGTCGTACGGACCGCACAAATGGCTGAATTCCGCGCCATTATTTTTATACGCGGTAAAAAACCTCAGTCTGAGACACTGATGCTTGCCAGGCAGGAGGATATACCATTGATTAGCAGCCCATATGGAATGTTCGAATTAAGCGCCCGTCTCCACAAAGCAGGTTTGCCCAGTTTCGAATCGAATGACATCAGCTAGGACACCTACAGAGCAGGAAATTTATGGCCGTCGCGGGCGACCGATTACGGATCGTGACGCCACCGAAATCAGCCGCGTCGAGGAACTCGCGTATGAATTGAAAGTTCATGACGTGATGACGGCGGATCTGAAAACAGCAAGACCCGACATGCCATTGTCTCAAGTACTGGAAATTCTGCGGGTTAACCGCATTTCGGGCGTGCCGGTTCTGCAGGACGATCAACTGGTCGGCATTCTGAGTCTCGAAGATATCGTGCGCGCCATGCAAAAAAACGAGCTTTCAGCCCCGGTCAGTCAATATATGACCAGAAAGCTCGTCACTGTTTCAAATTATGATTCCATTATCAAAGCGCTTCAGGCATTTACCGACAGCAGGTTGGGACGGTTGATTGTTGTGGATGAAAACGGCGGTCTTGCGGGCATGATCACCAAAGGGGATATCACTCATGGTATTTTGACGGCCCTGCAAAGGGATTATAAGGAAGAGGAACTCCGCCGCTATAGGGCGAGCCATCTTTTTGAAGATATCATTTCTGACCGCACCACACTCGTCCTGCGCTACCAAATCAAAGCGCATGATTTTATGCGCGGCGGCAATGCGTCGAGTAATATCAAGCGCGCCCTCCTCAGGCTCGGCGCAGACCCACAAATTGCGCGTCGTTGCGGGATTGCCGTCTACGAAGCCGAAATGAACCTTATCATTCACACCAATAATGGGGGCATCCTGAAACTCGAAATGGAACCTCACCGAATTACCATGTCCACCACAGATGACGGTCCTGGCATCCCGGATGTTGCGCAAGTCCTTCAGGCAGGCTATTCCACCGCCAGCGAACAGGTGCGCGAGATGGGATTTGGCGCGGGTATGGGATTGATCAACATTAAACGCTGTGTAGACAAAATGGATATTGAATCAACTGTGGGGAAAGGCACGAAACTGACCATGCGCATTAACGTCCCGTTTGAAAAACCTAGTATGCACGAGGATAATAAAATATGAACCTTCAACAAATCATTGAGCAACTCAACCTGACCGTATTGACCAAGCCGCGCGATTTTACGTCCATCCAGCCTGAGGGTGGCTATACTTCAGATTTGTTATCCTGTGTCATGGCTGGGGCAAAGGGTAATCATCTTTGGATTACCCTGCAATCACACCTCAACATTGTGGCCGTGGCGGCATTGCTCGAAGTGGCGGCCGTCATCATTACTGAAAGTGCCCAGCCCGATTCCGCCACAATTGCCAAGGCCAACGAACAGGGTGTCATCCTGCTTTCGACACCCGAACCCACTTACGAAATCGATGGAAGACTTTGGGAGATGGGCATCCGAACTTAATAATGAACAAGTTTCGCGCCGACCTGCACGTGCACACTGTCCTTTCCCCTTGCGCAGAGGTGGAAATGATTCCGCCGTTGATCGTGCAGGAGGCGCTGGAGCGGGGAATTCGCCTCATAGCTATTACTGATCACAATGCAACGGGGAATATTCGTGCAGTAATACAAGCAGCTCAAGGCACCAACTTGACAGTGCTGCCGGGCATGGAACTGCAAACACGCGAAGAAGTCCATTTGTTATGTCTGTTCGAAACGATTGAACAGGCTGAAACTTGGCAGAAAGTGGTAGATTCGCTCCTTCCAGATCGCCAAAACAATCCCGAATTCTTTGGCGAACAGTTTTTTGTGAATTCCGAGGGGGATTTTATCCGCCGTGAGGAGCGGCTGTTGATTGTCTCCGCGGAAATTGGATTGGACGATGCGGCTGAACAAGTTCGGGCTATCGGTGGATTTCCCATCCCAGCCCATGTTGACCGTAAAGCCTTCAGTCTGATTGCCAACCTAGGGCTGGTTCCACCCGGTTTCGAAGCGTTGGAAATTTCCCGTCACCTGAAATCATCCGAAGCGGCAACCCGTTTTCCTCAGATCCGGGGCTACCCTCTTATTCAGAGTGGAGATGTCCATCGGTTGGAAGAATTCCTGGGTGTATGTGAATTCCATCTGGAAGCTCCCACTTTGGTTGAAATCCGCATGGCATTGAAGAGTATGGCAGGCCGCTCATTGCTCATAGCTTCCTGATAATTTTGCTTGCCTTGGGGGAAATGTTTTCCCATTCTCCGTAATTCCTCCGAGGATAACTCTCATAAACAAAAGTGACATTTGATATTTGACGCCGTCTTTCATCTGAGATACACTTTCGTGGTAAATTTCACAAACTTTGTTGCATTTAGCTACATACGGAGCAAACATGTCGAGATTGGAAACGAATATTCCCACTAATGATCCACTGATGAATCCGGAAAAACGAGTTGTTATTGATCGCATTCTTGCTGAAAACAAAGGCAAAGACGGGGCGGTCATGGTTGCTTTAAATGAATTGCAGAGTGAAATTGGCTACATTACTGAATCGATGGAAGTGTATGTAGCCCGGAAGTTGAGAGTCCCTGTCAGCGCTGTGCACGGTGTTACCACGTTCTACTCCTTCTTTACCAATCGTCCGCGCGGCAAGCACACCATCAAATTCTGCCTGGGGACAGCCTGTTATGTGGGTGGCACTCCGCAATTGATCGAGAAAGCCAAGCAACTGTTGGGCATTGATGTGGGGCAGACAACCCCGGATGGGAACGTCACCCTCGAAGTATGCCGCTGTGTGGGCGCATGTAGTCAAGCTCCAGTAATGGTTCTTGACGATGAAGTGGAAGGCCGGGTGCGCTCCAACATATTCCCGGAACTCCTTGCGGCGGTAAGCAAGTAGCCGGTTGCTATGATGAGAGAAATCGCCCTGCACCTGCTGGATATTGCCGAAAACAGTGTGGCGGCGAATGCGAAGAGCATTACATTGACTGTCTGTGAGGATTTGCAGGGCGATCGGTTGACCGCCAGCGTGATTGACGATGGCAAGGGTATGAGTGCCGAGATGACCGCCAGTGTGGTTGATCCTTTTGTGACCAGCCGTACCACCCGCAAAGTCGGTTTGGGCATTCCCTTTTTCAAAGCCACCGCCGAAGCTTGTAACGGGAACTTCGCTATCAAATCGGAAATTGGCAAGGGCACACGACTGGATGTGGAATTCCAATACAGTCACATTGACCGGATGCCGCTCGGCGACCTGTCCAGTACCATGCTTACGTTGTTCGTTGCTTACCCTCAAATCCACTGGTTGTTTGAGTATGCGATGATCCCGCCCAATGGAAAGCCGGAAGAAAAATTTGTGTTCGACACCCTGCCTTTTATGGCTGAATTGGGTGATATCTCCCTGACAGAGCCGGCTGTTTTGGCTTTTATCAGGGAATACATTGAAAGCGGTGTCGCCCGTGTTCGGGCGGCCAGTAATGGTTAATCTACCATCCCTAATAGGAGAATACTATGCCAGCAATCAAATCCCTAGAAGACTTGAAACGCATCCGCGAAGAAGCGCTCGAAAAACGTAAAATCAAGACCGCCGAAGGTTCCATCCAGGTAACTGTTGCCATGGGCACCTGTGGAATTGCCGCTGGTGCGCGCGATACCATGAAGGCCATCCTCGATCACATCGAAAGCAATAAGGTCAGCGGCGTGATCGTCACCCAGACTGGCTGCATCGGCAAGTGCGACTATGAACCGATCGTATCGGTGGTGGTCGGTGCTGAGCCTAAGGTGGTTTATGGTCACATCAACCCTGAACGCGCCCGCAAAATCATGCAGGAGCATGTTGCAGGCGGAAAAGTTTTGACTGATTGGATTATTCCGGCATAACTCCTCCGCTCGTCTTGAAGGGACGTCGTTGTGTCCTTCGCAGAGCTTCAAAAATCATGTAAAAGTGTTAGGTGAATAATCAAATGGCTAATTATCGTTTACACATTCTCGTATGTATGGATCCAGCCTGCCAGGCGAAAGGTTCGCAACAGATACTGGAGGCATTAAAAAAGGAATTGGTTGCGAAAGGCTTGGATAATGAGGTTCGGGTAATGGAAACGCCCCGCATCGGCGGCTGTGACCAGGGTCCCGAAATTATGATTTATCCCGATGAAGTGCGTTATGCCGGCATTAAGGTCGAGGACGTGCCCTTTTTGGTCGAGGAACATTTTCTGAAAGGTCGCGTATTCCCTCGTCTTTTGTCGCCGCTGGAAGAACGCGAAGATAAAGAGTTGAGCGCGCCCAAGCCCAAGGAAGTTCGCGTCGTCCTGCGGAATTGCGGCGCCATCGACCCCGGTAATATTGAAGATTATCTGGCGGAAGACGGTTATCAGGCACTCGCCAAGGTACTGACTGAGATGACGCCGGAGAAGGTGATTGAAGAAGTTAGCGCCAGCGGATTGCGCGGGCGCGGCGGCGCAGGTTTCCCGGCGGGACGAAAATGGGGATTGGCGCGCCAAACCCAGGAATGGCCCAAGTACCTGATCTGCAATGCAGATGAAGGCGACCCCGGCGCGTTTATGAACCGCCGTGTTTTGGAAGGCGACCCACATTCGGTAATTGAAGGCATGGCGATTGCCGCTTATGCCATCGGCGCATCTTATGGCTACGTTTACTGCCGCGCGGAGTATCCCCTTGCTGTTAAAACATTGAAAATTGCCATTCAACAGGCCCGTGACCTGGGCATGCTGGGTAAAAACATAATGGGTAGCGGCTTTGACTTTGACATGGAAGTCCGCATGGGTGCAGGCGCTTTTGTCTGCGGTGAAGAAACCGCTCTGATCGCCTCAATTGAGGGCAAACGTGGTGAGCCACGTCCCCGCCCGCCCTTCCCGGCGGTTAAAGGTGTGTGGGGCAAACCCACCAGCAATAACAATGTAGAAACCTACGCTAACGTGCCGCAGATCATCCTGAAGGGTGCGCCCTGGTTCGCCGCCATGGGTACCGAGAAAAGCAAAGGCTCCAAGACCTTTGCTATTGCTGGCGATGTGGCACACCCCGGACTGATCGAAGTGCCGCTGGGCATCACCCTGCGTGAGGTCATTTATGACATCGGTGGCGGCATCAAGGATGGCAAGGGCTATAAAGCAGTCCAAATCGGCGGACCGATGGGTGGTTGTTTGCCCGTTGAATACCTCGATCGCCCCATTGACTATGAATCATTAACGGCTGCGGGCGCGATGATGGGCTCCGGCGGTATGGTCATCATGGACGACGAGACCTGTATGGTGGATATCGCCCGTTTCTTTATGGAATTTACCCAGGAAGAATCCTGCGGCAAGTGTACCCCCTGCCGCGTTGGCACGCACCGCATCCTGGAAATGCTTCAGGATATTTGTGACGGCAAAGGTAAACCCGGTGATTTGGAAAAACTCGAAGACCTGTGCCATGAAGTTATCCGCAATAGCTTGTGTGGGCTTGGACAGGGTGCGCCAAATCCGGTACTCAGCACACTCAAACATTTCCGTGCCGAATATGAGGCGCACGTTTACGAAAAACGCTGCCCGGCGGGCGTTTGCAAAGGTCTGACTCGGGCGTTCTGTATTAATACCTGTCCTGCCAATGTAGACAGCCCGGCGTATCTGGGACTGATTGCCCAGGGACGCTATGCTGAGGGTTTGGAAATTCATCGTAAAGCCAACCCGTTTGCGCTGATTTGCGGACGTGTCTGTCCGGCGTTCTGCGAGAACCGTTGCCGCCGTGGATTAATCGACGACGCCATTTCCATCCGCATGGTTAAACGCTTCATGGCTGATAAGTTCTACAGTGAACCTTGGACTCCGGAATGTGCGCCGTCCAATGGGAAACGTGTGGCGGTGGTCGGTGCTGGACCTGCCGGCCTGACCGCTGCGCTACGTCTGGCGCAAAGAGGCTATGGGGTGACCGTTTTCGAGAAAATGCCCCAACCCGGCGGCATGATGACCTACGGTATCCCGTCCTATCGCCTGCCGCGTGAGCCACTCTTCAATGAAATTGACAATATCCGCCGTGCAGGCGTGGAAATCCGCTGTAACCAGTCTTTGGGCATAGATTTTTCCATCGCCAGTTTAAAGGAAGATGGTTACCAAGCCATTGTCATGGCGCTGGGTGCGCACAAGAGCCGCCGATTGGGCGTTCCAGGTGAGGAGAAACAGGGCGTATATCACGGCATTGACATCCTGCGAGAAATTGCCTTGGGGCAAGCTCCTCATTTGAAAGGCAAGCGCGTTGCCATTGTCGGTGGTGGTGATGTAGCCATTGACGTGGCGCGTTCCTCCTGGCGTTTGGGGGCGGCGGAAGTGCATATCATCTATCGCCGCGAAAAAACAGATATGCCCGCGCATATGGAAGAAATTACCGCCGCTGAAGAGGAAGGCGTGCAGTTCCACTTCCTGTCCAATCCGGTGGAAGTGCTGGGTGGCGATGCGATTACCGGTGTCCGTCTCCAACGCCAGAGGCGTGGCGATGTGGATAACAGTGGACGACGCAGTGTGCACTCCATCCCCGGCTCCGAGTACGATCTGGCTTGCGATGTGCTGGTCCCAGCTATTGGGCAAATCACCGATTTCGACTGGCAGATTGAAACCGAACCCGAGGTCGAGACCGAACAGCCTGAAACCCACCTCGCAATTCTTCAGCACAAACGCAGAATCCGCACCGAGGAACAACAAATCGAAACCAACAGGCTTTCCACTTTCAAAGTGGGACTCGCCTTCGAAACCACACTTCCCGGTGTATTTGCTGCCGGTGACGCTGTACAGGGTCCCGCGACGGTAATTGATGCCATTGCCCAGGGTAACAAAGTCGCCATTGCCGTGCATACGTGGCTGACGAAGGGCAAGGTTGAGCGCGTCTTGTACAAGCAGCCGATTCATGATGTGGCGCAAACGGTTGATATCATAGCTTACGCCGAAGCGCGTCGCCCCCAGACGCAATTCATTCCTGTGGACCTTCGTTTGAGCGGATTCCAGGAAGTTGAGAAAGGCTATGATGAGGCACAGGCGCGGGAAGAGGCAAAACGCTGCCTGCGCTGTGATCTGGAATGGCGGCAATATGTCAAGGAGAAAAAATTGCAATAGGAGAGACCAATTCCTGGTCAAAACAGAAACAGCCTGCAAACCAACCTTGTTAAATTTTGGGAGCCTCTTTTGAAGCTTCCAAGCGGATTTTCGATGGAAGCCAAATTCTTTGATTGGAGGTAGGATGTCCGAATTGAAAATCGAGTCAGATATAGCCGCAGTGATTCAGACGGCGATTGAAAAACATGGCAGAAACCGCGATGCTTTTATTCCGATTCTCAGTGAGATCAACCATGTTTTGGGGCATGTTCCTGGCGAGGCCTTTCGCGAAGTACGCAATCAATTGAACGTCATGAATGGACAGGCGCCTGTTGCTGAAAGTCAGCTCTTTGGGCTGGCGAGTTTTTATGACATGCTTTCCACCAAGCCGCGCGGGCGGCACGTGATTAAATTCTGCGAGAATGCGCCATGCCATGTGGTTGGCGGCAAGGCTGTCTGGGACACCTTGCAGGAAACCCTCAACTTGAAAAACGACGAAACCACTCCCGATTCCAAGTGGACGCTTGTCACCACTTCCTGCGTTGGCTTGTGCAGTGTCGGTCCAGTCCTGCTGATCGACGATGATGTTTATGGCAATGTCACGCCTGAACAAGTCTCTGATATTTTAGAACGTTACGAGTAGAGGACCCTGCCATGAAAACAAAACGCAGCATGATACTGGTCTCCAATGATCCTGCAAGTATTCGCCTGGGGGCGGAAGACCTCCTCCGTAATTTGAATGAAGCGGTTGAGTCCTACAAGCTTCAGGATGAAGTGGTTGTTTCTACGATCGATGTCTCCACGATGTACGATGTTAATCGCTCGAATATTTTACCAATGGTCATTGTGCATCCGGATGCCACCGTGTATGGTCCTGTCAAACCGTCGGATGGGCGTTACCTGGTGGAAGAACATATATACAAGGGACGTGTGGTAAATGACCTGCTTGCGCCTCCCAAATTGTTGACAGGACAAATTGGCTGGCTTCGAGTTCACAAGGGATATAACCCTACTGAGCAGCGGGTCGTGTTGGAACGCGCAGGCCGCATTGATCCTGAAAACATCGAGGAGTTCATTGCGTCCAACGGTTATGAGGCGCTTGGAAAGGCGCTTACAGAAATGAAACCCGAAGATGTAATCAATACCATCGACAAGTCGGGTTTGCAGGGGCGTGGCGGCGCAGGCTTCCCAACCGGACGTAAATGGCGATTCGTGCGTGGCGCAAAGGGCGAAAAGAAATATGTTGTTTGCAATGCCGACGAGAGTGAGCCCGGAACTTTCAAGGACCGCATCGTCCTCGAAGGCGATCCACATCATATTCTTGAGGCAATGGCGATTGCCGGGTATGCGATCGGGGCAGATGAAGGATATATATATATCCGTGGGGAATATGGGCTTGCCTATGAGCGCCTTGAAAGGGCCATTGCCCAGGCGAAGGAATTCGGATTTCTCGGAAAAAGTATCTTTGGAACGGGATTCAACTTTGATATTCACGTTCATGCTGGCGCGGGCGCCTATGTTTGCGGTGAAGAGACAGCGTTGATCGAATCCATTGAAGGTAAACGCGGCGAACCGCGTTCAAGGCCGCCCTATCCGGTCACCAATGGCTTATGGAACAAGCCCACTCTGGTTAACAATGTGGAAACGCTGGCGAATATTCCTCCGATCTTGCGAAACGGTGCGAATTGGTATCAAACACTAGGCACCCCATCCAGTCCGGGTACCAAGGTCTACACGATCATGGGTAATGTCAACTTCCGCGGCGTGATTGAAGTGCCAATGGGAATCACTCTGCGCGAAGTAATCAACATCTATGCCAAGGGTATGAAGCCTGGCAGTACCCTCAAGCTCGCGCAGACGGGTGGGAGCAGCGGTTCCATTGTCCCTGCCGATTTGCAGGATATCCCAATGGATTTTGAATCCTTCCGCAAAGCGGGTGTTTCCCTTGGTTCGGGCGCGTTGTTGATTTGCGACCAGAACACCTGCGTTGTGGATCTTGTCAAGGTTCTGTTGCAATTCTTCCGTTTCGAATCCTGCGGCAAATGCACTCCCTGTCGTGTAGGAACCCAGCGCATTTACGAAATAACAAAACGTCTATCCCAGGGTGAGGGTGAACTCGCTGACCTCGATGAAGCTCTCAACTTGATTGGAGAGATGGAGAGGATGTCGAATTGTGGTTTGGGTCAAACAGCCGGAACAGCGTTTCGCGGTATGCTAAAGCATTTTCGCTACGAGGTGGAAGCTCACATTCACGCACGCGAATGTCCAACAGGCGTCTGTTCCATGGAACCTGAAACGGGGTCCCAACCCGATTATTTTTACATTACACAGTAAAACCATAAGGAGATCTTTATGATAAATCTAAAAATAAATGGTAAGGAAGTACAGGTACCAGAAGGGACAACCGTCTTGCAGGCAGCGGGGCAGGCCGGTATTACCATCCCTACATTGTGCAACCATCCTGACCTTCATGCCACCGGTGGATGCCGTATATGTGTGGTGGATGTTAAGGGTTGGCGCACGCCGATGGCTTCATGCACGCTGCCTGCCGGTGAAGGGATGGAAGTGGAAACCCACAGCGAAGCCATCCAGAAATCGCGCAAGACCATTTTGGAACTGCTTCTTGCCAATCATCCGCGAGACTGCCTGACATGCGACGTCAGCGGTTCCTGTGAACTTCAGGATTTGGCTTACGAATACCAAGTGGTAGTTCCCGAATGGGGTGACAAGGGCACACGTTTTACTGCCAATAGCGACCCCAATCCATTTGTGCGGGTGGATTTAAATAGATGTATTCAATGTACACGTTGTGTTCGCGCATGCGCCGAAATCCAGGGACGCTTCGTATGGACGATGGCTGAACGCGGTTTTGAGACCCACCCTGTGGCTGGAGCCGACACCGATATGCTCGATGCGGGGTGTGAATCCTGCGGTGCTTGCGCTGCCTACTGCCCGACCGGCGCCCTGTCTGACAAGATGTCCTATGGTTGCGGGCGCACCCACCAGGTTGAGAAAGTCATGACCACCTGTACCTACTGCGGTGTGGGCTGCCAGTTCGAGCTTAACGTGAAGAATGGCAAAATCATTCGTGTCACTTCCACCACGAAGGCTCCTGTCAATGGCAACCACCTTTGCGTTAAGGGTCGCTACGGATATGACTTCGTTAACCATCCCGACCGCCTGACCAAACCAAAGGTGCGCCGTTATCTGTTGGATGGCAAGAAGAAGACGACAAAGGGCAAGCCCTGGGAATGGGTCGAAACCGAGTGGGACACCGCTCTTGACCTGGCGGCGAAGAAACTGCACGATATCCGCACCAAGCATGGCGCGGACAGCATCGGTGTGCTGACTTCAGCAAAATGCACCAATGAAGAAAACTATTTGATGAACAAATTTGCGCGGCAGGTCATAGGAACGAATAACATAGACCACTGCGCTCGTCTCTGACACTCCAGCACTGTGGCCGGTCTGGCCACTTCCTTTGGTTCGGGCGCGATGTCCAACTCGATGGACGATGTCGCCAAACATGCGGAACTGCTGTTTATCATTGGCTCCAACACCACCGAACAACATCCCGTCTTCGGCGCCAAACTGCGCCAGGCGGTGATTCAACGCGGCGCAAAACTGATTGTTGCCGATCCGCGTCGCATTGACATTACTGATTTTGCCACCATGCACCTGCGCCAGAAATCCGGCACCGATATTGCCCTGATCAATGGGCTGATGTATCTTATTCTCGAAAACGGATGGGAAGACAAAGCCTTTATCGAGGAACGCTGCGAAAACTTCGACGAGTTCAAAGCCACCGTCATGCAGTACCCACCCGAAAAGACCAGCGAAATCACCGGTATTTTGGTCGAAGACCTGCGTCAGGCTGCGCAGATGATGGGTGAAAATCACCCAATGGCTGTGATATGGGCAATGGGTATCACCCAGCATATCGTTGGTGTGCGTAACGTGATGGATTTGGCAAACCTGCAAATGTTGCTCGGTAACATGGGCAAGCCCGGTGGCGGCGTCAATCCGCTGCGCGGACAGAACAACGTGCAGGGCGCCTGCGATATGGGCGGTTTGCCGAATGTTTTCCCCGGCTACCAACCTGTAATTAATGAAGACGCTGTCAAGAAATTTGAAGCCGCTTGGGGCGCCGTTGCCCCGGCCAAAGTGGGCTTGACTGTGACTGAAATGATGCCCGGCATCCCCGAAGGCAAGATCCATGCCTTGTACGTGCTTGGCGAAAACCCGGTCATGTCCGACCCGGATAGCGCTCACATCCGTCACTGTCTCGAAGAGGCTGACCTGTTTATCCTGCAGGAAATCTTCCCAACTGAGACTGCTGCTTTTGCCGACATTCTCCTGCCTGGCGTGACCTTTGCCGAAAAGACAGGCACCTTCACCAATACCGAGCGCCGCGTGCAGATGGTGCATAAAGCTATTGAACCTGTTGGTGAAGCGCGCGACGACTGGCAAATTACTGCTGATCTTGCCAAGCGTGTCCTGGTGCTGGGTGGGCGCGACCTGCTGGCTGATGCCCCGCTCAAGGGCTGGGACTACGCCTCCAGTGAGGAAATCATGGCTGAGGTGAGCAAGCTGACGCCCAGTTATACCGGTGTCAGCCACGCCCGCCTTGACAATGGGGAACGCCTGCAATGGCCCGTTCCGGCGGCAGACCACCCCGGAACACCCATTTTGCATACCAAGGCTTTCTCGCGCGGCAAAGGCAAGTTCATGCCGATTGACTTTGTGCCTGCTCCCGAACTGCCCGACGACGAGTACCCGTTCATTCTGAACACTGGGCGCGTCATCTACCACTGGCATGGCGGCGAAATGACACGCCGCGCCAAGGGCATCATGGAAGTCTATGGTCATCCATTGATCGAAATCAACCCCGATGACGCCGCCAAGATGGGCGTCAACGGCGATAAGACCCTGCGTGTCACCTCGCGGCGCGGAGCTATCGAAGCCGAAGCCTGGGTAACCGACCGTGTTCCGCCTGGCATGGTATATGCCAACTTCCACTTCCCCGAAGCCTCTGCCAATGAGTTGACACTGGCGGCACTCGACCCGACATCGAAGATTCCCGAATACAAGGTCTGTGCAGTAAAAGTTGAGCTGGTAAAGTAAAACGTTCAATAGACGATAGTGGTTACTTGACACCTGATGTTCAAGTAACCGCTATCGTAAAAAACGGAGAATATTATGGACATTCGAAAAATCTACGAATATGCGCTCCAGCGGGAATACGAAGGCAAGCGCTTCTTTGAAGAAAATGCTGCCCGCATGAGTCACGCCGCCGCCACCGGCGCCTTTAGAGAACTGGCAGCCGAGGAACAGAGACATATTGAGTTCATCAAAGCCCAGATTGCGGCATTGGATAGCGGACAGCCCGCCAGCAGCGAAGCGCTCAACAAGGAACTCAAGGAAGGTGCCTTCTTCTCCAAGCGGGCGGAATCTGAAGCACTTGATCAGACCGTCATTGAAGCCATGGTACCAGATCTGCCGGTTCTGCGCACAGCCTACCTGATCGAAAAGGATTTTGCCGAGTATTACGAAAAGTCAGCCGAGCAGGTGACCGGCGAAGGCAGGAAGGTATTGGAGATGCTGGCGAAATGGGAACGCGGCCATGAGTTGCTCTTCAAGAACATGCACGACAAGGCCTATGAGCTTTACAATCAGATGCCTTGGGGCGGTTGAGTCAGAATATGAAGCCTGAAAGCCGCCGGTCGCCATTCCTGCGTTACAACGCCGGAAAATGGGAGTCCCTGGACAGGGGCATTATTGTCGAAACGCCGGTTTCATTAACCGTTAATGGACAGGTGTGGTTGACCCTAATGTGTACTCCCATTGACCTGGAAGCCCTGGCGGTTGGATTCCTGTTCAACGAGGGTGCCTTGAAAAACAGGGATGAAGTCGAGCTGGTACGAGTCTGCCAGCAAGGTGATAACGTTGATGTTTGGCTCAATCATCCGGTTGAACAGCCCAAAGATTGGCGTCGTACCAGTGGTTGCACTGGTGGTGTCACCGCTGTCATCCACGAACAGTTACATCCCGAACTTAGGAATGGTTTTACACTGACGCCCGAGGCGATCCAAACTCACATTGAAATCCTGCTCGAGACCCAAAGCCTGTATAGGGAGGTGGGCGGGGTGCACAACTCGATCCTGTCAGATGGAAAATGTGTAGTTGCATCTGGGGAAGATGTGGGACGGCACAACTCACTGGATAAGATCGCAGGGAAATGCCTGCTGGATGACCTGAATCCTTCACGCAGGGTTTTGGTCACCACCGGGCGCGTGAGTTCGGAAATGATTCAAAAAGCTGCGCGAATCGGGGCATCAGTTGTTATTTCACGAACGTCGGCCAGTTCCCTTTCAGTAACTCTTGCTGAAAAATGGGGCATTACCCTGATCGGATATGCACGCAGTAACCAGTTTACTGTCTATGCACATTCCGGCCGGATATTGCAGCCTGCCGAGAGTGTCTATACCGCAATTTCGCATTAGGAGGGTTGAATCACACACGATTATTAAATTGTCCCCATCCTTCTTGAAGAAAACATCAACCCAAATCATTAATAAGGAGAATATTTCATGTCCGAACAAGTTCAAATTTCGTTTGATGCCATTTTACCCCCCGGTATGGCTGCCAAGGCGGAGGACCTCGGCGTCAAGAAAGCCAATCTAAAAGCAGCCAACATGTTTATGCTTGCTGTTCTTGCCGGTGCATTCATCGGCATTGGCGCCATCTTCGCCACCACCGTCGCCGCTGGCAGCATGTCGATCAAGGATGCCGCAGGCGCGGCCGCCTTCTCGACTGGTTTCCCCTACGGTGTGACCCGTCTGCTCGTTGGTCTCGTCTTTACCGTCGGCCTGATCCTGGTTGTTGTGGGTGGGGCGGAACTGTTCACCGGCAATACCCTGATCACCATGGCTTACGCCAGCAAGAAAGTAACTTTGGGACAGTTGCTCCGCAACTGGGGCATTGTTTACATCGGTAACCTGGTTGGCTCGGTCTTGACAGCTTACATCGTCTTCCTGGGCAAGCAGTATGCCTTCGGAAATGGGTCCATTGGTTTGGCTGCTCTGAACATCGGCGAGGCCAAGACCGCTCTGACCTTTGTCCAGGCTGTGGCGTTGGGCATCATGTGTAACGCACTCGTCTGTATGGCCGTCTGGATGTGCTATAGCGCACGTACCACCACAGATAAGATACTCGCGATCATCCCGCCCATCTCTTGCTTCGTAGCCGCTGGTTTCGAGCACAGCATTGCCAATATGTATTTCATTCCGATCGCCCTGTTCATCAAGGGCTCCGGGGATGCCAAGTTCTTTGAGATGATTGGCAAGACCGCCGCAGATTTCCCGCACCTGACCTGGGGCAACTTCTTCCTTGCCAATCTGCTGCCCGTGACCATCGGCAATATCATTGGTGGTGCCATCATGGTTGGTATGGTCTACTGGTTTGTTTACATCCGCAAGACAGACTGATCCATTTTAAAATCCAGTCATTTCCATAGCTGCCGGAGAATATCCCGGCAGCTCTTTGATTTTAATCATTAACGCAGTCCAATTTTGGCCCCTCCCCCAAAAATTCCCCTCACCCACAGCAAGGTTATGTGGCATAATTAAGAAAATCTTACCAAAGGAGGCTTACCATGTCTACTGTTCGTAATCTATTGGATGCAAAACCGTCAGCGTCGAATTATTCCGTTGAATCATCCGATACCGTCCTGAACGCCGTCAAGATGATGGTGGATGCGAGGATTGGAGCCGTGCTGGTGACGGAAGGTGGAAAGGTCGTCGGTATTTACACCGAGCGCGATTACCTGCGGAAGGGCGAGAACGAGGGCCGCGTGGCAAAAGATACAAAGATCAAGGATGTAATGGTATCCAAAATGATCACCGTTACAAAGGACACGTCGCTCGAACAGTGCATGGCGCTGATGCGGCAATACGGCATCCGTCACCTGCCTGTTGTGGAAAAGGACCAACTTCTGGGAGTGATTTCCATGCGTGATGTCATATCTGCTGTCCTCGATGACAAAGATATAGAAATTCGTGGACTGGAAAACTACATCATGGGTTCGGGTTTTCAGTCGTAAGCAAACCTCACATTCCCTTTTCAGAAAAAAACAGCGGTGGATGTAGGTTTCCACTGCTGTTTTTTTATATTAATCAGGTTGTAGTCAAGCCTGTTGTACTGGTAAAATCCCTTCCATGCTTTTTTATAGAAACAACACACCGACAATTATTATAAATTTCCTTCTGGTCACTGTTTTACTTGTTTCGTGTGCTCCTGTAACAAATCAATCAGTCACCTACCCAACCTACGATCCGTTCCTGCCGCTTCAAGCGGAAACATCGATGCCTGTCGGCGTATCCACTGCCATCGAAGCGAACTCGCCCCCGTCTCCCACGGAGACAGTCACTGCCACGCGTGAGCCGACACCCACCCGCGCTCCGCTATCCATCATACTTCCCTCTCTCGTTCCAACCGACCAGCCTCTTAATACACCCACGCCAGACGCTGAACGCGTGCTGCCAACCCCGCGTCAGAATGCGGAACAATATATGGTGCAGGAAGGCGACACCCTGGGGTTCATTGCCGAGCGTTATGGCATTAGTGTCAAGACTTTAATGGAGACCAATAACATTACCGACCCAAACCTGCTTTATGTCGGAATGGTACTAAACGTCCCTGCGCCAAATCCCGGAGACAGGGGCGACTCTTTCAAGGTCATCCCCGATTCAGAACTGGTCTATGGCCCGGCCGGGGTATATTTCAACATCGAAAGTTTTATCAATAGTCAGAACGGCTATCTTGAAACCTACGAACAGGATGTGGATGGCTTTACCCTTTCGGGGTACGAAATTGTGTGGATCGTTGCCCGCAACTATTCGGTCAACCCGCGCCTGTTGTTGTCCTTGCTGGAATATCAAAGCGGCTGGGTGACCAATCCCGCGCCTTTCAACACCGCCTATCCTATGGGGTTGGCGGATGAAGGACGTTATGGCTTGTATCGTCAACTTGCCTGGGCGGCGGACAATTTGAATCGCGGCTACTATCTCTGGAAGGCAAATGCTGCTTCGACCTGGGTGATGAACGACGGCACGGTCACACCGATTGATCCCACCATCAATGCCGGCACCGCGGCCGTGCAATACTTTTTTTCAAAACTCGACGATCTTTCTACCTGGCGGCAGGATGTCAGTGGCACGGGATTGTTTCTCACATATTATGTTTTCTTTGGCAACCCGTTTGATTATGCCATCGAGCCGTTGATCCCGCCTTCGGTGACGCAACCGCCGATGTATTTTCCTTTCCACAAGGGCGAGACCTGGTATTTCACCGGCGGGCCGCATGGCGGATGGGATTCGGGTTCGGCCTGGGCCTCGCTCGATTTTGCTCCGCCCGGCGACAATGGCTCCTGTCTTGCAAGTCCGCTGTGGGTGACGGCCATGGCCGATGGCTTGGTTCTGCGGGCTTCGAATGGTGCTTTGATACAAGATCTGGATAATGACGGTTATGAACAAACGGGTTGGGTAATCCTCTATATGCACATCGCCGAAGATGGACGTGTGGAACCCGGCGAGTACGTTTATGCGGGCGAGCGTATCGGACATCCGTCTTGTGAGGGCGGCGTCTCGAATGCCACACACGTTCACATTGCGCGGAAGTACAGCGGCGAGTGGATTGCTGCCGGTGGGCCCATGCCCTTCAATCTTGATGGATGGATTGCCAGTGCGGGTAGCGTTGAATACGACGGCTACCTCACGCGTGGTGGACAGACCATTGAAGCATGGGATGGGGCTAACGAGATCAACCAGGTTTACCGTTGATTCATCCATTCTTAATCCAGGCGGATATAATTCACATGCCCATGTATCGCACTCACGTCATTATCATTATTGCTTCGTTGATGTTATCAGCCTGTGCGTCAACTCCGGTTTCGCTTTGGGGGGTTGTGGAGACGCCTACGCCGGATTTGTTGCACTCAATGGAATCCGCTATCGACCCCTTTTTTGTTCATGATGTTCCAATGGTTTTCCCTACTTCCACCGCCTTGCCCGAAGTTGAGACGGAAGCCGCCTATACTCCCACCCCAGCTCCAACACCTGATGGCTTTCCAACATCTGCCCCGCCAACTGCCAATGTTCCTGTGTATGATAAGGCGCCGTTCCTGTACTATGCTCAAAGCGGCGATATGCTTTCGGCTGTGGCCAGCAGGTTTGGGGTCGACGAATCCGAGATCATCTCGGATGCCGACCTGACTCGCACAACGTTGATCGATTCCGGCACTTTGCTCGTCATTCCCAATCGAATTGCAGAAGAAATGTCGCCCAATGTTCAGATCATGCCCGACGCCGAAGTGATCTTTTCATTCACCGCCACCGACTTCAACGTGGCGGACTATGTCAAACAGCAGGGCGGCTACCTGAGTAAATTCAAGGATTATCTTGGTTCCACCGGCTGGATCAACGGCGACAAGGCAATCGAACGTCTTGCCATCGAGAATTCCATTAATCCACGGTTGTTGCTCGGACTTTTGGAATTCGAGAGCCGTTGGGTGCGCGGCCAGCCTGTGGATCAAGTCCACACCGATTATCCGATGGGCTTCGAGGATTATCGTTACAAAGGCATGACTGTGCAAATGGTATGGGCGATCAATAATATGGCAATTGCCTATTATGGCTGGCGGGCGGGGACAATCACGCAATTGGAATTCTCCGATGGCTCCACACTTCGCCTTGACCCGCGCCTGAACGCCGGTACAGTTGCTGTTCAGTACCTGTTTTCGCGGGAACATAGCCGCTCGGAATGGGAGCAGATCATCGACCCGAATTCAGGCTTCCCTGCCATGTACTCGGAAATGTTCGGCGATCCCTGGGCGCGCGCCGATGCCATTCCCCCAATCTTTCCAGCGGCACTGAACCAACCACCTCTTACCCTTCCTTTTGACCCCGGCGTGGAATGGAGCGTAACCGGCGGACCGCACAACGCCTGGGGACAAATCAACCCCAATATTTACGATACGACGCATACTGTTTTTGCCGCCATTGATTTCGCCCCTGCCACCGATCATGGAGGTTGTGATCCAACCACCACCTGGGTCACTGCCGCCTCCCCCGGACTGGTTGTGCGTTCTGACAACGGTGCTGTAATGGTGGATCTCGACGGTGACGGATACGAACAAACCGGCTGGAACCTGCTCTACATGCACATTGCCAGGAAAGATCGTGTTCCCGCGGGGACATGGCTGGAGGTGAATGACCGCATTGGGCATGCATCGTGCGAGGGAGGCGTATCCACTGGTACACACCTTCACTTTACAAGAAAATATAACGGCGAATGGGTCACAGCCGATGGTCCAATCCCCTTTATCATGGATGGCTGGCGCGTGATTGCAGGTGAGAAGGCCTATGAAGGAAAATTGGTTCGAGGAGATCAGATAGTCGTTGCGGACCCGGTTGGGCAGAAGTGGTCGAATATTTTCCGCGACGACCCCAACTCTACTCCCGAAGCCACCCCGGTAGCCAATGAACAATAGGTCTGGAACCACCGTCTGGCGGGCAATCAGCCTGACATTGATTTTCTTTCTCTTTCTCGCCTCATGCAACCTTAGGGTTACATACGCCCCACCTGTCTCGATTGCCACTTCCGTTGTTGACCTTTCGTCCTTCCAGCCGACCCCGCTTCCTGTGCGCGGAATCTACAAACCCGGTGAATTGGTGGATTACACTGCCCAATCGGGCGACACCCTACCGGCGCTTGCTTCACGCTTCAACACCACGGTGGACGAAATCCTCGAAGCCAATCCGTTCATTCCGCGCGACGCAACCACCATGCCGCCCGGCATGCCGATAAAAATCCCCATTTATTTTCGCGCGCTGTGGGCAAGCCCCTTCCAGATCATTCCCGACCACGCTTTTGTGGATGGTCCCACCGTGATTGGGTTTAATACCTCAGCTTATCTCGAATCTCAGCCAGGTTGGTTGAAGAATTACCGCGTGTATGCCAGCGGAAAGTGGCGTTCCGGCGGTGAGATGGTCGATTTTGTTGCCACCAATTACAGCATCAACCCACGCCTGTTGCTTGCCCTCCTGGAATATCAGGGTGGTGCGTTGACACAATCCGAGCCTCCCGTAAAAAAGAACCTGCTTGGCTTTGCGCGGCTCTATTGGGAAAGCCCTTATCTACAACTGGTCATTGCCGCCAACACCCTCAACAACGGATATTATGGCTGGCGAACGGGAAACTTAATCGACTTCGAGAGGATTGACGGTACTCTGATCCGTCCAGACCCCTGGCAGAATGCCGCCTCCGTTTCGTTGCAGTATTATTTTTCGCAGGTGCTTGCGGGTGACGATTACACCCGCGCTGTCGGAACTGATGGATTGATTCGGACCTACAAGGATTTCTTTGGCAATCCCTGGAGCGACTCCACTGTGATCATCCCCGGCAGTTTGCAGCAGCCTGAATTCCGGCTTCCGTTCCAGCCCGACCAGACCTGGTACTACACTGGCGGACCACACACTGGCTGGGGGACAGGCGAACCGTTGGCAGCTGTGGACTTCGCCCCGCCGGGCGACACATCCGGTTGTTTCATCGCTGAAGAAAAATACTTTGCCACCGCCGTGGCGGATGGACTCATTGTGCGCTCCGCTATTGACGGGGTGGCGCTCGACCTGGACAAGGATGGCAACGAGCGCACGGGTTGGGTCATCTTTTATTTGCATCTTGCCGCCAAACAGCGTGCCCCCCTCGGCGCGGAGTTGAGGGCGGGTGACCTCATCGGCTATCCATCCTGCGAGGGCGGACGTTCCACAGGCACGCATGTTCACATTGCGCGAAAATACAACGGAGAGTGGATTATCGCTGACAGCCCGATCCCCCTGAAAGTAGGTGGCTGGCTGGTGCACAATGGTCCCCGCGAATATTTAGGGACCATAACCAAAAGCGGTTCGGTTGTCACTGCTAGTGAATTTGGCGAGTCTTTCACGGCCATCAGCGGAAGTTACCCGTAACTTGACAATTTTTCTATCGTGGTCCGGCGAGGATGAGATGGTCTCGTTTACCGCTGCTCACCCACACTTGCGTGTTGGTGTGGGTGTCTCTGGTGAATTTGAATTTCGACCTGGACCTCGATCTGCCCTTGGATGAATATCCTTGCCTTCCCTTTGATCTCGACCTTGCCTCCATCCTTGATCGATAGAATCAATTCACCTGGGCGTTGTGAGTTTTGATAGGCGGTCATTGTCTTTTTGCCCAGTTGCCTGCCCCAGTAATTTGCCAGCACTGTATGCACTGACCCTGTAACGGGGTCTTCATCCACTCCGTACCAGGGGTTGAAATAGCGGCTCTCGAAATCATGTTGCTTTGAAAGTTTTGTGATGCCTATGCCGTAGTCGCTTTTGCCTTTGCTTTCCTTCATTCTTCGATAATCTGGCTTTATATTTCGCAGGTCGACTCCCTCGTTGAGGATGAGGATGACCTTCCTCGTGTTCACTCCCTGAATGCAGGTTTTGATCTCCCGCAGGTTGAAGAACTCATAAAACTCTGGATCGATGTCGATGACTTTATACTCGTCCAGCAGAAACAACATCGCGATGTTTTCCTCTTCATCCTGATTGACTATGATTGTCCCGTCTTTGTAAGAAAACTTTATCTCGCTCAGCTCGGGGTGTTTGTAGAAAATGACCTTCGACGCTCCCAACGTGGCATGTCCACAGAGCGGGACTTCCGTCAACGGCGCAAACCAGCGGAGGGAAAACTCGCCGTGACCTGTCTGCCTGACAAATGCCGTCTCTGACTTGTTGATATCGAAGGCGATCTTTTGCATCAAGTCTAGCGGCAGGTCTTGGTATAACAAGACCACGCCCGCAGGGTTTCCGCAGGCAATCTCCTCGGTGAAGGCGTTGACAATGTAGGTTTCCAGTTTCATGATTCCAAATCAAATACCTTCTCTTTGCATGTGTTGTATCTTTTGGTAAACCATTCTTGCATTGTCGATCATCTCGAAACTTGGCGCAACGGGATATTTGCTTGGAAATCCGCTTATATACATCCAAGACATCGGATGGGAAGTACCGAAAGTGATCGTCCCTTTGTTGTTGCTCCTGTTGGTTATGTTGATTTCCGTCAATTGGCGCAGTTTCAGCGTTTTTACGCTCTGATTGAATAAGCCCGATACAATGATAACTCGTTCATTCGTGAGGGCGTAGTATGTTCTGCTGCGTTGCTCCATGTCGACGAAGAACCTGCCAAAGATAATGTAGAGTCCCACTAAAACAAATGGAATACCCCAAAACATGGCGAAGAGCGGTGCGCCACTTGTTACAACGCTAAACTCCCAGAACATTGCAAAACCACCCCACATGAGGCTGAAAGGAATCATGATGGCATCCCCGGGTCTCAACATTAGACCTTGTTGGGGTTGTCCGCTCCAGATGATTCTCTCACCGGGGTTCAACTCGTAACGAAATTTATCAGCTGTATTTTCAAACATATTGTCTCCATACATCTGTCTGGATGAGGGAACTCGCGTCCCAGATTATTGCGCCTTTACCTTTGTAAATTCCCATTCGTGGCCGCAATGTGTGCATCTGCATCTTATCCTGTATTTTTCTTCCCAGCTTATTTGTTTGTTTTCGCCATACCCGCGTTCGCGCGTGTTGAATATGCCCAATAGCTTTTGCTCTAGGATTTCAGCAGTCCAAAGTCGATTGCATTTCGGGCACTTGGATTCGTTTACAATCCCAAATATTTGCCAAAACAGGATGTAGGCAGCTAAACCGCCGCCGATGGTCCAGCCGCCAAGCCAAACAATCATAAATAAACTGAACTCGCCAGAATTAATTCCACTTATTAAGCTATTCAGGGCGGTAACTTCACCAGATACCCAGCCGACAAGCCAAAACCCTATGAAAAAAATTAGAAACCATCTTTTTTGGCTGGGGATTATTGTTTTCAATGAATCGCCCGGGTCATCCATTTTATGGCTTGCGGAAAATGGGTTTGCCGGCATTCTTTCTTTAACTGTAGCGTTGTCATTACCTCGTGCGGCGTTGTCCTCACGTTTAGGATACGGGTCGGAGCGTTCGAAATCGTACTTGTTTCGTTTTTGCGGATTCCCAAGGACACTGTACGCCTCGTTGATTTCTTGCATTTGCGTGCTTGACCGCATTCCCGGATTTTTGTCGGGATGGTTTTGCAGCGCCAGGCGGTGGTATGCCCCCCTAATCTCCGCCTGTGTGGCGGTCGGACTGACCTGTAATACCTTGTAGTAATCCTTTTTAGAGTTCATATGACTGGTCGGTTTACCCGTTGGGGGATGGTAAATGCCCTATATATTGGTATACGTATTTGATTTGGAAAGGTGTTGTTGTCATGGAAGTTTTCCAGATGATATTCCCCGTAGGGTTGTGTGGACAATTTGTCGACAAAGTCGATTATACATCGCTCCACTTATTCCGTAATCGTTGCGTCAGTATATTGTAAGGAACAAATGCGTCTTCCAATCTCTACTTCCAAGTCATCCGTCACATTCAATGTCGTATAATTCCCCCATGCTTGACTCCCGATCCATCTACAAAGCCCGCGTGGACGCCGCCATTATGTTCATCACCGAACATCTGGCGGAGGATTTGAGTCTGGAAGATATCGCCGAGGCGGCGCATTTTTCATCCTTCCATTTTCACCGCATCTTTTCCGCCATGGTCGGTGAGACGCCCCAACAGTTCCTCAACCGCGTGCGGTTGGAAAGGGCGGCGAATTATCTGGTCAAGAACCCTGCGCACTGCATCACGCAAATCGCCCTTGCCTGCGGATTTTCGTCACCAGCCACCTTTGCCCGTTCCTTCAAAAAACATTTTGGAATCTCCGCTAACGAGTACCGCAAAGTGACCGACAAACCGATGTCGTCAGGAATTCTTCCCCCGAAAGATGATGGGGAACTTCCAGAATCCACCGTCGAGATTCGCAATGTCCCAGCCTGGAACCTGATCTACGTCTCGAACTTGAAAGGCTATCGCCTTGAGCTAATTCAACAGGCGTGGAATCAGCTCTATCGTTGGGCGTCTGCCCGCGATCTGGTGACGGAGTCCACTCGTGCCATCGGCGTCTCTTTGGACGATCCGCTAATCACCCCTGCCGAAAAGTGCCGCTACTATGCCTGTCTCTCCCTACCCGATGAGATTGTCCCCCAGCCACCGATTGGATTCATGAAACTGGCAGGCTCGAAGTGTGTTGTTGCCCACGTCACCTGTGCCGCCGAGCAGATTCGCGGCGTCTTCATGTATCTTTACCGCGACTGGCTTGTGGACAGCGGCTACCAGCCCGCCGACCTTCCGCCGTATGAAGTGTACGAACCCAACCCCGAAACCACCCCAGTGGGGCAGTACACGCTGGATATTTGCATTCCCATCGTACCGCTTTGATCGGAGTCAAAAGTCTCCTGACTTTTGAACTTCAACGACGGGAGTCGTCAGAGTCCATGTTTTTCGCAAGATTTGCAAAGTAGGAGGCAAGACCTGCAAAGCAGAAAATCCACCCTGGGGGTATCCTTCGTCCGTTCAAATCAAACGGAGGACCAAATGACTCAACATCGGCAAGTACAATTCCAGCATGTCATCCTGAAGGGTGACTCGTATCAAATCGGCAAGACCCAAGCAAATGTCATTCGCTGCATCCCAGGGTTCAGCGAGTTTCTGGGTTCGGGTGCGGGGAAGGTCACGTCCGAAAAGTTCGAGCAGATTTCGGCACAGATCGATCGTTTCAGTCCTGGTCTCAACGCGGAGGTTCAAGGTCTCGCGGACGGGCTTGGCATCCCGCAACAGGACTTGATCTACTATGCTTACACCTGGTTGCCCAAAGGGAATTGCAGTCACTTTGCCTTGCTGCCATCTCGCACCACGGAAAAGAAAACACTGGTTGGGCGCAGCTACGAGTTCGGCGAGAAATCCGAAGACCTGCGGCTCTGCACCATGCGGGTCAAGGGCAAGTATGCGTTCATCGGCTCCTCGATTCTGCTCTTCGGTTTCAGCGAGGGAATGAACGAGCACGGTCTGGTGGTGACCATGTCAGCGGGCGGACATCCCGTTGGCGCGCCCGAAGGAATGCGTCGTCCGATTCAGGACGGGTTCCAGTTCTGGTTCGTCGTCCGCGCGGTGCTGGAGCAATGCAAAACTGTGGACGAGGCGCTTGAACTGATTCAGCAGATTCCCACCTGCGGCAATCCCATCCTGATCGTGGCGGACAAGTCGGGGCAGGCGGCGCTGGTCGAACTCTTTGGTGCGAACAAGGCTGTCAAGCGCATCGACGCCCACAGTGACGAGCAAATGCTCTTTGCGACGAATCACTTCACCCTGCCCGAAATGCTGCCCTTCTGCGACCCGATCATGGCACACACCCAGACCCGCTACGACGCAATCCAGTCGCGTCTCGGCGGAACCCAACCCGTGGACAAGTCAACGCTCAAGTCCCTGCTTTCGGATGAATATCCGCGCGGGCTGGCATGTCACTTCTACGACGAATTCTTCGGCACCCTGCGCTCGATGATCTTCGACCCGCAAGCTGGGAAGATCGACATATGCTTCGGCTCCCCCGTCGGCGGTGACTGGTATCCCATCGACTTCAAGTCTGGGATGAAGACTTACCCCGTCCAACTTCCGCTCGAAAGGACCACGCCTGAGTTTTGGCAGGTCACCTCGTAACGTCATTGCGAGCCCGATAGGGCGAAGCAATCCCCCTTTTCGATATGGAGATTGCTTCGCCGCTGCGATGCAGCTTCTCGCAATGACATAATCTTTTGGGGCGTTATAATTGCCCCATGCTCCCGCTTCTGCAAACCAAAACCTCCATCCCGCCCGCGAGACAGAATCGGGTGGAACGTCCGCGCCTGATCGAGCAAATCAACGCGGGGATGAAACGGGCATTCACCTTGATCCTCGCGCCTGCGGGATTTGGCAAAACCACCCTCATCGCCGAGTGGGCGCGGACTGCGGACATGCCCGTCGCATGGCTCTCCCTTGAACGCAGCGAGCGGACATCCGAGCGATTCCTTTCCTACTTCATTCACGCCCTTCAACAAGTCTCCCCGCAGGTGGGTCAGACCGCCCAAGCCATGCTCACCAGCGGACAGGCGATGGCGGAGGACGCGATTCTCTTTTCCCTGCTCAACGACCTAAACGAAATTAAAGAAGACTTTGCCGTCATTCTGGACGACTATCACGTTCTCGATGGAAGCGAAGTCAGTGCAATCCTTCAATCCCTGTTGGACTATCTCCCCGTTCAAGTTCATCTGGCAATTACCACGCGTACGACGCCCGAGTTTTCGCTTGCCCGCTTGCGTGCCCGTGACCAAATGGTGGAGATCAACGCCGCCGACTTGCGCTTCACGGAGTCCGAAGTCCGTGACTTTCTGGAGCAGATGGGAGCGCCACTTCCGCCCGAACAAATCTCACATCTCAACCAATCCACCGAAGGCTGGGCGGTGGGACTTCAACTCGCGGGGCTGACCCTCGCCCGCCAGCCTTTTGACTGGAACATCCCCGCGGGGCAGGCTCACATCTTCGATTATCTCGCCGAGGAAGTCCTGCGCCGCGAAAATCCTGAAGTGCAGGAGTTCCTCAAAGTCTCGGCATTGTTCGATAGGTTTTGCCTTCAGCTTTGTGACCATTTGCTGTTTGGTCAGTCTGCTTCAGCGGGCTTGGTAAATGTAGCGCAGACGTTTACATCCGCGCGGGGCGGTAGTAAAGACCTGCTCGCTTATCTGGAACGCGCCAACCTTTTCCTCGTCCCCCTCGACTCCACTGGGACCTGGTTCCGCTACCACGCCCTGTTCACGGAATTTCTACGCCGACAACTCTTACCAGAACAAACTGCGGAACTGTATCACGCCGCCAGTTTGTGGTTTGAAGAAAACAATTTGCTCGACGAAGCCATCCACTATGCCACCCACGCCGCCGACCACGAGCGGACTGCTGCCCTGCTGGAAACCCACTACCTCGACATGATTCAACGCGGCGAGCACTCTGCCGTGTTGGAATGGCTCGGCACCCTGCCGCCAGAAATGATGGAAAACCGTCCGCGCTTGTGGCTGGCAAAGGGATGGGGCAGCATCATCACTCTCGATGCGCCTGAGGCAGTGGCTTGCGCCGAAAAAGCCGAAGCGCTGATTCCGCCCGATAGAGCGTCAGACCATCTAAGGGGAGAGGCGAAGGCGCTCCACATCCTGACTCAAATCTTCGCGGGCAAGATTGTCCCGATGGAGGAAATCTCCTCCGCCTTTTCCCTTCTGGCGGAAGAGGATGACTTCCTTCATAGCATGTTGCATTTCAACTTAAGCATTCATTACGTCATGCTTGGGGATACCGCAAAAGCGCTCGAGTCTTTCGCCGAGACTTTGGAAGTAACGAAAAGTTTGAATAACCCATTGCTCTCGATCATTGCCCATGTACAGGTCGGCGAGATTCGACAGATGCGCGGCGCGTTGGGATTGGCAGAACGCGCTTTTCAGCAAGTGATTCAATATGCGCGAGAGACCCTCGGCGAGCGTACCTTTTTGCTTGCGATGCCGTTCATCAGTTATTCCGACCTGTTGCGCGAGCAAAACCGTTTCGACGAAGCCATTCGCCATGCGGAGCAGGGGATTGCTTTTGCCCAACTCTGGCAGCCCATTGCCAGCATGGACGGTCAGATTGCGCTTGCCCGTATCGAAGCCGCGCAAAATCGTTGGGACGAAGCCTTTGCCCGTCTCGATCAAGCCATTCGAGTTGCCGAGTCGAGTGCCTCGGTCATCGACGATACCATCGCCGCACTTCAGCTCGTGCGGCTGAATCTTCTGCGCGGCGACTTGTCCAAAGCGCAGCATTTGATTCAAGTCTATGATTTGGAAAAGGCTGGCGACGGGAAATATTTCCATTTTTGGGAGATGACTCAACTGGTGCTTTTTCGTGCCAAAGTGTTTGGACTCCGATCCGACCCCGAACCTGCTCCTGTCATTCTCGAAGCCTTGTCCACGCTGATAACTGAAGCGGAACGCCGTGAGCGTGTGACTCCCGTCATCGAAGCCAGTATCCTATCTGCCTATGCCCATCATGTTGTTGCACAGCATGAAGCCGCCTCCGAAAGTTTATCCCATGCCCTCACGCTTGGCGCTCAATGCGGCTACCTCCGCATCTTTGCCGATGAAGGCAGGCAACTTCTGCATTTGATTGAACAATATCGCAACAGGCTCCATGCCCCTCATGCCTACGTCGAAGAGATTCACAACCTCATTCACAAAGAACTTGCGGCTCAATCCGCCCTGAGCGCAGTCGAAGGGCAACAACTCATGCCCCTAACCCGCCGCGAACTCGACATCCTCCAACTCCTCGCCGCTGGCAAGAGCAACCAGGAAATTGCCGAAGAGCGCGTGCTGACCTTGAACACGGTCAAGAAGCACGTGGCAAACATCCTGCAAAAACTGGGCGTTGCCAACCGCACCCAAGCTGTGATGTTGGCGAAGAAGCAGGGGTGGATGGAATAAATAGTAGTCCGTTGGTCGAGTAGGCGGCGGGAGTCGATCAGTCTGTGTAAGTTGACCAGCCTTCGCCGCCATATCGAGACCAACGGGTGACAAGAGTACTTTTAGAATAAGAGTTGCTTTAGTCATTGGTGGTCTCGGTACTCGACCACCAGTGTTGGAAAAATACCCCTTTTCTACTCCTTTCGAGCGCCGACAACCTCCTCCCTGGAGAGTATCTTAAGTAAAAAGATACATCCAGGGATTTTTGTTTCCATTTTGTCTCCCCCCATTTTGCCTGAGCAAAATGGGGGGACGGAAGGGGGGCAAAATTCCAAAAGGACTCACATGACCATTTCCATTACACCTCCACTGATTGACCTGAACGCCGTCACCAAAGCCTACAAGACCGACGCGGGACTCTTCATGGCGTTGAAAGGCATCGACCTGCACATCAACTCGGGCGAGTTCGTTGCTATTGTCGGCAAGTCGGGCAGCGGCAAGACCACACTCATTAACATGATTACGGGTTTGGACCGTCCCACCGAAGGCGAGATCATCGTCGGTGGGGAGCGGGTTGAGAAGCTTGGCGAAAACCAGCTTGCCATCTGGCGCGGACGAACCATCGGTGTGGTCTTTCAATTTTTCCAACTGCTTCCCACCCTAACCGCGCTCGAAAACGTCATGCTGCCAATGGACTTCTGCGCCACGCCTGCCTTCTCAGAGCGCCGTGACCGCGCCATGGAACTGCTCCGCCTGATGGAGATTGACGATCAGGCGAACAAACTCCCCGCCAAGCTCTCCGGCGGACAGCAGCAGCGTGTAGCCATTGCCCGTGCTCTCGCCACCGATCCACCTGTCCTCGCCGCAGATGAGCCCACAGGCAACCTCGACTCGAAAACTGCCGCCGCAGTCTTCGCCCTCTTCGAACGGCTGACTGGACTCGGCAAAACGGTCCTCATGGTGACCCATGATCCCGACCTTGCCCGCCGCGCAGGACGCCAGCTTCACATCGCGGATGGTGTAATCGTAAATGATATGAACGGAAAGGCTGTGTCATGACCCGCTGGAAAAAAGTCTATCGCGACCTGTGGAATAACCGTTCGCGCACAGTCCTTGTCGTTCTCTCGATTGCTGCGGGAGTGTTTGCAATCGGCATGATCGGCTCGACTCAACAGGCGCTGACCGCCTCGCTTGCATCCCAGTATGCCGAACTGCGCCCCGCCGACGCCATCTTCGAGACCGACCCTGTGCTCGATGATGACTTTGTCACCTCCATTCGTCACATGCGCGGAGTGACCGAGGCTGAAGGTCGCCGCTCACTGCCGTTGCGGATTTCCCTCGATGGCGAAGGTGAGACCTGGCGCGACCTGACCCTCTATGCATTGGCAGATTACAACGACCAGCGCCTCTTCCGTGTCCAACCGCAGAGCAGTGCCTGGTCCCTCGAAAAAGGTCAAGTGCTGATGGAACGTGCTTCGATGGTTTACATCGGCGTCCAGCCTGGTGACAAAATCTTGATTAAGACTCCCGATGGCCGCAAGTTTCGCCTGACAGTCACTGGCAGCGTCCACGACTTGTATCGTATCCCGCCCTTCCTCGAAGGTTGGATCTACGGTTATGTCAGCATGGATACCATCCGCTGGATGGGCGAACCCGAAGGCTATGACGAACTTTACATCGCCACCAGTGGGAAGTCCAAAGAGGAAATCCGCCTCATCACCAATAATGTCTCCGACCGCATTGAGGGTGAAGGATTGCCTGTCTATCAGGAAACCTTGCCCAACCGCGGAGAACATCCGCTGAATTACATTATCGACACGGTGTTGCTTTTGCTTGGGTTTGTGGCTGTGTTATCCCTGTTTTTGAGCGCGTTGCTCGTCATCAACATCATCTCGGCGCTGATCGTCCAGCAGGAGAAGCAGATCGGTGTCATGAAAGCCATTGGCGCACGTTCCTGGCAGATCATCGGACTGTACTTCGGGATGGTGCTTGCTCTTGGACTCATGGCTTGTCTGATCGCCATTCCATTAAGTGCAGTGGGCGCCGACGCCCTGGCAGGCTTTACGGCTGGACTAATAAACTTCGATGCACCCGACGTGAAGCTGACCCTCTCTTCCCTGATTCTGCAACTGGCAGTTGGTTTGCTTGTCCCGCTTATTGCCGCCGCGCCTGTCATCTTGAGCGGGACCAAAGTCTCGCCAGCCCGTGTTCTCAGCGAATACGGTATCAGTCTCGTCTGGGGTGGGGCAGGCTTCCTCGATGGCATCCTGCGCCGCTTTCCAAAGTTGACCCGTGACCTGCTGCTGGCTTTGCGTAACCCCTTCCGCAAGCGTGGACGGCTGATCCTGTCATTGGTCACGTTGACCTTTGCTGGCGCGGTCTTCATGGGCATCGTCAACTTACGGACTTCACTTAACTCAGCGCTCAACGAGATGTTTGGTTTCTGGCGTTACGATGCCTGGCTGATCCTAGATAGCTATGTTCCCACCGAACGCCTGGTGAATGAAGTCAAGACGGTGCCTGGTGTTCGCGCCACCGAAGCCTGGGATTTTGCCATCGGGCGTTATATCCGTCCTGACGACTCTGAAAGCGACGACTTGTACTTGATGGCTCCGCCCGCTGGAACTTCTTTCCTTGTTCCGCCCATCATCGAAGGACGCGGTCTCAAACCTGGTGATACAGGCTCGGTCCTGGTCAGCCCGGGCTTCCTCGCCAGGGAACCAACCCTGCACCTCGGCAGTCCGATGAAGATCAAAATCGAGGGGCGGGAGGAGACCTACACCATCGTTGGCATCGTAAACATGATCGGCAACTCCTCCATCGGTTACATGACCATCATGGATTACTCGGATTATGCCCGCCATGTACGCGAACCCAACCGCGCCAACTCCATCATCATGACCCTCGATGCCCAGTCGCTTGACGAACAAAAAGCCATCGTCAGTGTGATTGAAAAACGTTTTGACCGTGCCGACATCGAAGTGATATCCACTTTCCTTGTTGGCGACGAACGCGAGGAAATCGATGCTGCATTCTCCATCCTTGTCATCCTGTTGATGATCATGACCCTCATTCTTGCCACGGTGGGCGGTCTTGGCTTGATGGGTACCATGAGCCTGAACGTCATCGAACGTACTCGCGAGATCGGTGTGATGCGCGCCTATGGAGCTTCCAGCGCGGCGATCTTTCGTATCGTCATCATCGAAGGTCTCTTGATCGGGATGATGAGTTGGGTGCTGGCAATCATCCTTTCCGCGCCTATCAGCATTGTCATGGCTCGTAGCGTCGGTATTTCGTTCATGAGTTATCCAATGTCTGCCACCTACTCTGCTGGCGGAATCCTCGCCTGGGCTGCTCTCGTCATCATCATCTCGATTGTTGCCAGTTTCCTGCCCGCACTAAACGCCGTGCGCCTGACCGTGACCCAGGTGCTGGCTTACGAATAACATTTCCAGTTGGTGTCATTCTGAGCGAAGCGAAGAATCTCTACGCCTGCTAAGAGACCCTCACCGCACTGGCGCGCGGCGCAAGTGTCGCTGTCGCTCAGGGTGACACACTTAAACAAAATAAGGAGTTCACCATGAAAAAATCAATCCTCTCTACACTCGTTATTGCCACCTTCCTTCTCACCGCCTGCGGAGGGACAGCGACCCCTGTCCCGACATTGGCTCCAGTGAAGGAATCAAGGTCAATCGTCGTTGCCGAAGGGACCCTGCTTCCCGATCCCTCCGTCGAGTTGTCCTTTGCCCAGCCTGGAATCGTCGCAGAGATTTTGGTCTCCGAAGGCGAGCAGGTGACCGAAGGTCAAATCCTTGCCCGACTTGAAAATAGCGAGTCCCTGCAAGCCGAAGTCACCCGCGCCGAGGAAGCCTATCTGACGGCGCAACAAGTCTTCAACACCTCCGAAGCCGCAGTATTGCGGGAACTGTCCGACGCACACGACGCAGTACGGATAGCGGAGCTTGCCTTCGATAACTTCGATGTCCCTGCCGACTTACGCGAGATGACCACCCGCGAAGCGATGGAATTCACCTACGGCAAGCTCGAAGAGGCGCGTACCAACTTCGAGCCGTATAAATATCTCGAAGAACGCCTTGAATGGGAGATGCGCGAGGACGATCCCGAACATCCCAAGGTTTACAGGGACACCGCAAGGATTTACAAGAAGCGTCTCGACGATGCCTGGGCGGATTACCGCAAAGCCATCCAGTGGGCGGACCTTGAGGCGAACGTTGAGGCTGCGAAAGCAAAGATGAAAAACGCGCAGGAGGAATTCGACAACCTGACGGCTGGAGAAAACGCCGAGCAAATGGCGGTCTCCCGTGCCCAGTTCGAGTCCGCGCTGGCGAGCCTCAATGCCGCCCGCGCCGCCTTGGACAACAGTCAACTGCGCGCGCCATTCGCCGCCACCGCCTTTAGCCTTGACTTGTCCGTCGGCGAGACGGTCAATGCTGGGGTGCCAGTCGCCTTCCTCGGTGATTTAGGACGCTGGCAAGTCGAGACCAAAGACCTCGCTGAAATTGACGTGGCGAACGTTTCCATCGGCGACAAGGTCACGATCAAGCTGGATGCCTTCCCCGACGAGGAGTTCGCAGGCAAAGTCACCGAGATCGACCCTGTCGGGCGCGAATATCTCGGCGACATGACCTATAAGACCACCATCACCCTTGATGAAACCGATCCACGCTTTTTCTGGAACATGACTGCCACGGTGACGATTGAAACTGGGACTAAGTAAAGTTTGTGGCAATAAAAAACGGTTCTGAACTCACCGTTCAGAACCGTTTTAGTTTTGGTCCAAATGCCCTAAACTTCGGCAGTCGATCTAGTTATGTTGACGATACTTATTAACGTATTCCAGAAAATCCTGTCTTTCTTTTTCTGTTCGAAAGCATTTTTTAGGAATGACGAGAGCGTTTATCGAACTTGTGTATAAATAGACATGCGCATCGCTTTCAACAACCCTGCCAATCGCCGACCAATTAATTTTTGATTCTGTGGTTGGGTTTTTGGTATAAATACCCTCTGGCGACAAAGAAATAACCTGATGCCCCAACAAGGTATTATTATTGCCTTCACTGAGCATTTTATTAATTCTTTTGATGGTTGACTGGCGGTTGGCTTGTGGATAAAAGGCAAAAGCTACAAAGCCTGCTAAAATGCTGAGGACAAGCGTGGAGGCATTTATTGAATGGTAAAGAAGGTAACCAATTCCAAAAACTGGAATGGCAGCAAGCGCTCCAGTTAACACCCGCATTAACAGTAATTGCCTTTTGGTGCTGGGTGAGTGCGTCATATGAAATAAATTGAAATCTATGATATCTTCAATCGTTCTTTCGAATTCAATGTTCATATATTTGCCTTTCGCTTTTTGTAATTGCCTTCACAGATGTGTGACACTACACTGCATCTTTGAAGGTAAATAAAATTTATGTCCATCATGCCACGCGTGCGAGGTGAATTCGTCTCTCGGCGTTTGTTTAGTTGTTCTGACAGATTAACGGTACGACTCCATGCTTGACCATATCACAGCGGGGGAAACTTTGGGCTTTCTGCATACGTGGATATAAAGGTCGCCGCCCAGCGCGTCCTCTCCACGCCTGGTGACTGTCTTGAGTTCGCACTTGTCAAAAAACACAGCTGTATTGTTGGTTCTGCCGGTGATGAGTATCATCACCTCCCAGGAATATCCCGGTCCCCAAAGGTAATAGGTCAGGTTTCCGCTCACGGCATGGGGGAGACCGTATCGAGCTCCCAACTGGTCGATTGCGCCGGCGGGCATGTACCCGTCCGCGTAGATGCCCGCCACTGCGCGATCCTCCGCAGGCAACTCTTCATATACCACGGCAACGTCCCGCGTCAGTTCCTCCCATCCCAGCCGTCCTGCGAGAACAGGCGATGTGGAGAAACTAATGCCGTTGAATTCCTTCACGATCAGGGGCAAGGGCATGAAGGTTTTGGCATAGGTTTTCAGTTGGGTTGGCGTGAGGATGGGCAGGCAGACCGGGATGATATAAATTCCCACACTGAGAAGATAGGCTGTCGCGGCAGCTTTCATCCACTTTTCCCGGTGCAATCCACTGAACAACTCCTCGATAAACACAGTGCCAGCCGCGAGCAGCAGTATGAAAAGCTCCGCAAGCATCCGGGCGGAGGCATGCAGGACGAACATCAATGCCAGCGTGACCAGAAACAGCAATCCCAGAAAACCGTAATTGACGCCGTCCATGCGGCGAAAGATGCGATACAGCCCCATAATCCACAAGGGCAGGAGGAACGGATTCATGTAGACCAGAACGTTTGTGAGGTATTGCGCCGGGGATGCCTGATACACGCGCGCCGCGCCATAGGTGGTCCAATATTCGAGCGTAGGGAAGTCGTTGGCAGACTGCCAGAGTAGGTACGGCGCGACCATGATCAGGCAAATCGCTCCTCCCAGCCAGGGCAGGGGTGTCAACAAGTCCTTGCGGTATTTGGAAGCCAGAAGTGCGATCAGGAAACCCGGTCCCAGAAATGGGAGGGTCATCTTGGTGTTGCAGGCGATGCCCGCAATGACTCCCAAAAGAAGCCACAGTTTGTGGTTCCCCGTGCGGAGAAATCGAACGAGTACGTACAGGAAGCCAGCCAGGACCATCTGGTCGATGCTGTCGTAGCAGAAGATGGAATCCACGCTGAGCCAGATGGGGGTGACGATGAATCCCAGGGCGCTCAACGCAACGGCGAAGGTTTTGCCGCCGAACTCCCTTGTAATCAGACATGCGAAGACCAGCGCGACCGACCCAGCCAGCGCCGGAACGATGCGGTATGCCAGCAGCGATTCCCCCAACAGGGCACGGCTGAGCGCCACCAGCGCGGGGACCAGTGGAGGCAGGTCCACATAGCCGAACGCCAGATGTTTGCTCAAGGCGATGGTGTAGAGTTCGTCACCGAAGAAGCTGTAGCCGGGAGCCATGTACAGATGCAGTGCAAATTTGATCACTGCGCCAATGATGATTACCACGGCGATGGAAGACAGCCCGAAAATGAATTTTCGATCCCGCAAGGAGCACCTCCTGTAAACAGGAAACAGATTTAGACTTTAATCCTTGAACTCGAATCGTTGCTCGTCAACTTCCACGCCCCATTGTGAGCCACGTTGTTGACTCACCAATTCAAATCCAAATTTTTCGTATAAATGTCTTGCCGTATCCAGTCCGGAAAACGTCCACAGATAGATATGTCTATAGCCTTTTTCCCGACAAAAGTCCATGGCGGAACTGAGCAGTGCCGTTCCAATGCCTTTTCCGCGTATTTTATCCGATGTGATGAACCAACGTAGATGCGCTCCTTCATCTTTCGTATGCAATCCATCAATTGCGATCGAACCGTGAATGCGTCCATCCAACTTTGCCAGCCAAAGTCCGTCACGTTGCTCATCGTAGCGGCTGCAGAACTCGGCCAATTCGCGCGCCACCCTGGCTTCAAAATGCAAGCCAAACCCAACCAGCATGCTGTAGTAGAGGGCGTGCAACTCGCTGACTCGTCCAATGCACCCCGGGACATAGCCTTTATCAATGGAGATGCTCATATATCACCTCATTGGATATTCAGAATTGTCCATCTTTTGCAGTTATGGTTTAGATAACCCGTTTCTGGCACAGGTCAACGGCTCACATCGTGGTCGCAGGCGTGTTGGCTGGAATGAAAAATGCTCGACGCGAAGCGTGGCGACGATTGGGCGAGGGAGCAATCCACTGCGACCATCGCCCATCCCAGCGCATGAGCGCTGGGGATCCCACTTGCCGTAGCGTAGCGAAGGTGTACTCGCTGTGTTGGGCAGACAGGTGATGTGGTAACCTCTTTGTTCGACCTAAAATTAGGTGGAATCCCGTCAGATTATTTTTGGATATACATTTTGAAGGCAAGGTCATCCGTAAAATCCGGTAGAGTTATCGTGACTTTCATACCTTCCCGAGTAACAATAACGGAACTGATGATATCGATCCCAGTCTTGGTATTATAAAAATCAATTTTCCAGTTGGGGGCAAGGCCGGGAACGGTGAGGGTGACCATCTGTTTGGAGAGGATGGGCTGCAACTTCCAATCCGGCGGCTCGCTGGTCGCATCCCGATACCAGCCTAGCACCATTTTCTCGTTGCCAACTGCTGCCCCCCACACTCCAGGGTTGGATGATGATGTCAGCGGTTGGAAGTCGGTGAAATCAACGCCTCTGACGAAATTCGATGCTGGCAGGTCTGCATTAGCATATTTTTGAATAAAGGGCAAATTCAAAGCCGGGAAATAAATGGCGACACCATCTTCCCACCAGAGAGCGCGACCATTCATTGCACCTGAAACCATTGCCGCCCAGATGGCGTGTTTGATCCCAATATCAGCCCGGTCTGCGGTTGTCAGTGTGGGCGGATTACTATCCGGAGTCTCAAAACTTAAGCCGGATTCGCCGATTAGAACCGGCTTACGATATTTTGCCAGCATGGAACGCACTTCAGTTACGATTGTAGTATCCAGTTTTCCGGAAAGCGGATAAGGATGGATGTTGATGAAATCTATGCTGTCGCTGCGATAGAAACTGGACCAATCGCCAAAATCTGCCAGTGAGGCTGTAACCGGGCGATGAAACGAGTCGGCGTTATGGATAATGAATGCCGCGCTGTTCACAAAATCAATTGCTTCGGGCTCAGTTGTACCTGGAGCCATATTTACTTCGGAAAATATTTCCCATGCAATAATATTTTTCTGCCCTTGCCAGCGTTCAATAAGCGTTTCCATCCAGCGAAGCCATAATTTTTGAGTGGGCGAGTCCGAGATAAATAATTCCACCGGCGTCTTGGTTGGTCCACCATTTATCTCATTGAGTGGATTTGATTTCCAGGTGGAGTAGCCATTCCCATTATTCCAGTCGTACCAGACACCAAACACAGGCATGACATAAATTCCATTGGAGGCGGCTTTCTCAAAGACGTCTTCCCATTTCTTAGCCCAGGACTCATCCACTTCCCCAGTGTTTGAATATCCCATACCAAGACTATCAAGTTGAATACGTACAAATTTGCTGCCGCCGATGCCAGTCAAGTCGAGTAATTGATAATATTGTGATGTTTCGTAACCAGCCACGTTCCGCGAATATATGAAGCTTTGCTGACCATCGATATTGAAATAGAAATCCCCCTTTTTTAGTGTAATGATAGAAGTGGGTATGAGGGTCGATATGGAGGTTGCTGTTGGATGGTTTACTAGGGTAGGTGCGACAGTGGCAGGCAGAGGTGAGTCCGGTGTAGCAGTCTGGCTAGGCGTGCAACCCGAAAATACACCACTCAAATTGGCAACAATAGCTAGAATGGTAATGAAATGGTAATTAGTTTTGGGATTCATGTTTTCGCTCCCTCATGGTAGATAATGCAATTCATTGTCATTCACTGCCATGACTACTATATCTGCTCAACGGTTTGCGTTCGCGAACTTGCCCTATGGGCATTGTGGCGCTGGGGCGGAGTGTGGATTCTGCTTGGGAGCAGGAAAAGCTCGAAGCCAGAAAAATGCTCAAAAATGCGGCCGACTCCCACACGTCGGGTGCACGCTGTGTTAGCCCGCAAATGCGTCACTAAATGTGACGATCCCAAGACTCTCTGTTGTTACCATAATTCTTTGGTTTCCATAAAGAATCATTTCTTATAATGTAACGCGATAACTCCCGAACGAAACGTTTTCGATCCAACAAGCTTTAATGTAAGGTTCTTGCCCGATTCGAACAAGCGGGGACCTTTTCCCGCAATGATCGGGTGAACGACAAAGTGATACTCGTCGATGAGATTCCATTGTGCAACTTGCGATGCGATGTTCAGTCCCCCAATGGAAATATTCTTTCCTGGCTGTTGTTTTAACTTCATAATCTCTTCTCGCAGATTTGAGTGGAGGAGCGTCGTGTTGTTCCACTCTACGCTCTTCAACGTCGTTGAAAAGACAATCTTTGGTATGGAATCGAATGCACGTGCGAATTCGTTGGTCACTTTCGTTTCCGATTGATTCACTGCGACATCGTGCCAGTACGGATACATCAAGTGATACGTGTTGCGTCCGAAGATTTCAACGCCTGAATCACGCAAGAGCCCAGTGAAGTACTCGTGCAATTCATCGTCGACGATCCCCTCTTCATGGCCACAGTAGCCGTCTATAGTGATGTTGATTGCAAAAATAACTTTTCTCATTTGTTGTTCTTCTGACATTATTTTAATCCTTACTGATGTCTGCGGGCTAGCGGTTTGCGTTAGCTGCGGTGGGTGGTGAGGGTGGAGACGCCGTCGTAACGGAAAAAACTCAAAGCCACGAAAATGCTCAAAAAACGCGGTGCGTACCCACCGTCAGCTGCACGCTGTGTTGGGCGGTGTGCCAATTTATATGTCCTGATGTTTACTGGCATGTATTGTAGTTACAGCTAATATAGCCTCTTGACTGCGTCAGGTTTGGACACCACAGATCCAGGGGTTTTATTTGTGCATACGGATTAATTTCCCACACACCAAGTGCTTCTGAATTAACGGCCTCCTCCGTTTCAAAACCAACAATTGCTGCACGTATCTCAACAGGACCTCCAGGAGTCACTTCGCTAACTCTGCAAAATATTTCCACATGATAACCCTGGCTGGTGTACTTAATCGCGTCAGATTTTGCGAGTTCGACTGATGCATACTTGCCAACCGTAATAAGCCATTGACCAAACGATTGTGTGGGAAAACTAGATGGAATTGGACTTGCTGGCAATATTGCTGTAGGCGGTTCTAGCGTTGGGCTAATTGTAGGGGATGGACTTGAATTAGGCGTTGAACAATCTATGCGATAACTATTGCTTAATTTTGGAACGCGAAGAGTGTAAACATAATCAGTATCGTACGCCTTGCCTTCGAGAATATATGACACAGTAGAAGCAAATTGCTCGTCTACCCATTGAATTACATAAACTACATGAGTAGCAGGAGCTGCTTTGAGTACTATACTATCTAGACGAGAATTTTCATTCTGGAAAGTTTCGTTATACGCGATTGATATTTCTGCTTCCAGCTTACCCTTCACAACAGGTGAAATGGCGATTTCGCTGCCACCCCTGACAGTGGCTGTTCCGCCGACAGTTATTGTCTTTTTTACTGACGCCTGAGTGCCGAGTGTTTGTGCCAATTCGCTGCTACCCCCACAATTTGGCAAGGGAAAATCCTCTGTGTTGGCTGGAACGTTCTTGTATTGGTCTGTTTTTGAGACTTGAACATTCTCTGGGCTGACAGTGGAAGTATTTGGGTCTATTGTGGGCACCTTTGGCCCGTTACACGAACTTATACCTAAACAAATTATGGCCAACAAGAATCTTAGTGAGAGTATAAGGTAGCGAAATTTCATGTTGTCACCTCCGGTATTCGCCAAGTTGATTGTTATTAATGAAACCGCCCAACGGCTGGCGTTAGCCGCTTGGGGTGGGAGCGGGGACTCGCCGCCGAAACGGGACAAACTTTCAGCCGAGACAAAACTCAAAATAACGCGGCGCGTACCCCAAGTCGGCTGCACGTTGTGTTGGGCGGCGGCGGTTGCACGGCAGGCAAGACTCTTCGACTTACTTTCAAAAAGCATTTGCGGCGCACGAACCGAAGCGCCCTGAGATGACATCATTTTTGTGACGGACACTACCGTCTGCCAACGACTAGCGCCGCAATTGCTCTGCTGGCAGGCAAAAAGGGAGTGGTTGCGCCACGAAGCACTTGAAGCGCGAATGCGCTTGAAGTGCGCACCAACTGGAGCAAGATTACATGACAGGCAAGCGACTTCCAGCATTTTTGTTCCGACCGCCCAACGGGGTGCGTTACTTGCGCTGGGGCGGGCGGCGGGACGCCGTCCGACTGGGAAAATGCTGAGGCGTAGAAAAAGGCTTGGAATCGCGCAGACTCCCACACGTCAGGTGCACGCTTTGTTAGGCAACCTGCTCGCTTACCAGAACGATGGCAGAAAAAAGATTACACCGTCAACTTGATTAACTTTTACACACAACTCAATATTTGGCAATTACCTAAAAACAACTTTCTAAAACACTTGTGAATTAAAGACCTTGCCTACTAAAAAAGACTTTAGACCAAAGTATTTAATCTATGAAGTAATCAATGTCCCTTGCATCTGGACCGCAAATTTCACTTGTATTGCCGTGACAGCCATGAATGGTAATTGTGACGATCCAAAACGGTCCGATTCCAGCGGCGGAGCACCATAACTTATTATACCCATCGGAAAAAACCACAGTTGAATTAAAATAAAATTCTGGAATTATGCTTTGATATTCCCATGCTTTATTACCCTTTATTGTCGCTACTTTATTTTGACACACTGCATAAGCCGAAAAATGGTTTGTTTTCAACTGAGCAAAGATTGGCGTTGTAGCAATAAAAACTATTGTAAAAACTAGCATGGAAACTAGTAATAGGAGGGCGATTGTGAGTTTTCGTCTTTGAGTCATTTTTCTTTATCTCTTGGTGTGTGCAGACCTAAAACTCAAGCCACGTTCAGAATCAACTCTTTTTTGCAGCAGGTTGCCTAACTATGTTTTATAAAGCATAATGCTGTAAAACATCCCTGTGCGGGGTGTTATACGGCGCGACTCTGTATAACAGACTATATGCAAAATTATATAACCGCTCCCAGTATTTCACAACGACCAATTTTTCAAAGCACCGCATTGAAAAATTGGACCTCCCAAAATGGACAAGGGGTGTGATGTCAGATATAATCCCCGACTCGAAGTAAAAGGAGCGTAAAACATGTATATTGATCCAAACACTGGAGGAATCCTATTCCAGGCTTTAGCGGCTGTTTTTGTGGCAGGTTCGGGTATCTTATTGTTTTTTTCACGTAACATCCGCGAGGGGATTGCCAAACTTCGCCGTCGGATGCGCAAGGACGATGAAGAACAGGAAAAGTAATTCGCCTGCATGAAGACGATCATTCTCGGTTTCGATTCTTTTGACCCCGCTGTGTTCGAAGATATGGCGGGGCGAAATAAGTTACCCAACCTCTCGAAGATTGCGGACGCGGGAGGCTATTCGCGGTTTGAAGTTTGTTCACCGCCTCAGACCGAGGTTTCCTGGACGAGCATTGCCACGGGTTCGGACCCGGGTGGGCACGGCATCTTTGACTTTGTGCACCGTGATCCGTTCACGTATGCGCCCTATGTGTCCATCTTGCCGACGAAGAAAACCGCAATGGGCGAGCAGTTTACCCCGCCCTACATCGCAAAGACCCTTTTTGAAGAAGCGGCCGCGATGGGCTATCCAGCCACCGCTTTGTGGTGGCCCGCGATGTTCCCGGCGCGACCTGAACTGCCGGTTAATACCCTGCCCGGTCTTGGCACGCCAGACATCCGTGGACAGCTTGGTGTTGGGACTCTGTTTTCAACGGAAGAAGAAAAGAAGGCGAAGACTGCTGTTGTGCGTTTTGAATCAAGCAGCAAGGGCAAATTCACCGCTTTGTTGAGCGGTCCGCCGGTGAAGGGCAAATCTGGCGTGCAGCCTGCCACCCTGCCGCTAACCCTGGATGTGTCCGACGTGAACGTGGCTAAATTGACCATCGGCGATCAACAGCTCCAGTTACGCCCTGGCGAGTGGAGCGACATTGTCGAAGTGAAGTTCAAGGCCGGACTGCTTTTCAATATTCACGCCATTACACGGGTCATTCTAACCAGTATGAAAGGGGCTGTGCGTTTGTATGCACTGCCTTTGCAAATCCATCCCTTGCATGCCCTTTCTCATTATGCATCATCCCCATCCTTTGCCAAAAATTTATGGCAGCAAGTTGGACCTTATTTGACCCTGGGTTGGCCACAGGACACGACCGGACTGGAAGATGGCTGCATCACCGACGATCAATTCCTTGCCTTGTGTGATTTGATCTTTGAACGTCGCAAGCAAATCTTTTTTCATTTGCTGGGTAGTTTTAAGGAAGGCGTGCTTGCCAGCATCTTCGATGACCTTGATCGTGTCCAGCATATGTTCTTTCATGACCGTCTCGATGTGGCGCAGGCATGGTATGAAAAACTGGATGCCTTTGTAGGCGAGGTCAACCAGCGGATAAGTACCTGGTCGGGAAAATACAATACCCTTGTGATGTCCGATCATGGGTTCGCTACCTATAAACAAAAGATTCATCTGAATCGCTGGCTGATCGATAATCATTACCTTGCGCTGAAAGACGGTGCAACGGAGGGCGACCTTTTGAATGTGGACTGGAGCCAAACCAAAGCCTACGCTGTTGGCTTGAACAGCCTTTACCTGAACGTCGCCGGGCGTGAGGGACGGGGAACAGTTTCCGCAGGTGAGATCGAGGGATTGCTGACCGACCTCCAGCACAAGTTGATGGAATGGAAGGATGCCAACGGCGTGTCTGTCATTCGGCGTGTGCGACTCAAACACGAAATCTATAACGGCGCATATACCCGCCTGGGACCTGACCTGGTAGTGGGCTACGCTCCCGGATACCGTGCTTCGTCTGAAACCGGACTTGGCAAAATTCCCCAACCTTTGATCGAGCCAAATCACGATCATTGGGGCGCGGATCATTGTATGGATTCGGACGTGGTTCCCGGTGTTATTTTTGCCAATCGCGACCTTCAAAACTTTGGCGGTGTATCCTTCCGCGATGTCCCCTTTCTTTCCATCGGAAAACACCTTGACCAGTCCCACATCAAGCCCCCTTCACAGGTTGGCGGACATGGGCAAAAAGATCTGGAAGAAAGACTAAAAGGACTTGGCTATTTGTAGCGCAGATAAATGGGAATTTGAATGCTGAAGAATATTTTTGCAAGTCGAAACCGGAAGAAGGAAGATAAAAAAGTTGTCATCGTTTCGGGTTTGCCGCGTTCCGGCACGTCTATGATGATGAAGATGCTTGTCGAGGGCGGATTGCCCGCCGTGATGGATTCCCTCCGCCAGCCGGATGAGGACAATCCCAATGGCTACTTTGAGATCGAGTCCAGCAAGAGCCTGAAAGAGGGTAACAACAAGTGGCTTTACAGCGCACAGGGCAAGGTCGTGAAAGTGATTTCCTACCTGCTCGAGTTTTTGCCCGATGATCTTTCCTACGATATTATCTTCATGGAACGGGAACTCAGCGAAATTCTTGCTTCTCAAAGGAAAATGCTGCAAAGAAGGAATGAGATCTCCGAGCTTTCAGACGCTGAAATGGAAGCCCAGTTCCGGGAGCATTTGCGTGCGGTAAAATATTGGACGGCGCGCAAGCCCAACATGCGTATTTTATATGTCAAGTACAGCGAGATGGTGAAATCACCTGAAAGCCTGTGTGAGTCGATCGTGGATTTTCTCGAACTTCCCCTGGATGAGAAAGCCATGCAATCGGTGCCAAGCCAGTCCCTGTATCGAAACCGATCATAAATGGAGCAAAGTATGTATAAATTAGTTCTCGTCCGTCATGGACAAAGCACCTGGAATCTTGAAAACCGATTCACAGGCTGGACCGATGTTGACCTGACCGATCTTGGCCGCGCCGAGGCACATGAGGCAGGCAAGTTGCTGCGGGAAGGCGGGTATGATTTCGATGTCGCCTACACTTCGGTGTTGAAGCGCGCCATCAGGACCCTTGTAATTATTCAGGAAGAAATGGACCTTGAGTGGCTGCCGGTAATCCGCGCCTGGCAGTTGAACGAGAGGCACTACGGCGCTTTGCAGGGTTTGAACAAGGCTGAAACAGCTGAAAAATTTGGCGAGGCGCAGGTAAAAGTTTGGCGGCGTTCCTATGATGTCCCACCGCCATCCCTTGAGTTGACAGATGAACGCCATCCCAAATTCGACCGACGCTACGCCTCCTTGATGCCCGAACAACTGCCCGCCACCGAATCTCTTAAGATTACACTGGATCGTGTATTGCCTTTCTGGCATTCCACGCTCGCGCCTGAGATCAAATCGGGCAGGCGCGTGTTGCTCGTGGCGCACGGCAATTCCATCCGCGCGCTGGTCAAGTATCTCGATAACATCTCCGAGGCCGACATCACCGAACTCAATATTCCCACAGGTTTGCCGCTTGTCTATGAGCTTGACAAAGATTTGAAACCCATCAAGCACTATTATCTTGGCGACCCTGAAGAGGCTGCAAAGAAGGCTGAAGCCGTGGCAAACCAGGCAAAAAAGAAGTAAAAACCGAAATATCCATTTCAACAGACCCTAAAGGTTTCCAGAGCCTTTAGGGTCTTATTATTAGAGGAATCTTTTCCGGTTTTCATCCAGTGTCATTCTATTCTGCCATACCTGACTTTCATCCATTGCTTTTCATTCCTGAGTTCGTTACACTTTTCATAAGGTGTTTGACATGAGAGTGAGGTAAAAATGAAAAGATTCTCCCGCCGTGATTTCCTGCGCCTGATGATGCTTGGCGCCGGTTCGCTGGCGCTAAGCAAATATTTGACTGCCTGCGGTCCCAAACCAACTCCGATTCTCCCCACCTATGCTCCGACTTCACTTCCTTCGACAACTCCCGCCTCAACAACGGGATTGATGGAGAATACGCCGTCGCCAGCGGCAGCAACTGCCGGGACGCCGCTTTCCGCTCCAGACCTTGTTGTTGCTCGTGGCAGTGATCCAGAAGAAATGGTGCGTCGGGCTTTGGAAGCGTATGGCGGGATGCAGACTTTTGTTCCCAAAGGTGCCAATGTTGTTGTCAAGCCAAATATCTGTGTTGCGTATCATACGTATGAATATGCCGCCACCACCAACCCCTGGCTGGTCGGTGCATTGGTCAAGCTGGCATTCGAGGCGGGCGCGGGACGCGTGCAAGTGTTTGACTTTCCTTTTGGCGGCAGCGCGCAGGAGGCGTATGTGCGCAGCGGCATCGAAGAACAGGTCAAGGCTGCCGGTGGCGAGATGATGCCCATGCCTGATTTCAAATACGTGAAGACCGACATCCCCAATGGCGTGGATTTGAAAAAGACCAAAGCCTTCAAGGATGCGCTCGAAGCCGATGTGCTGATCGATGTCCCGATTGCCAAACATCATGGATCAACAAGACTCAGCCTCGGGATGAAGAACCTGATGGGACTGGTGCTGGACCGCGGAGCCATCCACAATAATTTGGGACAGCGCATCGCGGACCTGACCACCCTTTTCCGCCCCAAGCTGACGGTTGTGGATGCCATCCGCATGTTGATGCGGCATGGTCCTAGCGGCGGCAATCTCGATGATGTTCAAAAGATGGATACCATCGTCGTCAGCCCGGATATTGTCGCGGCCGACAGCTACGCCGCAACGCTCTTTGGCTTGCGGCCTCATGATATCGAATACATCAGCGCGGCCTCCCAAATGGGATTAGGCAACAGCGATTTGGGCACTCTCAAAATCGAAGAGTTATCGGTGGGTTCCTAGAATTTTATGGAAAACGTTCCAGACATCAAAATACCCTTGAATAGCCGCGCGACGAAAGGTCCCCGGCGTTGGGTTATTGCGCGCAAAGCCGTTCAATATCTCATGCTGACGGCTTTCCTGCTTTTCTTCCTGATGACAAGACGGGACGGCTGGTCGCCAGCGTTGGTGAACCTGCCCATGCGGCTGGATCCGTTGGTAATGCTATCCAACCTGTTTGCCAGCCGGACGTTTCTGGCGTGGTCCTCTATTGCCCTGATCACGTTGTTGCTGACCCTGATATTTGGCAGGGCCTGGTGCGGTTGGATTTGTCCGCTGGGCACGACGCTTGACATTTTTTCGCTCGAACAATTACGTGGAAAACGTTTCCCCCCGCCCGAAAAGTGGCGCAGCATCAAATATGCCCTGCTGATTGCTATTTTGGTCGCGGCCCTGTTTGGAAACCTCACCCTGCTCGCCTTCGACCCGCTTACCTTGTTCTTCCGCTCGTTGGCCGTTGTGATCCTGCCGGCGCTTAATCAGGTCGTCAAAGTTATCGAGGAGGTACTTTTTCAAGTCGAACCGTTAAGCGAGGCGGTCGCCACCTTCGACATGTGGATTCGTCCGACCCTGTTGCCCTCGGAGCCGCTTTATTTCAAGGATATAATTTTATTCGGGACGGTCTTCGTGACCGTCCTTGCGTTGAACTTTTTCGCCCCCCGCTTTTGGTGTCGTTATCTTTGTCCGCTGGGCGGCTTATTGGGACTCTTAAGCCGCGTGGCATTCTTCCGCCGCGAGGTCAGCGAACCGTGCAAAGGCTGCAAGCTTTGCACCAGCGCATGCCCCACCGGCACGATCGACCCAAGGAAGAATTACGCCAGCGACCCGGCTGAATGTACCATGTGCATGGAATGCCTGGAGCCTTGTCCGCGCAGTTTGATCCGCTTTACGCGCGGACTTTCACTTGCTGAAGGACAGGAATATGACCCCGACCGCAGGCAGGCCTTGACCACCTTCGGGATGACCGTCCTTGCCCTGGCGCTGGTTCGTGCTGACAGCCTGTCCAAACGCGAACCGTCGTTTCTAATCCGTCCCCCGGGGGCACGGGAAGCCAATGACGATGTGCTGGGCATGTCAAAGTGCATCCGTTGTTCGGAATGTATGCGGGTCTGCCCGACCAATGCGCTCCAGGCTGATGCCTTCGAGGGCGGGATTGAAGGCTTCGGCGCGCCGATCCTGATTCCGCGTATGGGATATTGCGATTTTTCATGCAATCTCTGCGGACAGATATGTCCCGTGCGAGCCATCCCGCCGCTAAGTTTGGAGGAGAAACAACAAAGCGTGATTGGCAAAGCATACATCGACGAAAGCCGTTGCATTCCCTGGTCCGACCATCAGGATTGTATCGTGTGCGAAGAGATGTGCCCTGTGGCCGACAAGGCCATCCAACTGGAAGAGAAGGAAGTGTGGGGCAGGGACGGCACGATGGTCACGGTAAAACTTCCCCATGTATTGCGCGACCTGTGCATCGGGTGCGGCATCTGTGAATATAAATGTCCGCTCAATGGCGAAGCCGCCATCCGTGTCTATGTGCCACAAGTCCCTGTGCCATTCTAATGCGGGGGAAGGTATCGCGTTACGCGCTGAGCGCAGTCGAAAGACGGACTATCTATCTTCTTCCCGCCCTTCCTTCCAATTCTTATACTTGTGCAGATCCTGCTCGATCAATAACAGGCAGGCGCTCAAGACCGCCACATCGTCCACCTGACCGACGATTGGCAGAACATCGGGGAGGATATCGAAGGGGTTGAAGACGTAGATCAGGGTGAAGGCAGCCGAGGCAATGACGCCGTAGGGTATATGGCGATACGCCCTCGACCAGTAATCCCTGACAAGCGAGATCAGCAGTTTGCCGTCCACGATAAACCGCGCCAGCGGGCCCCTGGCGCTAAACTTTTTCTGAATCTCATCCGATTTGCTGACGACGAGCGCAACGTCCTTTTCGGTGACGTTTTGCGCGCCTTCTTTTACTAATGCTTCACCCGGTTTATTTAGCATCATATCAACTCCTTTTTAGCGTGTGATCTTTTTGATTGTATCGTGCTGAATTGGCTTATCCATTTATTCACGTTGTTTCACGGCAGTCTGCCGGCAATCGCTTGCAGGAAACGCAGCTCCCTCCCGGCGTCGTATCGATACGCCATCCCGTTGGCAGCCAACTGGATGCTGACATTGTCTTTTACAATCAACGCATGGAAAACATCCTCGGCGCGGCTCTCATCGATTTGACCGCCCATCTGGTAGATATCCATGCCGGGTGTTGAATAACTCGAAACATAACCGACCAGTCCCGTCAAAGTTTTCATGTCCCCGGAAAGTTGAAGGGCGTAAGCCGGGTCTTTGGAAATGGAAATCGTCAATTCCATCGCGTCGTTCTTGAATTTGCAAACCGCCACCGGATAACCATCTTCCGTGTCCTGATCGTTTTGAGGCGCCGGCGGGTTGGGAAAGAGAGCCGATAATTCGTTCACGGTCACCAGCGAGCAGGGCGTTCGCGCGGACTTTATGGCGGGTAGTCTTTTGGCAATCTGCAAGAGGAACAGGGATTCCCTGTCCCGGTCATATTTGTATGACCTGCTCATGCCGAAAACTTGAACCTCGATATCTCCCTTTAGAATGACCGCAGCCAGGTACTTGCCGCCCCCCGATTCCCTGGCGGGCCATAACGTCTGGTAGATATTCGTATCCGCAACGGAGAATTGGACAAAGTCGGGGGTTGATTGCATGTTCTCCATGACATCGTTGAACTCTGTGTAATCAGGGGCAGTCAACAGCCAGATCTCGATCCTTACATTGTTATCCTCAAAATAACAAATGGAACCCCAGTCGCCTTCCTCCGTTTGAGCCTTTCTGACTGACGGAGTGGGAAGGTCGGAAAACAAGACGGACAATTCATCCAACGATACCAGCGTGCAGGCGTCTGTCAGGTCGATCGGCACGGGCGATCCCTTTGTGGAAGGCGGGGCGGTTTTGGCGGGCTTGGGGACTGCCGGCGATACCTGTACCGGGACGGGTGATGTGGATGCCGGCGTGTCTTTAATAAATTCCTCCGGCAGTCTAGTTGGGGGCGGGCCCGACGCGGGCGTCAGGATATTGCAGGCAAGCAGGATGATGACTCCCGCCGCCAGGAAGCCCGCTGCCCCCCGGCTTGCAAGTCGTTTTGACATAAGAGCCTCCTTCTTTCGTCACGTGACTTCATTTCCGCCATGCCTTCAACATCTCGCGCACCGAGCGCCGCATCTCGATGGAAAAGTCCGCGCCAAACTTGTTGAGATACATCACCTGACCGAAGTTGGTGACATCTTCCATGCCTTTTCCTTTGGGCAATTTGCGCTTACCAAACATCTCGTCGAATTCCTCTTTGTCGAGACGGCGGTAGCAATCCTTGAAGACGATGAACTTCTCGTCGAAGCGCGTAGTCATTTCCCTGTCCTTCTGCTGCTGGGTGGGATAGCCGAAGACGAGCATGCCAATGGGGAAGACGTAGGGCGGCAGGTTCAGCAGTTCGCGGTGGGTTTCGTATTGCTCCATGATGTCGCCGATGTAGCAGGAGCCGAGACCCAGCGACTCGGCGGCGATGACCGCGTTTTGGGCGGCGATCAGGGCGTCGCAGCAAGCCAGAAACAGGTCGGACTCCGACGGCTTTTCGAGGGTCAGCCCGCGCCGGGAGCAAAGCCCCTCCACGTCCGAGGCGAGGAAGTAATCGTACCAGCGCTGGTAATCGGCGAGGAAGACCCAGACCATAGGCGCGCGGGCGATGAACGGCTGATGGTCGCAGGTGACGGCGAGCTTGTCCTTGAGCTTCTGGTCGGTGATATCGAGAATGGAATACAGCATTAGGTTTCCCGCCGTGGGCGCGCGCAGTGTGGCTTTGAGAATTTCCGCCCGCACCTCCGCGCTGATTTCCCGCTCTTCATACGCCCGCACCGACTTGCGCTTCATCAATACTTCCATGACCTGGTTCATTGTGACTCCATTTTGTGTGAATTTGGGACAATTGTACAACCGGTTGGAAAATTTGAAGTTCGGTATTTCTGCCGGGAGTATCTAAAATCAGAAACAACCAACCATGTCACCCTGAGCATAGCGACACTTGCACCGCACTGCGTTCGGTGCAGTGCAGGTGAGGGTCTCCGCCGCAAAGCGGCGGGATTCTCACTGCACTGGCGTGCAGCGCAAGTGTCGGTCGCTTCGCTCCCTCAGAATGACATATGTATTCGATGTTAGGCACTCCCTTTCTGCCAAGGAAACTGGAGGGAGGAGGCTAAGGATAAAATGAAAACAACTTGAATTGTGCATCCCGTTTCTGTATACTGATAATGACGGTTTTGTAATTGAAAGACGGGAGGGTCCATGTCTACAAAAGGTTACCCGATCAGCATTCGATTTGTGGGGAAGAATATCGATCAAGAGAACGGTGTCCCGATCTATGAACTGGCTGAGACGTTGACAGCCATTCAGCGGCTGGTGTACCGGGCTTATCTTGAATATGAGCATTTGCCACAACAAAATATCCGCGAGCCTTCCATACGAAGGGGGCTTGCCTTGCAGATCGAAAGCAGGAAACGCGGTTCGGATATCTACACCCTGACCGCCTTCCTTCAATCGCCCGGAGGCGCAGTTGCCACCTCCCTCTTTACTTCGCTGCTGTCTGAGATCGCCATCATAGTCGCCCGATATGTAAAAGACAAAGTGGCTGAGGAGCTGAAACGCAGAGAGAAACTAAAAGAGGATCTGGAGGTGGAAGCCATCTATCGCCATCCCATGGCTGGGATGGTTGAAGACGATGGGAAACGGTATGTACTCGATAAACAGTCCATCCCTTACTTCAATGAAATCAAAGGGCTGGGGAGCCCGGTCGGCAGGCAGTATGGCGTTGACCGGATCGAGATCACATTCCCCGATAAAACCAAGCCACTGGTTATCACCCCACAATTCAAGAAAGACCTCGTGAGACTGGAAAATTTCTATTATTTCGGCGACCCAGGGGACGTTTTTGGAGTTGTAGACCGCGCCAACGTCTACAAGGAAGACGGCGCCATGGTGCGGGTCGCCCGCCTCTTGAGGAGGCGCACAGCGCACGGTATGTATAGCCTTACGAATAAAAAGGTCTTCATGCATATCGCAGACCACAAGTTGTTCAAGAAACTGATCACAGTTGTTGCAGACTACGAGCGCCCCATGTTGTCCTTCCATGGACGGCCGATCCATCGTGTTGGAGATATCGGTGTCTATTTCAAGGAATTTGAATTGGAAAAATTCAAATTTGCATAGCGCCTGGAAAGCAAGGAGGAATCTTCCACTTAAGTTGGTGAAGATTTCTCCCTTCGGCTGAAATCACATTGAAGAGAAAACAAAAGACCCCAAAGGAGGCGTATCCTTTGAGGTCTTTTCGTAATGGCGCTCCGAATCAGACAGTGACCACTACCGGGTCGTCCGTGTGGTCTTCGTTCCACTTGGCAACCAATTCATCGCTGGTCTTGCCGATGAATTCGCGGTTGATGATCTTGCCGCTGAAGGTGCCCGGCATGTTCAAGCCGTGGTTCAGGGAGGGATCGGCGCGGAAGGAAATGGCGAAATAACCCTCCAGGTCGACGGTGGGGGTGAAGATGCCCAGCCCATCCACTTTGACGGCGCGACCGGCGCGACAAAACTCCACGATCTGGTCGCGGACTTCCTTGACGGCCTGGTCCACAGAACCTTCGACGAGGCTGGTAGCGCGTGAGACTGCCCGGATCAACTCGGGCTTTTGAACGGTATTTCCCTGCTCGATGCGGGGACGGTAGGCATTGACTGCCTTGATGAGGGGTGCCATATAAACTGGCCTCCTGAAAAATGGATTTATCAGTTGTCCAAAGGAGGGTGGTGCTGCCTTGTCGTGCTGATGTCCCCCTCTTACAGGTCTGACATGGCGGCGATTATATTAAAGGATTTCCATTCTGTGTTTTGCGTTTATGTAATTTTTATGCCTTTCCTATAAGCCGCGCTTTTCAATTATGTCAGAAACATGGTTGGGAGGGTTGGGATTCATTGTAAAGTAGGCTGGACATCCTTCTACACGGCTCCGGACAAGATTTCCTTATAGGGAGTGAGTCGATTCCTATAAGGAAATGGTTGAATTCCTATAAGGGATTGGGTCGATTCCTGCAAGGAAACGGAGCGATTCCTTATAGGGAATGAGGCAAACCCTTATAGGAAACGGAGTAATTCCTTGTAGGAAATCAGGTAATCTCTTACAAGAAACCAGTGGTGGCTTATAGGGAATTCCCGCCGACTTGCCGCCCTTTTTGGAATGGATTTTCTCATGGCTGGTCGGGTATACTGGGAGGAAAATAAAGTATTTGGCGGCGAGCGGAGAAAATAAATGGCAGTCAAACAAGCGAAAAAGAACACCAAATCCATCGAAGAGACTCTCTGGGACTCTGCCAATAAACTGCGCGGATCGGTCGAACCATCCGAATACAAGCACGTTGTTCTCGGATTGATCTTCCTGAAATTTGCCAGTGACAAGTACGAAGAACGACGGGCGGAGATTATCGCCGAAGGGAACGCCAAGCACGCGGACAGTGTGCCCTTCTACACGATGAAGAATGTGTTTTACCTGCCCGAAGAATCACGCTGGAATGTATTGGTTGCAAATGCTAAACAAAATGGCTTGCCATTAAGAATTGACACTGCTCTATCTACTGTTGAGAAGAAGAACCCCGCGCTCAAAGGCGCATTACCAGATAATTATTATTCGCGCCTGAATTTAGACGAGAGCAAATTGGCTGCCCTGCTCGACAAAGTCAATGACATTGACACTCTCAAGGATAAATCTCACGACCTTGTTGGTAGAGTGTACGAATACTTTCTTAGGAAATTTGCCATTGCAGAAGGCAAAGGTAAAGGTGAATTTTATACACCTAAAAGCATTGTCAATTTGATTGCTGAAATGATCGAGCCGTATAGCGGCAAGATTTACGACCCTTGTTGCGGATCAGGCGGAATGTTTGTGCAATCTATGAAGTTCATTGAAAATCATCATGGGAGTAAAAAAGAAGTTTCTATTTACGGACAAGAGGCTATCAATACAACTTACAAGTTGGCAAAAATGAATCTGGCTATTCGAGGCATTTCGTCTAATCTGGGTGATATTGCCACCGACACATTTTTCAACGACCAGCACAAAGACCTAAAAGCGGACTTCATCATGGCGAACCCGCCTTTCAACCAAAAGCAATGGCGGGCGGATAACGAACTGAAAGACGACCCGCGTTGGCAGGGTTATGACGTGCCACCCACAGGCAACGCCAACTATGCCTGGATTTTGAACATCGCCAGCAAACTTTCAGAGAATGGCATTGCGGGCTTTTTGCTGGCAAATGGCGCACTCAGCGGCGACGGAACAGAAAAAGCCATCCGCCGCAAGTTGATCGAGAACAATATTGTGGAAGCCATTTTGGTTTTACCGCAGGATATGTTTTATACCACCAACATCAGCGTGACACTGTGGATTTTGAACAAGAATAAAAAGGCGCGGACGGTGGAACAGAACGGTGTATTGAAGAAATACCGTGACCGCCAAAAAGAAATCCTGTTCATGGATTTGCGCGAAATCGGCGAGCCTTTCGAGAAGAAATACATTCAGTTTTCAGAACATCATATTCAGAAAGTCGCCGAGACTTTTCATACTTGGCAGACGACTGACTTTGCCAAGAAGTACCAGAATACGCCCGAATATTGTTACAGCGCCAGTTTTGAAGAAGTGGAAAAGAAAGACTTCTCCCTTGTGCCGAGCAAGTACATTGAGTTCATCAACCGCGATGAAAACATTGACTTTGATGAGAAGATGACCGCCCTGCAAGGCGAGTTTGCCGAATTGCTGAAAGCCGAAGAAGGATCGAAAAAGGATTTATTGAAGGTCTTCAAAGAGTTGGGGTATGAAATCAAACTATAAAAGGATTGGCGATTACATCCAATTAGTGGATGAACGAAATACAGGGCTAAAAGTGACCACGCTTTTAGGTCTGACCATTTCCAAGCAATTCATTCCATCTGTTGCCAACATTATTGGCACGGACATGGAAAATTACAAGATCATCCGCAAAAACCAATTTGCCTGTAGCACCATGCAAGTGCGGCGTGACAGGAAAATGCCTGTTGCCTTGTTACAAGATTTTGAAGAAGCCATTATTTCCCCTGCTTATCCTGTCTTTGAAGTCATTGACCCAAAGAAACTTTTGCCCGAATATCTGATGATGTGGTTCAGCCGCGCCGAGTTTGACCGCGAAGCCTTGTTTTATGCGGTTGGCGGTGTGCGTGGAAGTTTGGAATGGGAAGACTTTCTCAATATGACCCTGCCCATCCCCCACATGGACAAACAGCGCGAAATCGTCAAGGAATACAACACCATCCTCCAGCGCATTGACCTGAACAACCAATTGATTCAAAAACTGGAAGAAACCGCACAAGCCATTTACAAACAGTGGTTTGTGGATTTTGAATTCCCCAACGAAAACGGTGAGCCGTACAAGTCCGCTGGCGGGGAGATGGAATTCAATAAAGAATTGGACAGGGAGATACCAGCAGGTTGGGAAGTAATTCCTGTAAAAAAGTTCTGTGTTGAGATGAAAAGCGGCGGAACTCCAGACAGGGGAACGCCTGAATATTGGAATTCAAGAGATATACCTTGGATAAAAACGGGAGAACTAAGCAACAAGGTTCTTGTTGAAGCGGAAGAGTACATTTCAAATCTAGGTTGTAAAAACAGTTCAGCAAAGAAGTTGCCGATAAATTCTGTTTTGATTGCGATGTATGGTGAAGGAAATACGAAGGGACAAGTTGGCTTTTTGAGATTTGAAGCAGCGACGAATCAAGCCTGCTGTGCAATGATTTGCGAGAATGTAAATAAATCTTCCTACCTGTATTACTTTCTTAGAATCAACAGGGATGAAATTGCAAATATGGCGAACGGTGGGGCACAGCCTAATCTCAGCAAGGCGTTGATTGAAGATTTACGAATTATTAAGCCCAACGATGACTTATTCGATAAACATCCATTTACAAACATTATCAACACAAAAGAAGTTTACACAAGAGAAGAACTTTTACTTCAAAAAGCAAAAGAGTTATTGTTATCCAAACTTGCAACCGTGACAGACTGAGAAGGCAAGCATGAGCATCTTCAACGAAGAGACATTGGAAAACGCCGTCATCGAATTATTCGCCGCCGAAGGCTACCCCCATGTGCATGGCGAAACCATCCACAAGGAAATGGCGGATGTTTTACTGCGCGACGATCTCAGGCAGTATCTTTACAACCGTTATTCCGAAGAAGACATCACCAAGAACGAAGTCGAAAGCATCCTGCGCCAACTCGATTCCTTTCCCAGTGCCGCCCTGTATGACAGCAATAAAAAGATTTTGAATCTGATTGCCAATGGCTTTACGCTCACCCGCGAAGACCGCACGAAGAAAGATTTCCAAGTCCACCTGATCGATTTTGATACTCTCGAAAACAACACCTTCAAGATCGTCAATCAACTAGAAATTCAAGGCACCGAAAAGCGCATCCCCGACGCGATCATCTACATCAACGGTCTGCCGCTGGTCGTCATCGAATTCAAGAGCGCGGTCAAAGAGAACGCCACCATCAAGAACGCCTTCGACCAGTTAACCGTCCGCTACCGCCGCGATATTCCCGAACTCTTCAAATACAACGCCTTTTGCGTCATCAGCGACGGCGTCAACAACAAAATGGGTTCGCTCTTCTCGCAGTACGATTTCTTCTATGCCTGGCGCAAAGTGGAGCCCACAGACAAACCACAGGAAGGCATCGGCTCGCTCCTGACGATGGTCAAGGGCTTGTTCCACCAGCCCCGCCTGCTCGATGTCATCCGCAACTTTATCTACTTCCCCGACGCCTCCCGCAAAGAAGACAAAATCGTCTGCCGTTATCCGCAATATTACGCCGCCCGCCAGTTATACAACAGCATCCGCGCCAACATACGTCCGCACGGCTCAGGCAAAGGCGGAACATACTTCGGCGCGACGGGTTCGGGCAAGAGTTACACCATGCTGTATCTCTCGCGTCTGTTGATGAAAAGCCCGCATCTCTCCAACCCGACCATTGTCCTCATCACCGACAGAACCGACCTCGACGATCAACTCTCCGCGCAATTCACCAATGCCAAAGACTTCATCGGCGATGCCGAAATTATCAGCGTCGAAAGCCGCGACGATTTACGTCAACGCTTGCAAGGCAGAAAAAGCGGCGGTGTCTTCCTCACGACCGTACAAAAATTTACAGAAGATTTGGGGCTACTGACAGATCGTCCCAATGTCATTTGTATTTCTGATGAAGCCCACCGAACGCAAGTCAATTTAGATCAAAAAATTGTTGTTACCAAGAAGGGCGTAGAAACCCGTTACGGCTTCGCCAAATACCTGCACGACTCTCTGCCAAATGCAACTTATGTCGGTTTTACAGGCACGCCCATCGATGCCACAATGGATGTCTTCGGCGAAATCACCGACGCCTACACCATGAAAGAATCGGTGGACGATGAGATCACGGTCAAAATCGTCTATGAAGGCAGAGCCGCCAAAGTCCTGCTCGATGACAAGAAACTGAAAGAGATCGAAGACTATTACAAAAAGTGCGCCGAAGAAGGCACGAACGAATACCAGATCAATGAGAGTAAGAAAGCCGTCACCCATTTGGAAGTCATCCTGGGCGACCCCGACCGCCTGAAACTGCTGGCAAAGGATTTTGTCGAACATTACGAAACGCGAGTCAACGAAGGCGCAAGCGTCAAGGGCAAAGTAATGTTCGTCTCGTCCAGCCGCCCGATTGCTTATGCCTTATATAAGGAAATCATCGCCCTGCGCCCTGAATGGGCAGAAGTCCGCGAGAGTGACGGCACAAGTCAACTGACCGAAGCCGAAAAGCGCGACTTGAAACCGATTGAAACCATCAAGATGGTGATGACCCGCGACAAGGACGACGAGAAAACTTTATACGATTTACTTGGCACGAAGGAATATCGTAAAGAACTCGACAGGCAATTCAAGCAGGTCAATTCCAATTTCAAGATCGCCATCGTAGTGGATATGTGGATCACAGGCTTCGATGTGCCTTTCCTCGACGCCATTTATATTGACAAGCCGATCCAACAGCATTCCCTCATCCAAACCATTTCGCGCGTCAACCGCGTGTACGAAGGCAAAGAAATGGGCTTGGTGGTGGATTACCTCGGCATCAAGTCCAATATGAATATTGCGCTGGCGAAGTATTCCAAATATGGCGGCGAAGAATTCGACGAAATTGACAAGACTGTTGCCATCGTCAAAGACCAGTTGGATTTACTCAACCGCTTATTCCACAAGTTTGATGCCTCCAAATATTACAACGGCACACCGCTGGAGAAATTGCATTGTCTCAACCGCGCCGCCGAATTCGTGCAAATGACCGAAGAGATCGAAAAGCGTTTCATGGCGATTGCCTACAAACTGCGCGGCGCGTATGATTTGTCCGTCACCAGCGAAAAGATTACACAGCAAGAACGCGACCAAATCCACTTCTATTTTGCTATCCGTTCGATTGTCTTCAAACTTACAAAAGGCAATGCCCCCGACCTTGCCCAAATGAACGCCCGCGTCACCGAGATGATTTACGAAGCCCTGCAAAGTGAAGGCATCGAAGAAATCTTCAAACTCGATAAGAACGATCCCAATGTGGATATTTTCAGCGACGAGTACATGGCAAAGATCGAAAAGATTGAACTGCCAAACACCAAGATCAAACTCCTGCAAATGCTCTTGAAGAAAGCCATCGACGACTTCAAGAAGGTCAACAAAATCAAGGGCGTGGATTTCTCCAAACGTCTGAAACGTCTGGTTGAACTCTACAACGAACGTAAAGACTTTGAAACCTTCAAAAGCGAAGTGGTGGACGACCTCGCCGAAGAATTTGCCAAGTTATTCAAGGACTTGCAGGTTGAACGAAATTCCTTCACCGAATTGGGTATCAACTTTGAAGAAAAAGCCTTCTACGATATTCTCAAAGCCATCTCGGAGAAATACAAATTCCCCTACCCCGAAGATAAACTGATTGCCCTTTCCAAAGCCGTCAAAGTCATTGTGGATGAGAAAGCCAAATTCACCGACTGGTCACAGCGCAATGACATCAAAGCCGAATTACAAGTCGCCTTGATTTTGACGCTGGACGAACACGGTTATCCGCCCTTTACGCGGGACGAAGTCTATAAAGAGATTTTCGAGCAGGCAGAGAATTTCAAGAAGTATGTGATGGAGTAAAAGAAACCTTGTTGCGTGATAGCTTTGTCTCCTCCCCGCTTGTTGGGGAGGTCGGGAGGGGTTGGCAGTCCGCTCCGCAAACAACAGCGGGTGCGACTATCGGGAGGGGCGTTCAAGGGAGAGCTATGAGAGCAGCCCCCTCTGTCCTACGGACATCTCCCCCAAATACGACGATAGTGCTGTCGGATTTGGGGGAGAACATGGAATTGAGATTTTTTATGAATACTGAAAGCATAACTAAAATTTTGATTTCAAAAGCAACAGTCCCTCCCCAATTTCGACGTGCTCTTCGTCGCAATTGGGGAGGTTAGGAGGGGAAGAAATGCCGCGCCCGCCCAGAAGCAATCCAAACACCAGAACCCACGCCATCGAATTGCGAAAGGAACTCACTCCTGCCGAAGGAAAACTGTGGTCACGGATTCGCAACGACCAACTTGGAGTCAACTTTCGGAGACAACATGCTGTTGGAAATTACGTTCCAGATTTCTGCTCGCCAAAAGCAAAACTTGTGATTGAACTGGATGGAAGTCAGCATTTGGAGCAGGAAGAATACGATAAGGAAAGAACCAAGTATCTTGAATCGCAAGGTTACAAAGTGATCCGCTTTTGGAATAACGATGTAATGAATAATATTGAAGGCGTTATACTTGCCATTATGTATGCGCTGGAGAAACAGCAGTGAAGTTAATGTTAGCTGTAAATGAAAGACTTGGACCTTCGGCAGCACGCATTGTGGCGTATCTCGATAACTTCTCGCTAACGCGAGACCTTCGGCAAGCGCGGCTGGCGTCCCACAAGGGGATGATATCGCTGCGGGAGCCCCACAAGGGGGTGATATTACAGGTCAAGGGCGCGGAGGAGTTGCGCCCGTTCTGCGAAGCGGGGCGGACGCTGATGCCGTCCGTGCTGGATAAGGCGTTTAAGGGAGAACTATGATGTCATTGCGAGGAGCATTCTTTGCGACGAAGCAATGCCCTGTTCGAGGAGATTGCTTCGCTATCGCTCGCAATGACATTACCGTAAAAAGAGAGGGAAATCTTCAAGAGAGCAACTGCTTGATTTAAGATATGCTTTAGATACAATAGTGTCGTAAGCTCGTTAGAAAGTCATGAGGCGCCGGGAAAATAAACCCCGGTGTTGGTTTCCAAAGGAAGTAACCATGGAAAGCAGAAAGATCACCTCTATATTCTTTGAAGCCAGCAGGCTCGAGGCGCGGGATCCCAAGGCCGCCATGCGAGAGTATGAGCGGGCGAACAAACAAAACACCGACCATTTTCCGATCATCACCATAGCCGCCTTGCTCCTGCCGACGCTCGCCACGTTGCTCACCTACTTTACAGTCGGGAAAATAAGCGAAGATGCAATCTGCCTGCGCCTGCCCTTATCGTTTGCCATCCAGTTCCTCGTTGGGTATTTTCCGGTCTTCTATTTGCGCCACAAGGCTTTGTCGGTCACACGGTTTCAATATCAGAAGAAGCAGGATCCGAATCCGGTTAAGACCATCGCAATTGGTACATTGATGGTGATGGCGATGGATTTTCTTGCCATTCTGGGAGTTCTTATATTCGGTACCTTGATCGCTCTGCCTTTTCTCTGGCTTGTCGCCCTAATCCTTGGGTTGAATCTAGCTGATTTTGCCGAATGGCCGCGCATTTACAATTACTTCGGATGGTTCCTTGTCCTCCTCATGGGCTGTTCCTTTTATCTGACCAATATGCCGATCTCCCCCTACTTCTTCCCGCCTACCGAATATGACAGAATGCAACGACCTGGGGCAAAGTTGCGTTGGTGGAGAATGTCAATGCAGTCCTTGGTATTGCAGGTCCCTGCAGGGTGGATCAAGAATTGGAGTCTCATCAAGCAAACGCTTGCTACGCTGGTCTTCACCTATCTCATCGGTCAAATCAATCTTAATCTCGCGGACTTCCCCCTGCTCGAAGCAGTGGGGACCGCCGCCTTCGGAAGCCTTCTCCTGGCGCAGGGAATAGGCGAGGTGGAAGATGATCCGATCGTTACGGGTTTGGCTAATTTGGGACGAGCACGCTGCCTGATCAGGCTGGGTCGTTTTGCATCGGCATTGGAATTGCTTTGGGAATTTCGAACCCACACCTTTTTTTACCAGCCGATTAGGTCACTTGCTGCAACGCTTGAGGAATTCATACCCTATGTTCGGCGCGGCTGGCCGGATGAATTCGGAGAGCGCAAAAAGGAAAAAGCAATGCAATGGATCGAGGAGTTGAGGGAGGAGGACTGGGATCTCCCCTATTTGTCTTTGTGGGATTCGGGTCGGTTCGAAAGCTTCTCTCTTATAACTAATTCATTTGATAGAAAGCTGCCCGCTCTAAGGTGATTTCGCAATCGCCAAACAAAGGCCAGCACATCATGACAGCCCGCAAATTATAGTGACCTGAGCAAGGGGCCCACTTCGGCAAAGGAGAGCGATATCCCTTACTCTCCTTCAATAGTTGCTCCCAAAAGGCGGGTCGCTCAGGACGACGGGAAGGAGAGATCGCAGGGAGGGCGTTCAAGGGAGAGTTGTGAAGAACGACCTCGCCTCCGCCCCCTCTCCCACGGGAGAGGGATGCCTGCGGGCAAGAATAACTCCCTCTCCTTTAGGAGAGGGTTGGGGAGAGGTTGGTTTGGGCGTGCTTGATAAGGTGTATAAAGGAGAGTAGTGAATGAAAATTGCATGTCCAAAATGTGACTTTCACCCCACGCCAAATATACTTTGGCAATGCCGCCCAGGCTGTGGTCATAGGTGGCATACATTTGCCACTCACGGCATCTGTCCGCGCTGTTCGAAGATGTGGCACGACACGCAATGTCCAGATTGTGAGTTATGGTCGCCTATTGATGATTGGTATCACGAGGATGTGCCAGAGCGGGTGATGCCGCTGCGGGAGCCCCACAAGGAGGTGATATTACAATCTGCTGTGGGGGAGGAGTTGCGCCCATTTTTGGGGCGGACGTTGACACTGTCCCCGAGCGCAGCGAGCGGGACACCGTCCGTGCTGGCTGGGGTGGGTTCATGAAAAGACCTGACAGGTTTTCGGAGAAGTCTTGCGGTCAGAGATTCTTGTCCGCGCATGAGTTATGGTTGACTCATGTCACGATGAAACCTGTCAGGTCTGGATTGGCTGGAGGTCAATATGGCGAATGAAGAGCAACTGGCGATACTACGTCAAGGCGTGGAGGTGTGGAATAAGTGGAGGGAAGAGAATCCTGATATCCAAATTGACCTCAGTGAAGCCGATCTCGACGAAGCCAAATTGCCGGGAATCAATTTTAACCAAGTCAGGCTAAGGAGAGTCAACCTCTACAAGGCAGAACTGAGCGGTGCAGACCTCAGCAGAACCAATCTCAGGAAAGCCAACCTCTTTCAAGCCAGTCTGATCGGCTCTAATCTTGGCAAAGCCAGTCTCAAGCAAGCCAATCTCGGCGGGGCAAACCTCAGCAAAGCCAATCTCGTTGAGGCAAATCTCAGTGAAGCTGAGTTGAGAGGCGCCAATTTCGGCAACGCCAACCTTGGCAGGACGAACCTCTATAAAGCCCGGATCGGTTCCGCCATCCTCAGGGGCGCAGATCTGACACAAGCAAATCTCACCAACGCAAATCTCAATCATGCCGATCTCACTGGGGCAGATCTCAGCCGCGCCAATCTCACCCAGGCGACCTTGATAAGCACAAAAGTCACTGCGGCAAAAGTATCCGGGAGCGATGTGTATGGGATCAACGTCTGGGACCTGGTTGGTGAATTCGGAGAGCAGGAAGACCTGGTCATCACACATAAAAACGAGCCTCTCGTTACGGTGGACAACATCAAGGTCGCCCAGTTCATTCACCTGATCTTGAACAACGAGGAGATCCGCCATGTGATCAACTCGTTCACATCCAAATCGGTTCTCATCCTTGGTCGTTTCTCCATCCCGGAACGTAAAGCGATATTGGATGCGATCCGCATCAAATTACGTGAATATGATCTTGTGCCCATCGTCTTCGACTTTGACCGACCCACTGACAAGGATTTTACTGAAACGATTAAGACGTTGGCGGGTCTTTCCTACTTCGTAATTGCAGATGTGACCAATCCCAAGTCATCTCCGCTGGAATTGCAGGCAACGGTCCCTGATTATCAAATTCCGTTCGTGCCGATCATCCAGGAAGGGGAAAGTCCCTTTGCGATGATGGTTGATCTGCAAAAGAAATACAATTGGGTATTGCCGACAAGAAGCTACGACTCCATCGAAACCTTGATGTCCGCTCTGAAGCCGGGGATTATCGATCCCGCCGTGGAGATGCGGAACAAGCTGAGACTGGTCAAGGCGCAGGAGCAGGTGACAGAGTCGTTAAAGGATTATCTGGATAAAACGTTATGAATATCATCTTGTTGTGAGGAGCGGTTTACGACGGCACTTGCGCAACTGCGCAGTGCCAGCGAGCAATCCCCTGTAATAAGGAGGTTGCTTCGCAATGACACACAGACGAAGGTCAACGTGTTGCGGGAGAATAGCAAATGAGTAAATACAATCTAAACACACTCAATCTTCGCGACTTTCAGGAAGCGATAGAACGGGGTGAGTATTCCACCTTTCCAGTATATGAATGGATGAAGGCTCATGAAGCTAATCCAGGAAATGAACCAGTCATGGTTATTTGCCCGTATGATGGAACACTTTATCGAACACTGGGGCAATGCCCAAGCCCGTATCATCCACGCCCAAAACCCAGACCTTCAGGGCGTATATTTCAATGGATTGTTTTCATCCCGGCAATAATTGCCTTCACTTACAGCCTGTTGAATAATCAGGCTCTTGTCGACTTAATCGCTACTGCATTACTGCTCATCATAACTTCCATCGTATTTACCCTTCTGCTTGCTTTTGTGATATGGATCTGGGCCAAGCTTTCTCCGGAAAGCGTTGTCCGCGGAGTTCGGCTCGCCGGTCATCTTGTATCGATATTATCAGGTTTCTTTGCAATGATGTTTGTTGCGATTATCCAGGGGAAGTTTCCTCCTCTCGTCTGGTGGGTAATTGAATTTGTTGTTGCTTTTGTGCTGGAAAACAATGTAACTGTTCTGGTGGCGCGTTTGGTGTTCCGATATGTGCTTCCAGGTTTTGAATTCTCCGAACCTGCGGATAGTCTTGAGAAGCTTGTACAAGATTGCGCAAATAAAATGGTGCCGGGGATTCCGTATCGATTGCTCTTTTTTGCCTCCTGCCTGTCTGTAGGGTTATGGTTATTCACCCCCGCACTCTTTGATGGTAATTTGCCGCCAATATGGATGGTTCCATTTATTCTTGCCCCTTATGCGGTTTGGTTGTGGAAATTTTACGAAAGATTTTTCGATTTGATGCAGCGCCCGGAACTTAAAAGACTAAAAAAGGAAGATCCTGACGTGTCCTTAAGGGTGGATTTGTTAGTGACGGCCCTTATGGCAATAATAAGACCGACAGAGATTGAACGCAAACGCTGGTGGCAAATGTTGCTGTTCTACATTTCGATATTATTACCGCCTGGGGGCTGGGTTGCGTCCATCGTGATTCTTGGATTGTAAGCAAAAATGGTTGTATCCGTGTTTGAGTTGTGTTATTTTACGTGGAGGTAATTACATGACGGGAATGACTCCGCTTGATTTATTAATGGTAGTGCGAGGTGAAAAGATTGGATTCAAGGCGTGGGCAAAGGATTCTTACCGGAAGACATTGTTGCGCCTAAAAAACGAAAGTCTCAATGAAATTCAGATCGATGTTTCCAGGTCTGGATTAACAGCCAAGACAGGTGAAACTCAAACGATTGGGCTGTCTTACCCAGTGGAATCCAGCCCCGGAGATCACATTCTTCTTTTGAAATCGGGACAAGAAAAGGAAATGGTTTTCAATTCCCGATGTCTTGATAGAGGAGGAAAACCGCCTGAGAATGAAACTGAATTTGTGCTTATTCCTAATTTGCTGGCAGACTATGTTGCCGATTTACTGCAACAAGGAGCTGATCAAGGAGAAGTCTGGGATGCCATTGAAAGCAGAAAAGGTGAGATAACACGTAAGTCGCCAATTCCTGCAATCGTAGATAAATTCCAGTAAATATCGTCAACCTGCGGGTCGGGGCGGACGTTGATGCCGTCAATTCTAGATAAGGCATTTACGGGAGAGTTGTAAATTGGATACATTTGCCACCATATCTGTAGTTATCATAGCTATCGTATTGATAGCGATTTCATATTCATGGGTTTATAAGCATCGGTGTAATATCTGTGGAAATATCCATATGAATAAGGATGAGCTAAAGAAATGTCAGACGTGTGGTAAGCTATTTTGCGAGGACAAGTCAACGCAACATGAAACAGTAAGGAGCAATGTTAGAGGTGTAATTGGGGAGGGTATTAATGAACAAAGAATTAATGAAAGAAAATATTACGGAAAACCTTGTGGCTATATTTTCATTCAGACCAATTCACAAGGGTCCAGCCATCGAAGATATTGTCGTAATCACAATCCTCAACACGTAGTATGGAAATAATTATGAACATTTATGAAGAATTGAGAATAGCGAAGGTCAATGCATTGCGGGAGTTGCAGGTCAAGGGCGGGGAGGAGTTGTTCGCGTTGATGGCGAGTGTTCTTGATAAGGCTTTCAGAGGTGAACTATGAAGACCCTAAAGGTTTCCTTGGCTATTGGTCAACTCGTCAGACGGGACGGTCTTGCCTATCAGGACGAAGGTCAGCGGGCAAAACCTGATTCTCCCCTTTGGGGATTAGGGTCTCGGATGGCGAAGGTCAATTCATCAAATTCCTAATATGAAAGGTGAAGAATAACAATGAAAAAATCAAAGGTTTTGGCGATATTTCTTCTTTTTGTGGTATTGTTTTCCGCTTGTAAAGGAAAGACCGAATCGCCTGCATCGGGGGATGCCGGGGATTTTGCCAACTGGGACTCATGGAACATCACATGGAAAGCCGCCGAACCGTTCGTTGACGTGACCGTCAAGAGTGGCGATGAGCAGGAAACCTATGCCCCCGAACAGGATGGATACTGGTTTTTGGCAGTCCAGGCTGAAATGATAAACACAAGCAAAGATACCCAGGAAATGCGCTTCCCGAAGGAACCAATCTACCTGACCGACAAAGAGGAAAAGGTCTACGACCTGGCTGGAATTGCGGAAGGAGAGACTATTCTCATGGCTCCCCCTTATACATTTATAGAGGAGACCTATTTTACGACGACGAAATGGGATACGGGTTTTTATACAGTGGCATACCAGCCCGCAGAAGGCAAATGGTTCATCCAGGCGAGCGCAGGCGCAAAATTCCATCTGGACTTTCTCTTCACAACCCCCAGTAACACCAGCGGCTTTGTTTTGCATTTCGGAAACGGAATGCTTGTAAACATAAATTAAGCGCAACCAGCCAGGGTCTCTTCCGATGAAACTCAGCAATCTAATTCAAGTTCGCGCGGCATGGGCATTGTTCGCGCTCCTTCTTTCCGCCTGCGCCTTCGAGGGCGCAAGCGTCGAAGAGCCGCATGGACTGAGAATCACCATGAAAGATGTCTACCAGGGGGTAAAGGAAGGGGATGTAGTGGATGTCCCGTTACCCAATGACAACGAATATATTACAGTGGAAACCTGTATCGAGAATTTCTCCGGGGCTGAACAGGTCATCCACAAGGAAGATGTTTTCATTGCAGCCGAAGACGGCAGTCATGTTTTCCCGGTGGCAGTGGGGTACGACCAGGCGGAAGTCTTCAGTTGGGCGGTTCCCCTGCTGGAGCCTGTTGGAGGGAAACGCTTTCCGCACGAATATTATTTTTTTCTGGTTCAAAGCGACGCGCTAATGAATATCCCCTCATACCAAAGTTTGGGGTGTGAGACCAGTTCCCAATTCAAGAGTTTGGCACTGCTTTTTATCGTACAAAAAGAAATTGCAGGTCAGCCTTATGCGCTGCATTTTCTGGATGGAGAAATACAGTTTGCGGCAAAAAAGCCATTTTCTGTTTCAGGTTACATAAAATGGGGAGCAGGGCTTGCCGTCTTCCTATTCTCTATAGCGGTTGCGGTAATCATCATTGGAAAAAAGAAGGCAAAGAGGCAGGCGACTCTATCGCAGGAGCAAAATCAGGATGGCGGTTAAGTGCCACCTCACAAAGTACGCGACTTCAGAGGCGTGGGGAACGTTGCTGCCGTCCGCCGAAGGTGCGACCGCACGGAGAAGTGTTCAAGGGAGAGTTGTGAAGAGCGACCTCACCCCCGTCCCCTCTCCCACGGGAGAGGGGCGCCTGCGGGCAGGAATAACACCCTCCCCTTTAGGAGAGGGTTGGGGAGGGGTTGGTTTTGCGCTGACGGAGCTGCGCGGTTGGGTATTGTCCATGCTGGTGAATGGGCAGGTGAAGGTAAAATAGGAGAAAGCATATAAAAACAAGGAGCGGATATGGCGCAACTTGAAAGAAGGATAAGATATGTCACTACTCAAACGTCTTGAGCAAGGTTCTGCACCACCGCCGTCGGACTTTCATGACAGACATTCCCTACGAGAATGGTGGCACAATATTTTACGGGAATACAAGCAACACTATTCCTGCTTTGCAATATTTCTTGTCCTCCCATCAGACAAAGAAACAATTCGTTATTTGACCGACTTCGGTAATGAATTAGATATCATCTCGGGTGAAGATTGTTTGGTAATTGCCATAGGCAAGTCTGAATTCAGACGGTCTGGTTTTGACGAAAAAGTACAAAACCCAACAACCGCTGAAAAGGTTTCCAGTTTTCTGGATGAAATGTGGAACGCCGCCATAAAAGAACACGTCTCAAAAGGATATAGCGCCAAAATTGCCCAACTTTTCAACATTGAGGTGGACCAGTTCCCCTGCCTGCTGGTATTCAAGGATATTCGTTCTTCAAATCATCTGTTGATTACATTAAAAGGGATGGCGGCAGAGGAAATTGCGGGGCGAATGCGTTCCATATTTTCAATCATACACAAAGCAGTCGCAAACAAAGTTGACCCGCTTGAAGCGCTGGCACAAAACCAAAATGAAGAAACTTTCAAAAAAGCAGGAAAAACCATTTTAAATAAAGTGACTGGATTTGCCGAGAAAACCTTCGAGACGGCGATGGAAGCATGGATCAATGCAAGCGTTAAGTAGGGGGCTGGTGAATGGGCAGGTGAAGGTGTGACCTTCATCCATCTCCTGAAGGGTGAAGGCTTGCACGATGGGATTTGTTCGACGCTTAGCGACAGGTGCGAATAGCCTCGGGAGGGCCGGGGAGGGGTTGGTAATCCGCTCCGCAAAGAACAGCGGGTGCGACCATCGGGAAGAGCGTTCAAAGGAGTTTTATGAAAAGTAATCGATCATCCATTTTGGCGGTGGTGTTGCTGGTCTCGATAATATCTTTTGCCTGCTCCCTGTTTACCAGGGGTGAGACAGCAACGCCCACACCTGACTATATTTTTGAACCCGTAACCACTCCGCTCAAGATCGAACCCGATTCCCTGCCGAACGCGCAAACAGGTGTGGAGTATGAGGTTGAGATCCGCGTGAGTGATAACGTCACGCCTTTGAATAGTGTATCCATTTCAAGTGGAGCACTCCCCGCGGGGCTTGAACTTGTTTTTGTGGACGGGGAAGATGGCGCAAAAATCATCGGTACGCCGGAGGAAACAGGGACATTCACTTTCACAGTCTTTGTATCGTGTTTCGGGACCATGGTCAGCGGGCAGATGTCGGAAAAAGATTATCAAATTGTGGTGGAGAAATAAGCTTTGATGACCCGGGTTCATGCGCTGCTGGAGCTTGACCCCCACCGTCCCACCAAAGGGGGCGGGAGAGGGTGTTTTGCCCGCTCCCGTCTTTTCACGAAGGTGACCGAATGATTCGATTTTCCCAATTAGCCGGTATTGGAATTCTGGTGTGCTGCCTGGCCGCGGCCTGCGTCCCGCAAGCCACTCCCATGCCTGTGGATTCCATGGCAACAAGTATTGCTCTCGGCGTGATAGCCGCCCAATCCCAGACTGCCCAGGCGCTTCCACCGTCACCGACAGCCACTGCAACGCCCACCCCGCCTCCAACTCCAACCGTTACAAGCAGTCCCACGCAACAGCCCGTGGTCATACACCTGGCTCCCTGCTGGTTTGGACCCGGACGAGCCTACAACCTTGAGAGCAATATCAAGGAGGGCGAGACCGTGGAATTACTGGCCGTCGGCACCGTGCCCGGCTGGTATATCATCCGTAACCCTTATTTCCATCAGCCCTGTTGGATTCAGGCTGAAAATCTCAGCCTCGACCCGGCGTTCGACCCCAGTCCATTTCCCATGATGACGCCGCTGCCAACACGGATCGTCCCAACCGTTGCGAAATAGGCTGAACCCTGGCGCGCAGGAATGGGAATTATATGTCCATGTTGAAGCTGTGAGGTCTTATACCCGGATGACACGCATCATCACATACTCCCTGAAAGCGGACGCTGCCAACTCCAATGGGTATTACCGCACGATTTCAGCCTTTGCGGACGCCTGGTTGGCACAGAACGGGCCGAAAGTGCACGATCTTGTGACCGGGTTCCGTGAGTATTGCCTGGATCATGGCGAGCCGGAACGTTCCGAAGCAGAATATCTCTTTGAACTGCTTGCATTGGGGGTGCTGCTCCGCGAGTATCGCGAGAAAGCCGGTCATATGCCGCGATGGGTGGAGGTTCTGATGCCCAGGCTGGTGGAATTTCAAGATCGGCAACCGTGGGCAGAGAGTAGTATCAAGACCTTGCGTGGTTTGCTGGGTCAGATCGCAAACCTGGTCCCTGGAAAAGAAAGGGGCGGCGATGCTCTGGGCAGTCTGGTCGCCTGGCTGGGGGCGAACGAAGAAACCGCCAAAGAGGCACGCTTCAAAGGGTGGCGCGAGTATTTTATTTCCAAAGGGGAGGCTTTCACACAGACCGCTATCTCACGCTGTCTCGAACTGGCCGATGAGTTTGCCGATTCCAGCCGGGAGGCTCTTGGGAAATACACCGAAAATGTCGAACGCTTTCTAGTTGAGGAAGCTCCCAAGCTTCGTCGCCGCTACGATGCGCTCCTGCTCTCGCGCACGCGGCTGGATTATCACCTCGGCATGTTGGGCACTGAAATTCTCAACCGGGCTTATCGCCAGCGCTTCCTTGCAACCCGGCGCAAAATGGTGATCGTCCCGCCGTGCATGTGTGCCCCTGCGGAGGAATGCAAGGCAGTCGAAACACCTTTTGGTGCCAAATGCCAGACCTGCACGCCAACCTGCCGCGTTAATCAGATCACGAAACTGGGCGAGAAGCACGGCTTCAGCGTAACCATGATCCCCGATGACGTGAAGATTTTCAACTCGGGACAAGCAGCCGAAAGTATCGGACTGGTCGGCGTTTCATGCGTCCTCACCAACTGGAACGGCGGTTGGGAGACTGGGGCTCTGGGCATCCCGGCACAGGGTTTATTGCTCGATTACGTGGGCTGCAGAATCCACTGGGATAAGGAGGGATTCCCAACGGATACGAACCTGAAAAAGCTGCAAGAAATATTGAGAATATGACGAGGAGAGAACGAAATACCCCGAATCGCAAGGTTTCAAAATCATTCGTTTTTGGAAAAACGAAGTGACAGGCAATATCGAGGGAGTTATACTTGGCGTCGTGAATGCGCTGGTGGAGTAAATATTGTACTGCGACGAACAGCACTGCGTCGCTGTTTACCTGGATGATAAAAAATTATCAAAACACCCGGAGATGAGACAATCCTATGGAACAAGACTTCTTCAAACTCGGAGTTCAGGCGGCCAACGCCGGAGATTACCAAAAGGCACAAGCATGTTTCATTCGAGTCGTCCAAGCCAACCCAAAGTCTGAAAAAGGTTGGTTGTATTTGGGGCATTGCCTGTCCGACTCGGAAAAAAGAATTGATTGTTACCAAAGGGTATTGAGAATCAATCCGTCCAACCAGGAAGCTCAACGGGTTTTGTCCGAGTTGAGTCAACTCAAGCATCCGCAGGAAGTAAATCAGAATCCTTACGAACGCCAACCCACGCCGGTCCGACCCACAGAGCAGCCGCGGCAAACGCCGCCAGTCCAGCCCGGTTATACGCGGGAAATGGATCAGAATAGCTATGAGCGCCAACCGACGCCGGATCGATACACAGGGCAGGAGCGGCAAACACCCCCAGTCCAGACCGGTTATGCGCGGGAAGTGGATCAGAATCTTTACGACTACCAACCGACGCCGGATCGATACACAGAACAGGCGCAGCAAACGCCCCCGGCCCGCGCAGCAAAACCCCAAAAACGCCCTCCCAACAAAGTTGCGTTGATCCTCGGTTCCATTGGGGGACTGGTCGTATGCCTCGGCGTTGTTTGTTTTGCCATCACCAGGATGGGCCCCGCAACTCCGGCGCCTCCAGCCTCAACCTCAACACCACCCCTTCCCGTGCTCGATGCCGCTGCCTTGCCCACCCCAGCGACTTCCATGGGCGCCGGCAAAGCCTGTATCGGTTTTTGGGGACGAGGCGTGTCCTGTCTGGATGAAAACGGCTGGCAAACGTACAGCATCGACAATTCGGAACTGCCGGACGTTATCGTTCCGGCGGGTGCCTTCTGCCCGGATGGTCGCCTGGCGATTGCTCATACAAAAGGCTTCAGCCTGGTTCGTGATGGACAGTGGGAGCATCTCCCCAAGCTTGCAGAAGGATACGGCATCGCGAATGACCTGGCTTGTGATCGGGATGGTCGCCTCTGGACGGCACATTTCAGGGGTGTCAGCCGCTTTATGGATGGTGCCTGGCAAACCTTCGACATAAACTTGCTGGCACCGGGTGAGAAGTTGACGGATGAGAATGTCCTCAGGATTTTTGCCGCGCCAGATGGCAGGATTTGGACACAGACCTTGCGCAGTGTGGCTATGTTTGCCAACGAGAAATGGACGGTCTTTCAGCAGGGACAGGGTCTTCCCGCAGGCCCGTTAGCCCTGACATTGGACGCCGCCGGCCGTGCCTGGGTCTGGTATGGCGACGGAGTTGCAGTCTACGATAATGGAAGCTGGAAACAGTTCCAATCCACAACCCCCATTCCCCCCACATTGATCAGCCTGGATGCCCGTGGCTGGCTTTGGATGAGTTCTTCCACTCAAGGGGTGTCGTTTTTCGATGGCGGGAAATGGTCCAACCACAATCGCACAACCCAAAGCCTTTCAACCGACAAGGTTTCAGCGCTGACGACCGATACCCTGGGCCGGGTCTGGGTTGGCACCAAGTATGGGTTGTCCGTTTTCGACGGCTCCCAATGGCAGACCTACAGGATGGATAATTCCGACCTCATGGATAATAAGGTGACATTTGTGTCGGTCGAGCGGGATGGTCCGACTCTGCCGCCGCTGGTCGACAAGGCGAAAGGCTCCATAACGGGAAGATTTCCTATGACAAGCTCCCTGATCGTAATTTGCACCGAACCCGTGGCGGAACAATTCTCCGGCGATACGCCATGCTTCGGCCAACCTTTTGTTCTTTCCACCGAGAGCTACATGGACGGTTCCTTTGTTTTCGAGAATGTTCCGCCTGGGTATTACTACATGTATGCCAAGACCGGCAACGATTGGGCGGGGTTGCTCGAGGATAATGGGTTTGACCTCCAACGAATCCTGGTCAAACCTGGAGAACAGTATGATCTTGGCTCGTTGGAAGTCACGGAGGGTGGATAATGACGCCTGTACCACAGCGGGGATGCCAGGCGGTTGTCTGCGTTAGGATTTGCTAAATAACATGGAAGTAAAAACGGCTTCGGGAATCCTGGGGATTTCCGAAGTCTGCGTTTAAAGAATTACTCACTCTTCCCCTTCGACAACTTGATGACCACATCGGTGGGAAGGGGTCCCAATAGGGAAATCAACTCAAACCGGCGTCAGGTGGGCTTGACAGGCATGCTACAATATTCTGGTATGCAATTGCTGCCAAATAACTGAATATGGAGACGAGAATGAAACTTGAGGAGATCGGCTTTTATACCTTGAGTGACGAACGGGCAATGCATGCGAGCGAGACCTCTCCCATCTGGCGCGGGGAGGTCATCGTGACAGGGCGGTGCAACTTCGATTGCGTCTATTGCCGCAGGCTTCCCCCAAGGGATATGGACGAAAATCTGGCATTGACCGTAATCGAGCAGTGGCTTGGGGACGGGCTGAAAAACGTCCGCTTTTCGGGTGGCGAACCGACCTTGTACAGGCATTTGCCTTTGCTTGTGCGCGGGTGTAGGGTGGGTGGCGTCGAACGGATTGGCATATCTTCCAACGGCGCATCGCCTCTCTACATCTACGAGGGATTGATTCAGGATGGTGTAAACGATATCGCCATCTCTTTGGACGCCTGTTATTCTTCATTGGCTGACAACATTGCGCGCGTCAACGGCCAGTGGGAAAAAGTCACTGCAACCATTCGGAAGCTGTCGGGGATGACCTACGTGACCGCCAGTATCGTCCTCTCGAGTGAGAACGTCGGGCAGGCGAATGAGATTGTTTCCTTGGCCAATGACCTGGGTGTCGCGGACATTCGCTTTGTCACCGCCTCACATGACGACGAATTGGCTTTGAAGATGCAGGATATTCCCTCTGCTTTTCTCGATCAATATCCAATGTTGCGGTATCGGGTTGAAAACCTTCGGGTTGGTCGCCGGATTCGCGGGCTGCGACCCACGGATTCGCACAAATGCTATCTGGTGCTGGACGACAGTGTCATCGCCGGCAAGTGGCATTATCCATGCGGGGTCTATTTGCGGGAAGGCGGCCTGCCCATCGGGGAGGTTGGTCCTTGTATGCGGCGTCAACGGGCCGAGTGGATGTTAGCCAAAGATATCCATACTGATGAAATTTGCCGGCAGTTTTGCTCCGACCTTTATGTGGATTACAACAATAAGTTTGAAGAGTTTATCCGTGAGCGAAACGATTGGACCCTGGCAGAATACCAGGGTCCAATCAAAGTCAACGATTTTGCATAAAGGGCTTACTCTTTATCTGAATCTTCTCCCAGATCCACCTTGCGTTTGGTGTAACCATCGTAATCCGGGACAAGGCGATCATACTCGCCATCCATCAGCGGGGACGAGATCATGAAGTCCGCTGTGGCGCGGTTACAGGCGATGGGGATGTTCCACACCACCGCCATGCGCAGCAGAGCTTTTACATCGGGATCGTGAGGCTGGGGCTCCAGCGGGTCCCAGAAAAAGATGAGGAAATCGATCTCGTTCTCGACGATCTTCGCGCCGATCTGCTGGTCGCCGCCGAGCGGTCCGCTTTTGAGTCTTTCGATCTCGAATCCCAATACCTCTTCCAAAATTTTTCCGGTTGTGCCGGTCGCAAATACCTGGTGATGTGCCAGCAGGTCACGGTTGAATTTTGCCCATTCCACCAAGTCCCGTTTGTGGTTGTCATGCGCCACCAGGGCGATCTTCTTGTCATGTTCCATTGGAATTTTCTTGTGTGTCATTGTTTGCTCCTTTTTCTTAAACCTCTGTGCTCTTTGTGCTCTCCGTGGTAAATGCTTTTCTTGTTTATCCACCCAGTGCATACGCCGCAATCGAAAACGCATTCGCCACGTTGAACGAGCGCTTTTGTCCATGCATGGGGATGTGGAGGATGTGGTCGGCGAGGTCGAGCAGTTCGGGGTCAACGCCTGTCACTTCGCTGCCGGCGATCAGCACAATTTTATCTGCTTTTATCTTTTTGCCACTGGAAAGCGCAATCGACCTTTCGTCCTCTTCCAGCGCCAGGATTGTCCAGCCTTCCTTCTTCAATCCTTTCACCAGCTTAACCGCGTTGTGGTGGTGCGACCAGGTGACGTATTCCTCCGCGCCGAGGGATGTTTTTTGCACTGCATCCGCTTCGGGCGTGGGTGTGATGCCGCACAGGTAGGCATGGCTGAATCCGAAGCCGTCCGCAGAGCGCAGGATCGAACCCACGTTCCAGGCCGAGCGGATGTTATCCAGCAACACCGCCTTCAGTTTTTTACTCCCCGCTCTTTTGCTTTCCACTCTCTCCTCGTTACTTCGTACCTCATCATTCATCACTTTCTTCAAGGCAACCTCTGTCTCTCCCAAACAATGCGGACAGCGTTTACCGAAGGCGTGTCCCTCCGTCAGCGGATAGCGCAGACCACAGCTCAGGCAGACTCTAATCTCGAAGGACGACGCGGTCATGAGTTCAATTATATTCGCTTATGCTACAAAGTACCGCGTTTATCTTGAGGTGTTTCGTGATTTATCCAACAAGCGGTAAAATGAAATTATCATGCAATTAATGCATCAACTTGTTCCCGAATTCATTTACGAAAAATATCGTGCCGCTAACATTTATGGGAGTTTTCAGGGCGCGGCCATCTTTGCCGACCTTTCGGGCTTCTCCACCATGACCGACGCGCTTTCCGTGCATGGCACACATGGCGCGGAAGTGCTGGCGGACATGATGCGGGTGGTTTTCGAGCCGCTGGTCAATGCGGTGTACGAGCAGGGCGGCTTTGTCATCGGCTATGCGGGCGACGCCTTCAACGCAGTCTTCCCTGTGGAGCGGGACGTTACTGAAACCATGCGGCGCTGCCTGGCGGCGGCCTGGGCGATGCAGGCACATTCCAAAGCCAACCCGCTGGTGGGCACACCCTACGGCGATTTTCACATCCGCATCAAGGTCGGCATTGGCTTTGGTGCAACCACCTGGCAGGTTTTCAAATCCATCAACGGCAAACGAGCCAGTTACTGGTTTCGCGGCGAGAGTTTGAACGGCGCAGTGGAAGGGGAGGAGTTAGCCCGCGCGGGTGAAGTGGTGGCCGACCCAATTTCGTACAACCTTTTACGTGAAGTGGTGGACGCCGAACCTGCCAGGGATTGCTTTTTGATCCGCAATATCCGCGTGGATTTGCCCGCGCCCCTGTCTCTTTCTCCGCCCCGGCCTGTGGGCGACCTCGTCGAGGTTTTCTTTGGCGAGGAGGTGACTCACCTGCCGATTGTGGGCGAGTTCCGTCAGGTGGTGAATCTCTTCGTGGACATCCCGGCCAACATTTCAGACAAGGCGCTCATCAAGCCGTTCATGGAGACGGTTTACCTGTTGCAGGAGCAATACGGCGGATTCTTTTTACGTCCCGACCTCGGCGACAAAGGCTTCAACCTGCTGATGTTTTGGGGCGCGCCGACGGCTCACGAAAATGACGTGGACCGCGCCTTGAATTTCATCCTCGAGCTTTCGGCACGGACGGGTATCACCCTGCGGGCGGGGATTTCGTATCGGCTGGCGTATGCGGGGTTCATTGGTTCGAGTCAGCGCGAGGATTACACCGCCTATGGCTGGGGCGTGAATCTGGCGGCGCGGATGATGGAGCGCGCAGGCATAGGCGAATATTGGCTGGACGGCGAGACTGCCCGACGCGCCGGGAAGCATTTCAACCTCAAGACGCTTGGCGGGCAACAATTCAAAGGCTTCAAGCGCGAACAGGATATCTTTGTACTGGTTGGACGCAAAAATCTGGTCGAGACGGCCTACAAGGGACAATTGGTGGGACGCGCCCAGGAGCTTGAATCATTGTCCGCTTTTGTCGAGCCGCTCAAGCGTGGTCAGTTCGCGGGCGTGATGGTTTTAAAGGGCGAGGCGGGCATCGGCAAGAGTCGGCTGATTCATTCCTTTCAATATTGCGAATATTTCAATGATTTTCCCGCACATTGGGCGGTTTGCCAGACGGATGAAATTCTGCGCCTGCCATTCAACCCGTTCACCGACTGGTTGAAGAAACGTTTCGAGTTGATCGATGGTCAGCCCGATGATGTGAACTTTATTCAGTTTTCACGCATCCTTAACCAGTTGATCGAGTCCACGCCAGACGCGGGGCTTGCCGCCGAGTTGTCCCGTACCAGTTCGGTGCTGGCGGCGCTGGTCAACCTCACCCAGACAGGCTCGTTATATGAAAGCCTCGATGCAAGAGGTCGTTACGAAAATACGTTAAGTGCGCTGAGCGCTCTCCTGCGCGCCGAAAGCCTGCAAAAACCGTTCATCCTTTTTCTGGAGGATACCCATTGGCTGGACGAAGACTCGCGCGCGTTCCTCTCCCATTTCGTGCAGACTTTGCTGGATGAGCCGGAGAAAAACCATCCCATTGCCATCATCGCCACCCAGCGTCCCGAAGGTGAATCCCCGTGGAAGGTGGATCAAATCCCCGCGTTGGAGATTCGTCTCGATAAACTCTCTTCGGAAAGTCTCTCCCAATTGGCGGCGGATATTTTATCCCATCCCATTTCGGATTCCCTGCTGGCTTTGCTCGAAGCCCGCGCAGATGGCAATCCTTTCTTTGCAGAGCAAATCCTGCGCTATCTTTGGGAGCAGGGCGCGCTGACCTTGGATGCGGATGGACAGTACTTTGCGAATGCGCAGGCGGAAACCTCCCTGCCGACCGATGTGCGTTCGGTGATGGTTGCCCGCCTCGACTGCCTGACCCTGCAAGTCAAGGAAATGGTGCAGACCGCCGCGGTGCTCGGGCGCGAATTCGAAGTCCGCGTGTTGGGGGAGATGCTGCGTTCGGACCAGGATTTTTCAAATCACATCGCACAGGCGGAAAACGCAAACATCTGGATCGCTTTGAACGAAATCGAATACATCTTCCGTCATGCCCTGTTGCGCGACGCGGCGTATTCCATGCAATTGCTGACGCGCCAGCGCGAACTGCACGGGCTGGCCGTCTCTGCCATGGAGGCGGTCTACCGCGACGATCTTGAGTCACATTACGGTGAACTGGCTTATCACGCCGAGAGGGCGGTCTTGCAGGAAAAGGCGCTTCACTATCTGACTCTCGCGGGAAAACTTGTGCTCGGCGTTTACCAAAACCAGCGGGCAATCGATTATTTCACCCGCGCCCTGGCCTTTATCCCCGACGGAGATTTGCAGGCGAGGTTCGACGTCCTGATCGAACGCGCCGAGGCGTATCATCGGGTTAGCGAATTCGACGCCCAATCGCGCGACCTAGATGCGCTGGAGAAACTGGCAAACGAATTGAGACTTGACGAACTGATTGGGCGTGTGTTTTCCAAGCGGGCCCATTACTTCAATTCCCTTGGCGATTATCACAACACCATCCTGTTCGCTGAAAAGGCAAAACATCATTCTGAAATGGCGGGAGATAACGCCACATTGCTTGCTTCATATATGTTGATACAGATGGCGTTACTGCACACGGGACAAATAAGGAAAGCCATGCAGCAAGGCAGGAACGCCATCAAATTTGCGGAACACATCCATGACCGTCGTGGTGAGGCCGCCGCGTTTACAATGATGGGCTTGGTGGCGCAGGAAAACGAGGGACCAGCCAGCGCGCGCCTCTATCATGAAAAAGCGTTCACAATCCTGCGCGATGTAAAGGATAATTATCTCAAAGCCAAGGTCTTGAACAACCTCGCAAATACGGTCGTGTCCTTGGGGGATTTTTCCGCCGCGCAGGATTATTATTCGCAATCCCTTTCGATTTTCCAGGAGCATGGGGATTTATCCAGAAAAGGTTTGGTTTTGATCAACATGGGCTGGCTTGCCGGAGTGTTGGGCGACTATGACGCCGCAATGGCATATTATGAACAGGGATTGCCACTCTTACGCAGGATCGGCAACCGCATGGAGGAGATGTACGCATGCGTCAACATGAGCGCAATCGAGATTGCGCGGGAACATTCGGAGGAAGCCCTTCTCCTGCTCGAAAAGGCTTTCGAAATTTCTTCAAATATTGGAAGGCGAACAGGGGCGGCCGGCTGGATATGTTTTTATTCCGGTTATGCCCACCTGATACGGGGCGACTTTGACCTGGCCGCTCAGTCCTTTTTGGAAAGCATTGAAATTCGCACACAGATTGGCGCTCCTGTGCTGGCAATGGAAGCCCGGTCAGGGTTGTGCGAAACTTATTTGAAATCAGGTGATTTGACGGCGGCAACGAGGGAGTCCGATCTGATTGCAGGCTACATCGAGAAGAACAAGACCCTTGAAGGCATGGAGGAACCTTTGCGCGTCTTCCTTTCCGTGGCCACCGTGCTCGGGAAAGTCAAAGACCCGCGCGCCCAGGTTGTTCTGCAATATGCATTCCAACTTTTGGATGCGCAGGTCTCGAAATTGAATTCAATAGAAGCCCGCCGCATGTTTGTGGAAAATGTCCCCTGGCGGCGGGAAATACGCGAACTGGCAAAAGAGAAAGGACTGCTTTCCTGATTATGGTCCCGTGCCAACGCCAGGATCGCCATCAGTTAATTCGAAGGTGTTATCCTTGATTTCGCCTTTATAGTAGTAAGGCTGCCCAGTGCTATCAAGAATGACCAAACGTGATGATTTTTCCAGGGGTGGAATGGTCACAAAATACTTTTCCTGGATAACCTGTCCGTTCTTTTTGATGCTGAAGTTGTTGAACCAGCGGATGGGGGTGCCGTCCGGCATCTTTTCGGGCAGACCGTCCACGCTGAGTTTTTCGACATCGTAATCACCCTCCCCAGTGACCTTGATCTCGACATCGGACTCGGATGCCTTGTCCTTCTTGACCTTGTACTTTTTGGGGTTGGATTTATCCTTGTCAACCTTCCCCGGGATAATAACCTTGTTTTCCATGATTTTCTCCTCAAGTTATGATTTGTGTTGTGCGGCGCGCTGCAGATGGGCGCATTATATGTCGCGCCGGTGATATAATGCCGATAAGTCACGATATTGAAATTATCGGGCTGACGTGATTTTCGTCCAACTGATTTTCACTGGAAAGGAGTCAACCATGGCAAACAAGGAACAAGGCAAAGGCAAGGACAGGGAGAAGAAGAAGCCGAAGAAGAACAAGGATAAGAAGAAGTAAATCATAACGTCCTCAAATCGTTCATCGATTTGAGGACGTTGTTTTTTATAGTGGCAACTTTAGTCGATTTATGGGGCGATTACTTTCTTTCCAACCCCGCTTCCTTGACGATGCGCGGTACGATCTCTTCCCAGCCAACCGCCATGATGTGGACGCCATGCACACCCTGCTTGGTCTTGATCTTCTCGATCAGTTCCAACGTGATCTGCACGCCTTCCTCCTGCTCGTTGCCCTTTTTCTTGGCGGTTTCCATGCGTTTGAGGATTTTTTCAGGGACGAATACGCCCGGCACCTTGCTGTGCATGTAGGCAGTGGTCTTGTAATTCTTGAGCGGGGTCAAGCCAATCATGATGAATACCTTGTCCAGAATATTGCGCTTGGCAATTTCGTTCAGCCATTCATCCAGCGCGTCCGCATCCAGCACCACGTTGGTCTGGAAGAACTGCGCCCCCGCGTTGACCTTCTTCTCTTCGCGCAGTGCCTGGAACTTCATTTCGGAAGCGAAGGGCGAAGCTGCCGCGCCGAGGAAATATTTTGGCGGTGTTTTGATTTCACGCCCATCGAGATATTTTCCTTCGTCGCGCAGACGGCGCAGAATCCACAACATCTGGACCGAGTCAACATCCACGATGTCCATGCGTCCGCGTGGAGTGGGGCTGAGCACCATGCTGTCGCCGGTGATGCAGAGGATATTTCGCACTCCCAAAGCCGACGCGCCAATTACTTCGGATTGTAGTCCGACGCGGGTACGGTCGCGTGCTGCAATCTGCATAACGGGTTCCGCGCCCAGTTCGACCGTCACCTTGCTGCATGCCCATGAGGACATGCGCGGCGTGGCCGATGGACTATCTGTAAAGTTGATCGCTGTCACGTACGGCTTGACCATTTCGATGTTCTGCTTGAGCTTGTCGAGGGTTGCGGAAATGGGCGGCGCAATCTCCGCTGCAACAACGAATTCACCAGCTTTCAGCCTGCGCTCCAGTTCCGAGACCGGCTCAGTGTACGCCGGAGGATGATATTTCGAGTCGCCCTTCCACCAATCGGGTTGGCGGACAGGTCTGAAGATGGAATCCCATGTCTTCGCAAAGGAACCCTCTTTGCGGCTGGCGAGTCCGCTGACGACGTTTGTCACGCCGACTTTCTTCACCTGGTCCGCCACATCGCCCCAGGTTTCCGTTCCGGTCTTCTCCCAGTCGAGCGGAGGCAACACTTCGAGCAACATCTCTTCCCGCCCCATCTTGAAGGAGCGCTCATAGATCTTGTACCAGATGCAGGGACGGGTTTCGTCCACGTAACATCTTTCAGGAGTGGACCCACCGCAGGGTCCATTCCGCAGGCCTTTCGGGCATTCCATCGGACAGATGAAGGCGGTCTCTTGCAGGAGGCAGTTGCCGCACATGCGACAGCCAAACAACGGCCCTTTGACCATGATCTCGATCTTTGCGAGCGCCCGTCTATTGAATGGCTCTTTTTTGAAGGGGATGAACGGTGGCTGCCAGCGACGTCCGGGTGTAAAGATGGGCATGTGGAACCTCCTTGAGAATTATATATAATATATAATACACACAACCCCAATTTTTGAGAAGGTAATTAATGTCACTGAAAACGGATGCTTTTTTAATAGCCAAATTCCTGTTACTATTAAGAACAGCACAGGCAGCGCAATCCGAGTGATTGCCATTCGGTCGTCATCCTTTCTGAAAACCATAAAAAGGAGAAGCCATGAAAGCATATGTGATGATCAAGATTCGTGCGGGCGAAATCAAGGAGGCGGTTGGACAACTCAGAAAGATAAAAGGCGTGAGTGAAGCACACATGACCTTTGGTCCCTACGATGCGGTGGCGGTTGTGGACGCGGCCGACATTGCCGAAATCGGCGCGATCACCGCGCTCGAAATTCAACCCATTCCCGGCGTGGAACAAACCCTGACCTGCCTTGCCGTGGATGTGTAAATTAAGTGGTCTCTTGATATGGTGGGCTGGCACGACGCCAGCCCGTTTTTGTGCCAGGCTGGACTTTCCCTGCTAAAATTATGGGGGATGGTTAAGACAAAAGTGATGCTCTCGAGCGCCCAAGGTTTTTTAACGCAAACACCTGCACTTGCGCCAGGCGCAAGTGTGGCGCAAATTGGGCGAATTTCACGAATGTTATTTGGCTGTTATTCGCAACATACGAGAAATTCGCGTTAAGGTTTTTCACTTGCCAAATTGAGAATGGCTTCATCCTGAGCGTAGTCGAAGGGCATGTTCGCAAATGCGCTTCGACTCACCCGCACTGCGCGCAGGCGCAAGTGACGCCAACATCGTCCCGACATTTTTTCGGGAGCGCGGATAAAAACAAGGAGTTTTTCCATGACCTATCCCATCATACAACGCGAGTTGACAGTCCACCTTCACAACAAGAACTGGTATCTGCGCCCCATCGAGGACGAGGAAAAGATACTCGGTCCCGTGGATTATGGCTGGCACCGCTTCAACATCTACCCCGATAGTTTCACCTTTGGCGAAGGACTGCTTGCGGGCAGTTCCATCCCCGGTTCGCGGCGGCTGGTCTTTTGCACATGGAGTTCCCAGTGGGATGGTTTCTATGTCTCCAGCATGGGCGGCGCGGCATACACCTTTCACGGCGTCGGCGTCAATTACGTGGCACTGCGCGGGATGGCGCCCGAGCCGAGTGTGGTATTGCTCAACCACAAGGCGGGAGAAGTTCAGGTGCGAATCGAACCCGTCAACGTGGAGCCGCTTTGGAATGGGTATGCCAGCCCCGACGGCACTCCGCTGATCGGTTTCTTCGCACTTCAGCAGGCGTTGTTTGATCGTTATGCCAAAGAATACACCGATGGCAATTTGCGCATCTGTGCTGTTGGTCCCGCCGCAAAATACACCCGCGAAGGGGCGATCGGTTCCAGCCCCGTGCGGAATGGGGCATTCACTGCGGTTGTAGATTGGGCTGGTCGTGGCGGACTGGGGAGCCGTCTGTTCAAACGTCACAACGTTGTGGGCATTGTCTTCGGCGGCGAGTGGGACGACCCCGACCTGCGCAATTCCGCCGAGATTGATGCCTACTTCCTCGAACACTTCGGCAAGAAGACCATCCAAACCGACCTGGCGGTGACCGAGAAATATCGCTACGTGCCTGAGTTCGAGACGGGCGGTACCTTTGGCGTCAATATGCGCGACCTGAACGAGCGTATCCTGAGTTTCAACTACACCTCGATTTATAAGCCTGTTGAGTCGCGCCTGCGCCAGCACGAGAATTTTATTCTCAATCATTATTTGAAGCAGTTCAACGAAGAGACCATCAAGACCAAGAAGTTCCAGCATTGCGGCGAACCCTGTCCCGTAGTCTGCAAGAAAATGTTCGGGCAGTACAAGAAGGATTACGAGCCGTATCATGTCCTTGGCCCGCAGGTGGGCGTCTTCGACCAGCGCGCCGCGGAGTTGCTAAATGACTTTGTCGACGCGATGGGCTTTGACGCGATCCAAACAGGCGGGACTGTCGCCTGGATTATGGAACTGATCCGCGACAACTTGATCGATCCCGCCGAGTTTGGTTTGCCGTCCGCGAGCGAAATGACCTTCGATTGGGTGGATGACCCCGCCCATTTTGACGTCGTCGCCGACAGCATGAAAAATGCGAACTACGCAATGGAAGCCGTCCGCGCAATTCTCTTCGAACCGAAGGCGGAAGTATTCCGCCAAAGTATCCGGGTGGCGGCGCGAAAGCTCGATAAGCAGTACGGCATCCGCAGCATTGACCGCGCGGTGTTTGTCAGCCATGGAGACGAAGGCTGCATGGTCCCGAACCAGTATTGGGTGCCGGGCATGCTCAGTCCCATGCCGATGATGGGCAAATACTTCGTTCACTACGGTGTGGAGTTTATGTCTCCTGAAAAGTTGGGACGTAAAAACGTCGAGCGCATGACCTATGAACTGTTCAACGAAAACAGCGGAATTTGCCGTTTCCACCGCAAATGGTCCGAGACCATCACCGACGAAATTCTACGCGCGCATTACGAAGGAATGAAGGAAAATTACAAGGCGCATCAATTCCGTGTGGCGCGTGAAATCTACGAACGCGAAGCTCCCAAGATCATCTACTGGGAAAGCGAGCGCGTGACTGACATGGTGATGGGTTATCTGGAGCAATGGGAGAAGGACGGACTCAAGACTCCCGAACTGGTCGAATGGCTGACGCGTTTCCGTGAAGATAGAACCTCCGCTGCAAAGGCCTACTGGACGGCCGTCCGCAAGGGTATTCACGCCGTGTTCAACGAGGGAGCGGATGCAATTCCCGATAGCTTCACACCTGGTCAGCAGGGAAAACTTCCCAAATAACAGTAAGAGCGACCTGTCAGGTTTGACCATGACTAGATTGGTGGGTCGCCCCTACAGGAGAAAAAAATGACCGACAAACAAAATGAGTTTTTGTATCGAATGTCCAGCCACCTACGCCGCGGACTCGCCGATGTGCAAAAGTATGTCAATGACTTGTATCGCATCGAAGAGCTGGAGGATTATGTTGGTGTGAAGGATTCGCCTATCGAGTACATCCAGTCCGCGCTGACGCCGTTGATCGGTCAGGTCAACGACTTTCAAGATTATGCCGAAACCGTCACCAACAGGATGGAATTGGATTTGCAGGAGGTGGATATTTACGCCATGCTTGATGGCGTGATGACCATTGCCGACCAGTTGGCGGAAGCCAACCCGGCAATTAAGCTGGAAGAGGAGATTGAGGAAAACCTGCCGACCATCGAAGGCGACCCAACCCGCCTCTCACAAGCGCTGTTGAATTTGATCCACAACGCCTTCAAGTTTACCGAGTCAGGAACCATTACCGTCCACGTGGCGCGTGAGCCGAACAATATCCTGTTTGAGGTCCGTGATACGGGGATTGGCATCGCCGAAGAGAATCAGGAACTCATCTTTGAGCCATTCGAGATCATCCTTGAAGACAAAGATGACCCGCGCCTTGGCTTTGGCATCGGTTTGAAGATCGTCGAACACATCATTGACCTGCACGATGGCGAAACGTGGTTCGAGAGCAAGGAAGGGGTGGGAAGCTCGTTCTTCTTCACTGTGCCGGTGAAAAGACTGCTGTGAATAATGAAAAAGTCCCTGCTTTTGAGAGGCAGGGACTTTTATTCGGCTACGGTTTAATCGTCGGATATGCCGAGACGTCGAAGCTTGGGTCGATGACCAGATTCTTGGCTTCGATCCAGCATTGTGACCTGAAATATGGGTTGATGATCACGTACCAGCCTGGCACGCTTCCAATGCCGACGAATTCAACCGCCTTGTAACTGGAAATCTGACTGGTCAATGGATAGGTGGGACCAGGACCTTGATAACATGGAGCGTAGTCTGAGCCGTTTACCTCCATTACCGTTGGCATGACCGTCTCCGCAGGCGCTGGCGGGACTGTAGGCGTTTCGGTGACCGGTGGTGTGGCAGTGAACGTGGCGGTGGGTGGTGGGGTGGGCGAGTAGGCCGCCACAGTCTGTGTCATCATCATGGAAGCCAGTTGCACAGCCATTGTCCCGGCAACATCCACAGTGGGAGTGGCTGGCGCTTGCGGCGCGCAGGCGCCCAACAGGGTTGCAGTCAAAACGATCAAGCATAAAAATCGGCGATTCATTTCTCTATCCTCTCGATGGCTCTGTGTTTTTGGCAAGTATATCAAACTATTCCCGCCTTCAGCTTTTAACACAAAGCAGGGCAGGTTACGCCTGCCCTGCAAAAAATCAGTTCGCGGGCGTCAATCCGCGGCGGCGACGGATGCCAGGATTTCGGCTTCCTCCGTGTGAGCGCGGGAGGCGTTCAAATCCAAACGGGTGGAAAGGTAGAGCGCCACGCCCAGCATGAGCGCTTCCATGCCGAAGAGCGAATAATACGCCAGCGCCGCGCTGCCCGTTGCGAGGCGGACGCTGTCCACGAGGATGCCGCCCGTCAGGTTGCCGACGGCGTGACCGACCATGTTCGCCACACCCCAGACTCCCATCAACATCCCCGCGCGGATGGGGGTGGTGAACGAGATCAGGCTGCTTAACATGCCCGCACCTGCCAAGCCAGTTCCCAGTCCCATCACAAAGACCAGACTTTTGAACATGCCCGCATTGCCCATCATTCCCATCACGATCAAGCCGATGAAGACGAGGATGCTGGCGATGATTCCTGTCCGCATCAGTTTGAGATGCCCCAGCCATTTGATGAGGAAAAGCCCTGAAGCCAGCATGGAAGTGAGAACGCCCAGTCCCCAGTACATCGTCAGACGGGTGGTGTCGCCGACAGACATGCCGAGGACAAGAGCGCCGTAGGGTTCGAGCAGGGCGTCTTGCGCCAGCGTGCCGATGAAGGTGAAGATGACCAGCGTGAAGAGAATCCGCACCTGCGGGTCGGCGAAGACCACGTCACGCAAAACCTGCTGGAAGGGAATCTTCCGCGCCTGTTCCGAAGCGACTTCCACAATTTGGGTTTTGGATTCCTGTCCGATGGCGGCGAAGGTGGAGAGCAAAAAGACGGTGACTGCCACGCCCGTGGCGACGCCCAGAAGTTTGGTGGGGTCGTAGGTTTCGAGCGCCTTGCCGATGAATCCCGCACCCATCACCGAGCCGAGCAGGGTGGCGACTTCATAGAACGTGATGGCGCGTGTGCGATAGGTTCCCGTGTAGCGGTCTGAAATCAGGGCTTGATAGGTGTTGTGAGCGAGGTTGCGTCCTAGCCCGTAGAGCATGAACGAGAGCGTGCCGCTCAAAACAAGCAGCGCGGATATTTTTGCAGGCTGTGCGGCGATGTTCGAGGCGGCAAGGATTCCCAGCCCGATGGTCAGCCCACCGAGGACGATATACGGCTCGCGGCGTTTGCCGAAGATGGGAAATCCATCCGAGCGGTAGCCAAGCCAAACACGGACGGGCGAGATCAGCAAAGGCACGGCAAAGAAGAACGCCACCAGCGAAGCGGGCAGACCCAACTCCGCGATCATGATTCGGTTCAGCGTGCCGCCGATGAGCGCTCCGCTCAAACCATAGGCGATGGAAAAGAACGCCAGCCGTGTGTTGTTGAGATAACGAATGATTTGCATGTATAACTCCTTATGAAGAATGTCATTGCGAGCCGCGAGCCTCAAACGGCGAGCGGTGAAGCAATCTCCTGAAAAGCATGAGATTTCTTCGGCGGAAGTGCGCCGCCTCGCAATGACATTATGGTTTTCCTCGCCGCCTCACGTCCCTGACGGATGCAGTCGGGCACGGCGATGCCGCGGTACGAACTGCCAGCCAGCGCGAGGTTGACAGGCAGGTGTTTTTCAATTTCATCGATGCGTTTCAAGTGACCAACCTCCGCCTGCGGGAATCCGTTTTGCCAGCGGAAAGCCGTCCATGTTTGCGGCGCGGCGCGGATGCCGAGCAGTTCGCCAAGTTCCTTTTGCGTGGTTTCGAGCAATTGCTCGTCGGAGAAGTCCACCATTTGCGGAGCGCCGCCGCCGATGAAGACGCGCACCACCGCGTAGCCCGCCGTCGAGCGTTCAGGCATTTTGCGTGACGTGAACGTCACCGCGTCAATCATCCGCTTTTCGCGGCGAGGAATCATCAAGCCGCTGATGTATGGCTCCTTTGGCACATCCGCCTCTCGATACACCAGTGAAAGCGTGCCGATGTTTTGATGGCGAATCGTGTCGAGCCTTTGGCATACCTCTGGCGTAATTTCCCGAATCATCGCAGACGTTTGATTTGCCAACGTCGCAAAGATGATCCCGTCGGCATACACGTTGCCGCCGCCCGCAATAAACACGCGATAGCCGCTCCCGTCACGGATTACTTTTTCAACGCGCGCGTTTAAGCGCAAATCGCCTGTGAGTTGGCGGGACAGTTCATCGGTCAATGCCTGCAAGCCGTTCTTGAACGAGACAAAAGCATACGGGGCGCGTCGCTTCTTTTTTCGCAACATCCGCTTCAATGCGCCCGCGAACAATCCGCCACCGTCCTTTTCCATCTCGCGCATGACGGGCGATGAAACCATGATGCTCTGCGTCTCGGGGTCGGTGTTGTAGATTCCACCCAGCACGGGACCGATGAATTTATCCAGCGCCTCCTGTCCGAGTCGACGGCGGACAAAATCAGCCAGCGACTCGTCTTCATCGTCGCGGCGGGCGGGTTGAAAAGGCTCCGCCAGCAGGCGCAACTTTCCGCGCGGAGTCAGCAGCGGGGTGGAAAAAAATCGGGCAGGCGAAACAGGAATCGGGTGGAGCGAAGCGTTGTCCAGCACGAAGGTTCCGCTCGCCTCGGAGCCAGGATTCGTCACCTGGTCGAGCAATCCCAATTCGGTTGCCAAATCCCATGATTCGGGCTTGCGGGTGATGAGCGTATCGGGTCCGCCCTCCACCAGAAAGCGTGCGCCGTCCGTCAATTCAAGTTGAGATGAAATGACCTTGCCGCCCCAACGGTCGGAGGCTTCGAGGAGAATAAATTCAATACCACGCTGTTGCAGTTCCCACGCGGCGCATAAACCCGTAATGCCCCCGCCAATAATCGCAATCTTCATCTAAAGAGTCACTCCTGCCTTTCATGTGTTGCGGTATTTTATGTTTTATCGAAGAGGCGTACATGCAGATTATGTAGATTCCGCTGAGAGTTCAGTGAGAATGACGATAACCGAAACTTGACTGTATATAATTGGGAAAATCATTTTTTGGAGTCATCATGGAAATGAACTTTGTTGGAGTTGCCGCCGCGTTTGCGACTTTTCTCGGCGTGTGGATGGGACATGTTGCGGTGCGAAGAATCGAACGGAATACAATTCATTTATGGATTCCGATTGGACTTGTCCTGGCTTTGGGCTTGGGATTTGTCTCGCTTTCTCTAACGACCCCGAACCTGATTCTGTCTGCGGCGAGCGGAATCCTTGCTGTGACCTTTCTGTGGGATGCGCTCGAATTCGTCCGCCAGCAGAATCGAATCAAGCATGGTCACGCGCCCGCGAATCCGAACAATCCGCGTCACGCAAAGATTCTGGCGGAGTATCCCGAAGCGACGACCTTCGACTGGCTCAACCGCGACCCGCGCGGCAGTCAATATTCGGCGGACGAACTTGCCGCATTAAAGGCAGGCGCAAAATGAATTCGTTTGGACTTTGGCTTGGTCTTGCCACGCTCTTCATCATCGGCTTGGGTTTCGTGTGGGTGATTCGCGGCGAACACTACTTTGGCTACCTTTGGTGGCTCTACGTGATGGGTGCGGGGATTCTATCCATCGTTGCCACTTTGTTCATTTCAAATAATTGGGTTGCGGGACTGGTTGGCGCGTTTGGCGGCTCGCTCATTTGGGGTTCAACTGAATTGAAAGAGCAGGCGGTGCGCGGGGAAGTTGGCTGGTATCCGTTCCGCGAGAAAAAGATTCTGCCACCCTTTGCGGACATCATCAAAAAGTGGAAGGCGCCGAGTTTATAGCTCGCACGGGGATGGAATCCCCATGCTATTTTTACGAAGCCCGCTAAAGCGGACTCCGCCATCGACGGCGTTTATAATTGCCGTATGAAACAGAAATTTGCCCTTTTCCTTTTGATTCTCCTTACGGCATGTTCTCCCGCTCCAGCCGCAACGCCGACCTCCACGTTGAGTGTGGTCATCGTCCCAGATACGCCCACGCCGACGGTCATACCGTCACCGACAGCCACGCGCACCCCTGAACAGGCGCTTTATCCGTACACCATCGAAGGCTTGCGGAAGCACAACTTCCAAAGCGGAGAGATCACCATCCGCGAGACGCTGCTCGAAACGGAAGACTTCACCCGCTACCTGATCGAATATCCCAGCGACGGCTTGATTATCACAGGCATTGTGCAAGTCCCGACCATTGGCGAGCCGCCGTATCCCGTCATCGTCATGAACCACGGCTTTTTCTCGCGGACGGTGTACGCCTCCGGCGACGGCACAGACCGCGCGGCGGAATTCCTCAACAAGCGCGGCTATCTCACCGCCTCGTCAGACTATCGCAGTTGGGCGGATGCCGAAGCGGGAGAGAGTTTGTTTTATTCGGGACTTGCCATCGATGTCATCAACCTGATGAACGCGCTTGAATCCTACCCCGACGCAGACATGGAACACATCGGCATGTGGGGACACAGCATGGGCGGCGGAGTCACGCTCAAGGTGTTGACCGTCGATGATCGCGTCAAAGCCGCCGTTTTGTATTCCTCCGTCAGTGCGGATTTTGCCGACATTATCGAACGCTGGGGACCAGGCTGCCTGGGCGATATTCTCGAAGGCGAACTGGCGTACGGCTGTAACTCCTCCGATATTTTGCCGTTGACCCTGCCCGATGATTTGGTCACGCCTTATTTTGATGTATCCACTGATCCTGAGGAGTTGAAGAAGTTTTCCCCGCTGTATTATTTCGACTTCGTGACCGCGCCTGTCCAGATTGTGTACGGAACCGAGGACGGCAAGACCTCCGCTGGCACGCCGCCCGAATGGTCAAAGAAAATGTACGAGGGATTTGTCGAAGCGGGCGTGGATGCCAAACTCTATGCCCACGACGGCGAGGGACACTCGTTCCTATATGATGAATGGTTTGCATTTATGCAGCGTTCCAGTCAGTTTTTTGACTTGCACGTCAAGCCGTAGAAACATTGCAAAAAAACTTGACGCATTTTTGGCCAAGAGATAGAATAGCCACCGTTCGAAAAAAATTTCTAAAGAAAGGAGGCACGACCCAATGGTATTCAACATCATCACAGCTCAGTTCAAGTTCTATTTTTGCGCGCCTCCTGCTGGAGTTGATTAGAGCCGTCTTTTAGGCTGTTCAATCATCAGAAGTCCAACCGCAGGCGCGAAGCCTGCGGTATTTTTTTTGTCCGTCCCCGCAGGTAGTGATCCGCCTGCGGCTTCGTTTTGCCGAAGGCATCCGCTGCAGTGTCCTAACGAGTGAGAAACACCATGAATACAAACTTTAATAAACTCATTGTCCGCCGTTATTTTGAAGAGGTCCTGCTGGATGGCAGATGTGACCTGGTTGACGAACTGTTCGCGCCCGAAATCTGCGAACTTGTGAAACGCTACGCCTTCTTCGAGGCGGAGTCATTCGAGATCAGCTCTGTGATCGCGGAGGGCGACACGGTAATGGTTCATTGGCACAGATCGCCACTTGCGGATGACGAGCCCAGCCAGAACGGTTTCGCGGTTTTCCAGCTCTCAGACGAAAAGATCGTCGGTCTTGAGATGATCGACTTCAACGGCATCCTGCGCCAGATCGGCGAGGAAGTTTTACACTAGCCCGTCATTGCGAGGAGGGTGTTCTTCCCGACGAAGCAATCTTTTCATGTCATGGAGATTGCTTCGGGCTACCGCCCTCGCAATGACATTACACACGTACCTTACCATGAGCAAAAACCAATTACTCGAGTTCTATGATGAACTCAATGATTCTGTCCTGGAAGAAACGCCCACTTCGCAAAAGCGGCTCTTCCAAAAACGCGAGTCGAAAAAGCAGGTAGCGGACGCCAGGTTATTTGTCCGTGCCCAGGAAATCTCGCGTGAATTCAAATTTACCTACAAAGCTGCCCGCTTCGAGGAAGCCTGGCTGCTGGACTCGCTGGTGGAGATTGCCGAACATCAGTGGATTTCCGATGTGCTCCGCAAAGTGAAAGGTGGCAAGGAGGCTTCGGTCTACCTCTGCACGCCCGGTGTGGAGGTGGATGCGCCCCTGCTGGCGGCGAAGATCTATCGCCCGCGCATGTTGCGCAATCTCAAGAACGACAGCCAATACCGCACGGGACGCGAAGACCTCGACGAGAATGGCAATGTCATCGTAGACGACGGTGCGCTTCACGCCATGGCAAAACGTACCGCCTTCGGGGAGGAGGTCAGGCATCAGTCGTGGATTGCCTACGAGTTCACCACACTGGAGACTTTGCACGCGGTTGGCGCGGACGTTCCAAAACCCTACGCGATGGAAAAGAATGCCATCCTGATGGATTACATTGGCGACCCATCGAATCCCGCGCCTGTCCTTAATGCCGTGAACCTCGACCCCGACGAAGCCAAATCGCTTTACGAGCGAGTCCTATGTAACATCGACTTAATGTTGAAGCATGACCGCATCCACGGCGACCTCTCCGCCTATAACATCCTCTACTGGAATGGCGACATCACGCTGATTGATTTCCCGCAAGTGGTGATTCCAGGTTCCAACCCCTCGTCGTGGACCATCTTCCTGCGCGACGTGACCCGCATCTGCCAGTATTTCTCAGCGCAAGGCGTGGACTGTGACGCCCGTGACCTCGCAACCGACCTGTGGACTTCGCATGGGCATAAGATTGTCAAGGAAGTCCACCCGAAGTATCTCGATGCCGAAAAGCAGGAAGATCGGCGAGTTTGGAAAAAGCAGAATTAAGTTTTACATTCCCTGACTATCCATAGTCAGGGAATGTTTTTTCTTGTAGAATCACACGCAGGAGAACATACCCATGAACAACGTCCGCCCGCGATTGACCATGATGACCGAGGAACAGATACAGGAAGCGCATCACAACGTTTTGAAGGTGTTGAGCGAAACAGGCGTGCGCGTGGATTCGCCTGAGATTTTGTCGTTGCTCGAACGTAAACTTGGATTGAAGTCCGCAGACCGCAGAATCAAGTTCCCGCCCGAAGTTGTGGAAGAGGCAATCAAGTCCGCGCCGAAGACTTTTGACGTGTATGACCGTCGCGGCGAGTTCAAATTCAAAATGGGCGACGACCGCTTGCGCTTTGGGGTGGGGGTGACGGCGTTGTTTTATCAAAACCCTGTGGACGAGACCCTGAGCATTTTCACCCGCCAAAACTTCCGCGACCTTGTGCGCCTCGGCTCCAGCCTGAAACACTACGATGTGATTTCAACCGTGGGTATTGTCCGCGACGTGCCTGAATACCTCACCGACCTGTACGGCTCGCTCGAACACATTGCCAACACCACCAAGCCGCTCGTCCTGCTGGTCTCGGACGAAAACAAATTCCCCGACGTTTTGCAAATGTTCGAGACCCTGCACGGCGACCTCGGCGACAAGCCGTTCATCATCCCATACTTCAACCCTGTCAGTCCGCTGGTGATGAACGCTGGCACGGTGGACAAAATGAAAATTACCATCGAGCGCGGCTTGCCGCTCATCTTCTCGAATTACAGCATGGCAGGCGCGTCCGCGCCGATGACTCCCGCTGGCATCCTCACCCTGCTCATGGCGGAACTGCTGGCGGGCTTGGTCATCAGCCAGACCATTAAAAAGGGCGCGCCGATTCTGCTTGGCATGTTGCCCGTTTACTTCGACATGCACACCGTCACCAACTTCTACGACCCGCAGAGCATCCTCATCAGTGTCGCCTGTTCCGAGATGATGAAATATTACGGCATCCCGCATTGCTCCACTTCAGGAAGCGGCACAGGCTGGGGCATGGATTTGATCTCCGCCGACGCCTATTGGATGAACACGCTCACCCTGCTTCTATCGCACGGACATCTGGCTCCGTTCATTGGGGATTCCCTCACCTCGAAATCCATCGCGCCGACGACGGTTGTCCACGTCCACGAGATCATCGACCAGGCTTTGAGATTCCACGACGGCTTCCAGCTTGACGATATAAACTCCGTAGTTGACGAAATTGCCAAGGTCGGACCTGGCGGCAACTTCCTCAGTCAGCCATCCACCAAGCGGAATTACAAGAGCGGATATTACGTCAGCCCGCTGTATCCGCACTACAGCATGGAAAAATGGCAAGAGATCGGCTCCCCAACTGCCCGTCAGGTTCTGCGCGAAAAGACTCAAGACCTGCTCGCCTCCACTTCCGCGCCTGACGACCACGATGAATTCATCGGCATGGGAGAAGAGTTTATCTCGAAGTATTCAAATTAAAAACTTTGATTGATCATCTGTCCTTCGACTACGCTCAGGACGAACTTCGCGCTGAGCGTAGTCGAAGCGCCATAATTTACTTTTCTCTGAATTTCCCCCACAACCCCCATCCTTCATTCCGTCTCTTTTCCCGTCGCTCATGCTGCTCGTGGATTTGCTCCACATGATCGATTTTTTCCTGAATTGCCGCCTCCAGCCACAAGCGACCCTTCTCCGCTGTGGCGTGACTGCCAGCGCCGTACGCGCCTGTCCTCGAGTCGTCGTCCCACGGCGGATTGGCAACCAACAAGCCGCCTTCGATCCAATCCATGTAGTAATCTGGCGTGGAAATAAAATCAGTTTCGTCCACGACCCGTTCCATCTGACATAATTCAGGGCGCAGGTGAAGCATGAAAGAGGTTTCGAGTTCGCCCGCGTGTCCCATGCCGCCGATCTTTGAGGTGCGGTATTTTTCCAGCGCTGCTGCGCCGATGGAGCCTGACGTATGCAAGAAAGCCGTCGCGCAGAAAATCCTTCGGTGACGTTCGCCCGCGTATTTGACCACGTTCACCAAAAACGAAGTGTTGCCGCCGTGTCCGCTCATAAGATAGAAACGGTCGAATCCGCGTGAGGCGAGCAGGTCGATGACTGCCACCAAAAAATCCTCGAAGGCTCGTCCGCCTGCATTCATGGTTGCCGCAAAAGATGAACGGTGTGTGCTGACCCCGTACGGCATAACAGGCATTGACCAACTGCGTGTAGGCATTTGAGAGACAGTTCCCTGGGCAATGGAATCAATAATAACCGTGTCCACCATGAGAGGGAGGTGGTATCCATGCTGCTCGGTGTGACCTATGGGAATCAAGATTACCTTGCCGCGCGCTGAATCTGGTGGGAGAAAAACGGTTGGCGAATATGCAGAAGGATGGGGTTGAGACAAACGTTCAACGTTCAACGCTAAACGCTGCCCCGATTGTGGGTCGAATCCCTGCGGCGTGAGACAGTACACGCGGGTAAAACCGTCATCGCGGAGACTGTCCAGCAGGTTGACGATGTACGGCACAAACACCGCTTCGGGGACTTCCAATCCGCTGCCGCGCCAGCCGAAAGGAAACGGCGGCAAAAGCCCGACGAGATCTGAATGTCCCAACTGGTCGGCGAGTAGGTCAAGGTTGTAGCCAGTTCCCAGTGGCAGAATTAGGGGTGTATCGCGTGGTAAATCTGCAATGGCATCCCAGGTCGTCTCATCGTAACTAAAATATTTTGTTTTGCGTGTAGCCAATTTAGTAAAATTATTTTTCACATCTTCCTCTTTTGACAAAAACAAATTGCCCTTTCGTTACTCATTTCGGCAGCAAATACCAATCCAGGAACCGCTCCATTCGCTCGTAAACATCGTACAAATTCTCGCGGCGCAGGAAACCGTGCGGCTCGTCGTCATAGGTCTTGTACTCGAAGGTCTTACCCTCGCGTTTCAACGCCTCGACCCATTCTTCGCTGGCTTCGGGCGGGACAACGGTATCGAGCAAGCCGTGCAAAATCAGCACGGGCTTTTGGACGTTCTTTGCTTCGGTGATAGGGGAGCCTTTCAAGTAGATGTCGAGATTGTCGGACGGATGACCGAGGAAAATTTCCGTGTACAGCCGCAGGCGCTTCTCACACTGCGCCCACGAACTGACCAGGTTCGAGTCGCCGTATTTCGCCACACCGCATGCAAACAGATATTCGTGATCGCGCGAGAGCGAGGCGATGGTCATGTAGCCACCGTAACTTCCGCCCGCGATGCCGATGCGCTCAGGCTTGACCTCCTTGAATGTCCGCAGATACTTGGCGGCGTGCAGGCAGTCTTGCGTGTCACCGACGCCCCAGTCGTTGTAGTTGGCGCGTTCAAAGTCGATGCCGTAACCTGTTGAGCCGCGATAATTTGGCGCGAGATAGGTGTAGCCCTTTGCTGTAAAGTATTGCGCCAGTTCGTCCCAGAAGAATCCGTACTGGTCTTTGGGTCCGCCGTGCGGATACACAATCGCCGCACCGTTTGGCTTTTCGGGACGATACAAAAAGGCGGGAATTTCCAACCCGTCGTAACTCTTGTATGAGACGATTTCAGGCACGATCATTTTGTTGTGCTGCAAGGCGGGTGGGTTGGAAAACGTCAGTTGAGTCACCTGTTTGCTGGGAAGTTCCATACGGTAGATGTCGGGCGGCAGGAGCGGACTTTCGAACTCGAAGGTGATGAAAGACTCGTCCTTCGCCCAGTTTGGGTTGGAGTGGATGCCCGTGTCTTTCCGCAAAGTTGACATTGTTCCCGATTCGACTTCGAGCAGTTCCAACTCGAACGAGCCGCCGCGATTGACCACGACCAGCGTTTGTTTTCCCGAAGGCGACCATTCGTACTGGAAAACGTCGTGGCCCGTTTTGGTTAGTTGATGTAATCCAGTCCCATCGGACTTGACCAGATACAACTCGTCGCGCCCCGTTTCCTGCGAGATAAACGAAATCCACCTGCCGTCTGGTGACCACTTTGCAGACGAAGCGCGAGTGGACGGTTTGCCGTACAAAGTTATCTGTTTGCCTGTGGCGATTTCGAGTAAAACGATTTCGAGCCGATTCAAGTCGTCGAATCGGCGTAAGTTGAAGAGAACGAATTTCCCGTCGGGTGAGGGACGGGCATCCCAGTGATCGCCAACAGAGTCGTTCGTCAGGGCGTGAGGCCAGGATCCGTCCCGGTCGGTGAGCAGCAACTGGTCGGCGTCATTGCGCTCGGCGGTGACAATCAGGCCATTCGAGTCGGGCATCCAGCGTGGGGCGCTCGCGGCTGGGGCGAAGTCGGTGATCTTTCTGGGTAATCCGCCCCCTTTGACGTTGCTCAGGACGGGGACAATATGGACATGTCCTTTGATGCAGAAAGCCAGCCAGTTCCCGTCAGGTGACCATTCGGGAATCTCGTCATCCCAATAAGCTACGAGGTTGCGGTCTGTGGTGATGCGTGCCAGCCAGCCGCCAGACGCGGGCATGGTGAAAACATCCGAAAGTGTTTCACCGTCTTTGATGCAGGCAATCTGTCCTCGGGACGAAAGCGAATGCGAACGAATCCTCTCAAGCGAGGTGATGAGGGAGAGGCTCCAGCCGGCGGGTGGCTTGATGTCGGGGCGTTTGATCGAGGGCCAACCGTTGCGCTCGTATTTTTCCGTCAGTTTGATGGGGTTTTCCATGGTTTCCTTTCTTAAAAAACTTCATGCCCTATTGACTTTTTAGTTGGGAACGTGTTATTCTGCGTTTAGATATTATATCCAATCTCGGAGGAGAGCATTCAGTCCTTGTTGACAGACACGCCGTCGCACAAGCAATTGCGCAATGTAGTTGCCGAGCAAATGCGCGTCGCCATTCTCAATGGGCATTATAAACCCGGCGAGTGGTTGCGCCAGGAACGGCTTGCGCAGGATTTCGGCGTCAGCCAGATGCCTGTGCGTGAGGCACTCAAGGAGCTTGCGGCGGAGGGGTTAATCGAGCATGTGCCGTATAGGGGAGCGCGGGTAATCGTTTTTTCCATTAGTGATATTCTAGACTTGTATTCGCATCGCGCCTTTCTCGAAAGCCGCGCGGCTTCGATTGCGGCGGAAATTATCACTCACGAAGAGATTTCTGTTCTTGAAAGTTTACAGGTGGAGATGGAGGAAAATAGCGCGCCGGAAGCTGTCCTCAAATACCGTGAACTCAATCGAAAATTTCACCAATCCGTTTATCAGGCGAGCCGGCGCGAATATTTGATTCGCACCTTGAACCAGATGTGGGCGACCTTCCCGACCATGCTGATTGCAAACTTTGCCGCAACAGCCGTCCAGCCGCTACCCGAACGTGACGCCACAGACGCTGTCGAGCATCGGACAATTGTCGCCGCGCTCAAGTCGCATGATTCCACTACCGCCGAGCAAGCCATGCGCAAGCACATTCTTGTCACGGCAGAACAACTGATCAGTTTTATCAAGGTGCGGGCATGACCACGTTAATGCCCATCGGTGGAAACGAGAACCACAAAAAGCCTGTGGTCTTGGAGGAGTTTGTGATCCGCGCGGGTGGCTCTCAGGCTGATATTTTGATTCTTCCCCAACCCTCGGTTTTAGCGGATACAGGAAACGAGTACGCCTCTCTGTTTTTGAAACTTGGCGCCCGCTCTGCCCGGAGTTTAGATTTCCGCACCCGAGCCGAAGCTTTCGCCGACGGCTTTCTCTCCATTGTCCAATCTGCCAGCGGAATCTTTATCTCAGGCGGAACCCAGATGCGTCTCCCAGCTTTGGTCGGCGGAACCCCGCTTGAAGGAGCGATTTTGGAGGCGTACCGGCGCGGCGTAATTATTGCTGGAACCAGCGCCGGCGCGGCGGTCATGCCCAAAGTGATGATTGGCTATGGCAAGGGCGGACCAACTCCCCGTGAGGGAATGGCCCACTTCACACCCGGTCTGGGGCTGACGGAGAAAATCGTCTTCGACCAGCACTTCCGCCAAAAAGACCGATTCGGCAGGTTGATTTATTTGATTGCGTCACATCCCGGCCTGCTGGGCGTTGGCGTCGACGAGAATACCGCTGCCATCGTGGAGGATGAATCTTTTATTACTGTGAAAGGCACGGGCGCAGTCACCATCGTCGATGGGAGTGAGATCGAATTCACAAATGTGGCGGAAATCGAACACGGCGGTACGGTTGCGGTCAGCGGGCTTCGTGTTCACGTCTTGACCGAAGGATGCTCATACGATGTCGCCGCGCGAAAGGCTTGCCTCCCACGCCTTGAATTGCTCAGTGAATAACGCGTGAGTTTCTGCGCGTTAAAAATCAGAAAAGGAGAAGAAAATGAAACGTCTGAAGTCTGTATTGTTTTTGATGGTCGCTTTTGTGCTGGCCCTTTCTGCCTGCGGTGGACCGGCGGCAACAGAAGCGCCGGCTGCGGAAGCCCCTGCGGCTCAAGCGCCAGCCGCAACAGAAGCGTCCGCGCCGACATTCAGTGGCACTGCCACCATCACCTTTGTGCAGGAGCCTGACAACCTCAACCCGATGTACACACAGATGTCCTTCTCGGGCTACTTGCGTCCGTTCTATCTCAAGCCCTCATGGGACTTCGATGAGAACGGCAACCCCGTTCCGGTGCTGGTGAAGGAAGTACCGTCCGCGGAAAATGGCGGCTTAAGCGCGGACGGCAAGACAATCACCTTCAACCTGCGTGATGATGTCAAGTGGAGCGACGGTGAGCCCCTGACCGCTGACGATTACGCGTTTACATTCGATATGATCATGTCGGATAAGAACACGCCGCTTGGTCGCTATCCTTATGACAAATATGTGGATAGCGTGGTGGCAAAAGATCCCACGACAGTTGTCATCAGCTTAAAGGAACCCTTTGCCGCCTGGCAGACGACCCTGTTCTATTGGATCTTGCCCAAGCATGTTTTGCAGCCGGTCTTCGACGCGGATGGAAACATTGATCAAGCAGAGTGGAACCGCAATCCGACTGTCGGGTTGGGACCATTTGTTTTCAGCGAATGGGAAACCGGCAGCCATCTCGCTTTCAAAGCCAACCCCGTCTGGTACAACCCGCCGAAACTGGAGCAGGTTTTTGTCCGCATTGTGCCGGATGACGCCGCCCAGGAAGCCGCCATCCTCGCCGGCGACACGGATATCGGCACCTTCCTCTCCTCCGACCAGATCGAGAAACTCGAGGCGGACGGCAAAGTTAAGGTGGTGCCTGTCACGTCGGGTTACAACGAAGCCTGGTTCCTGAATGTCAACCCCGATACGACGCATCCCGCCATGCTGGATGTGAACGTCCGCAAGGCGATTGCCCTTGCGACCGACCGCTTCACCATTGTGAACGACCTGTTGATGCCGGATATTAATCCTGTAAACGCCACCTACTGGGATATGACCCCGCCCTACCAGTCCGACTTCGAGGCATACCCCTATGATCCAGAGGAAGCCAAGAGACTGTTGGATGAAGCCGGCTGGGTGGACAGCAACGGCGACGGGACCCGCGACAAGGACGGCAAGGAACTCGTCCTGCGCTACATCACCAACACGCGTGAATTGCGCAAGAACGTGCAGGCGGTGGTGCAGCAGCAGTGGGCGCAGGTCGGCATTGGCGCCGAACTGGTGAATCATTCCAGCGATATATTCTGGAACACCTTTAATGACGGTGGTCCAATGGCGTTGGGTGAGTATGAAGTTGCCGAATATTCGAGCGCCCAGAACGCCTTCCCGGATCCCGATACCGAACTCTTCACTTGTGAGCAGGTTGTCAATGCGGATAACCCGGACGGCACGAATGACCAGGGTTACTGCAACCCGGAACTTGACAAGCTATTCAAGCAGCAGGCTATCGAGATGGATCCGGCAAAACGCAAGGAACTGTTCAACCAGATCGAGCAGATTATGTACGACGATTACGTCTACATCGGCATGTGGAAAGACCCCGACTTGTGGTCTGTCAGCAGCCGCTTGCAGGGTGTAAAATTCTCCGGTGTGTACCCGTTCTGGAATTCGTATGAATGGGAAGTCTCCGAGTAATCTGATATAACCCATATAACCCAATCCATGCCTGCCGGGACTGTCACAGTCCCGGCAGGCACAACCCCCTTTTGAGCCATGACCAACTACATCCTTCGGCGGCTGGCGCAAGCCATTCCACAACTTTTCATTATCAGCATTATTTTGTTTTTGCTGATGCAGTCGTTTGGCGATCCCATCGCCACATTGGGCGGGCGTGTGCCTCCGCGGGCGGAAGACAAGGAGCGCCTGCGCCGTCAGTGGGGGTTGGACCAGCCTGTTTACATGCAATACATCACCTGGCTGGTTGGCAACGACTGGCAAAAGATAGACATGGACGGCGACGGTGTGGGGGAGACGCCCGGCAAAAGGCAGGGCGTGCTGCGCGGTGATTTTGGCAATTCGCTGGTAACGCGTAAGCCGGTGTTCGAAATGATCGGCGAACGTCTGCCCAATACATTGCTGCTGATGCTCACCGCCGAACTTGTGATCATTATCATGTCAATAATCATCGGGTTGTATTCGGCCCTGCGTCCCTATTCATGGTTCGACAACCTGGTGACAAGTCTTTCCTTTGTGGGGTATTCCATGCCGGTCTTCTGGCTGGCTTTGATGCTGATGTATATCTTTGCGGTCAACTTCCGCCGCTGGGGACTGCCCTACCTGCCAACGGTGGGGATGTTCGACCCGTCAGTTGGCAAAGAGCCTTTGGAAGTTTTCAAACACATGATTTTGCCGGTGACCACGCTGGCAATTATCAGCACAGCGGGATACAGCCGCTTTGTGCGTTCGAGTGTGATAGACGTCCTGGGAGAGGATTACGTCCGTACTGCCCGGGCAAAGGGATTGCGTTACATGGTTGTTGTTTTTGAACATGCTCTGCCCAATGCCGCGCTGCCGTTCATCACCATCATTGGTCTTGACATCCCCATACTCATGGCGGGGGCGGTGGTGACGGAACGCATCTTCGCCTGGCCCGGTATGGGGCGTCTTTTCATCGACCACATCGAACGCGCCGACTTCCCCGTGTTGATGGGCATCCTGATGCTGATCGCGTTTGCCGTGGTGATTTTCCAGATCATTACAGATGTGGTTTATTCCCTCATAGACCCGCGTATCCGGCTTGACTAGGAGACTCATCATGGCAGATTCGACTTCTTCGACTCCGATTGTCAAGGGTACGGTGATTTTACCTACGACGAAGTCCCTTTCGCCCACGGCATTGGCGATGCGGCGGTTTCCCAAACATCGCATGGCGATGTTTGGGATGGGGCTTCTCTTGTTGCTTGTTCTGTATGTAAGCGTTGTGGGTTGGCTATCGAACGGTTATTGCACTCCAATCAACCAGATGGCGTATGGCGAAGCATGGGCAAACTGCAACGACACCAGTCTGAAGTTGAAACCGCCCTCCACGGATCACATCTTTGGTACGGACGTCATTGGACGTGATATCCTTGCCCGCACCGTTTACGGCGGACAAATCTCCCTGCTTATCGGCATTTCCGCCGCCATTGTCGAGGTCTTTTTGGGAGCGTTGATTGGCGCGATTGCGGCATATTATGGCGGCTGGGTGGACAACTTGCTGATGCGCTTCACTGAAGCCATGTTGAACATCCCAAGCCTTTTTCTGCTCATCATCGGGGCCCGTTTCTTTGGCGGCGGGCTGCCGCCTTTCAACTTCTTTGGGCGCGAACTTACGGGAAGTGTAATCGTCATTATTCTTATCATTGGCGCAACTTCCTGGATGTATCTCGCCCGTATCGTCCGCGCCAATGTGCTTTCCCTGCGCGAACTCGATTATGTTTCGGCGGCGCGCGCGCTGGGCGCTTCTGACCGCCGCATCATTTTTACCCACCTTCTACCGAATACCACCGCGCCGCTGGTTGTCAGCGCGACGCTTGGCGTGGCAAACGCCATTCTCTCCGAAGCCTATGTCAGTTTTCTTGGAGTCGGCGTGCAAGGCTCCACGGCGACCTGGGGCAACATGCTCGATGGGGCGTATCAATATCTTGAGACGGCTCCCTGGCTGTGGTTTTTCCCCGGTACGTTGATCCTGCTCACTGTTTTAGGTATCAACTTTGTCGGTGACGGTTTGCGCGATGCGCTCGATCCACGCAGCGGACGCCGCATGTGATTGACAAAGTTCGATATTACAGTACAATCATGAACAGTGGATATTCCCCCATCTTGTCTAAACCCTGACTCCGTTGTTGGTGTCTGATGAAACAAGCCCTGCGCCCTGGCAGATGATTCTGTCATGGCGCTTTGTTTTTGGGAATATCACGTTCATTCCATTGGAGAGGAGAAACACATGAAACACAAACTGTTCTATCTGTTGGTTCTGGCTGCCCTGCTGTTTTCGGCGTGTGGAGGTACACCTTCCATGTCCACCGAAGCCGCCACGGGTGAATCCGCCGCCCCGTCGGTTGTCCGTGTTGGGTGGGCGGGCAGTCCGGATTCTCTCAACCCAGGCATGGGCGTCCTGGTCGAAGCATATACGATCTATGAACTGGTGTACGACTCCATGTACGAACTCAACCTGGACGGTTCCTTCACCCTTACCCTGGCCGATAGTGTCGAACGCTCCGACGACGGACTGGTTTACGCCTTCACGATTAAGGACGGCATCAAGTGGCATGATGGCAAGCCGTTGACCGCCGAGGATGTATCCTTTACCTATAATCTGTACATGGATACCCCTGAATATGCCTATCTGAACGGATACTACACCACGTACTTCGACAGCATCAAAGCCGAAGGCAACAAAGTCATTCTCACGTTAACCGAAGCGATCCCCAACATTGAAAGCCAGCTGGTCTTCCTCTATATTTTGCCCAAGCACATCTGGGAAGGTGTGGACAAGCTTGAGTACGAAAATTTCGAGATGATTGGTTCGGGCCCATTCAAGATGAAGGAATATGCTCAGAATGAATTCGTCCATCTAATCGCCAACAAGGACCATTTTGCCACACCGCCCAGGGTGGACGAGGTCATCTTCCAGACTTTCGAGAATCAGGATGCGCTCGTGCAGGCAATCAAGACCGGGCAGGTGGATATGATCACCGAAATGCCCAACACTGCTGTTGTGGCTTTGAAGAGTGCTGAGAATGTGGAAGTGGTGGTCGGATCGCCGCTTGCCCCCGATGTTTCCGACATTATCTTCAACCAGTTGGAGGATGAAAACTGCCCGAAGGATGAAGGCGGCATCTGCACAGGACATCCCGCCCTGCGCGACCGCGATGTGCGCCTTGCATTGGCGCACGCCACCGATAAAAAGAAACTGATCGATGTTATTCTGCTCGGGCTTGGCACACCAGGGTTAACTCTCATTCCCGACGGGTTGGGAGTTTGGTACAACAACTCCCTCAAGGACTATGAGTTTGATATTGCGAAAGCCAACCAGATTTTGGATGACGCGGGATACAAGGACACCGATGGCGATGGAGTGCGCGACATGCCTGACGGCTCACGCCCGTTAACCTTCCGCTTGAACTGGCCCAGTGATAGCTTGACCGCGCCGCGCCTGGCTGAATTGCTCAGCGAGATGTGGGGACAGGTGGGTGTCTCCCTTGAAATGCAGGCTGTTGACCCGGACGCTTTGACTGCCCAGTGTTGTCCCGCCTTCGATTTCGACATCATGCTTTGGGGTTGGAGTTCCGACCCCGATCCCAGCGCGCTGCTTTACGTTTACACTACAGAGGCAATCCCGACTGGTTCCAGCGAAACGGGTTACTCGAACTCCACCTACGATGAACTGTACGCCAAACAGCAGACTGCGCTTGATTTCGACAGCAGAAAAGATGTTGTCTGGGAGATGCAGAAGATTGTGCATGACGACGTGGTCTACATCATCCCCTGGTACGCCCAGAATACCCAGGCGTTCCGTACAGACCGCTTCAAAGGCTGGATTACCGACCAGGCGAAAGTCGAACTTTCAGATGTGACTTCGCTGGTGGTTATCGAACCTGTCAAGTAAATTCCCTGCTTTCGCTCTGTCGGGGGGCTTAGCCCCCGACAGAGCGTCCCAACTACTTTCAAGGAGTGAACCTTGAATCGTACCCGTGCCCTGCTCAAAAAAGCAGCATGGTCCCTGTTTACCATTCTGTTTGTTATTGTTTTGAATTTCTTTTTATTTCGCGTTCTGCCCGGTGATCCGGCTAGGGCGGGGATTCGTGATCCGCGTTTGAAGAAGGATGCCATCGAAGCCTTGCGGATGCGCTTTGGGCTGGACAAGCCCGTCATTAACTGTTTTGAATCCCTCAACCCAATCAAACTGGGTAGTTGTACCGTCAACCCGCTGGACACGCAGTTCTTCATTTACGTTCGCAACCTGGCACAGGGCGAATTGGGATTCAGTTACCACACCAACCGTCCCGTTGGAGATATTCTGGCGGAAAGGCTGTGGAACACGGTCCTGCTGATTGGCGCAGGGCAAATTCTCTCGATTATCATCGGTATGACATTTGGCATTGTTGCAGCATGGAAGATGCGAACCCCTGTTGACTTTGCCGCCGTCAGCGCCAGTCTGGTCGCATGGAGCCTGCCCACCTTCTGGCTGGGAATCATCCTGCTGTTTTGGGGCAGCTACAGCGGTCTGCCGCTTGCGGGCAAGGCGACACCGGGGATGAGTTCGATGCCGGTTACGCAGCAATGGTTCGACATTGCCCAGCATTTGTTCCTTCCCACGCTGACCTACACCATCGTTTACATGGGCGAATACACCCTCATCATGCGTTCCAGTTTGATGGACGTTCTTTCGGAGGATTACATCCTGACCGCAAAAGCAAAAGGCTTGAGTACCTTTCAAATTTTGAAGGACCATGCCCTCAAGAACGCCATGCTGCCGTTGGTGACGGTGATTGCCATCAACCTTGGCTTCACGGTGGCTGGCGCGATTCAAATCGAAACGGTATTTTCATGGCCCGGACTGGGTTTATCGATTTATGAGGCGGTGGGACGGCGCGATTTTCCCGTTTTGCAGGGCGCGTTCATATTGATTGCGATCGCGGTCATCATAGCTAACTTTTTGGCAGACCTGACCTACACCTATCTCGACCCGCGCGTGCGAACGGAGTAGCCAATGGACTCCAGACAAAATCAATTCAAGGAACGTTGGCTGAACTTCTGGCGGATCTTCAAAAAGAGCCGCATCGGCATTGTCGGGCTGGTCATGTTGCTGGTGATCATCTTCGTGGCGATCTTTGCACCGCTCATCGCTCCCTACGATTCATCCTCGACCGAATCGGTCACCATCAATGACATTTACAACCCGCCGAGCGCCGCTCACTGGTTCGGGACCGACGACGCGGGTCAGGATGTCTTCTCGAACTTCGTCTTTGGCGCGCGTATCTCGCTGATAGTCGGATTCTTCGCCGCCTTCATCTCCATTGCCATCGGTGGGACGCTTGGATTGGTGGCGGGCTTCTTCGGCGGACGCTGGGAAAATTTCATCATGCGTTTCACCGACATCATGCTCGTCATCCCGGACCTGCCATTGATGGTGGTGGTGGTGGCGTTGACCAAGCCTTCGCTGCTGAACATCATCTTCGTTATCGGCTTGCTCGGCTGGACGACCACCGCCCGCGTCGTTCGCTCGCAGACGTTGGCGGTCAAATCGCGCAAGTTCGTTTTGCGCGCGCGCGCTGTCGGCGCTGGAAACGGTCACATCATTTCACATCACATCCTGCCGCTGGTGATGCCCATTCTCGTTGTACAGGGGGTGCTGGTGGTTTCAATTGCCATTCTCGACGAAAGCGCATTGTCCTTCCTCGGACTCGGCGACCCAACCACCCTCTCATGGGGGCAAATGCTCAATTATGCCTTCGGGCGCGGTGCGATGTCCGTCGGAGCGTGGTGGGCGTTGGTTGCCCCAGGTCTGGGTATTGTATGGATCGTCCTCGGGCTAACTCTGCTTGGGCAGGGACTGGAGCAAATCCTCAATCCCAGGCTGGAATCACATCACTTGATGCCGGGTAGACCTACAATCCAGAGTGGGGTGGGGGAGTTGGAGCGAGATAGGCAAGCCCTGCTCGAAGTCCGGGACGTATCCATCCACTATATCAACGAAGACAAGCCGCCTGCGTGCGCAGTTGAAAACGTCAGTTTTACTTTGAACAAGGGCGAGTTGATTGGGTTGGTGGGGGAAAGCGGCTGTGGCAAGACTACCCTCATGTTGTCCCTGCTTCGGCTGCTTCCCTCCGCGGGACAGATTGTGGGCGGCAGGGTTTTCTTCGATGGCAAAGACCTGACTGCCGTCAGCGACGAGGAGTTGAACAGAATCCGCTGGAAGGAAATTTCGATTGTCTTTCAGGGTGCGATGAACGCGCTTAACCCTGTGCGGACAGTGGGCGACCAGATTGCCGAAGCGATCATCAAACATGTCCCACATACCCTGGATTATTCGCATGACAAATTACAGGCACGGGTTACAGAACTGCTCGACCTTGTGGGCATTGCCGCGGACCACAAGGACCATTATCCGCACCAATATTCGGGAGGGATGCGCCAGCGCGCGATGATTGCCATGGCTCTGGCCTGTGAGCCGCAAGTCATCATTGCCGATGAGCCGACCACCGCGCTGGATGTGATGATCCAGGCACAGATTTTGGAACTGCTGGACAGCCTGCGAAAGAAGTTGGGACTTGCCATCATTTTCGTCACGCATGACCTCGGTGTGGTGGCGGAAATGTGTGACCGGGTGTTGGTAATGTATGGCGGCGTGACTGCCGAATACGCCGATGTGGATACGATCTACAATGAGGCAAGTCACCCATACACACAGGAATTGCTGAAAGCCTTTCCCGACCTGACCAAACCAAAAAAGAAACTGTCCTCAATTCCTGGTTACCCGCCGCGATTGGAGGCACTGCCAGCGGGATGTCGTTTTGCGCCGCGCTGTCCCGTTGCTTTTGATCGCTGTCACGCCGAACAGCCGTCCCTGCATAAACTGAGTCAAAACCACGTTGCAAGTTGTCATCTCCTCGAGGCGTCCAAATGAACACGGAAAACCTTCTAGAAATTCGCGGTTTGAAAAAATACTTCGACGCTGGACGCCCCACCTTATTTTCGCGCCAGTCGAAATATGTCCATGCGGTGGACGGAGTGAGTCTTAACCTCAGGCGCAGCGAAGTGATTGCCCTGGTGGGGGAGAGCGGTTGCGGTAAATCCACGCTTTCGCTTTTGTTGATTGGACTGGAGGAGCCGACCGAAGGCAATATCCTTTTCGAGGGACGCGACATCACGCATCTCAAAGAACACGAGCGCAAGGAGTTGCGTCGTAAAATTCAAATGGTGTTTCAGGACCCGTACGAGTCTTTGAATCCCACCCAGACCATTGAAGAGATTATCAACGAACCTCTGTTGGTGCATGGAATTGCAAAGGATAAAAAAGAGCGCGACGGGCGTGTCACGAAAGCTATGGAAGATGCGGGCTTGAAACCCGCTGAAGTCTATCTCAAGCGTTTTCCGCACGAACTTTCCGGCGGACAGCGCCAGCGTGTGGTCATTGCCGCCGCCCTTGTCCTCGAACCCGAAATCTTGCTCGCCGATGAACCCGTCTCGATGCTTGATGTTTCCATTCGCGCCGAGATCATCAACCTGCTGGCCGAACTCCGCATCACGCGCCAGATCGCAGTCATCTTCATCACACACGACCTTGGCTCCGTGGGTTTCTTCGCCGACCGTGTGGCGGTGATGTATCTTGGGCGTATCGTTGAGATTGGTACCATGCTCGAGGTGTTGGAAAAGTCGCAGCACCCGTACACCAAAGCATTACTTTCCGTCATCCCTGTTCCCAACCCGCGCCTGCGGCGCGAGCGTATCATTTTGCAGGGCGAGACTCCCAACCCAATCGACTTGCCGACTGGCTGCCGCTTCCATCCGCGCTGTCCTGTGGCGATGCCCATCTGCAGGGACAGCGACCCGCCATTTGTCACGCTCAGCGACACACACTCCGCCGCGTGTTTACTGTTGATACGATAAATCGTCCTGAGCGCAGTCGAAGGACATTTATCCCTCTGCGCTCCGACAACACTCAGCGCGTATAATTGTGAAATGGAAATCACAAGCTTACAAAACCCAAAAATAAAACATATCGTCAAATTGCGTGAGGATAAGCGCCAACGGCAACGGGATGGATTAATGCTGGTGGAAGGACACGACGAACTGACTCTGGCTCTGAGCAGTGGTTTGATTCCACAGATGCTTTTGACTGCGCCCGAACTTGACCCCGCTCCGTTGGATATTTCCCACACTGACATCACCACCGTCACCCGCGCTGTCTTCGAAAAGATTTCCTACCGTGACAATCCCGACGGTTGGCTGGGAGTCTTTCCCATCCCCAAAACCTCGCTTGCCGACTTGAAACTGAGCGCGTCGCCTTTGGTCATCGTGGCTGAGTCGGTCGAGAAGCCCGGCAACCTTGGGGCGATTCTCCGCACAGCCGACGCTGCTCACGTGGATGCGCTCCTCGTCTGTGACCCACGTGTAGACTTGTGGAATCCCAACGTTGTCCGCGCCAGCCGGGGAACCGTCTTCAACGTGCCAACCGTCGAGGTGGATTCACAGTCCGCGTTGACGTGGCTCAGGCTAAAGGGAATGCGCGTGCTGGCAGCGACCCCTTCCGCTGAAACCTTGTATACCGAGGTTGACATGAAACAGCCTGTCGCCATCGCCGTTGGCACCGAGGATGAAGGACTGTCTGATTTCTGGATGGACAACGCCGACTTGAAAGTTCTGATTCCAATGATGGGGAAAGTCAATTCATTGAATGTTTCGATTGCCACAGCATTGATTACCTACGAGGTGATCAGGCAGAGAAACGCCTTCTGATGCCTTTAAAAAAACAAGGAGGTTAGTAAGTGAGTTTTTCATCTCAGAATCGTAAATTAACGGAACAGGAGAAAACCGCCCGCACAGCCCTTAACCATGCGATTTCATTACACCTGGAGGGAAACAAGTCAGGGGCTTTAAAGGCAATTCGACAGGCTCTTGCGCTTGACCCATCCCTGGCTCAGGAAAAATTGACACTTAACCTGGCTCAGCAACTTACCGGGCTTCCACCGCAGGATGCGCTCCTGCTTTTGAATAACGTCGCGGAGGGGAAAAGGCTGGTTCAATCCTCAAAAAAGGACGACCGTCGAACAACGACAATCAGACCGTTGGTTCCCGTGTACGCCTTATTTTTTCTGCTGATTGTTTTGACTGGCATGATTGCTTTTGGGCTGGCGTCTGGAAAATTCAAAGGCACCATTCAACAGTGGCGCTTAATGCAACAACAGGCAGATGCGCACGAGTTGGACGGACGTGAATACTATCTGTTTGTGCCTGAAGGAACTCCACCTCAGGATGGCTGGCCGGTTGTTGTCGCTCTTCATGGACTTGGTGGAGAGGGACGGCAAATGTTATGGCTGGCTGAAAACTTTGTTCCCGCAGGGGCGATCTTTATCGCCCCCACCTATCATAGGTATGAGCCATATCCGGGAGATGGTCCCATCAAACCGTTCAGCCATCTCCTGAAAGAGGTCGGGGAGAAATACCCCGTTCAATCACGCGGGGCAATTTTATTGGGATACTCGCAGGGGGGTACTTTTGCATTTCGTTTCTCGTTACGACACCCTGAACAGGTATATTCTGTTGTAACGGCAGGAGCCCCCGAGTTTGACCAGATTTTTTCGCCGCTGCCATCCATGCCATATTATTTTACCTGGGGAGAATTAGATGGACTGCAAAATTATGTAATCCCCCGCAACGTTCGTCCCCTGCAACAGGCTGGATATGATATCAAGACCTATGTCATTCCCGGCTATGGGCATGAAGTCATGCCTTTTGCAATCGAACTGACATTGAACCTGATTCGATAGGGTTGAATTTTATGAAGGCGCTATGGCTTGAAAACAACAAAACATCCCTGCGCGAAATTCTGCAGTCTGATAAACCCGGCGAAGCGTTGATCAAGATTCGCAAGGCGGGGATTTGCAGTACGGACCTGGAACTGGTCAAAGGCTATTATCCGTACACAGGCGTGTTGGGACATGAATTCGTCGGCGAGGTGGTCAGCGCGCCCGATGCTTCATGGGTTGGCCAGCGGGTGGTGGGGGAGATTAATGCCGTCTGCGGCAAATGCGAGTCCTGCCTGAGTGGACGCCCAACTCATTGCGAGTCCCGCACGGTATTGGGCATCGCCAACCGTGATGGCGTTTTTGCAGAATATACAACTTTGCCTGTGGAGAATTTGCACCGCGTTCCCGATTCTGTCCCCGATGAAATGGCGGTATTTACAGAGCCACTTGCCGCCGCTTTGGAAATTCAACAGCAAATCCAAATCAAGCCGACTGACCACGTACTGCTCGTCGGCGCGGGCCGGCTGGGACAACTTGTCGCGCAGACGCTTGCGTTGACCGGTTGTGACTTGCATGTGCTGGTGCGACACGCCCATCCAAAAGCGCTGCTTGCCACGCGTGGAATCAAAACGATTGCCGAAGATGAAATCCAGCCGCGCAGGTGGGATATCGTGGTCGAAGCCACTGGTTCGCCCGCCGGGTTTGACATCGCCCGCAAAGCCATCCGTCCGCGCGGGACGCTGGTGATGAAGTCAACTTACGCCGGGGAATTATCGATCAACTTTTCTCCGTTGGTTGTGGACGAGATCACCATCGTCGGCTCGCGCTGCGGACCGTTTGCTCCAGCCCTGCGCCTGCTCGAAAGACGTGAGGTTGACCCAACGGTCTTGATCTCGGCACAATATAAATTGGGAGAAGCGCTCAAAGCCTTCGATCATGCTGCACAACCGGGGGTGTTGAAGGTGTTAATTGAAATGTAGCGCTGCGCTTTGACTGCGCTCAGCGCGAAGAGCGGGATTCGTCCTGAGCGCAGTCGAAGGACGAATCATCAAATCCACTTCAAGAAGCCAGCAAAGATGATTAGGCTGACGATAATGAGGACCCACAGCCCGCCGACGACTTGCAGTTTTTGTTTGAACTCCTTCATGTCGTAGACCCAAAAAGCAAAGACAAAGAACCACAGATAGCCAAAGATGAAAATCAGCAGGGGCATACTGCGACTCCACCACGGCCATTCCCAGGTGAGGGCATTGGCGGAGTTGAGCAGAATTTCAATGATCACCGAGAATAACGCGCCGCCGAACGCCACTGCCCAGCGGTTGGGAACTCCAAGATATTTGAAGTTCTTGTCGGGATGCAGCATCTTCGTCCAGATGATGCCCGCCACGGCGAACATGAACATGGTTTCGATGTTCAACCCCACGAGGATCAAATACGCGCTGGGACCCGGCTCCGCCCACATGGGAGCGTAGCCGTTGAAACGCAGGAAGAGGCTGTTGACGATCTCATTGACAAAGTCCGCGCCCCAAAATGCCAGCCCAGCCAGGATCAGGTTCCAGTTGCGCTTTTCAGATTCGACGGTGTAAACATAGAAAACGAACGCCAGCAGGGGAATGACGTACCACTGGAAATTGCTTCCATCACGCAGGTGTGACAATGCTTGCAAGGTGAAATCAGACATGGTGACCTCCGTTTGTAATTACCCGTCATTGCGAGTAGCGCAGAGCGCCACGAAGCAATCTCCGTGGTAATGAATAGGAGATTGCTTCGTCGGGCTGGGTCTCGACGGAACGCCTCGACAGCCTTCCTCGCAATGACGGAGGGAAGTTACAGGCTTTCAAGGTTATTGCGAACGATCTTGATATTCGGGTGGTCAGGCGGCAGGAACTTCTCGAAGATTTTCAGGGCGCGCTCAAAGGCGGCTTTCGCCCCGGCATGGTCGCCCAAGTCGCTTAGCACGTTCCCCAAGTTGTTGATGTCTGTGGCAACCTTCGGATGGTCGGGACCGAAGGTTGCTTCGTCGATCTTCAGGGCGCGCTCGAAGGCGGCTTTTGCTCCGGCATGGTCGCCCAAGGCTTGCAGCACATTACCCAGGTTGTTGATGCGGATGGCGACCCTCGGATGATCTGGACCGAAGACGGCTTCGTCGATTTTCAGGGCGCGCTCAAAGGCGGCTTTCGCGCCGACATAGTCGCCCAAGTCTTGCAGTACATTACCCAGGTTGTTGATGCGGATGGCAACCTTCGGATGACCCGGACCGAAGGCGGCTTCGTCGATTCTCAGGGCGCGCTCGTAGGCGGCTTTTGCTCTGGCATGGTCTCCCAAGTCTTGCAACACCATGCCCAGGTTGTTGACGAGTGTAGCCACATTCGGATGATCTTCGCCAAGGGCTTTCTCGAAGATTCTCAAGGCGCGCTCGTAGGCGGCTCTCGCCCCGGCGAAGTCTGCCAGAACTTTGATGTGATACCCAAGTTCATTCCACAAAGTACCCGCAGGCTCTAAAGCTGCCATCTCGGCATATTCGGCAACCGCTCGCGCGTGTAACAGGAGGGGAGCAAACAGAGAATAATCCCCCGTTTGACCTTCTGTGCGGTTTGTACTTTTTACCAATTCTCCAAAGGCTTCACTGAACGGTTTCAAGTGGGTATGTTCTGTGTCCAATCGGCGGGCGAATTGCGCCAGCAGGGGGTGAATGGAAGGTCCTGACTTGAGCAAGCCCAAGTCAGTCAACGTACTCAAGCATTCGTCGCAGGGTTCTTTATTATCGCCCAGCGCCGTCTCCAAAACCTCGTAAGGGATGAGGGTGTTGGGAGCGCAATATCCCAGCCTGATGAACAATTGTTGCGTGGTCGGGTCTTGCACCTCTTCCCACGAACGGGCAAAGGTCTGCAACAGGCTGAGGTCGTGCCCGGTCAGGCTCTTTTGTTCGGCTTTCCAATTCTGCATCGAGCGGTGTTCGAGCGCCTGCCCCAATTGCGCCAGATACGCAGTGGTCGTCAAGCGCGGCTGTTTTTCGAGGTAGCGTCCCGCCAGTTCCAACGCCAGCGGCAGGTAGCCAAGGTGTTTGGCGAGTTTTTCGAGTTCGTCGTCGCTCTCGCGCTCCTTTGGGATGTAGTTGCGCAGGAAGGCGAGACTCTCATCCGGGCTGAACTCATCCAGCGGGACGCGACTCAACCCCAAAGCGGGGGACCAATCCGCGCGGCGGGAGGTGATCAACAGCCGCAGGTTGGAGTGTCCCAAATTCGAGAACACGTCATTGGCGGCTTCGACCTCCTCGAAGTTATCGAGGATTAACAGGCGCGGCCCGTTTTGCTTCCATTCGTTGAGGGTCACTGCCACTTGTTCAGGCTGCGTGGGCGGATAATTCGGGAATCCCATCTTCGAGCCGCACAAGGCAACCTGCGACTCGAGCGTGCCTGCCTCGCGCATGTCCAGCCAGTGCACACCCTGAAAGCGATAGCCGTATTGATAGGCGAATTCCACCGCGAGTTGGGTCTTGCCGAGTCCACCCATGCCTGTCACTGCCTGGTTGACCACTGCCGACCTCGCCCCCGGCTTTTCTTCCGGCAGGGGAGGGGGGAGCAATGCCTTTTCCAGTTTTTCCAAGTCCGCGATGCGCCCGGTGAAAAAAGCGTTTCGCGGAAAAGGCAGGTAGGAACCGAATGGTAGGTCATGAGATATCGATGGGGTGGGGGAGTGTTTTTTGTCGAGGGTCTGGACGCCGCCCAAACGGGTCCCATCCGTTGTGCAAGCGCATCGTACAGCTGTTGAAAGTCCGAGTCCTTCAGAATGTCAGGGCTCAGCGTGTTCATGTTCTTGATGACGGTCGTCAAGCGGTCGATCTCATCGCGGAAATTGTCGTAATCGTTCAACTCCTCCGAAATGCCGGTGATGTGGGCAAGGTCGCTCAAGCCGCGCATCTTCTCGTTGAGTTCGGTTTTTTTCTGTTCCCAATATTTGAGATAGTCAATACGGTCGGTGGCTTCGTAGATTTTTGCGTCCGCAAGCACAATGGGGAATATGCGGTCGCTGAAATCCTTGTTCGCTGCAATCTCGACCAACTCGAACATGCAATTCTTAGAGCGCAGGTATTTGTCGCTGATGACGACGATGACGCAATATCCCTCGCCGATGCGCTTCATGAAATCGCGGATCATACCCTTGTAGCCCAGATCGCGCTTGTCGCGGATGATCGTCACCCCGCGCCGCTGCAGGGACAGGTCCAATTGGTTGACAATGGCTTCACGCTCGTGAGTGTCCTCTCCCCACGCGTATGAGATAAAAACAGCCTTTTCGTAACCCGACATTGAAAACGCCTCCACTTTGCACCTTTTTGGTGCCATGGTCAATGATGCAGTTTATCTCTGAAGTGACTTTCCCAGTATAGAAGCAAAGGCGGGAATTTGCAAGAAATTGGGGCTTCCTCGATGGGGTAGGGGAGAGAGGAGAAAAGATGAAGGCAGAAGGAGGAAAGATGAAGGATGAAGTTGGCAGGCCCTATTTTCTTTCCCTGTATTTCATCCGTGGCGCCTCAATTCTTTGACAGTGAAAATATCCCGGTAGGGGAGAATGGTCAATCACCTTGGCTCAGCTAAACCTTGACTTTATCTCTATCATTCGATATAATTTATATTACATGGAATGATAAATATGGAACTAAAAACCGAGATCAAACGCTTTCTGGATACTCTGGACCGTTCTCCACGCACCATTTTCACGTATAAAAATGCGCTGGAACAGTTCGTATATGCCATTGGTGAAAAAGATGTTGAGTTGAATACAGAAACGTACACCACGTTTCTCGCAACTTTGAAATCGAAGTCCCCTTCCACTCAGCGCGTTTACACTACTGCTGTGCGAAAGTTCTACGCGTTCTGCAAATCTGGGAACATGGCTGAACTCAGGGAAGCCACAGAACATTCCACACGCAAACAAGGCAAGCGCATCGTCAATTTCAACCGCGAGGCTGTGGAGAAAGTCATTGCCTATTGCGAGGCATTGAATATAGGCGCTTCGACTTCGCTCAGCGCGAACCTCGAAGCCTGGCGTGATCGCGCCTTTGTCCTTACCCTTGTGGATACCGGTTTACGGATATCCGAAGCATGCGCCCTTAAACGCAGCGATATTGATTGGATGGAAGGACGCGCCATTATCATCGGGAAAGGCGATAAACAGGCGGTCATCCGCTTCTCGAATCGCTCCATTGAGGCTTTGAAGACTTACCTACACGCAAGGTCTGTTGTTGACCCAAATTCCCGTGTTCCGCTTGGTTCCCAGCCCCTTTTTGCCCGTCATGACATCCGCGCCAGCAAAAAAGTCCGCCCAATTACGGCTGGCGGCATGTGGAAAGCCATCAAATCGCGCATCGAAGAGGCTGGTGTGGGACGAAATGAAGTCCGCATTCACGATTTTCGCCACTATTTTGTCACGATGACTTATCTGGCAAAAGGAAACCTGAAGTTATCGCAGGAACTCGCCAGGCATGAAAGCATTACCACCACCAATCGCTATGCTCATTTTGGCAGTGAAGCCGACAAAGCCTACGATGAAATATTCAACAAGAGGAAATGATGCTCGAAATAACTTTCAAGCAATTCTACGAACTGAGCTACGAGGAAGATGCGTGGCATGAATTGTACGTCGTCAAAAACGGTCTCAACGAAGTCTTGTATGTCGGCATAACCAGTCAAAAAATTTGGGACCGCTGGTTTGGCTGGAATGGTCACATTTTCCTCAGTGGAGCCATTTTGGTGGGAAAAAGTTCGGTCGGGTGCAAAATCGTTGACCACCTGCCCGATTCCTGGAAATGGAAAGTCCAACTGTGGACTCTTGACGATTGCGTCGCATTTTGTAAAGATGAAATCAGTTCAACCAGGAAAAGCTACGATATCAAATACCTTGAGCCGTTTATGATTGAAAAACTCAGACCCGCGCTTAATGTCACGTACAACCTGAACCCTGGCACTGACAATACGCCCCAAAACGAAAAGGAAAAAACGCGCGAAGCGGAATTGGACAGAATTTACAAGGAGGTCTTTGAGAAGAACTCAAAATGGAGAGAAAAATAATCTCTAATTACCATTTACTAATTACCAATCTCCTCCGCCTTCCTCTCCACATATTCCCGATACGCCTTCATCAAGCGTTTCGTCCAATCCCCCACCGCTTCGACAGGCTCAGCGCGGCGCCTCCCCTCCCCCACCGGACTTCCGTCAATCGAGACGATCGGCACGACTCCACGCGAGCTGGAAGTGAGAAATGCTTCGTCGAAATTCCCGTTTGCTTCTGGCGCGCGATACTCGATGGACATCCCCTCCCCTCTTGCAAGTCTCAGCACGGCGCGGCGTGTGACGCCAAGCAGGATTCCTTTTTGAGCGGTGATCAACGTTACGTCATTGCGAGCAGGGCGTTCTTGCCGTCGAAGCAATCTCCCTGCATGTTTGGAGATTGCTTCGGGCTTCGCCCTCGCAATGACATAGAAATTCGAGGTCATCCCCTCCAGAATTTTCCCGTCATGGGTTAGTAAAACCTCAAACACATCGCCTTTGACAAGTTTTCTTTGCTCGGCGCTTTGGGTGATGAAGTCCGTGCCCTTGATGCGTGGGTCACTGCGCGAGACGTTAGAGGTGATGACATGCACTCCATCGTAATACACGGATTCAGGCAGGGGTTCAAATGGCTGAATGCCAACATATATTGTCCCGTTGTCCTTTGTCAGAATCAATCGAATGCGTGACTCTTTTGGTAGGTTTGTTTTCGCCAATTCAGCAAGGCGGATTCGAAGCGTGGATTCATTCACCGATGGAACAAGTCCCAGCTCGAGGGCGGGGATATAGAGCCGTTGCAAGTGAGTGTGAAGTCCCAAAACTTTTGTCCCGCCCGATAATGTGCTGAATGTCGTATAAAACCCCATCGGCAACTCTCGCGTCATTTCGTCGAGAGACTTTGCGTATGTAGCGTGGGGCAGATTCCCCGATTTGGTAATTTTGAAGGCAATCATGTTCATGGTCTAATTCTAGCCTATTTCCTCGTTATTGAATTGCCAACTCGTTGAATCGCTGATTTGTTGACTCGCATGTATAATTCACCAATCAATGAGAAAAAAAAACAAGTTACCAGGAAGTCACTGAATCCACAGCCAAAGACCTGCGGACGGTGGCAAAGAAGATTTCAGTCCAACAATTGTCACGTTTGTCCCTGCCCGAAGTGGAAGCAGTCGTGCAACTCATCTCGAAGATCATTCCTGCGGGCAACGTGCCGGGCATGATCCTAAGCGGACTGGCGCGTCTGCCCGGTCGCCGCATCCCGACGCAGAAGATGCAGCAGGATGTCAATGCCCTGTTCAGCGGCGTTGAGCAGATCCTAGATTCAGCCATGTATGGCGCATTCTTTGCGGGACCGGCTGCTGTTATTTGGGGATATCAGAACCTGCTCAAGCTTGCAGGCAAGGACGTCGAGTCGGCATTTCCCGAAGGCATGTGGCAGTTTTATGCGGGATATGCGCTACGCGAGGATACAGCCCGTCATGCCAACGAAACGCACGGTTTCGATACCATGCTCAACCTGCACAACATCCACCTCAGTCAAGTGGACAGGTTGACTGCCTGGCTGATGACGTCAGTGAGCTGTCTGCACCAATACAATGCACTGCTCAAAAACGAATGGAGGGAACGGGTCTCAATTTCCCTGCTGGAGGAATCAAGCAGTGCCCGCGCCAAGCGCCTGCATCGCGAATGGCAGATGCGGCTTCCCTACCGCCGTGAGGAGGAAGCCGCCGACCTCGATTATCCGGGCTATCGCCAATATAAGTTCGATCAATTCCTAAAGCGAAACCTGCAATCCCTTCCTACGTCAGAGTATGAAAAGTGGCGGACAAAGTTGAAATTGCTCGAAGAACGCGACCTTGCCGCGTATCAAAAGCAGATGTCCATTCTGGCATATTTGGAGCCCGGACCTTACGGTGAGACCCGAATTCCATTCAACCTGACTGAGGCGCAGATCGGCGTCATTTACCGCGACAGTTATTACTTGTTTCCTGTTTGCGAGCATGGATCAGGCAAGCCGTTGGATGTGATGACCGCCCGCTCGCAGGTCACATCCATGCTCAGGTCCGGGATTTCGTCGCCCACAAAGTTGACCACCCTCGCGCGGACTCAACGTGCTACCCTGCCCGAATTGCGGGGCAAACTCGACCCGATGCTGGTCAATGACCTCGACAACCTGCGTTTTGCCCCCATCCTGATCTCCGCAGATACCCGCTCGCGCCTGCTTCCGCTTTCAGAGTTGCGTCAATCGGAGCGCGGCATCGGCTCGCATGCGTTGACAATTTTCGACACAGGCGAGACCATCGTCTTCGACCAGTCGCATATCTTCTTCGATGGAACATGGGGTACGGCACTTTCGGAGATCATGACCAACGAAGCACTTTCGTGGGCGCGTTATCTGAACATGCTCCCCTCCCCCACTCCAGCGGACAGACGGATTTACACCTCACTCGCGCTCCAGGTTTCAAAGCACGACCTCGACCTGATCGGAAAATGTCCGCGGGTTTCTGTCGAAGCCAGCGCCGAGACCGATAAAGTCAGGCTCAAAGAGTGCGTCAGCCTGCGGAAACAATTCAAACAACGGAACGACTTGCTGCAATTGACCATTAACGACCTGCTGATTTTATACCGCGCCATTCATGCTGCCACCTACAAGCCTTCGCCAAAACTACTCGACGAGATCAAGAAACTTGCCGCCACCCAACCTGAGATCGCCGCTTCCCTGCGCCAGTTGGTGGAAGAAGCCAGTCGCACCAACCCTGCGATTCTGATTCCGATGGATGCCAGCCTCAAAATCCCGCGCGAACGTATCTATCCTCTTAATATGGAGGTCCCACTCGTTGAGTTGAATCTGCTCAGCTTGCACAAGCAAACCATGAAGATGCTTTCCGCCTACGAAGAATCAACCGAGGACCGTGCCGCCATGTATGCAAACTTCGACCATTACCAGCGGACCTATCTGGCGTCGCTGGCGGGATTTGGCGCCATCCTGAATAAGGCAAAGGAGATTGCCATCAAAGGCGAAAGCGCCAGCGTTGGCGCGCTCAAACTGCTTGCCCATCTGCCACCTTCGCTCCAGCATATTTTGGATAAAATTCCCGAGCGTTTCGATCTGCTCAACAACATCCTCAAGGGACGCGAGGTTTTTTCGAATGTCGGCGCGGTGGCGCAGATCAGCACCCTCAGCCGCTTCAGTACCGCCAAGGATGATAACTTGCAAAAGCAACTCGCCTGGGGTGTGCTCACAGACTCAAAGGGCGTCATGCGAATCAGCCTGCGTGATTTCCGCCCGCAGGTGGCGACGCTGTTTGCCGAAGGCATCGGGCGCAGGGATCTGGCAAATCTGATCACCCAGGATTATCTCGACGCCTATGCCGAAGGCTTCAATGCCTACATCCGCGATCTTTCGCGCATTACCAGCGCCAGCCGGGAAACCAGACCGGCGGCGAAACCTAAAAAACGGATAACCAATAACTCATGAAAGACCCGATGATCGGACAACAACTTGCAAATTTTCGTGTCGAGTGTCTGCTTGGGCAGGGCGGCATGGCGACTGTTTATTATGGGACTGATGTCAAGCTCAAGCGCCCTGTTGCCATCAAGGTGATCGACAGGCGTTACCGCGATAACCCCGCCTATGTCACCCGTTTCATTAACGAAGCGCGGATGATGGCGCAATGGCGGCACGAGAACATCATTCAAATCTATTACGCGGACGAGAAGCAGGGTCATTCGTACTATGTCATGGAATACGTGGATGGCGACGACCTGGCGACTGTCATGGCTGCCTATGCCGAGGAAGACGCGCAAATGCCCAATGAAGATGTGCTGCGCATCGGTTATGCAGTCGCCAATGCCCTAGACTATGCCCACAGTCGCGGGGTGATTCATCGTGATGTGAAGCCTTCAAACATTCTCATCGCAAAAGATGGGCGCGTATTGCTTGGCGACTTCGGCATGGCGCTCGAAGTCAGCGACGGCTCGATGGGCAATGTCTTTGGCACGCCGCATTACATCTCACCCGAACAAGCCAAACGCTCCGCTGACGCCGTTCCGCAATCCGACTTGTATTCGCTGGGCGTCATTTTGTATGAAGCGCTCACGGGTTCGGTTCCATTCGATGATCCTTCCCCGGCCAGCGTCGCCTTGATGCACATCAGCCAAAGTCCGCCTTCGCTGCGCAGCCTCAACCCCGGCATCGGACCTGCCGTCGAAGCGGTCATCCTCAGGGCGCTGGAGAAAAGGCCAAAGAACCGCTACCAATCAGGTGCAGAATTAATGTCCGCGCTGGAGGATGCGTTCGAAGCCTCGGCGCCGCTGCCCAAACTGTCCCTGCCGCCCCTGCCTGTTGGCGTACCGACCATTCGTCAGGACCGCGTTTCCATTGAACAGATGACCCGGCACATGCAAGTCCCCAAAAATAAAAAAGGAGATGCCGTCAAGGCAGTCAAACAGCCTGTCGCTGCGTGGCAACCTGAAAAAAGATCGAACGCGAAGAAATGGTGGATATTCCTCCTGTTGCTGCTTTTATTTGGACTTGGCGGATGGTACTTCACGAGAGGCGGACTCTTCTCAACAGGATCGGTCCCAGCCTTGATCCTTACCTCCTCCCCTTTCGACTTGGCTCAGAGCTGGACTAATACCCCCGAGCCTGTTCTCCCGACCCAGACCTTGCCCCAGTCCTCGGCGACCATGCCTGCTACATCGACAACTGCTCCCACTGCAACAGCAACCTTGACAGCAACACCAATACCCACTTCCACGTCGACGGTCCTTCCAACTGCAACGTTTACTCAATCCATGCCGAGCCTTTCGCCTGAACCAGTTGTCGGCCTGCCGAGTGTCCAAACTCCCAACGGCAACAACCTGACCCTGTTCTGGAACGAGACGAGCTTTGTCATGTTGAACCGCACCCGTGTCCAACGCAGTTTATCGGGCTTTACCTTCGAGCGACTTGATGCAAGTGGACAACCGACCGACACTTTCCCTGGCTATAAATGGGAGACCCGCAGATTCAAATATATTCCCTATAAAGTTTGTGTTGGCATCAGAATATACGCGCACGAAAATCCACCCTACCTTGACCCGGCTGATTGCAATCTTAATTATTTGAGCATTGTCCAGCCGGAAATGGAAGTGGAGCCCACCCTATTCTTCTGGAATTCAAAGGAAGGCTCGACCCAGTTCCGTGTGCTATGGCTTAGTGAAGAAGTTGCCCACTGCGAGATCAGCGCCGGGACGTGCGAGATTTATGTTCCGTAAGCGGGCGCTTCGCGTAAAATATACCGTATGAACAAATTCAACCCAAATTCTCCTTGGAACCCAGCAAATTCAGTCGATATAACGCCACATGAGTATGAAAAACAAGTTGCAGACTGGCTGAAATCGGCACATAAATCTTTAGAACAATTTACCGTAAGTCATTTGGCGTATCTTTCTGGGGCGGGCGGTGAATACGAGTTTGATGCTATTGCAAAATTCACAGCTTTCAGGGGCGCAGCTTTTACTATTTTGGTTGAATGCAAACGATACAACAGACCAGTTGAGCGAGACCATGTAATGACTCTATGGGCAAAACTTCAAGATACAAGCGCACAAAAAGCAATGCTCTTTGCTACTTGTGGGTTTCAATCAGGCGCACTCGAATTTGCAAAAAGTAAAAACATTGCAACAATAACTTTTATTGCAGGTGATTTTTTGTATGAGACAAAGTCTCAAGAAACTCAAAGTACCCCACCCGCTTGGAACTCCTTCCCAAGGTTTGCAGGAATTTATTTACAATATGCTGAAAAAAGTATCCAATGCACTAAAATAGACTCAGATGACATTGGCTTGGTGACTGAGTGGCTTCTGCAAGAATAATGCGGTTAAAAAACTGTTACCGCCTGATACTGTTACTATAAAAAGTTTTAAAACATTCACTTCATCTGTGTGCGTTGAAAGAGCCAGACACCCACACCAAAGTACAAGCCTGTGAGAATGACCAGCGCCGTCAATTCATAAAGCACATCACCGAAACCAGCGCCGAGGGTGAAAATCTTGTTGAGTGCCACCACCGCATGAGACGGGGGAAGGAAGTCCGCCAACGCGATGCTCCTGCCTTCAATCGTGAACAGGTTCATGCGCGGAAGCGGGAAAGCTGCGCCCGTCAGGAACATCAGGAAGCCGAGGGGGAAGTTCGCAATCACAAAAGCCTGTGAGACTGTCTTCGAGAAACAAGCCACCAGCAAGCCAATACCGATGATGGACAGGCTGGTGATTGCCGCAATCACAAAAGCCAACCACAGCGGACCCTGACTGCGGAAGCCGAATGCAACCGCCGTGAGGAAGGTCAACAGGACGGAGCCGACCGAAACCAAAGCCAGCCACAGAACTGTCCCACCGAGATATTCAAATGAAGTCAGCCGTGTCAGGCGCAGACGTTTCATCGCGCCCGTTTCGATGTCACGGGCGGGAGTCATTGCCGCCTGGAAGATCATCAGCACCACAGCCAGCACCAGCAAACCGGGGACGTAATTCTCGAACTCAGTCCGCGCCGCCGAATTGCCCAGCGGAATCTCCACAAGGTTGACTGGACGTGCAGCGGAAGTAATCTCCTGAGTATAGTTATCGGCGACGGTCATTGCCATCACTGCGGCAACGGTGTAAGTGGGGTTGGTCAGGTCGCCGATAAAGGTCAGGTCGGTATTGGCAGACAAATCTCCTGCGCGAAATGCCGAAAGCCTCTCTGAAAAATCTTCGGGGATGATGACCAGCGCGGCGGCTTCACGGTTGCGGAGCCGCGTCTCGGCGTCGGCTTGGTCGCTGACTTCGGTCACGCGTAACAGGGAACCGCCATTCTCGTATTTCTTTTCGCGCAAGCCATCCACAACCTGCTGTCCGGCAGACAAAGTCGAGCCATCCACTTGCAGCGCGGGGATATCCCGGTTGATGACCAGCACGCCAAACGAAGTTGACCCGCTTGCGCCACCCGTCATCATCCAATAAATGAAAACAAACAGCGGAGCAAAAGCAAGGCTCAAGCCAACGACCCACAGATCACGCTTTTGTTCACGGACGCTTTTCCGAAAAACACTCCATAACCTTGTCATTCGCGCAATCTCCTCCCCGTCAGCGACAGGAAAACATCTTCCAAGGTGTTGGTTCGCAGGCGCACGTCGCCCAGAGTGATGCCGGCCGTACGTAGGCTTTCGAGCAGCGCCCCAAGCTGGTCAATCAATCCCCTGCCCCGCACGGTCAGCGTGTGGTTGACCGTGGAAACTGTCAGTGCGGATTTGCTCAAAAGTGCAGAAGCAGCTTCGAGGTCGGCGGACGAAGCCAGCTCGATGTCCAGCACATCGCCTTCGCCAATTGTCCGCTTGAGCGCATCGGGCGTGTCCAGCGCAACCAGTTTCCCGTGATCGATGATCGCCACGCGGTCAGCGACGCGCTCCGCCTCATCCATGTTGTGCGTGGTAAGGATGACAGTTTTGATTCGCGCTAGTGAGCGCACCGTCTCGCGGACAAGGACGCGGCTTTGCGGATCAAGCCCCGCTTCGGGTTCATCAAGCACGATGACCTGCGGATCGTGAACCAGCGCCAGCGCGATGTTGAGTCGACGCTTCATGCCGCCCGAAAGCCTGCCGCCCAGTTCCCCAGCCTTGGCAGCCAGCCCAAGCTTTTCCAGCCACTCAGCGCCGCGCTGACGGGCAACCTTGCGCGGAACGCCGTACACCTCGCCAATGAATTCGAGCTGTTCGAGACAGGTAAGCTTGTCCCACAGAATGGTCTCCTGCGGACAGACGCCGACCAACGCGCGGGCTTCGGTGTCGCCGCCGTGGACGGGTTTGCCATGCAAAAGAACTTGCCCAGTGTCGGGCTTGAGCAACCCGCACATCATGTTGATGGATGTGGTCTTGCCCGCGCCGTTTGGTCCGAGGAAGCCGAAGATTTCGCCTTCGTAAACTTCGAGCGAGAGGTCGTCCACGGCAGTGAGCGCGCCGAAACGTTTGGTGAGATGTTGGGTTTGAAGAACAGGAATAGTCATACGGACTCAAAAGTCAGGAGACTTTTGAGTCCAACGTCTGGAGACGTTGGACTCCGGTCAAGTTTTATCTCAGAAGCAAGATGATCAAAATTACGGTAATCACGAAAGTCCAAATCCACGCCCAGCCTCCAGCATCGGATGCGCCGCTGCCAAGTCCCAGCGGATGGAAACGCAGCAACGGCAGGTCTTCGATTTTTCGAGCCAGCTCATCATCGGTAATCGTGAAGGGGTTATAGCCCTCGAAGAAGCCGGCAAAGCCTGCATTCTTGAACACCTGGCGGGTAAGAATAAGTCTTAACTCTGGATCGGTGACTTCTTCCACGTGAGCGTGGATGCTGCCACCGGGCAGAATCAAATCCACTTCGGGGTTGGCAAGCAGGTTGCGGAACCAGTCAGAAGTCGCGCGTCCGCCAGAGATGCAGTAGACGTCACCCTTGTAGATTGCATAGTTGACTGGCGTAAAGCGCAACTTGCCCGTCTTGCGCCCGATGACTTTCATCACCATGATATAACCCGAAAACGGGTTGCCAAAGAACGGTCCGAATCCGAGGCGGAACATGGGTACCATGAAGAACTTGTTGAGAAACCAAAAGATACGACGCATGAGTGGGGGCATAATTCAACTCCTTTTTGGTAGGCCAAAATAGCGTGGCACTTTTTGACAATATTCCCGATAGGGCTCACCATAGGTGCGGATCAGGTGTTCCTCCTCGACGAGTGTCACTGCATAGGCAAGCACGGCATAGGCAAGCAAACCGAGCCAGGCGAGAGCATTCCACCATGTGATGAAAAATCCCAGAATGAGCAAGCCATAGCCAACAAACTGTGGATTACGGCTGTAGCGATATAGGCCCTTTGTCTGCAATCCCGGCGTGCTATTACCCACCCAGCGCGAGAAAGTGCGAAACAGGTCCATGGCAGCCAAGGTAACAATCAAACCGATGACCATCAACAGGATGCCAAGCCAGGCCAATTCTCCCAAGGGAATTGAGCCACTTGCACCCAAAGCCAGCGTCCCACAGAACATACCGTGGAAAGCGTACATGACCACGTGGACGAGGGAGCCGAACCAGGTCAACTTACCATGTAGTTTGTATTCCCGCCGCAGCCACCAGAGCGCAAGCGGAGACAATACAAGGAAGAGCAAACCAGAAATGATACGTGCTTCAAGATCAGTCATATTATTTTTACCTTTTGTTTTCTACGGCTCCTGTTTCGCGACACCACCCATGACCAAATCCACCACAGAGTCAATTACGCGTTCCAGCGGCATGGATTCATCTGTGACGCGGAAATAGTTGTTGAGATAAGGCAGTAATTGCGAGTCGCCGATGGCGATGATCAACGCATTGACTGCCCGCGCCGCCGCCTCCAAATCCAAGTCGGGGCGCAGCTCGCCGCGCTGCTGGGCAAGGGTCAGCAGGTTTTTGATGATTTCGAGCATGGCATCCGCGATGGGTTGAACTACTGACTTGGCGAGAGTTGGGTCGCCCGTATAAGCTGCCCGCGCCACAAACTGAACCAAGCCCGTCATCGTGTCGCCCCATTCCAAGCCGCCCATTAGGTAGGCGCGGAGAGCATCGCGCAGCGGCATGTCGCGCAGATAGGGCTCAATCAATTGGAAGGCGTCGGTCATCAGGCTGGAACACAGCCGCGTGGCGAAGGTCAGCAAGCCCTCGCGGTTGTTGAAATACTGATACAGCGACCCGACCGCCACCCCCGCCCTCTCCGCCACCTGTTTGATATTGACCGAGGTCGGTCCCTTCTCGACGGCTTCATCCAAAATTGCCTCGACAATCGCCTGCTGACGTTCGGGGTCGAGCCGACGGAAAGTGCGCGTGACCACGCCCTCCTGCTCGAACTTCAGGATGTAGGCATGGATTTGATTCCAATCGGAGTAGAATGAATTATGAACCATTAGTTCATATTTTATGAATAAATTATTCATTTGTCAAGGTTTTCACATTAGTCACTGGTGAGGTGCACAAAAAATCCTTGACACTTTTCAAGCGCAAGGTGTAAACTCGAACCCGCAAGAAAAATCCCAAAGAAAGGAGCGCACTCTTGATGTCCAACACAGTTTTCACAATCCCCAACGCAGTTGGCTTTTTGCCTTCTCGGAGTGCGCCTGTAGACCGAAACTAGGTCTCTTTCTGTCCCCTGTTTGTTTTGGGCTGTGGCGCAACCGCCGCAGCCTTTTTTGTTTCCCCTCACCCCCTTCCCCTCTCCCATTACTTCGCGGGAGAGGGGGGAGAAAAAGAAATGGACATACTACACCCACCTTACGAGCCTGCGCTCACATTTGACTTCCGCCGCACCCTACAAGCCAACCGCCTGAAAGGGTTGTGGCAGATGATGTCCGATTACCGCCTATCCTACATCGTGGCAGCCATCGCGCTGGCGATCTCTGCCCTCTCGAAGACCTTCACCTACATCCTCCTGCGCTTTTTTGCGGATGATGTGCTGGTACAGAAAAACTACGTCGGCGGTACGCTGACTTCCACCCTGGTTTGGATTGGGGTGGGTTTCATTGGGTTGGCAGCCATCGAGGGCGGATTCGCCTTCCTGTCTGGACGACTGGCGGCGTACACCGCTGAGGGCATCACCCGCCGCCTGCGTGACTTCCTCTTCGACCACATCCAACGCCTGAGTTTTTCGTATCACGCCACCACTCCCACTGGCGATTTGATCGAGCGTGTCACCTCCGACGTGGATGCCCTGCGCCGCTTCTTTGCAGAACAAGCCATCGGTGTGGGACGCATTGTCCTGCTGTTTGTCATCAACTTCATCGCAATCCTCAATCTCAACGTGGAACTGGCGCTGGTTTCGGTGGTGGTGATTCCCGTCATCCTGCTGGTATCCATTTGGTTCTTCAAGAAGGTAACCAAAGCCTACGAAGATTATCAGGCGCAGGAGGCGATCCTCTCGACGACCTTGCAGGAAAACCTGACGGGCGTGCGCGTGGTGAAAGCCTTTGCGCGGCAGGATTACGAGAAGAAGAAATTCGAGAAGGACAACTGGGGCAAGTACCTGAAAGGCAAAATCCTGCTTTTTATGCACTCGATGTTCTGGCCCCTCTCGGACATCGTGCTGGGATTCCAGATGCTATTCGGCTTTATCTACGGAGCTTTCATGGCGGTTGACGGCGAGATTTCGCTTGGCACCTACATCGCCTACGCTGGACTGGTGGTCTGGCTGATTTGGCCCATCCGCAATTTGGGACGCATCATCGTGCAGACCTCGACGGGCATGGTCTCATACGCGCGCCTGATGGAAGTGGTCAAGCAACAGCGTGAACCCCTGTTTGATGGACGGCATCAGCCCAAGAGCGCGGCAAAAGGTGACCTGCGCTTCGAAGATGTCTCGTTCATGTACTCCGATGGAAAATCCGACGTGCTGAAAAATGTCTCATTCCACGCCAGGCCTGGACAGGCTATCGCCTTGCTTGGCTCGACAGGCTCGGGCAAGACATCTCTTGTTAACCTGTTGCCTCGCTTCCACGAATACACGGGCGGACAAATTCTGCTCGACGGCGTGGAGTTGAAAGATTATTCGCGTGCGTACCTGCGCCAGCAGATTGGCATCGTCGAGCAGGAGCCGTTTTTGTTCAGCCGCTCAATCCGCGAAAACATCCGCTATGGAGTCGGGCGTGACGTACCGAACGAAGAAGTGGAACGCGCCGCAAAAGCCGCGGCTGTCCATGACGTGATCCTGACCTTCCCCGACGGCTACAACACGCTGGTCGGCGAAAAGGGTGTGACCCTCTCTGGCGGACAGAAACAACGTGTGGCGATTGCCCGCACCCTGTTGAAGAATCCGCGCATTTTGATTTTGGACGACTCGACCTCGTCGGTGGATACCGAAACCGAAGCCGAGATCCGCGAAGCGCTGAACGGGCTGATGAAAGACCGCACGACCTTTATCATCGCGCACCGTATCCAGTCTGTGATGGTCGCCGACCTAATCCTTGTTTTGGACAAGGGCGAGGTCGTCCAGATGGGAACACATGCCGAATTGTTGAAAGACGAAGACGGCATGTACCGCAGGATCTATGAAATCCAGACGAAGATTGATGCTGAACTGGAAAAGGAAATTGCAAGAGTAAACTAAATGTAATATGTCATTGCGAGGGCGCTTTTGGTTTTGCCCGACACTTGCGCCGTGCGCCAGTGCGGTGAGCAATCCCTGTCAATTGGGAGGTTGCTTCGTCGGAAAGAGCATCCTCCTCGCAACGACATGCACCGGAGAATAAAAAATGTCGGATGAACTCATTGAACTCGAAGAAGAAGAATTTACCTCACAACTGACCATGCCCGTGCTGAAAAGAATCGGCACGTTATTAAAGCCGCACTGGAAATGGGTTGCCGGATTTTTTGTCACCATCGCCCTCGTGTCGGGACTGGACGCATACTTTACCTTCCTCAGCAAGCAGTTCATTGACCAGGGTATTACGTTAGGCAACAAGGAACGGCTGATGAGTCTCGCCACCATTTACGGCGGGCTGATTGTGATTCAGGCGGGCGCGGTGTTCACGTTCATCTACCTTGCGGGTGTGCTAGGCGAGCGGATTCAATACGACCTGCGGAAAATGCTCTTCAACCATTTGCAGGAACTCTCGCTCTCGTACTACGCCCAAAACGCCGTCGGGCGGATGATTGCCCGCGTCACCTCGGATACGGGACGCGTCTCGGACCTGTTGACCTGGGGCATCGTAGATACCACCTGGGCGGTGATGAACATTATTTCGTCCACGATCTTCATGCTGATTATCAACTGGCGGCTGGCGCTGATTGTCTTCACCATCATCCCCGTTATGATATGGATTGCCGTCGAGTTCCGCAAGCGGATTTTGGATCAGTACCGCATCTCGCGCCGCGCCAATAGCAAGATCACGGGCGCGTTCAACGAGAACTTTCAGGGCACGCGCGTGGTCAAAGCCCTGGGACGCGAGGATGAAAACACCCGCGAGTTTCAGGGACTGACCTCCACTATGTACCACGCCTCGTACCGCGCGGCATGGCTCTCGGCGCTCTTCCTCCCCACCGTCCAGTTGATCGCCGCCCTCGCGCTGGGATTCATCGTCGGCTACGGCGGTTTGCAGATCGACCTCAGGCTGATGACCATCGGCGGCATTCAGGCTTTCGTCTCGTACCTGACCTTCATGATGTGGCCCATTCAGGATTTGGCGCGCGTTTATTCGGAAATGCAGCATAGCATCGCGTCGGCGGAGAGAATCTTCAAGCTGGTGGACACCCCGCCCGAAGTCCATAACCGCGAGGGAGCCGTGGCGGCGAAGACCCTGCTCGGCGAAATCGAATTCGAGCACGTGGACTTCTTCTACGAAGACCGCAAGCCCGTGCTGACCGACTTCACGCTGAAAGTGAACCCCGGCGAGATGATCGCGCTGGTGGGACCGACGGGCGGCGGCAAGTCCACCATCGTCAATTTGCTCTGCCGCTTTTACGAGCCATGCAACGGAATGATACGGATAAACGGATTGGATTATATGGACTACAAGCTAGAGTCGATCCATAACAAGATCGGCATCGTGCTGCAAACGCCGCACCTGTTTTCGGGGACGGTGCGCGAGAACATCCGCTACGGACGGCTCGAAGCCAGCGACGCGGACGTGGAAGAAGCCGCAAAGATCGCAGGCGCGCATGATTTCATCGTGACGTTGGAAAAGGGGTACGAGCAAAACGTGGGCGAAAGCGGCAACCTGCTCTCGGTGGGACAAAAGCAGTTGATCTCACTTGCCCGCGCCGCCCTCGCCCGCCCTGAGTTGTTCATCATGGATGAGGCAACCTCCTCGGTGGACACGCTGACCGAGGCGCGAATCCAAAAGGGCATGGAAGCCCTGATGGAAGGACGCACATCCTTCGTCATTGCACACCGCCTGAGCACCATCCGTCGCGCAAACCGTATTCTGGTCATCGAAGAGGGTCGCATCGCCGAGCAGGGCACGCACGCCGAGTTGTTGAAATTGCGTGGGCATTACTACCGACTCTACACTCAGCAGTTCCGTCACCAGTTGGAGGTGCAGTATGGGGTCTCCGATGATGAGACTTCTGACGTGTTGAAAGGTTCGGAAGTGTTGGCGAATGAGTCTGTGGCCGCAGATTAAGTTGAGCCAGATACGCGGTGATTTACGGTGATTAGGAAGAAAAATCCACGTTCCCGGTGTGAATTAACCTTTCACCCCCCTTTTAGAACTGGCTTGCCCACAAAAGACTATTTTGGGTGAGCCATAATTTTGTTCATTCCTTATCAAGTTCATCAAGCCAACCCTCTATTGTTTTAGTATGTGGACTTTCAATAACATTAAAGATATGTAGTGCTTCCTGCCAAACAGAACGAGCCTTGTTTTTCTCCCCAACAATCTTATAACTCATCCCCATATTTGCCAATGCTGCACCTTCCCCGCGTTGGTTGCCAATTTCACGAACTATTGCCAACTGTTGATTATAAAATTCGATGGCTTTTTTTGCATTCCCCAAAACCTCCCCGTATACAGTTCCTAAATTACCCAGCCAACTCGCTTCATTTCTTCGGTCTCCAATTTCATGGGCAATCGCAAGTGCTTGCTTATAATACTTAATGGACTTTTGCGAATCTCCAAGATTCTTATAAGCGATTCCTAGGTTGCCAAGGTCAATACCTTCGCCACGACGATCTCCAAGTTCCCGGTCAATGATTAATGCGTTTTTATAGTATTCAATAGCTTTAGGGATATTATTCATGCCTGCATAGGCAAGACCGAGATAACTTAGCGAAGCCCCTTCACTGCGTCTGTTTCCAATTTCACGATTAATGGCCAGTGCTTGTTCAGAGAGTTCTATGGCTTTGTGCATATCCCCCAATTCTGTGTATGCGAGTCCCAGATTATTAAGGTCAAAACCCTCACCTCGGCGATTGCCAATTTCGCGATTAATGAACAATGCCTTTTCGTAGAACTCTATGGCTTTACGTGCATTCCCTAGGTTTTTATATGCAATTCCTAAATTGCTTGTCCAATTTCCTTCATGCCAACGATCTTCAATTTCGCGAGCAATCTTGATTGCTTGTAAGAACAACTCTATTGACTGATGTGAATTTCCCATACTGTTATATGCGATTCCCAGATTTCCAAGATTAATTTGTTTTTCTTGATTGTTTCCCAACCGGCACGCAGCATCCAAAGCTGTTTGTAATATAACAGACCTTTCTTGTGGTGGAATATGCAACTCAAAGACATGAACACAAGCACCAGGAAAACTACTCAGCCACTGATCAACCCATAACGGGTGAAGCATAGACTTCTGCACCGACAAAAGTCTATTATAAATCGAATATAAATGAATCCAAATAAACCGAAAATACGTAAGACCTACTAAAATACTTTTATTGCCTTTTTTGTATAGGTCGTTTGTTTCATTTGCCCACTCTAGAAAATGTCTAGCATACTGGGCAAAACCTTCCTCATATTCGTTTTCTTCAAGCAATTTTTGGGTTGCATACAAGCGTGTCAAGTCATGCATGGAATATTGGTCTTCTATGATTTCTTGCGACTTTTGGTAAGATAACAAGTTGCGCCCAATCAATTTTCCAAAAATATCATCTAGCTCATTGTCATCTTCAATTTTTAATACTTCTTTTGCTGAAATTTTCACAAATGAGGCTGTGAAAATGCCCAATTCACGGAATCTTTTTTTTAAGTTGTCACTAAGCAATTTATACGAGAGACTGAGAGCCGATTCCACATCTAGATTAACATCGTCTTCTCGCTTTAACTGTTGTAAACGCGTACGCTCGTCTGCAAGCCGTTTAACTAAGTGTCCGGTCATCCAATCAGGGCGATCATTCAGCAGAGAAATCACAACACGCAAGGCTAGAGGCAGATATCCACAGAGTTTGGCAAGCTCATTGATTTCCTCGACGGGAGAATCTTTTATCTTAGGCGAAGAACTACGCAAAAAATCACGTGCTTTTTGGGGAGAAAGCACATCCAAACGCAAGGGCTCATGCAACCCAAACTCTGTAAGGCTGAAATGTTGGCGTGAGGTAATGATTGCCGCTGAAGGGGCAGATGGAATTAATGGGCGTATTTGAGTAGCATTTGCGGCGTTATCAAGGAGGAGGAGTATCTTTTTTCTGCCAAAAGTTTGGTGGTATAAGCCTTTCAACTGGTACTCATCATCAGGGAGTTTTTGCCCTATAAAAAAAGGCTCTAACAAGCGTCGCATTGCATCATCAGAAGATAACGGTTTTTCGGATGTGCCTTGCAAGTCAATATTTATTTGGGCATCAGGGAAATTCTCTGCAATGTCATGCGCCAGTTTGCGGGCCAGCTCGGTCTTGCCGATTCCACCCGCACCACTCAATCCTGTGATAATCGCCCCGCGTAAAAATGACTTTTTTAACTGGGCAAGTTCTTTTTCACGCCCTGTGAAATCAGCGACAGGTGCTGGAATGGTGAAGAGTCCGTAGGCAGCTTTGATTACCTCAGAAAAGTTTATGATGTTATTGTGACCAATAACGATGTTGCTGCCAATCACATCACCAACCCGAATATGGTTCTTGTTTGTTTTTGAAGATTTTGGCATTTTCCCTCCTGAGAGGAATGCTCAAGTCATGTCCTGAAAAACTGTCTCGACGATGGTTGAATTATAGCACGGTGGATTCCTCTTTCATTCGGGTAAAATACAGACCACCCCAGTCCATATTTGTAGACAAAGGAAACACATCGATGAACAAACCCGAAATCCTCAAACTCTATGACAATGACCTGCGGCGGGAAGTGGAATATCCCGAAGCGCGCAAGGAAGTCACCGTGGACGTGGTACGTTTTATCCGCGAAGCGCCCGGCATGAACTTCGTTTCCTACACCTATGCGGACGAAGCGCGCCTCGACAGCGTCGTCAAAAATGAAGTGGCGTATTTTGCTCCGATGAATCAACCGTTCACCTGGAAAATCTATGACCACGATCCGCTGCCCAACGCGGGTGAAATCCTCAAATCCAATGGCTTTCTCCGCGATGAAGATGCGGGCGACGTGATGATCCTTGATGTAGAAAACGCACCCGTGCAACTGCTGGAGCCTGTCACCGCCGACATCCGCCGCATCACCGAGCCTGAAGGTCTCAAGGACATTATCTTCGTTTTGGACAAGGTCTGGGGCGGGAGCAACACCTGGGTCAACAGCAGGCTGGGCGGTCATCTCGAAGTCCTCGGCTATCTGAGCGTTTACGCCGCTTATGTGGATAATGTCCCCGCCTCCATCGGCTGGACATATTTCCCGAAAGGTCATTTCGCAACCTTGTTTGCAGGTACCACCCTGCCTGAGCACAGAAAGCGCGGTTTGTACACGAGCATCCTTGCGACACGGGTACAGGAAATCCGCGCTCGTGGCTATCGCTACGCGGTGGTTGAAGCGGGCGACATGAGCAAACCCATTGTCCAGAAGCACGGCTTCGGGCACCTAACCACAACCTGGGATTACATTTTAGAAAAAGGAAAATAGAATCATGGCAAAGAAGTATTCAGTCAACTGGGAAGATGATGTGCCCGTCTCCTTTGAAGTGGACGGCGTAACATACGACTCGCTGGAGGATGTCACCAACCCGAAGGATCGGCGCAAGCTCGAAGCGATGCTCGATACCTCGGAGTTTGATCAAGCCTCCGAGGAGTTTGACAAGGAATTTGAGGAATTCAACAAAAACTTCGACAAAGAATTCAAGGAGATGAAAGCGGAGTCGAAGACGATGGAGAACACCATCCTCTGGATATTCTCCGGTGTGGCGGTTTTGATGCTGTTGATCGCGGGCATCTCCTCGTTCTTCAACGTCCAAAAATTGAGCAAGGAACAAAGCGCCGACGGCGTGGTGGTGGATGTGGTCAAGCGCCGCGAGTATATCAACGAACAGGATCGGGTGTACAACGACTATTATTTCCCCGTCGTCCAGTTCACCGCCCCGGATGGAAAGACCCGTCAGATGCAGATGAGCGAAGGCAGTTCCTCGCAGGAGTACGAAAGGGGCAACCAGGTCACGGTGCTGTACAATTCCGAACGCCCGCTCGACGCGCGGATCAAGTCTGCTGGCAGCAGTATGTTGATGTGGATTCTGCCCGGCATTACAGGCATTTTAGGCATTGCCTTCGGTGGCGGTGTGTTATTGGTGAGGAAATTCCTGTTTTCAGAGGATGAAACCAATGCAGCTTGACATCAAACCTTTTACCGAAGAAATGATTCCCCGCGCAGGGCAACTGCTTGCGCAGCGTCACAAACGGAACCGCGCGAACTTTCCTTTGCTTCCCATCCGCTTTGAAGAGACGCAGATTTCCGAGGGGGCAGTCAGGTCAACGTGGCAGGCGAAACTCAAGCACGGATATGCCGCCTTCCGCGATGGGCAGATGATTGGTTACTTGATTGGTGAGCATGTCGTCCAGCCGTGGGGACGCTGTGGATACGTTTACCTGCCCGGTTACGCACTTGCAGATGACGAAAGCGCTACCGTCCTTCAAGACCTGTATGCTCATCTCGGCGACGACTGGGTCAGGGCAGGTGTGTTCAGTCACGGACTTTATGTCTCGGCGGCAGATGTGGATATTATTCAGGCTTGGTTCGACATCGGCTTTGGCAAGGAGCGGGTGGACGCCATGCTTGATTTGCGGCCGCTCGACATCCCAAAAGTTGACGACCCCACAGATGTGACAGTCCGCCGCGCAGGGAAGGGCGACAGCGAACATCTTGGAAACCTCTCGCATATCATCATGGAAGCGCTATCCAATCCGCCGTACTGGCATCCGACCATCCCCGAAGATTATCCCGAGCTCAGGGAAGGCTGGTCAGAGCTTGCCGATGACCAGGAATGGAAGGTCTGGCTGGCACTCGAAAAGGATGAGGCGTTTGGCTGTGCGGGCTTCGTCGAGAAAAAAGAAGATGACACTGACATGCTTGCCGCGCCAAAGACCGTTTACCTCAGCGTTGCCGCCACAACCCCCAAGGCGCGTGGACGCGGCGTTGCCAATGTCCTCACCTGGCGCGGATTGGATGATGCCCGCAAGGACGGCTTCGAGATTTGCTACACCAACTGGATCAGTCCGAACTTTTTGGCGTCGCGTTATTGGCCGCGCTTCGGCTTCGAGGATGTCAGCTATCGCCTCTCGAAAAGAATTGAGCCCATGATCGCGTGGACAAGGGGAGAGAGTATCTAAGCAGACTATCAAATGCGCAACAACATATGTTTATCTTTTGTACAGCATGGAAAATATTTTGATTTGATTTTGTCCCTTTACATGCAATATCGAGACTGATAGAATCCAAAAAAATAATATTTTGCAACAGCCGAAGTAGGATCGTATCTGAATTCTCATGGTAGCGGATTCCAGGTAAATGGAGGAAATCATGATGATTACATTACGGTGGTTTTTATTGGCTGTCGTTGCCTTTGTTGGGGGCTTTTTCGTAGTCCAATATATGGTACAACCTACAGACCACATTGGACTATATGCTGTTTTTCTTGTATTTTCGCTAGCGGGTATTATTTTCCTCCTGATCATGAATTTCAAAGGGCGCGAAATTATAATTGCCGGTCTGCTGTTAGTAGGTGGGCTTGTGAGCGGGTATATGGCGGCAAATGCGGCATTCCTTGCGCAGGAGGAAAAGCGGGAATTGCCCGATCTTGTGCGCAAAGACGGCGGCGACGGGCATACAGCCATCCTGTATTTTACACACGGCGAGCCTCCCGGTTACAGCGCTCAACCGTGGATTGAGACCATTCGCGAACTGGATCATGATAACGTTCCTTTTGTTCCCTGGTTATTCCGCCCATTTTTCTTTAACACAGTCCGCCGCGAATATTTTGAGGCAGGTGGGAGCGCCCACAACAAACTTCACAAAGCGTTCTTCGATACCCTGAGACGATCCATGCCCGAGGAGGAAGCCAGGGGCAGCGAGTTCTATCTGGCCTTTCTCGATAGCAACCCGCGACCGGATGAAATGGCAATTCGTGCAATTAATGAGGGCGCCAGCAAGATCATCATCCTGCCGGTGTTCATCACCGAATCAACCCATACGGTTGCCGGGCAGGAGATGGTGGCAAGTGTCAACCCCGAAGCTATTGGTGTGCAGGTTTGCTACACGGGCACACTATGGGATTCGGAGCCACTCCAAACCTCCATTGTCGAACGTGCGGACGAGATGATTGACGATATGGATAAATCCAAAGTGGGCATTTTATTAGTCGGCCATGGTCAGCCCACGGAATGGGAACAGATCTACCCTGAACAGAACAAACAGGAAAGTCTGTATCGCGATGCCATCCGTGAAAAGCTTATTGCAGATGGTTATCTCCCTGACCATGTAGTATCAGGCTGGATGGAATTCCAGGAACCGAGCATCACCAAATCGATAACGGAACTGTCCGGGCGCGGCGTCGAAAAAATATTGGTGCTGGCTGTAACCCTCAGCGCCGATTCGATCCATAGCGATGTCGAAGTGCCTGCGGCTGTGACAAAGGCGAATTTACCGGCAGAGATCCAGGTGGAATACGTGGGTCAGTATGGCGATCATCCGCTGGCTATTCAGGCTATGATAGAGAAGATTGCCAAATGCCGTTGATCAACCTGGAGATCCCCATTATGAGCATTTACATTCTAATCTTGAGCGCAGTTGGTACGTATCATATTGGATCCATTTCCTTTGCCCGCCTGGTTACGCGTTTTTGGGCGCCGGGAAAAGATGTAACCAATTTCGAAATCCCTGTGGAAGGGACGGAAGATCGATATAAAGTTCTTTCGATCGGGGCAAACTCAGTCAGTTCGGTGCTTGGTCCCAAAGCTGGAATGGTTGTGAGCATTTTGGACATTCTCAAAATTCTTATTCCCACTCTCCTTTTCAAATTGATTTTCTCGGAACAGCCTGCATATGCACTGATCGCTGCGATTGCCGGGATGATGGGGCATATCTGGCCGGTCTACCATAAATTTCACGGCGGTTCTGGTTTTTCAGCAGTTCTAGGTGGATTGCTCGTTATCGATTGGCTGGCAGCGTTGGTATGTCCGGTGGCTGGCCTATTACTGGGGATGATCGTATTTCGCAATATGGTTGTTGCCAGCCTCTCGTGGCTTTGGCTGCTCGTTCCCTGGCTTTGGTGGCGTACCGACGGTGACACCCAATACATCCTTTATGCAGTTGCTGTGAATGTACTATTTATCCTGGCTATGGTGCCTGAAATAAAAACGGCAGTAAAATATAAGCGCGAAGGAAAATACATCGAATATGGGCTGGGCAATTTGAAATCAAACCCCATGGGACGAAGCATGTTGAAAATTGCCGAATTCTTCAGGGTTGAAATCAAGTGATACGGATGAATAATGGGCTTGCTATATAACATCCAAAAGCACAGGCTTCCCGCGTCCGCCGGTAATAAGGCATTGAACCTGCGGCGGCTTCACAACATGGGAATCAGGATTCCCGTTGGATATGTATGTGATTGGAAGGCTTATCAGCGTTATCTGAATAACGATGTTTCTCTGGTCGAGGAACTTCGTGCTGAACTGGGACGCAAGTTGGACCCCGGTAAAAATTATGCGGTCCGCTCCTCGGCGAATATCGAGGACAGCCTTGATCGGTCGTTTGCCGGACAGTTCAAGTCGGTGCTGAACGTCCGCGGGGTGGATGGGGTGCTGCAAGCCGTCTGGTCGGTCTGGTCATCCACCCAGTCCCATTCCGTCAGGTCATATCTGGAAAAGAATCAACTGTCAATTCAGGATTTATCCATGGCGGTTATTATCCAGGAGATGGTCGCCTCGCAGGCTTCCGGCGTGGCGTTGAGTCGAAATCCCGTTACCGGTGCGGATGAAGTGATAGTCGAAGCCGTTCAGGGATTTGGAGATGCGCTTGTCCAGGGCGGAGTCACCCCCTCACGCTGGGTGAACAAATGGGGAAACTGGCTCGCAAAATCCGAGACGGTTTTCCTTCCCCTGCAGGTTGTCGAGGAGATTGTAAACAAAACGCGGGAAATCACCCGCAGGCTCAAGATGCACGTTGACATCGAATGGGCCTATGACGGAAAGGACTTGTACCTCCTCCAGGCGCGTGAGATCACCACACTGAACCAGCGCAATGTCTACTCCAATCATATTTCCAAGGAGATGTTGCCGGGTATCATCAAACCCTTGATCGATTCGGTGAACATCCCGCTGGTCTGTACCATGTGGGTCCGGTTTATGACTGAGATGATCGGAAAAAACCGCGCAAGGCCCGAGGAACTCGCAAGATCGTTTTACTATCGGGTGTATTTCAACATGGGTGTGCTGGGGAAGGTGTTTGAAGACGTTGGCATGCCGGCAGAATCCGTCGAGTTGATGATGAACGTCCTGCCCGATGGTGCGATAAAGCCTTCGATGAAGCCCACCACGAAGACCATGCTGCGCCTGCCGAACATGATGAAATTCGCGGTTGAAAAATGGTTCTTCGCCCCGAAGATGAGAAAAGCCCTGCCGCAACTGGAGGATGAGTTAAGACGATTTGATTATCATTCGGTGGAAGGTCTTTCCGAAAAAGCGTTGTTGAATGAAATTGACCGTCTGCACGATATTGTCCAGAATGTGGCTTATTACAACATCGTCGGGCCTATTCTGATGGGGATGTTTAGCTCCGGCTTGAAGTCGCAGCTCAAAAAGTTATGGGTTGATTTCAGTAACTTCGACCTCATGCAGGACTATCCCGGGATCGAAGCATATGACCCGAAGACTTATCTCTACGATTTGAGCCGCCGGTTTATGGAGTTTCCAGGGGAACTTCAAGAGAGGATCCGCACGGCAACTTATGCAGACTTTCAGAACCTGCCCGGTCTCGAAGATTTTCAATCCAGAGTGGCCGAGTTCATCGCCCGTTTTGGACACTTGAGTGACAACGGAAACGATTTCTCGTCCGCTCCGTGGCGTGAATCACCTGAAATGGTCATTCAACTCATTGCAAATTTTGTGCCGGTAAAAGAGGAGGGAGGGCGTAAAATCAAGTTTGGCGATATCAAAACAGGCGTGCTGACACGCGCCCTGTATCACCGCGCGAGGGAGTTTCGTTATCTGCGAGAACGAGTCAGTTCCCTTTACACCTTTGGATATGGGTTGTTCCGATATTACTACCTTGCGATTGGAAAAATACTTGTCCGGCGCGGATGGCTGGACGATCCCTCAGACATCTTTTATTTGACGGATGCCGAAGTAAGGATTGCCGCTGTAGCCGGGGAGCCTTTGGCAGATTATCGATGCATCGTTGAACAACATAAAAAGGATATCGAGCGCTATCGGGACATTCCACTACCGCCCATTATTTACGGCGACGAACCGCCTCCCGTCCAGGATCCATCACTCGAAAAACTAATTGGCATCCCAACCTCGATCGGACATTACACAGGTAAGGTTGCATCTGTGCGCGGAATACAGGATTTCCCGAAGGTGAAACAAGGCGATGTCCTCGTCATCCCATATTCCGATGTCGGCTGGACTCCCCTCTTTGCCCGCGCCGGCGCGGTGATATCAGAATCCGGCGGGCTTTTATCCCACAGTTCCATTGTAGCCCGTGAATATAACATCCCTGCTGTGGTTTCCGCCGATGGCGCCATGCGACTGCAGGATGGAACCATGGTGACCGTGAATGGGCATACCGGGGAAGTGATCATTCATTCCACTGAAACGCCAGGAGAATTTTATGCCAGTTCTTGAAGCCAAAGAAATCCGCAAAGAATACAAAATGGGCGAACATCTTGTTAACGCTCTGGCAGGGGTTGATTTTCAGGTGGAGAAAGGGGAGTTCATCGCCATCATGGGACCTTCGGGCAGTGGCAAGTCGACACTCTTGCACCTGCTGGGCGGACTCGATGTGCCAACCGAAGGGAATGTCATTCTGGCGGACCAGCCGTTGGCGAAACTCTCGGAGCGCAAAGCCACCCTGGTGCGGCGTCACAACGTTGGGTTTGTGTTTCAGTTCTTCAATCTGTTGCCCACCCTTTCTGCGGAGGAGAACATCCTCCTGCCTGTCATCATCGACGGAAAAGACCCGCGCAAATATAAGGATCGCCTGATAAGCATGCTGGAACTTGTGGGGCTCGCGGACCGACGTCACCACAAGCCGGATCAACTCTCAGGCGGTGAACAACAGCGCGTTGCTGTGGCCCGCGCGCTCATTACGCAGCCCGCGATTCTGCTCGCAGATGAACCAACCGGCAACCTGGATTCCAAAACCGGCACTTCCATCATGGAACTTCTTCGCCGTTCCTGTAATGAATTGAAACAGACGGTGATCGTCGTCACACATGACGCCAAGGCGGCCGCATACGCCGACCGCGTCATCTTTTTGCGTGACGGGGTGGTGGTCTATGAATACAAGCCGCTGTCGGAAGTGCAATTGGGCGACAGGTTGAGGGGCATTATGTCCACCATGGAAAAATTGGAATCATAGCCATGCGCCTTACACGGTTGCTGACATTTCGCTCCATTCGTTCCCGCTCGCTGCGATTCTTCCTGAGCGCGTTTGGGGTTGTGCTCGGGGTTGCCGGACTGCTGGCGATTCGCTCCACCAACCAGGCCGCACTGGAGTCGATTTCCATTTTATTTCAAAATACCTCGGGGTCGGCAAAACTAACCCTATCATCCTCGGCAGTGGATGAGGAGGGTTTTTCCGAGGAGGTTGTAGCAACGGTCTTGAAGACGGACGGAATAAGATTTGCCAGTCCGATCGTTCGATCACAAACCGATCTTGCAGACAATTCCTCGTCACAGGAACTCGACATCGGTCTCTTTGGCACCGGGCAGGGTGGGCTTCTGCTCCACGGCATTGACCCCGCCCTAGAAACACAGATAAGAGAATATAAACTCGTGGAAGGCCGGTTTCTTTCAACGGACCTGAAAAAACGGGAAGTTGTGCTTGTCAAGAGTTACGCCGATGAAGAGGAAATCGCCGTTGGAGATTTGATCAAAATTGTCACTCCAAATGGGTCCAAGGAACTGAAGGTGGTGGGATTGATCGACCGCGAAGGGCCCGGACAAACAAACAACGGGTCATTTGGGGTAATTCCCATCATAACCGCCCAGGAGATTTTCGATCGCGGAGATGAGATAGATCAAATTGACATTGTGCCGGACAATCCCAACCCCGGCACGTCCGAGTTATCCGTTCTGCGGGCGGGATTACAAGACCGGCTTGGGGAAAAATATTCCGTCACATATCCATCCGGCCAGGGCGAGCGGATGACTCAGATGCTTCAAAATTATCAGATCGGCCTCAACTTCATGAGCGGCATCGCCTTGTTTGTCGGCGCATTCCTTATCTACAACGCCTTTGCAATGACCGTCGTCGAAAAGACACGCGAATTTGGCATGTTACGCACCATTGGAATGACTCGCGGTCAGGTAATGACGCAGGTTTTTATCGAAGCGGCAATCCTCGGCGTGGTCGGCGCCGGGCTGGGAGTGGGGCTTGGCATTCTCCTTTCGCAGAGTCTGACCCGCCTGATGGAAGTCATCCTCAACCAGAAGATAGGCAGCGTAAATGTGTCGCCCATTGATACCCTGTTCAGCTTTTTGCTGGGTGTCGGTGTTACTTTTCTTGCCGCAGGCATACCCGCCTGGCAGGCAGGCCGCATTTCACCCATTGAAGCATTGCGCGTACGGGGGAAGTTCAAGGAAGGATGGCTTATCCGCAATGGATGGATATTTGGCATCCTCCTGATTGGCGGTTCGATTGCTTTGTTGATCATCAACCCTTTCCCCTACGATGTTCAATTTCGATTGGGAAGTTTGACCGTTTTTGGGTTGTTTACGGGTGCCACCCTCCTAATTCCGGTCACGGTGGGAGTTTGGGAATGGCTGTCCCGTCCGATCCTGAAGTTGATCTATGGAGCAAGCGGGAGTCTGGGGAGCCGAAACATACAACGCTCACGCCTGCGGACAACCTTGACGGTTGCCGCGCTGATGGTTGGTGTTGCCATGGTGATCATGGTGCGCGGGATGACAGAATCTTTTGCGGGCGACCTGCGCACATGGATCAATGCCTATCTGGGAGGCGACATTTACATCACGTCCAATGTGCGCTTGAGGAGCGATTTGGAAAAACGGATTCAGACGGTGGAGGGTGTCCATGCTGTGACGCCCATCCGCTACTTTGAAGTTGATTGGAAAACATCCACTGGGGAAACCGAATCGATAACCTTTATGGCAATGGATGTGGCAGCCTATACGCGGGTCACTAATTTTGTCTTCAGCGGTAAGCAGGTCAACCCCGAGCAGGCAATCAACCAACTGGCCAATGGACGGACTATTTTCATTTCGAGTGTTCTGTCTGAAAAATATGACCTTGAGATTGGCGACAGCATTACTTTAAAAACCCGCCACGGGTACAAGGATTTTCAGGTGGTGGGCATCGTTGTGGATTTTTACAACCAGGGACTGGTCGTGCAGGGCGGCTGGGAAACCATGCGGCAATACTTTCACCTCAAGGATGCAAGCACATTCCTGGTAAAGGTTGGGGCAGGATACTCTGCGAAGCAAGTCCAGGACCGCATTGACAAACTGTATGGTAAACGCTATCACCTTAATTTGATTTCCAACGAGTCCATTCGAGAACGTGTTGTGACGCTTATGGATCAGGCATTCAGTATGTTTGACGTAATGGCGCTTATTTCCATTATCGTCGGGTCTCTTGGGATCGTAAATACACTCACCATGAGTGTCATCGAACGGACGCGGGAAATTGGCATGTTACGCGCCATAGGGACAACGCGCACACAAATCACCAGTATGGTGCTGGCCGAGGCGGCAGTAATGGGTGTGATTGGTGGATTATTGGGGCTTGGAACTGGTGTTATTTTGGCAAGAATTCTGTTTATTGGAATGACAACCATGTCCGGTTACCAACTCACTTTTATCCTTCCTCCGGAGGGAATCACCGTCAGCCTTGTTATGGCAATTATTGTTTCCCAATTTGCAGCCATCCCGCCTGCAATTCGTGCTGCTCGTGTCAGAATCCTGGAAGCCTTGCAATATGAATAATGCCAAGTGATGAGGGCGCCAACTCGTTTATAATCCCTTTATGTTCACCAAACCGGCAAGGAAAACCCATTTTGGACTCGCCGCCTTGATCTCAGGCATCCTCTGTGATTTGTCCTTAGGGGCAAATTATGGCGCTGCCACCTTGAATATCTCGCAGGAAACATTCAGCCAATTAAATAATTTGACCGCACTGCTCTACTGTGTTTTGACTCAGGCGACAATTGCCCTGGGCGTGATTGGTCATACGCGTAAGAATGACTCAAAGAACCTTTCGCGCACAGGGGTTGGACTGGCGCTTGTCCCGTTTTTGTTTATGTTTGGGCAGTTTGTATATTCTTTTGTAAAGTAAATTATTCTGAGGGAAAATTTTTCACCCGCATGCCATTAATCTCGTGCCCTCATAAACTTATGAGGGCATTTTCATTTCCTTGGTGTAAAATTGCGGACTTCCGACAAGAAATAAGAATGCCACCAATTATTCTCGCCATCATAGGTCTATCACTGCTATTCGGTTTTCTTAATGGCATGCACGATTCGCGCAATGTGGTCTCGACCATAGTCTCTTCGCGCGCGTATTCACCGCGAGTGGCATTGGGAGTCACGATTTTGGCCGAGTTTTCGGGACCATTTATTTTTGGATCCGCTGTGGCGAGCGCCATGGGGCGTGGGCTTGCCGACCCAAATACCATCAGTTTACGGGTGATTCTGGTGGCGCTGGTCAGCGCCGTGATTTGGAATTTATTTACATGGAAATTGAAAATCCCCAGCAGTTCGTCCCATGCGTTGATCGGTGGGATTGTCGGCGCTGTATCGGCGGGGGCGGGCGCACACACAATTCAGACGGGTGGATTGTTGAAAATCCTGATCTCGCTCTTCGCCTCACCCATCATAGGATTCATTTTTGGGTTTATAGCATTGAAAATCATCCTCGCCCTGTGCGTGGATTCCTCCCCCCGCATCAATCGATTCTTCAAAAAGTCCCAGATCGTCACTGCCCTTGCGCTGGGATTGAGTCACGGCAGCAACGACGGTCAAAAGACGATGGGCATCATTACCTTGGCGTTGGTGGCAGGTGGATATCTCAAGTCTTTCGAGGTTCAGCTTTGGGTGGTGGCAATCTGTGCAGGCGCGCTCACTTTTGGCACATTGGTTGGTGGCTGGCTGTTGATCCGCAAGCCTGGCGGCAGTTTTTACAAGATCCGCCCGGTGGACGGTTTTTCCACGCAACTCACATCTGCCATCACTGTCATCGGCGCATCCCTCATCGGCGGACCCGTCAGCGCCACTCAGGTTATCAACACCGCCATCATGGGAGTCGGTGCGGCGGAACGGGCCAACAAGGTCCGCTGGGGAACTGCCAAGGACATTATCTTGGCATGGATATTAACCATTCCAGCCACGGCTCTTGTCGCGGCTGGCGTCTATCGGCTAATGGTATATGGAATGGTTCACTACGGTTTGCATATCCCGTAGCTTATTTCACCACACTCCTGCCGCCTCTTTGACCATCTCGCGCGGATACAGGGTGATGGCATCCTTGTTGCAACTGGCGCGGCAAACCCCGCAACCGTAACAGGCGGTTGGATCGATCATCACCTTTTTGTCGTTTGACGAATAGCGGATCGCGCCGTACTGGCATTGCCTCATGCACAGGCGACAACCGTTGCATGAATCCAATGACACAGTTGCAACCCATTCCGCGCGGAACATGACGGGGTAATCCCTGCGGGCGTGAGTAATGCGATACGCCATGCAATCCTGGTCGCAGTTACATAGCCCACCAATGAAGGGCGTCTTGAAGGTCCACACCGAGTGAACAAGGCCTTCTTTATCCAGCTTGCGGATCGAATCAAGCGCCTCTTCCCTTGAGAGTGTTTCGAGACTGAATGAATCATCGAGCGAATCCATCAACTGCTTGTCGAGAGTCAAACCGTAACAGTAGCGGGCATTCATGTTTCCAGTCGTGACGCGACGGCAGACGCAGGGAAGTCGCACCGCGCCATCCACCATCTCGAAGATTTTTTCCACATCCTCCATGGGGACAACCTGCCCGTAGTGGTCCTGCTTTTGGTTGTGAATCAAAACCGGCTTGACCAGCTTCATCAGCGGAGTGCGGCGGACTTGATCGAGTTGTTTCATGCTTTTGGGGACGCGAGCATGGAAGTCGTTGAGAAATTCAGCAGAATATTTACGCCTCTGTTTTTGGTTGAGCAAATCCCTGGAGTAATTCTCCATCTTCAGGTACCATTTTTTCCCCTCTCCGTGCTGGGTGCAAAACTCACACATGACTGCCTCCTCTAAAGTAATGGCAGACCCTAGGGGTTTCCTAAACCTTTAGGGTCTCACACAAATATAATTTCAACCAGTATAGTCATTCTCCTTTTCATGTCCAAGTGACATTATTCCTTATTTTAGGAACTCGGCAATCGCCCTGCCTGCTTGCGCTCCTTCAATCACGCATTTATCGGCGGTGTAAACGGATTTTCCTCCGCGCAACAAGTTGCCTGCCACGAAAACGCCGTCCACCGATGAGCGGAATCCGGCATTGATCTTCGGCACTTTCGTAAGCGGATCGATTTCTAGACCACCGAGTCGAGCCAGTTCGTTTTCTGAAATCCAATTGCCGGTGAAGATAACCGAGTCACATTCGATGGTAGAGACTTTTGAGTCTTGCGTGACTTCGATCCCTTCCAATCGCTTGTGACCGAAGATATTCGTCACCTGAGCATTTGTTATCAATGGAGTCCGCGTGAGTATATCAACCAGTGCCCACTTTACCATCAAATATGGGAATTCGATTTGGTGGGTCGCTTCTTCAGTGATCATCGCCAGACATTTGACTCCCGCGCCCACGAGAGTCATCAGCGAGGAAAGCCCCGCCAGGTCGGCACCGACAATGACCGCACGTTTGCCGATGGGCAAACCCTCCTGATGAATAAATCTTTGCAGCGAACCTGTGGTATAAACTCCCTGCGGGCGTGTGCCGGGAATCATGCGCGCAGAACGTGGACGTTCACGAATACCAGTTGCCAGCAAAATTGCCTTCGCTTGGATTTCGCCCAAACCGCTTGGTGAAGTGAAAGTGAGGTGGCGCGGCGTCCCAAACGGAAGAAGATTTTCTAACCGAGTCTGGTGCGACGCGTTCTCGCAATTCCAGCCTGTAATCGTGGTGGATGTGCGGATCTCCACGTCATACTTTTCCGCCAGTTCACGGTAATATCTTGCGTAGCCCGGGCCCGTGTACAGACGCCACAAGTCGGCAATACCAAAGCCGATGTGATTGCAAAAACGCGGCATTCCGCCCGCTTCGGGCTCTCGGTCAACGACGAGAATGTCTTTGATTCCCTGCTTCTTCAATTCGATGGCGGCGGAAAGCCCGGCAGGTCCCGCGCCGACGATCAAAACATCGTATGTCATTGCGAGGAGCGTTCGTTGCGACGAAGCAATCTCTACCGACTTTGGATTGCTTCGGACAGAAGAGCGCTGTCCTTGCAATGACATTTCCAAGGCCGCGTGGCAATTGAATCCCTGACATCTTCCGAGTGAGGCGCGGGTGCGCCGGCGTAACCCATCCAAGGTGGTCGGCGGGATGGGACTGTTCATGGCGTCATTCAATTCGCCGCGTGAGACCCGTTCACAGTGGCAGACCATCTCCGCATACTGAGGATTCTGCGCGATCATCTCCGCATTCTGGTGTGGACGAATACTTGCCTGACCGAGGGTCGGCATCCGCACAGGCTTGAACTCATCCTTTAATTTGAATTCCAGACCAGCACCACTCAACAACTCTACTGCATATTTGGCAATACCCATCGCCGCCGAAACACCTGTCGAGCGGATTCCGCCTACACACAGGTAACGTTGTTCGGCGCGCATGTCGATTTGATAATCGCTGTGCTCCGTTGCGGCGCGCAGACCCGCATACATCGCGGTCACTTCCTCGTCCAGCAATTGCGGCAGGATGGCGCGTCCCTTGCCAAGCAGAAGTTCAAGTCCCTCGGCGGTTGTCTGCACGGCGGACTTTTGCGAAGCAGGCAAGTCTTCAGCGGTGGGACCCAACAGCAAGTTCCCAAACACGGTGGGACTGATCATCACGCCCTTGGTTTTGGACGTGGGTACGGGCAGTAACATATGATTGATCAACGAACGGGACAGCTTGTCGTAGACGATCAATTGTCCGCGCCGTGGCGTGATCGTGAAGTTGGTATGACCAAACTGAGTGTTGACCTCGTCCGAATTCAATCCCGCCGCGTTGACGATGTAGCGGGCATGAATGACTTCAGACGATAGGCCATTGACCATAGACCATGATAATCCGTTGTCCGCCGTATGTGGTTGAACGCTTTCCACCCGAAAATTTAGAAACAACTCAACGCCGTTCAAGACCGCCTGGGTTGCAAAGGCCAGCGGGACCGAAAAGGTGCAAAGAATTCCCTCGCCTGGGACCAACAGCCCACCCAGCGCTCCTTTGTTGACGTTTGGCTCGAGGCGGTAGACTTCATCCGCTGAAATGATTCTCACATCCAGCACACCGTTTTCGTGTGCCTTCTTTTCCAATGCGGGCAGGGAATCCAATTGCTCCTGATTCCATGCAATCAGAATTGCGCCCGGCTTTTCGTGGGCGATATTCGCCTCTCGCATATATTTTTCCATGAGCGCGTAATTGCGGCGCATGAGCATGGCTTCGAGTGTGCCGGGTTTTGCATCAAAGCCGGTATGCCAGATGGCGGTGCTGGCTTTCGACGTGCCCATGCCCACATCTGGATTTGTTTCAACGAGGGCGATTTTCAAATGATAACGGGAAAGTTCGCGCGCAATGGCAGCCCCCACCACCCCTGCCCCGATGACTGCGATGTCGAATATTTGTGTCATGAGCTATATATCCCGAACCTTGCATAATTGAAATTTCTTTTTCGGAAAAATATACTTGCCTTTTATTTGGTTTTGTGTCAAAATACATTTGCCTCACTTAGGGTGCCCCCCTCACCCTGGGTGGGGCATTTTATTTTCGGCAGCATTTCAGGTGATCATCACCCGGATTGTTTTAATCATAGATTTCAGGACCGACAACCTGATTGCTTGTGCCTGAAGAATTAATAAAACTCTCCGCAGTTTTTATTTCCTCTTCATCACCAATCATCCCAACCCGGTCACCTTTCTGAAAAACTGTGGCAGATTTGGGATTCGCCATTATTTGGTCGCCTCGCAGAATTGCCACAATCGACGCCCCGGTTCTTGTTCTCAAATTTGCCTGCCCAAGGCTTTGGCCAATGAGCGGACTTCCTTCCGGCACGCGAAACCATCTTATCTCAATGCTGTTTGCCGCATTGATTAACTCGCGGAGCATGCGATGCTCCTCTTCGGTATCGATTTGCAGATTGTAATGATCGTGCCGGACTGCGTCGGTATAGCGGGAAATTTCCTGAAATGGGAATCCCAATTTCATCAGGGCATGTCTCACGATCTCCAATCCGCCCTCCAATTCAGGGTGGATCACATCCTGGGCGCCAAATTCAGCAAGTCGTTTGATTCCCTCCTCGGTTGTCGCACGAGCAACAATCGGCAGTTCGGGGGCCAGGTCGCGTGCAGTGGTTACGACCAAAGCGCTGGCGTCTTCATCGGGACCAGCCACAACCAACGCCCGGGCGCGTTCCAACCCGGCATGAGTGAGGACTTCCGAGTTGGCCGCGTCTCCAAATAGAACGGGGATTCCGCTTGCTCCTAATTCGTTTATCCTCTCCGTATCTGATTCCACTACAAGATGGTGAATTTTCATTTCCTTGAGCAAGCTGACAATGTGACGTCCCACTCGTCCATACCCGACGATCACAACGTGGTCTTTGATGGTTTCATCCACCGGCGGTGGCAGCGGAGTGTGACGGTCGAAGGTTCCCCAAAGTTTGGGATGCCGCTGGAAATATTTTTCCGCGGGGTTGACGAGGCGGAACATTGCCGGATTTAACATAATGGAGATGAGTGCGCCAGCCAGTATCATCGAATACTGGTTCTGGTCGATCAAACCCAGGACAACGCCTGCCTGACCGAGGATGAAGGAGAATTCACCGATCTGACTCAGCCCGGCAGCGATCACCAATGTTGTGCGGGCCGGCCAGGGGAAAATAAAACCCATCAACAACGTTGTTAGCGGCTTGCCGATTATGATCAGGGTGGTCAAGATCAGGATTTGTCCAATGTTGGAAATCAGATAGATGGGATTCACAAGCATCCCAATGGAGACAAAGAATAGGATGGCAAAGGCCTCCCGAAACGGAAAGACATCCGCGCCTACCTGGTGGCTAAGCGGTGATTCGCTAATGACCACTCCTGCCACAAATGCGCCCAATGCCAACGAAACGCCGAATATTTCCGCCGCGCCAATAGCAGTACCAAGTGTAATCGCCAGGATGGCAAGAATGAAAAGCTCGCGAGACCGTGTATGGGCGATCTGCATCAATACCCAGGGAATCAGCCTTTTCCCAACGAAGAAAACCAGTATGACAAAAGCCGCGGCTTTCAGCAAGGTTAGTCCAAATTCCGCCCAGTCCAATCCATTGGAGATGTTTGCAAGGGTTGGCATCAAAACTAGAATCAAGACTGTGGCCAAATCTTCCAAAACCAGCCATCCAACCGCTGCCTGTCCATGTATCGTGTTCAACAGTCCATTGTCCATCAAGCCGCGCAGCAGGACTACTGTACTGGCAATCGATATTGCCAATCCCAGGACAATTCCTGATATCGGTGTCCATCCCCATACTTGACTGATTCCCAGTCCCATGAGAGTGGCAAGTGTCATTTGACCTAATGCGCCGGGAACTGCAATTGCGCGCACCTTCCACAAATCATTGAGCGAGAAGTGCAGCCCCACACCGAACATCAAAAAGATCACCCCTAACTCTGCGAGTTGGCTGATGGTTTCCGTGTCGCCAACAAAGCCGGGAGTGAAAGGTCCTATGACAATTCCTGCGAGCAAATAACCGATGATCGTTGGCAGCCCCAGACGGCGTGCAAGTAAACCGCCAAGGAATGCAACAACCAGGGCTACGGCAATATTAATAAGTAAGGGTATTTCGTGCATGGATTCTCTCGTTTCAGTTTTAGGGTGCGACCACGATTGGATTTTATCCTGTTTCGTAAAAAAAACAGCCCTCCCATTTCCAAACGGGAGGGCTGTTCTATCTAACTAACTTGCTTGTCTATCTTGCAAAAGAGAGGGGAAATTAATCGTCGCCTTTGCCTTTGGCGGCTGCAGCCATGTCGGCTTCGATGCGGCGGAGTTCGGCTTCGTCGGCCGCTTTCGGCCCCTTGAAGTTGGCTTTGGCGTAACCGAACCAATAGATTGCGAGGATAACGCCAAAGATAACCATGGTCCACAGCACCAGTTCATTGGGAGGGAGAATGAACAGGATGCAGATGAAGACCGTGTAAACCACAGCAATGATATTGAGGACTGGACCCCAACTGCCGAGGTTCCAGGGGGCAGTTTCTTTGGTGGTGTACACACCCTTCTTCGACAGTTTGTTGCGAACATTCAGGAAGACCGGAATGTTGTAGGCAATGTACAACGTAATGGTCGAAATGGATGTCACAACGAAGTAGGCTGCGGAGTACACGCAGGTCAAAACTGCGAGCACGCTGGTGATGAGGATGGACTTGACCGGTGTGCGCAGTCTGGGGTGAATGAAGCGGAACGCCGAGGAGAAGGGCATGCCGTCATCGCGTGCAAAGGCAAAGAACATGCGGCTCATGCTGGTGACGGTGGAGAGACCGCACAACCACATACCGCCAAAGACGATGATGGCGACGATGTTGGCGAAGAATGTGGACAAGCCTTGATAGGCGATGTAAAGCACTGGGTACGGGTCGCTGGCTGTGGCGGCAATGTCGGGAATGTTGAATGTGAATGCCATCAGTACGATGTAACCGACAATAGCAGATACGGCCACCGAAAGGAACACACCCCAGGCGCTGTTCAAGCGCGCCATCACGGTCTCTTCCGCAACGTGGGCGGAGGCATCATAGCCGGTGTAGGTCCATTGAGCCTGGAGGAATGCAAGTGTGAACACCAGAGCATAGGGCGCCACTTTGTATAGATTGACCATTCCCGGGAAGATGGCGAAGAACGGTGATTTCATCACCGCGGTGCCAAATACCAGGGCTGGTCCAGTCGTCCCATCTGCGAAGGTTGCCGAGGCGGCATCCAACGGGTTCACGGTATTGACCGCCTGAAACACAAATGAAAGTGGCTGGTGATTCTTGCCGAAGATAGTAAGTAAAAGGGCAATAATCAACACGCCGCCGATGTGCCAGTAGACGCTAAAGTCGTTCAACATGGCGGTCAACTTGATGCCGTAGACGTTGATCAACACTTGGGGAATCATGATCAAGATCATAACGAAGATGTAGAAGCCCCAACTGCTGAGTGTCCAGCCGAACAAGCCGCCCAAAGCCGGAGCAGCCGGGTCCAAGCCAAACATTCGGGTAATCAAGCCCATGCCATAGATCGCCGCGCCGATGTTGATGCCAGCGGTAATGGTAATCTGGCCGACCATGTTCATCCATGCGGTCACCCAACCCCAGCCCACGCCGCCCAACTTTGAAGCCCAAAAGTACAAGCCTCCGGCGGTGGGGTATGAGGAAGCGATCTCAGCCATGGAGGCCGCAATGCACAGGGTGAATACACTAACCACAGGCCAGCCGACTGTGTTGATGATGGGTCCGGCAAACTTGAGGCCGTAACCAAACAACAACATCGCGCCGGTCAAAATGGAGATGATGGAAAATGAGATGGCGAAATTTGAAAACCCACCCATCTCGCGGAACAGCTGCTGGGCGTAACCCAGTTTGTGAAGTTCTTTCATATCCTGCTGAATTTGGTCTTCGCGGGACAATTGTTCTTTCTTGCTCATGCGTCAATACTCCTTGTGAAATAGTTTGGACAATACGATGAACAGAAACAAAGAACGGAAAGCGAACACAGCGATACGCGATAAGCCTCCTTCTTCCCCTTCCCCGGACCTGTGGGAATGATGAAAGTTAAAAAAACATTAGCGTTGAAAAATAATCTTGATCACTTGAAATATTATGAAAGATTTTGAAGTATTTCGGCGCTAAATTGAGCGCATTATCGCACAAAATTGCACTTGCGTGAATAGAAAATATGTTCTATAATCGGGTTTATGGACTCTGCCGACACTCTTAGGCTATTAACTTCTCAGATGTGTTTCGAGGCGGATGGCGAACCTGTCCAGCCACACGCCACCCCAAGCTGTTTCAGTCCGAAGGAGCGCGACCAGACATTTGTCCACCCCGCCCAACTCCCCAACGGACAGCGTATCATGCTGCTCAAGACTCTTCTTTCTTCAGTTTGTGAGCGCGATTGTTTCTACTGTCCCTTCCGGGCTGGGCGTGATTTCCGCCGTGCTACGTTCAAGCCTGATGAATTTGCGAGTCTGTTTGCGAAACTGTCGGCGGCGAAAATGGCCGAAGGCATGTTCCTCAGCTCGGGGCTGGCGGGCGGCGGCGCGCGGACTCAAGATAAGCTCATCGCCACCGCTGAAATCCTGCGCGGGAAATATCAATATCGTGGATATATCCATTTGAAGATCATGCCGGGCGCGGAGAAGGATCAAGTCTATCGCGCCATGCAACTCGCGGACCGCGTCTCCATCAACTTGGAAGCGCCTAACACCGAGCGCCTCGCCAGGCTTGCGCCACGTAAAATGTTTTTCGAAGAGTTACTGGAGCCGTTGAAATGGGTGGAGGAATTCCGTAGCACGATCCCCGCCTATAAATTTTGGAAAGGACATGCTCCTTCGACTGTCACCCAGTTTGTGGCGGGCGGCTCCGATGAAAGCGACCTTGAACTATTGACTGCCACAGCCTGGTTGAACAAAAATGTGAGATTGAAGCGGGCATATTTTTCAGCGTTCAATCCCATTCAAGATACGCCGTTTGAAAATAAACCACCCACCGACCCCATGCGCGAGCATCGTTTATATCAAGCTTCGTTTTTGTTGCGCGATTACGGCTTCGACCTCGAAGACCTGCCATTTACCCACGAAAGCAACCTGCCGCTCCACACCGATCCCAAACAGGCGAGGGCGCAGATGTATTTGCGGGAACAGCCCATCGAGATCAACAAAGCAGACAAACGTGATTTGATTCGCGTACCGGGCATTGGCTTGAAAGGCGCCGACGCAATCCTTCGCGCAAGAAAGACAAGCCGCTTACGCGACTTGTCTGTTCTGCGAAAATTAGGGATTGTTGCGGAACGCGCCGCCCCGTTTATTCTGCTGGACGGCAGAAGAGCACCCCAACAGACCACTCTGTTTTAGGGGCTATGTGGTTATTTGGCTGAGCCATTCACCCATCAACCCTTCGGGCATCTTGAAAATTCCCAAGTCCAACAAGCCAATATACATAACGAACAAAGCGCCGAGCACTAACAAGACGGACAGAACCGAAACCAGCGCGCGTATGATGCCACTGGGAAGACGTTTGTCCAGCCATTTGTTAATTAGGGTAAGCAGAAGGTGGGCAACGAACGTTATGGCAAACGAGTAAATCCCAATTTGTTGTACATCTTTGGCGCCAAACAACCAGCCCGCAAGTCCCAACAGAATTTCGAAAACATACAATAACCAAACCCAGTACCCTGCAAATAAAAAGTTGCCCAGGGAATTGGGAAGCGCGACCGCCAAAATTCCGGAAAGAATACCGCCTGCCGATGTGATCCATTTGGCAGGCGTGGAAAAGGCCTTGTGACTGCCCGAAAGTCCGTTCAAAAGAGTTCCAAGAACTTGCAAGGCGCGTGTGCTGACTAGCATGGTATCCCGTGGTGAAAATTCCCGGTCGATAAAATAGCCGCTTCTGAAATTTTCCGTTATCTTTTCAGGATTTGATAAACGGTGGATTGCCTTGTACAGTGATTCAGCCTGCTCGTCTTTCAACCCATAGCGGGATTTGTATTTTCCGGCAACCGATTTCTCCGCAGTCTTTCTTTCCACTTCGGTCTTTGCCTGGAAGATTCTTGCCTCGTCCCGCGATGTCAATTCATCCTGAAGGATGGCGCGGTGAAGTTCTTCGATTAATTCATCCCGGTCCGTGTCTCCCCTCTGCACAGCCTTGACCAAAGACTCGGCACTGTCGAGCCGCCCCCACATCATGTCATTCTCACGCCATTCCCTGTCGAAGAACGCGCCGAAATTGGCAAGAGCCGTCCCGGCCAGTTTCTTTTCGCCTTTTTTGTTTTCGTTGAATAAATTGGTCGCATCCTTCGGACTGATGCGGATGATCTCCACTTCATCCGACTCCTCCACGCCTGTTCCATAATAAACGGGGAAAATCAACATATCGTAATATTCAAAACGGTCGTGATAGTAGGAGAGGCACTTTTGCAGTGGAGTGCGGGTATCCTTTTTCCCTTTTTTGAACGGCTTGCTGCCAAGCGCCGACCTTACTTTGCGGCTGACCAGTGACAAACTCTGGCAGATATATCCCGTGCGCTTGGGGTTGGGAAGATGTTCCGAAAGAGCGCAGCTTAACCTCTCAATCCTATCGAACGCCTCTTTCAGTTTTGTTTTGTTCGCGGAGGTAGATTCCAAAGCCCCAGCCAGTTCATCAAGGCGGGTTTGTCCTGCGCCGCCACTTGGCTCTTCAAGATATTTTTTCAATCCTGACAGCTCATTCACATAAACCTGAAGTTGTTCATCGCTCTGTGGTTTTTCGAGCAGCGATTGAGAACGAAGCCTCCGTCCGCGCGCGCGTAAATACCCGTATGCATCATTGATCCTCTTCTTGATTTCAGTTAATTCAGTGATGGCTTTGTCCCGGTCAAGTTTTGCGAAGTCCAGCTTGAGACCGCTGGCCTTGATGATTTGTCCCGCCTCTTCCAGTATTTCCTCCTGCTCGTCAAGGCTGATACGTCCGTCGAAGGAATAAACAGCCCTCAGCAGTTTGTTGATGATGTTTTGCAGGAAAAGCAGACGGCGCATTCGCCAGGTTGAATCCAGGCGGAAGAGAATATCGTTTTCAGACCTGTGAGTTTTGCTTAATTGAGGATCTGTGGCGTAACGGTCATGTCGCCAACCCTCCAGAAGGGCTCCCAGATTTTCAGCCTGTTTTCCAGTCTCCGCCCAATTCCAGGCGCGCAGGATGGCGGACTTCCAATCTTCCATGATGCATGACACTCTTAACTGATGGTATGTGGCATAACTGACGCCGAACCATTCGAGCAGTTCATTATCGAAATATTTTTCCGCCCAGCCTTTGGGGTCGCTTTGCCAGCCTTTGACATCCCGTTTATCCAAAACAGAGACAAGGTTGATGCTTCCAATGATGCGGTTTACACGCTGGATCAACTGGTTGCGTTCAACAACCTTTTCCAGGTCCTCACGAATAGGTTCATACCGTGGAATGGAAAGCAGCGCAGCCATTACATTTTGGAATGCGTCCGGCTTTTCGCTGGCGTCAACATTTTGAGGATATTCCGGCGAGGGGTCGATATAGATCAGCTTGCGGTCGATTAGCTGGTCGGCGCGGCGGCGAAGCAGCGCCTCGGTGGCGTAGCTAAACGGCTTGTTATCCAGATACCCCCCATCGCCAAAGGAACGCCTTGGAAAATCGTCCCCCGCCTTCTCGTAGTCCTTGTAAAAAGCAGACCATTTTTCAGGTTTGTACTTGTACTCTTCAAATTCCTTTGTCTGAAGGGTGCTTTTAATATCCTCCAACTGCATGGGCTCGAAGGCAAACGGAAATGACGATGTGCAGCGGGCAACATAAGCCAGAAAGGGATTGTTGCCTTTTTCGAAATCATTGCTGTACACTTTTTCGGTTTCAGACTCAGTTTCCTTCCCCGCTGCATCCCGCGTCGAATAATGGAAGCGGAAAATATTCCGAAACCGCGACTCGCGAACATGGGCATTTGCTACCGGCAGGTCCACCGTCAAACCACGGATGTCTGTAGCGGTGATGAACAAGTCGAGTTCGTTCACAAAGGGTGATAGCTCATTGGAAACGGGGACCGTCCCGCCTGATTCCATTTCATGCAGCGCTTTGAGCAGGTGAAAATACATCCGCTGGCTATTGAGCAGGGACAATGGCGGGTTTTGCGTGCCCAGTCCGGGAACTTCCGATTTTCTATCGTTGATGAGCTTTGTTATATCGCCTTGGTCGAGCCATATATCTTTCAGCCCCTCGATTGATTGTCCGTTTGCCAGCGCCTTTGCAAGATAAACGGCATTAATTCCGCCCGCGGAGGTGCCCGAAAGAATGTCTATGACGAATCTGGTACGCAGGTTTTCTCCAAGACGGCGATAGACTTTTTCGGATGCACTCAATTGATCTGTCCGTAGAAGGTAATGGCTTTCGTCACCAACCTGTCTCGCCGTTGCTCGCACCATGCTGTACAGTTCCTTCGTAACCCCATAAATATAAATCGCGAGCGAGACCCCACCATACATGACCACTGCAAAGCGGGTTTCTTTTTCAAGCGGCGGACATTCATTGGAAACTTCAATGTCAACACCAGACGATGCATTGTTCGATTTCATTACTGCCTCCGATAAAGTAAGACTTTCATTTCCTTATGCCATTCATTGTACAAATATTTTTGTTCAGATTCAATAACCAATCCTTGCAATGAACATTCCTTGTAATCTTAAATATTTCGATATTTTAAGAATAAAGTCTTGTAATATATTCCATTATGACTATACTAATCAAATACGGTTTATTGTGAAAAGTAAAAAGGAGAAGATGATGGTCTCAACAACAATGGAAACACTTTCAATAAGAACAGAAAATAAATTCCGAACCCTTATCACGAAACAAGTGTATAAGAAGGGCGAGGTGATCTGCGCCATTCCAAGCGAAAACGTCCTGGATAAGCCCAATCGATACACGGTGCAGATCGCGAAAGACAAGCACACACATGTCGGCAAACTCGCGGCGCTGAATCATTCGTGCGATCCAAATGTCATTCTCGATACGGAACGCATGTTGATGATTGCCCGCTACGACATAGAAAAAGGACAGGAGCTTTCCTTCTTCTATCCATCCACGGAATGGGAAATGCAGGCGCCGTTTATCTGCCTGTGCGGTGCGACCAACTGTATCCATGTGGTTGCCGGTGCGCGCTTCCTGCCGCTCTCCACGCTGGAGATGCACTATCTCAGCCCACACATCCGTGAGATGATGATCGAACTACTAAACAACACAGAGCTGCATTTGAAGAAATTGCAGGAAGCATAGGGCACAAAAAACTCCGAAATCCTCATGACTTCGGAGTTTTTTTTATTACAACTTGCGATGAAGCGCCAACAGTGTGTATGCTCCTGCCCAGGGTTTTCCCAGACGATGATTATCTGAAACGACGACATTGCCAAGTTTGGATGCAATCTGCGGCATGAGCATGGCAATGGCGCCCCAATCGTCATTCAGCACGGCGGACTTCATTTTTTCGGCAGTTTGCCCTGTCCACATCCATTCCATGCGGAATTTATCCGCCTTGACCCAGTAATCGCGTTTTTCCCAGGCGGCTACCGAGGCATCGATCCCCTCTGAAATGGATTGCAATGCCAGCGCGATGAATGCAGCCATGTCCTTTGCCTCGGGGGTCACTTCGGACATTTTTGCCATTCCGCGCATGCACAACACAATAGACTTGATTAATCGGGTTCGTTCTTTTCCAACAGAATCAGGGTTAATGACACGGCTCAAGAGGGATGCTCCAGAATTGGGATTAAGTACGCAAGAGCGGCATTATACCCAGCAATTGAAAATCGTCAACTCAAAATGTGCCATAAATCGGGAAATCACAGTATAATTTCGCCCGCCCAACGCGCGGGGATGTGTTGGAATTGGCAGACAAGCATGACTTAGGATCATGTGCCGCAAGGCGTATGGGTTCGACTCCCATCATCCCCACCACACTCCGTCATTGCAAGGGCACTTCGCTAAGCAATCTAAAAAAAGAGCAGATTGCTTCGTCGGAAAATCACCTTCCTCGCAATGACGTAAAAAGGAATTAACTTTGAACATAGAGAAACAATACCAGGAAGACCATTCCGTCAAACTGATCGTGGAAGTGGATCAGGAAAAAACGAATACCTACAAACGTCGCGCCGCAACTAAGATCTCAACGCGCAGCAAGATTCCCGGGTTCCGTCCCGGCAAGGCTCCATATGACATCGTCGTGCGGACCATCGGCGAAGGCGCGATCGCCGAACAGGCAGTTGACCTGTTTATTGATGCGGAATATTCAAACATTCTGACCGAAGCTGGTGTGAACCCCGGTGCGGCTGGTTCCCTTCAATCCGTGGACAGCATCAACCCCTTTAAAATAACCATTAGCGTGCCGCTCGCCCCGGAAGTTGATCTCGGCGATTATCACGCTGTCCGCCTTTCTTATGAATGGGAGAAACCCGGCGAAAAGGAAGTGGAAGAGGCTCTCGAAAACCTGCGCCAGATGTACGCCACCACCGAAACTGTGGAACGCGAAATCCAGGTCGGTGACTATGTGCTTCTGGATGTCGAGTCCGAGACGACGGAACTCAACCGTAAAGGCTTCGCGACCTTTGTCCGCAGTGAAGACCGTGACACGGAATGGCCTTACAATGGTTTTGCAAAGGAACTGGTGGGCTTGAAGGCTGGTGAAAGCAAGACCATCCAGTACGCTTTCCCCGAGGATTGGGATGTGGATGACCTTATGGGCAAGAGCGTTGAGATTAAAGCCACGATCAAAACCGTGCGCGGCGTGACTTTGCCCGACTTGGACGATGAGCTGGCAAAGATGGCTGGTGCGGGCGAGACGTTGGATGCCCTGAAAGAAATGGTCAGGAAAGACGTGGAAATGCGCTCGCAGGATGAGTACGACGATAAGTATTTCGTCGACCTCATCGAAAAGATCAAGGAAGGCGCAAAGATCAAATATCATGCCCATACCCTCGAACATGAAGGCGAGCACGTGTTATCCGATCTGTCCAACCGTTTGGCACAGCAGAACATGGATTTGGACACCTATTTCAAGGTGCGTGGAACCACCCGCGAGAAATTCATCGAAGAAGAGGTAAACCCTGTTGCCAAGAAACGCCTCGAACGCGGACTCATCCTTGATGAAATCGTCCGCTTGGAAAAGATTCAGATTGACAATGCAGCGCTCGAAGCCGAATACAACAACACCATGATGGGACTTGCCCAGCAGGGCATGGACTTCTCGAAAGTCCGCGGCGGCAAGAAGGGACAGCAACAGCTTGGTCAGGCCATCGCGATGGAATCTGCAAGCCGCGTGATGACTCGCAAGGCGCTTGACATGTTGAAGTCCATTGCAATTGGCGAATACAAGCCTGTGGAAGAAACTCCCGTTGTGGAAGAGTCAACGCAGGAAGAAGCCCCTACGGCGGAAGAACCGAAACAGGAAGAGGCTCAAGCTGAGTCGGCTGGTGAGCAGGACGCCTTGCGGCCAGCAGAGTAGATATCGGCTCTTTGATGTCCGCCAGACGCGGGTAGTGCTTTGGCTACGCTCGGCATGGACGGCGGTTTTTCATCCAGAAAAAATCATTGCGGGCATCCGTCTGCAATGATTTTTTTGTAAAAACTCTAACAAAAATCCAATAGACTTTGGGTATCATCGTGTAAACAAAAAGGAGACCAACATGATTCCAGATTTCAAAAATGTTGTACCGATGGTAGTGGAAAATACAGGCCGCGGCGAACGCGCCTATGATATTTACTCGCTTCTACTCAAGGAGCGCATTATCTTCCTTGGCACGCCGATTGACGATCAGGTGGCGAATGTCATCGTGGCACAGTTGCTGTTCCTCAATCACGAAGACCCCGAGAAGGAAATCCGCATGTATATCAACTCGCCCGGCGGAGTGATCTATGCGGGACTGGCGATCTATGACACGATGCAAATCATCTCGAATCCAATCAGCACAGTGGCTGTCGGCGTGACCGCTTCATTCGGGACCGTGCTGCTGACGGCTGGCACCAAGGGACGTCGCTACGCCCTACCTCATGCCACCATCCACATGCATCAGCCGCTCGGCGGCGCGCAGGGTCAGGCGACGGATATTGCCATCCAGGCCAAACAGATCATGAATTTGAAGGCATTGCTCAATAACATCATGTCCAAGCACACGGGACAACCGCTTGAGGTCATCGAGCGCGACCTCGACCGTGATTACTATCTCGAGGCCCAGCAGGCAGTTGACTATGGTCTGGTGGATCAGATTATCGAGACGCCGGAAAAGAAGTAGTTTGGTAATTAGTGATTGGTAATTAATTGGCGAAGACCTCGGATAAACTTCGAGGTCTTTTGTTTTGTCCGCTATAATCGGAGACTATGCGATCAAACGCAAATCCACAATCCGAAATCGATAATCGTAAATCAAAATGATTCCCCAAAACATAAAAGCCCTTATCCTAGATATGGACGGCGTGGTCTGGAAGTCGGACGCGCCTATTGGCGACCTGCCGAAGACCTTTGCCCGCATCCGCGAGCGTGGACTGAAATTCGTTTTTGCCACCAACAACGGGACAAAGACTCCCGAAGAGTACCGCCAGAAATTGACGAGCCTTGGCGTGGAAGTGAACCCGTCGCAAGTGGTCACGTCTGCGCTGGCGGTGGCGCACATGCTCGAACAGAAGTATCCGCGTGGGACAAAAATTTTTATGATCGGTGGTCCCGGCGTGCGCGAGGCGTTGGAAGAAAAAGGCTTCGAATTGCTCTCGGTGGAAAACGCTCCTGAAGCAAAAGCATTCGTCATGGGCATTGACCGCGCCATCACCTTCGACAAGGTCGCCGAGGCCACTTTGCTGGTTCGCGCGGGCGTGCCGTTCTACGCGACCAACACGGACATGACCTTTCCCACTCCGCGCGGAGAAATCCCCGGAGCGGGGTCATGGCTCAAGGTGGTCACCTCAGCTACGGGCGTGGAACCCATCGTGGCGGGCAAGCCCTTCCCCACGATGATGGAATTTTCGCTCGAACGGTTGGGGACATCCAAAGAGGAGACCCTCGTCGTCGGCGACAGGCTCGAAACGGACGTGGCTTCGGGTCAGGCGGCGGGATGCCCAACTGCGGCGGTGTTGAGCGGTGTTTCGACCAGAGAACAGGCCGAGGCGTGGAAACCGAAAATTGATATTATTGCGGAAAGTTTGGCAGAATTGGTAGGATAAATAAACATGACTCACCCCGAAATTAAGGTTTCGCGGGTGAGTTCGTTTTTAAGGGCAATGGGACGCAGATAAACGCTGAAAACTCGGCCTTCCACTATTGGAAGATGAAAGTCAACAGGGAATTTTTCAGATAAAAAAGACCTCGGAAGTTTCAAACACTTCCGAGGTCTCATACTACTCAGGTGTCGATGTGGGAGTCGGTGTCTCCGTCGGCGTGGTAGTTGGCGTTGGCGTGTAAGTGGCCGTCACCACAATCACAACCGGGGTCACGGTGGGAGTTGGTGTAATTGTGGGTGTGGATGGTGTGCCGGTGGTTGTCGAAGCCCCATTCTTGATGACCACTGTGAGGGAATCGCCAAACTGTTGTCCCTTGTCGTTGGTCAATTTCCATGTGCCGGTGATGGTTCCAGTGGCGGAGGTGGACGTCAGGATGACCGAAATATCCGCAGACTGGCCGGGGCTCACTACCTGGTTGATTGGGGTTGCCTTTCCACCCAGGCTATCGCCGGAGATGAAAGTGAGTTGATAGGTCGCCGTCCACGCACAAGAACCAATATTGGTCACCTTCCAAGTCTTGGTAAAGGACTGCCCGGCAGGGATGGTCGTCCCATCGGGGATCGTCACATCACTGACGTATACGGCATTGTCACACACTGTGGAAGTGGTCCCACCCGCAGGTCTGACCGTTGGCAATTGAACAGGTGTTTGCAGACCTGCGGTCGGACTTGCCAATTGCGGCAACGTGGGAGTTGGCAGGCTGGACGTGGGGCTGGGCGGCGCGACAACTGTCCCGGCCTGCAGGGTTTGTTGCTGGGCTGCAACTGTTGAAGCGGCATTGGTGAAGATCGCATTCACATCAACTTCGGCGGGTTTTTCCTGTCCGCCAAAGGAAAGAAAAAGCATTGCAATCCCACCAACGATAAGGATTGCGACTCCTGCCCACATCAAAATCGTCCTCGTGGGCGTTGTTCTTGGTCTCAAATTCATTGGTTTTCTCCTTGTATTACCGGGTTGGGATTATAGCGTGAAGGGAATTTCATAAAACAACCAATTCACCTACGAATACCCTACCCTCGATGGGTAAATTTATACCACAATTACTTGTGTCACTCTGAGCGAGCGCGGTTGTCGCGAGCGAAGAGTCTTTTATAATTTAGGAGGGATTCTTCGCTGCGCTCAGAATGACATTATGACGAATATTCTCCTCTGTTGGTTCCCTTTACTAGCGTGGAGTAAAATCAGCCCATGCTGATTTATGACCTCGACCTCCCCGCACTCACAGAATTATTGAAATCCTGGGACGAACCTGTCTACCGCGTGAAGCAAATCTGGCAGGGGCTGTACCAGCATTTGTATGACTCGCCGGAGCAATTTACCAACCTGTCCAAGTCCCTGCGCGAGAGGATGACAAGTGAGTTCATCTTCTCCCCTTTCAAGGTTAGGACCTATCTCGACTCGTCTGATGGCTTCACGCGTAAGACTCTCTTCGAACTGCCTGATGGCAATTTGATCGAAGCTGTGCTGATGCGTTACGGTGACCCTGCGGACGATCACACGTTGAACGTTAAACGTTCAACGTCGAGACGAACGCTTTGCATCTCCACCCAGGCAGGCTGTGCCATGGGATGTGTCTTCTGTGCCACGGGTCAAATGGGCTTCAAGCGCAATCTGTCCAGTGGCGAGATCGTGGCGCAGATCATGTACTACGCCCAGATGCTCAAAAAAACTGATGAAGTTGTCAGCAACATTGTTTTCATGGGCATGGGCGAACCCTTTCATAACTATGGCAACGTCATGGCTGCCATTGACCGGCTCAACGATCCCAATGGATTCAAATTCGGCGCGCGACGATTCACCATCTCCACCGTTGGGCTGGTCCCCCAGATTCGACGCTTTGCCGACGAGGGACGTCAGGTCAACCTGGCGATTTCGCTCCACGCCGCTACCAACGAGGAACGTCTCGCCATCATGCCGGTCAACAAAAAATATAACATCGAGGAAGTCATCGAAGCCTGTAGGTATTACATCGAGAAGACCCATCGCCGCGTGACCTTTGAATGGGCACTCATCAGTGGCGTGAACGACTCTCCCGAAGTAGCGCGTCAACTTGCAGCGAGACTCAAAGGAATGTTGGTTCATGTCAATGCAATCCCCCTCAACCCTACTAAAGGCTACAGTGGTGCAGCGACTGACCGTCAGTGGGCGGCTGTTTTTAAGGAGACGTTAGAGCAGGCTGGGGTTGGGTGTACGATTCGCATGAGGCGTGGGGTTGATATTCAGGCGGGATGTGGCCAATTGGCTGGGAGTGTTTTTGTTTAATGTTATTGTGGTTGGAGATTAAGTGTGATAAAAATGGCTATACGCAATCTTGCTTTTAGATGAAGGTTTGTGCTACCACAGGCGTTAATACATAAAAGGTCATGGATACTGCCGAAACGTCACAACTCATCGAGCAATGCCTTGCCAAGGATGAGCGGGCACTCGAGCTGTTTGTCTCGGCACACCAAACAGATGTGTTCAGGCTGGCACTGTCCATCGTGCAAGACCCGGCCGTCGCCAATGAAGTCACCCAAGAGACGTTCATCGCCGCGCTTAGGTCACTACGTTCCTATCAGGAGAAGTCCTCCTTCAAGGCATGGCTCTTCACCATCACGCTCAACACAAGCCGCAGCCATTTGCGAAGGCAAAAAGCGCTCGACAAATTGAGGATGACGCTGACCTCGATCCTGCGGCTGGATTTGCAGAGACAGTCCACGCCGGAAGATGTGGTCATTCAAAGCGAGAAGGAAAAAGCCATCTGGAAGGCGCTCAACGAGCTGGATGAAAAACATCGCACGGTCATGGTCTTGCGTTATTTTCAAGACCTGCCGATATCCGAAATTGCGGAAATCCTGTCCACCAGCGAAGGGACGATCCACTCCCGACTGCATACCGCCCGCGACAGGTTAAGAAACGCCCTCACACCATTGCATGGAGAATGACAGATGCAAATTTCACATGCGGAAGCACATAAACTGATTCAACATTCGATGGACAAGCCGTTGCCCCAGGAGGACAAAAGCGCACTGGCATTCCATCTGCAAACCTGTCCTGAATGCAATCGTTACGACGCTGAAATCAAAGACGCTGAAACCGCTCTGCGCTCTGCGATGAAAAACCGCTGGAACCTGACTCCCGCCCCGTTCGACATGAATGCAATCCTAGGAAAAGTTGATTTCAGTCCACAGGGCAGGCTGGGAATGCAGCTGGCAGCGGTCGGGCTGATGATCATGCTGGTCATGTTCGGGACGTGGCGATTTGTGAATATCAACATCGCCCCTGCAAACACAGTGCAAATCGCGCCGATCCCAACACCTTCAACACAAATGACCAATACAAGTACCGTCGCACCGGTTTGCAGTGAAATCATTTACATCGTCGAACAAGGTGACACATTGGACGGCATTGCCAAATTGTTTCTGACCTCCCCTGAAGCCATCATGGAATTGAACAACATGCATTCCGAAGCCATAGAAACCGGAAGCAAAATCAAAATTCCCGCGTGCCTGACTCCGTTCATGACCAGCCGCCCGACAACTTTCACTGTGACCTTCTCCCCCGCCCCATCGGCGGCATTGTCCCCTTGAAATCAAAATGCTATAGTGTCTACGCGCAAGATGAAAATTATCCTGTTATAATCGCACTCATATCGCGTTAAACTTTCAAGCATATCATTGCAGTTTATGCAATTACCATTTCTTTGTATCAGGTGAACCCAAATGGATTCAAAACAAAACTGGCTTGAACGCCCCATTCATCCCGCATTTCCCAAGCTCACATATGAGATTTTGATCTTCGCGGCAGTTATTCTGCTGGCGATCGTCACACGCTTCTACAAGCTCGAGCCGCGCGTCATGAGTCACGACGAAAGCTTGCATACCTATTTCTCGTGGCTGCTCTATCGCGGACAGGGATACGAACATTCACCGATGATGCATGGACCGTTTCAGTTCCACATCGTCGCGCTGACCTACTTCCTGTTTGGAGTCAGCGACTTCACCTCACGCATCCCCGCCGTGATGTTCAGCATTGCCACCGTGTGGATGGTCTGGTACTGGCGCAGATATCTCGGCAAATGGGGGGCGCTGATCGCGGGCTTCCTGCTAGTCATTTCGCCGTACATGCTTTATTACGGACGTTATGTCCGCAACGAGTCCTTCGTTGGTTTCTCCGGCGTCTTGATGTTGTATGCCATGCTCCGTCATCTCGAAGTCGGAGGGAAGAAATACCTGTTGATGCTCGCGGCTGCGCTTGCCCTGCACTACACAACGAAGGAAACTGCCTTTATCTATACGGCGCAGGCTTTACTTTTCCTTGCGATTTATTTCATTGCTCAAGTCACGCGCCGGTCCTGGAAGGATGCGGAAAAAGATTACCGTTCCTTCATCATTGCGCTCGGCATAGCCGTTTTATTTGCGGGTCTCGCCGTTGGTTATGGACTTTACATGCGCGACACGCCGACCATCACTGGGGCAGAGACTGCCATGCCGAGCAACCCCGAGTCGCCTCTCGCGCAAAACATGGCAAATTCCATTTCCCCGACAATGATCGTCCTTGTGGTGGCTGCTTTGACGGCGCTTGTGTTTGCCGCAGTATCTCTCATACGCGGCTACACATGGGAGAGGATCCGAAACGAACGCTCGTTTGACCTGCTAATGGTATGTGGGACGATTGTTCTACCGATGCTGTCTCCCCTCCCCGTCTCGCTATTGAAGGGCTGGCTAAATGTCGCCATCCCCACCACGGCACCTGAAGTGATCAACATGAGCAAGGACATACGGTCAATTCTGGTCATTGTCGGATTCCTGGTCCTGATGTTCGTGCTTTCCGCTGTGGCGGGTTGGCTCTGGAACAAGGAAAAATGGTGGCAAACCTCCCTGGTCTTCTGGGTTCCCTTCACGATTTTATACACAACCGTATTCACAAAAGGCAGCGGATTCTTCACCGGCACGATTGGCTCGCTTGGCTACTGGATCGTCCAACAGGAAGTAGAGCGCGGCAGTCAGCCGTGGTATTTCTATGCGCTGATTCAGATTCCAGTCTACGAATTTCTCCCCGCTCTTGGTCTGATCCTCGCCATCATCGTTGGACTGCGCCGGAAGCCCGCTTCCAAGTCCAGGGAAAATGATGAAACCCCCGAACTGTTGAACGAGTCGGACATCACTGAATCCGAGGAAAGAAATTTCCCCAACACATTCAGCCTGCTCGTTTGGTGGAGCGTCACTAGCGTGATTGCATTCACCTACGCAGGCGAAAGAATGCCCTGGCTGACTTATCACATGGCGTGGCCGATGATTTTGATCACAGGCTGGGCACTGGGACGAATCATCGACACAACCGACTTTGCAAAGCTAAAAGAACAACGCGTCCCGTTGACACTTGCCACTTTGTCCATCTTCGTGGTCAGCGTGATGGGAACGATCCTTGCGTTGAACGGACCCATTCCCCCATTCCAGGGCAAGGAACTGGCCCAACTACAAGCTACCAGCACTTTCCTCCTGCCGTTGGCGGCAACCATCCTGAGCGCTGTGGGCGCAGTCTATCTCTTCCGCGGCTGGACCTTCCAACAGGTCAGGCACATGTTCGTGCTTGTCTTCTTCGCCTTGATTGCCGTGTTGACCGGACGCGCCGCATTCCGCGCATCCTATATCACCTATGACCAGGCGACTGAATTCCTCGTCTATGCTCACGGAGCGACAGGCATCAAGGAGGTTATGGCTCAGGCTGCAGAGATTTCAGAGCGCACCACAGGCGGACTCGGCGTTCCGCTTGCCTACGATGCCAGCGCGCCCGACACGGGTGTCTCATGGCCGTTCGTCTGGTACCTGCGCGACTACACACAGCAAACCGCCTTCGACCAACCCACCCGCTCCCTGCGCGAGTCGATGGTCGTTATCGTGGACGAAAAGAATTTCGACAAGATCGAGCCTGCGCTCGGTCCCGGCTACTACCGTATGGATTACATCCGCATGTGGTGGCCGATGCAGGATTACTTCACCCTTTCCTATGACCGCGATCCCACCCAGCCTTTCCCGCCGGATTATGCTTGCAAGGGAATAGTCGGTTTCATGAAGTTATTCAAATCCAGAGATTACACTCCCTTCTGTGAGGCGTTTACCAACCCGGCTGTCCGCAGGGGCATTATCCAAATCTGGCTCAACCGCGATTACACAAGGTATGCCGAAGCAAAAGGACGCTCGGACCTGACGCTTACCACCTGGAATCCAGCAGATAAAATGCGGTTGTATATCCGCCAGGATGTTGCGACGAAGATATGGAATTACGGCGTTGCACCAACCGTGCTTGAAACAGCAGAGGATCCAACCGAGAAAAAATATTCGCCCCTTGCGGCTGACTTCATTTTGGACGTTTCAATGGAAAACCCGCTTAGGTTGAATGCGCCTCGTTCCCTTGCCTTTGCGGATGACGGCACGCTATATGTGGCAGATTCGCGCAATCATCGCGTGTTACACATGGATACTCAAGGGAACGTTCTGCATGAATGGGGCACCTACGCGGACGGGGTCGGCACGCCCATTGGCGATGGGACATTCAACGAGCCCTGGGGAGTCGCTGTCGCACCCGACGGGTCAGTCTACGTAACCGATACCTGGAATCATCGCATCGAAAAGTTCACCACGGAAGGTAAATTCATCACCGCCTGGGGAATATTTGGACAGGGCGAAACCCCCGCATCCTTCTACGGCCCGCGCGGACTGGCAGTTGATTCCGAGGGACGGGTTTACGTCACAGACACTGGGAACAAACGGGTTGCCGTCTTCGACCCGAACGGCAATTTCATCACCGATTTTGGCTCTGCTGGATTCGATCCCGGCCAGTTCGATGAACCCGTCGGCATTGCCGTTGACAGGGAGGGAACCGTCTACGTTGCAGATACGTGGAATAAACGCATCCAGACCTTCGTCCCGGTAGAATCAGAGGGACAACTGACATATGTCCCCAAGAAACAATGGGACGTGTATGGCTGGTTCGGGCAGTCGCTGGACAATAAGCCATTCATCGCAGTGAACAACGCCCTGCACGTATTCATCACCGACCCCGATGGCTATCGGATTATGGAATTCGATCAGAACGGCGAGCTTGTCCGCGTTTGGGATGACATAGAAACAGAGAACAGCCTCGGTATTCCATCAGGCATTGCCATCGATGGCGAAGGCCATGTCTGGATCACAGACAGCTCCAACAACCGCCTGAGACGCTACACCCTGCCGTAACGTTCATTGTACAACTGATGTTACGCAGTGTCGTTCTGAGCAGAGCGAAGAACCTCAGACATTCCAGAGACCCTTCGCTTCGCTCAGGGAATCACGGCTGGGCGCGTAACATCAGTTCATAAGATAATCGAGAGCGCAAAGACTGTGTTCCTTGCGCTCTTTATTTTTTACCCATCACATCGAACAATGGATATAAATCATGCGATACATCGGGTGGTATAATAGCCTTGTCGTCAAAAAAATTTTCCCCGAGGGAGAATAATGAAACTCCACGAATACCAATCCAAGACAATTTTCTCAAAGTATGGCATCCCAATTCCAAAGGGACGGGTCGCGGCTACCGCTCAGGAAGCAAAGCAAGTTGCAGAAGAGTTAGGCGGCCGCGTTGTCATTAAAGCACAGGTGTTGGTTGGCGGACGCGGCAAGGCTGGAGGCGTGAAACTCGCCAAAGATCCCGCCGAAGCCGGTCAGCTTGCCGCACAGATTTTGGGCATGGAGATCAAAGGATTGCCCGTGCGCAAGGTGCTTGTGGATGAGGCCTCTGCCATTGATCAGGAGATCTATTTCTCGATCACCAATGACCGCGCCGCGAAGAAACCCGTCATGATCGCATCCGCCGCGGGCGGCGTCGAGATTGAAGAAGTAGCCGCAAAAACGCCTGACAAGATCATCAAAAGCCACATTGACCCGCTACTTGGTCTGCGTGAATACCAGGCTCGTGATGTGGCGGTCGCCATGGACCTGCCGCGCGACAACGTAAAAGATTTTGTAAAAATTGCAATGGGATTGTGGGAGGTTTATAAAGCCACAGACGCCACTCTTGCCGAAATCAACCCGCTGGTCATCACCAAGGATAGGAAGATGGTCGCGCTCGACGGCAAGATGCTGATTGATGATAGCGCGCTCTTCCGCCAGCCTGAACTCGCCGAGATGCGTGACACCGACGAAGAAGCGCCCGCCGAGACCGAAGCCCGCAAGTACGGACTTTCCTTCATCAAGCTGGACGGCAACATCGGCTGTATGGTCAACGGCGCGGGGTTGGCCATGACCAGCATGGACGTGATCAAGCTTTTCGGTGGTGAGCCCGCCAACTTCCTCGACATCGGCGGCGGCGCAGGTTCGGAAAAAGTCGCCGCGGCCATGCGCATTATCCTCACCGACCCCAACGTCAAAGCCGTGCTGTTCAATATCTTTGGCGGCATCACCCGCTGTGACGAAGTCGCCAAGGGCATTCTCGTGGCGATGGATGAAGTCAAGCCCAAGGTCCCGATGGTGGTGCGCCTCGTCGGCACGAATGCGGAGGAAGGTCGCAAGCTGCTCGAGAACGCAAAAATGATCACTGCTGAAACACTGGCAGACGCGGCGAAGAAAGCCGTGGCAGCCGCACAAAAAGGAAACTAAGCCATGAGCATCCTGGTAGATAAAAACACACGATTACTGGTTCAAGGCATTACGGGGAACGAAGGTCTGTTCCATACCACCCAGATGGTTGCTTATGGCACGAACATTGTCGGCGGCGTGACTCCCGGCAAAGGCGGTGAATGGGTATTGGATGGGAAGGTCCCCGTCTTCGATTCGGTCAAGACAGCGAAAGAGGCGACGGATGCCAACGCGACGGTCATCTTTGTCCCCGCCCGTTTTGCGGCGGATGCCATGTTCGAAGCCGCGGATGCAGGTATCCCGCTTGTCATCTGCATTACCGAAGGCGTGGCTGTGAGCGACATGATGCGCGTCCGCAACTACCTTGACCAGAAGAAGGTGCGTCTCGTCGGTCCGAACTGCCCCGGTTTGCTAACCCCCGGCGAAGCCAAGGTCGGCATCATCCCCGGCAACATCGCCATCCCCGGCAACGTGGGTGTGGTCTCCCGCTCCGGCACGCTGACCTACGAAGTGCTTTACGCGATGAAGAACCTCGGTATGGGAGCGACCACCTGCGTGGGCATCGGCGGCGATCCGGTCAGCGGGACTAACTTCCTTGATGTGCTGGAGATGTTCGAGCATGACCCCAAGACCGAGAAGGTCATCATGATCGGCGAGATCGGCGGCAACGAAGAGGAAAAGGCGGCGGAATACATCCGCACCACCATGACCAAGCCGGTCGCTTCGTTCATCGCCGGTCAGACTGCTCCTCCCGGAAAGCGCATGGGGCACGCCGGTGCGATCATCGAAGCGGGCGCAGGCACCGCCGCAGACAAGATCAAGGCGCTGGAAGCTGCGGGCGTGAAGGTCGCCAAGCACCCGGAAGAGATTCCGACGCTTCTACAATAATGTCATTGCGAGCGTTCGTTGCGAAGCAATCCCCTTGTTCTATATGGAGGTTGCTTCGTCGGGGAAATCGCCCTCCTCGCACCGATATCAATTAAATACATAGAGCCGCCCTTCGACTTCGCTCAGGGCGGCTCTACAGTTATAATCACCTACGAGAAATTATTTCTTGTGCGCGTCAATGTATTTGACGGCTTCGCCGATGGTTGTGATCTTCTGCGCATCTTCATCAGAGATCTCGGCGCCGAACTTGTCTTCGAAAGCCATGATCAACTCAACGAGGTCAAGGGAATCAGCCTCGAGGTCCTCGCGGAAACGAGCCTCGGGATTAATCTTCGCTTCATCCGCGCCGAGCAAATCCTTTACAATGGCAGTGAGTTCGGTATATGTGTCAGACATGACAGCCTCCTGTTTATAATTTTGACTGGCTTATTGTAATCGGTATGAAAACCGTGTCAAGCCAGTATTGCAATCAAACTCAGGAACACCGCCTTATGACAAAAGTTGCGCCGATAGACCAGAGAAAATCCGACCACATTAGAATTAACTTAGAAGAGGATGTCCGCTCGGGGTTGACCAGCGGACTCGAAAAGTATCGCTTCGCCCATGAAGCGCTGCCCGAACTTGACCTGAACCAGGTGAACCCAAGCCTCAGCCTGTTCGACAAACGATTAGCCGCTCCCATCCTCATCAGCTCGATGACCGGCGGGACGGAGGAGGCAGGCGAGATCAACCAGCGACTGGCGGAAGCGGCGCAGGAAGTAGGCATTGCAATGGGAGTCGGAAGTCAGCGTGCCGCGCTTGAACATCCCGAACAGACACCCACATTTTCCATCACGCGCAAGGTCGCGCCTGACATTTTGCTCTTCGCCAACCTTGGCGCGGTGCAGTTGAATTATGGCTTCGGCATTGACGAATGCCGTAAAGCTGTGGACATGATTCAAGCAGACGCGCTGATTCTGCATCTCAATCCGTTACAGGAAGCCGTGCAGGATGCGGGTGACACAAACTTTGCAGGATTGGCAAAGAAGATCGAAGAAGTGTGCAAGAAAATTGAAGTGCCTCTAATCGCAAAAGAGGTCGGCTGGGGCATCTCCGAGCGGACGGCAAAACTGCTTGCCGATTGCGGAGTTTCCGCCATTGACGTGGCAGGCGCAGGCGGCACAAGCTGGTCACAAGTGGAAATGCACCGCGCCCCCGATGAGTTCACCCGTCAACTCGCGGCGACGTTCGTTGGCTGGGGAATCCCAACTGCGGACTCGATCCTCAACGTCAAGAAAGCCATCCCCGATATGACGATCTTCGCCAGCGGCGGACTTAAAGACGGACTCGACATCGCCAAGTGCATCGCCCTCGGCGCGACGCTGGGAGGCATGGCAGGGCAGTTTTTGAAGGCTGCCGCAATTTCGACTAAGAAAGCCGTTGAAGTGATGAAGCTAACTAAGCGGCAGATCGAAGTCACGATGTTTAACGTGGGTGCTGGCAGGTTGGAAAGTCTGAAAGCTGGAAAGTTAGTTGAAAGATAACGCCATGTCATGCTGAGCGTAGCGAAGCATCCCTGCCACGGCACAAGAGACTCTTCGCCGCAAAACGGCTCAGAGTGACATGATTAGAGTATCATAGTAACATGGATAAGGAAAAGCGAGAAAAACTCCGTGAACGCTTTCTGAGCGATCCACTCCCCCGTCGCCTGGGTGGACTTGCAGCCACACTTGGGCGAATTTCATCCTCGGCTAGAAAATCAACCGACCCCAATATCGTGTCCAATTTGCTGGATGAAGCCAAGCATCTTATCGAATGGACAGCTGCCGACACGGAACCAGAAACCGCCGCTGAACTTGTGCGGATGCAAACTCTCATTACCCTATGGCAACGTGCATGGATAGAAGCCAGCCAGAATCCCAAACAGCGCCTCCTGCTTTCTGTGCAAGCAAAAGAGTGGTCAGATAAGGCAGTAGATTTTTCGGGATTGGCTTCGTGAGCGCCCATCCACTCATTTCAAAAGCAACAGATTCCCCTCTTCCCGTAGGAGAGGGGCTAGGGGTGAGGTCAAAGCTGACGAAACGGCAAATCGAGGTCACGATGTTTGCGGTGGGAGTTGGAAAGTTGGAAGGTTTGAAAGTCAGCAAGTTGGCAAACCAGTCATTGCAAATAGCAAATACTACAAGCATCAAGTAAATTGCCTGGCAAAGGTGGTTTCATGGAAGAAAAAGAAATTTTATCGTGGATACGAAAAGCCAAACTCGAAAAATGGGATGGGTTGGATTTCAGCAAAAACCATATCACCATGTTGCCGCCGGAGATAGGGCAACTGGAGAATTTGAGTATCCTCGATGTGAGCCAGACCGGTCTACTCGAAATCCCCTCTGAAATTGGACTACTCAAAAATCTAAAAGTACTGAAGCTATCGAAGAACCGACTTACAGGTTTGCCGCCCAGCATTGGGCAGCTAACCAACCTAATTCTGCTTGACCTCAGTCACAATCAATTAACCACTCTTCCAGGTGAACTAGGTCAACTTGAGAATCTTCAGGAACTTGTCCTTCAAGATAACCTGCTGCAAATTCTCCCGGACGAAATCGGAGATCTGATTAACCTGAGAAAAATAAGCCTTGGCAATGAAGTGTCAAGCAATAAACTCACTACTCTTCCACACACCATTGGAAATCTGATCAATTTACTTACGTTTGAACTGGATAATAATCTTTTATCCAGCCTGCCGCCAGAGATAAAACACCTTACCTCATTGCATACACTCGGAGTAAGCCGCAACCAACTCAATTCCCTGCCAGCCGAAATTGGAAATCTGTCCGGGCTGAGAAATCTTCGCATGGGCTTCAATCAACTAAAAATACTGCCGCGTGAGATGGGAAAACTGCTGAACCTGCAAGAACTTTGGCTAAACAGTAACAAAATATCTTTTTTGCCGCCAGAAATCACCCACCTTACCAACTTAAGAGCGCTTGACCTGACCAGTAATCCGCTTCCAATTCCCCCTGAAATCATGTCCAGAATCGGCGACCCTGTGGCAATTCTTGTATATTATTTTGGATCGGAAAAGGTTGAGAAAAAACGGATCAATCAGGCAAAGTTGTTGATCCTTGGTCAAGGTTCTGTTGGAAAGACATCTCTCGTTCAGCAAATTCTTTATGGAACATTTAATCAGAACCAAACCAAAACGGAGGGAATATCCATCAATCAATGGATGGTGGACGGTAGATCACAAACTTTGAAAGACGACCCACAGTCTACGGTCAACAGTCCATCGTCTATCAAACTCAACATCTGGGATTTCGGCGGGCAGGAGATCATGCACGCCACGCACCAGTTCTTCCTCACCAAGCGCAGTCTCTACCTGCTGGTGCTGGATGCGCGCCTGACGCAGGAGGAAAACCGCGTCGAGTACTGGCTCAAGATCATCCAGTCCTTCGGCGGCGAGTCGCCGGTGTTGATCGTCGGCAACAAGATCGACCAACATCCGCTCGACATTGACCGTACAGGCTTGCAGAAGAAATATCCGAACATCGTCGGCATCCTGGAAACCTCCGCAGCCACGGGCGCAGGCATCGAAGCACTCAAAGCCGCAATTGCGAAACAGGTGGACACCCTGCCGCACGTCCGCGACCTGTTGCCTGAGACGTGGTTCACGGTCAAATCCAAATTGGAGGAACTCGGCAGGGACAAGAACTTCATTACGCAGGATGAATATCTCAGCCTGTGCAGTGCAAACGAAGTCACTGACGAGTCCAGCCAGCACACGCTCATCGGCTTCCTGCATGACCTGGGCGTCATCCTGCATTTTCAGGATGACCCAAGGCTTGAAGCCTTGGGCATTCTCAACCCGCAGTGGGTCACCAACGGCGTGTATAAAATTCTCAATTCGCACGAACTCTTCCAAAATCAGGGCACGCTCACTCTTCCCCTGCTGAACAATATTCTCAACCTGCCCGAATATCCCAGCAACAAACGTCTGTTCATCGTGGACATGATGAAGAAGTTCGAGCTGTGCTACGACATCGAACCCGACAAATCCTTCCTCATCCCCGACCTGCTTCCCAAAGACGAACCTTTCACCGGCGAATGGGACGGTACGCTGGCTTTCCAGTATCACTACAACGTCCTCCCCACCAGCATCATCTCGCGCTTCATCGTCCGCATGAATGCCTTTATCCACAAGACCGTCTGGCGTTCGGGTGTCGTGCTCAAAAGCGGCGGGAGTACGGCATTGGTCAAGGCTGATGTTGAAGATAGGAAAATCTATATTTGGGTTTCAGGGGAAGTGGCTACGCGCAGGGAGCTTCTAGCTGTCATCCGTGCCGAGTTTGCCGCCATCCACAAGACGATTGCCAAGATTGAAGCTGTTGAGAAAGTCCCACTTCCCGATGAGCTAGATGCCCCACCTGTGGATTATGAGTTTCTGCTTCGGCTTGAAAGAGAAGGACGCGAGTCACTGCCTGTACAGGCAGGAAATCAAATCATTGACTTGATTGTCAAGGAAGTTTTGAGCCGCATCGATACCGAAGGCAGGCGGACCGAAATCCACATCCACGGCAATGTCAACGACAGCAACGTTATTGCTGGCGATAAAAACAAAGCAGATGTCAAGTCAATATCGAAGGCAAGGAAGGGTAAAAGTAAGTACTCCCCATCAATTCGACAGCGAGATGTCGGACTCCAGAATGAAACAGATGAAGGATGAAGTCAAGAGCTTCATCATTCATCCTTTGTTTTTTACTTTACCGTAATTGCAATCGTCTCAATGGCGTCGCCTGTAAAGTCGGGATTCGTCTGTGGGTCGCGGCGGTTAATACCGTTTACCACATCCATCCCCTCGACCACCTGACCGAAGATAGTGTAACCGCCATCCAACATGGGCTGCGGACCAAAAGTGATGAAAAACTGGCTGCCGTTGGTATCGCGCCCCGCGTTTGCCATGGCAACCACGCCTTCTTTATCGAATGTCAGGTCGCTGTCTTCGTTGACGAACTGATAGCCAGGTCCGCCCGAACCCTCGCCCGTCGGGTCGCCGCCCTGTGCCATGAAGCCTTCGAGCACGCGGTGGAAGGTCACACCGTCAAAATAGTTCTTGCACGCGAGGAATACAAAGCTGTTGACCGTGATCGGCGCCTTGTCTGGATACAACTGTACGACAAACTCACCGCCCTTCGCCATCTTGAAAGTGGCAAAGTATTGCTTTGTGGTGTCGATCAGCGTGGGAGGAACTTCGTTATATTGTGCGGCGGCAGGAATGGAGTCAAATACTGAGCAGGCAGTTTCTTTGATGAATAATTTGGCAACATACGGCCAGGCGACAATCGCAACTACAATGACGATCATCACAGCGGCGACGTATTGAATCGCCCGCTCGGTTCTTTGCGCTTCTTCCTTGCTTACCTTTTTCTTGGGTGACATATAAATCTCTCCTTGAATTGATTTCCTGTATTATAACCACCTTGCGCACACGGGGGTTTTCCTGTATGCTTGCTTTAGATGAGAGAAAACTTCAAAAAACAAATCGCCATCCCGCAGGATCACGGCTCGTGGGTCTTCATCCTCAGTCCGCTGTTGGTTGGCATCTTTGCGGGCGAAAAATTCAACTCTGCGATTCTCGGCCTTACCATCGCGGCAATGTCCGCGTTTATGCTTCGCCAGCCAATGACGATTTTCGTCAAGGCGCTTTCAGGCAGACGACCCAAGACCGACCTGCCCCCCGCCCGGTTCTGGTTGCTGGTCTACGGCGGAATCGCAGCCCTGGCTTTGGTCGTGCTCATTGCACAAGGCTTCGGTTATTTACTGTTGCTGGCGATCCCCGGCGTGCCAGTCTTTGCCTGGCATCTGTGGCTGGTCAGCAAGCGGGCGGAGCGGAAACAAGCCGGTGTCGAAGTCATCGCCACGGGAGTGTTGTCACTTGTCGCACCGGCCGCATATTGGGTCGCTTTCGGTGGATACAGTCCGCAAGGCTGGTGGCTTTGGGCGTGGACGTGGCTCCAGTCTGCGGCAAGCATTGTCTACGCCTACCTCAGGCTGGAACAACGCGAATTGAAACCGGATCAGCCCCGGAGTCGGAAAGAGTTGTGGCAAATGGGCAGTCGTGCGTTTCTGTATACGTCGTTCAACCTGGGCGCGTCGCTCATCCTCGGCTGGATTAATCTCATCCCGCAGTTTATTTTTATCCCATTTTTATTTCAGTGGCTTGAAACGATCTGGGGCATCACCCACCCATCCATCGGATGGAAACCAACCCGCATCGGGGTGCGGCAGCTTATCGTCAGTACAATTTGGACAATCCTGTTTATCGTTTGCTGGAGGTTATGATGGACGAGTTGAAATATGCCCTGCTGGCAGAGGTCTACGGCAGGATGGAAGCGGAATTGATCAAGAGCTATCTCGAAGCGCACGGCATAGACGTGGAGTTGTTCCAGGAATCCATCGGGCAAAGCATTTACCCGACCACCGTCGACACACTTGGCAACGTGCAAATCTTCGTGAAAAAGGAAAAGATGGAAGAGGCAGTAACACTACTCAAGGAAATTCAAGGACAATAAGGAGCAGGACATGAAAGACACGGTCATACTGGTCACAAACAACGGCATGGGAAAAGGGGATCAGGCCTTACAGCACAAACTGGCCGCCAAATATTTTGAGTTACTGGCACAAAACACCCACCTGCCTGCTGCGATCTGTTTTTACACGGACGGTGTAAAGCTGGCAGTTTCAGGGTCACCCGTAATCGAACAACTCAAAGCGCTGGAAGCAAAAGGCGTGCACATCATCCTCTGTTCCACCTGTCTTGATTTTTACGGGCTCAGCAAGGAAGTTCAGGTTGGCATTGTCGGCGGCATGACCGACATCATCGAAGCACAGACAAAAGCTACGAAGGTAATTACCATTTAGAAAACCAGATCCTAAAGGTTTTGAAAACTTTTAGGGTCTTTGACAAGGAGTAAATATGAATTTTGACCTGACTGAAGAACAAAAGTTATGGAAGAAAACCGTCCACGATTTTGTGGCGGAGGTAATCAAACCCAAGGCGCAGGAAGTGGACGAGAACGAGGAGTTTAACTGGGACGCTGTCCGCAAGGGAGGTCCGCTTGGGATGACTGGCATGAACATTCCAGAAGAATATGGCGGCTCGAATGTCGATATGGTTTCCTGCACTATCGCAATGGAGGAACTCGGTTGGGGCTGCGGCTCGACCGCCCTGAGCTTCACCGCCCACAACATGCTTGGCACGGGACCCCTTGCGGTCTATGGCTCGGAGGAATTGAAGAAAGCCTGGCTGCCGCGCATGTCGCAAGGCAGGGGCAAACTCGGCTCGCTGGCGTTGACCGAACCCGATGCTGGTTCTGACCTTCAGGGCGGTTTGACCACCAAAGCCGAAAAACAGGGCGACGAGTGGGTCATTAACGGCGCGAAGATGTGGTGCACCAATGCGGGTATCGCAGAATACATCATCACCCTCGTCCGCACCGACCCCAAAGGCGGATCGAAATCCTTGAGCATGATCCTTGTCCCGACAGATGCCAAAGGGCTGACGATTGGTCCCGCGGAAAAGAAGATGGGGCTGCGCGGCTCCCCCGCTCACGGTATCACCTACGACAACGTGCACGTACAGTTTGGCAACCTGGTCGGCACGGAAGGACGTGGCTTGCAGCAGACCCTAGCTACTCTCGACTCCGGGCGCATTCTCATCGGCGGAATCTCTGTCGGCTTGGCGCGGGCGGCGCTCGAAGAATCCGTCAAATATGCCCATGAGCGTAAAGCATTCAACCAGCCTATTGGAGAGTTCCAAGCCGTCCAATTCAAACTGGCAAACATGGCGCTGGAAATCGAACTGGCGCGGAACATAGTCCACAAGGCGGCGTGGTTGAAGGATCAGGGACGTCCGTTCAGCAAGGAAGCGGCGATGGCAAAACTCTACGCCAGCGAAATGGCGGAACGGGTTTGCTATGACGCCATCCAAATCCACGGCGGAAATGGTTACAGCCGGGCATATAATGTGGAAAGAATGTACCGCGACGCGCGGTTGATGACCATCGGCGAAGGGACGAGCGAAATCCTCAGGCTGGTAATCGCAAGAAGCGTGCTGGCTGGCAAATAATAACCAGCCATGTCATTGCGAGCGAGCGCTCTCCAGCGAGCGCGGCAATCTCAACTTGCGGGTAGGGGATTGCCTCGGCGGCATAACCCTCCGCCTCGCAATGACATAACTAACACCTACTTTTTTAGGATCACCCAGGCATTTCCATCTTCCGCCCTGACCGTTTTTTCACCTTCTGGAAACAAACCCATAATTTCCTCTAGTGCGAGGAAGTGACTCCGCATCAGCAATAGTTTTTCGGCAAGCGCGATCAATTTGACGCCGAAAACGCGGATGTCCGGTTCTTCGATAACCAGCAGTCCGCCCGGCTTGAGTACGCGGTACATTTCGCGGGCGCTGTCAGTGTGGTGGATGACGTGATGCAGCGCATCCACCATGATGACGCGCTCGAAGGAGTTATCGGCAAAAGGCAGGGATTCAGAATGTCCACAAATGGAATCGAGCAAAGAACGCGGAGACTCTTTCAACATCCCAAAGGAAACATCCGCAATAATTACTTCATCCACCAGATGGCGGAGCGCAGATGCGACCCGTCCCGTGCCACCGCCCACATCGAGCAGTCTCCCACTGACGGGTAAGTCGGCCAGTTCGCGCATGACAGCAACTTTGGAATAGGTTACACGGGCATACAACGGAGCGATGGCGGCGAAATGGTCAAAGGTTGGCATTAATATACCGTTACCAAATCCTTTATTTGATCGAATGTGGATTGACCAACACCGGAAACATTCAAAAGATCCTCGACAACATAGAATCCGTTCTGGTCGCGATAGTCAATGATCCGTTGGGCAAGGGTCGGGCCAATCCCCGGCAAAGCCTCAAGCTCTTCCTGTGTGGCTGTGTTTAGATTCAACAACTCAGCATCCGTATTCCCGGTCGGCTCGCTGGTGGCAACGGAATTATTGTCTTCAGTGGACGGAAGATCCACTACGTCGCCGGCTTTGGTCACCTCCCTGCCATCCTGGTACGGGATGACCAACTGTTGACCGTCCACCAGCAACGCAGCAAGGTTAAGCGTATCCATGTTGGACTCGGCGAGCAAACCACCTGCCGCGTCAATGGCGTCCTGCACGCGCGCGCCTTCCGCAAGTTCATATAATCCCGGGCGTGGCACTGCGCCGACAACATGCACCGCGATGGGAGCCTGGGTTGGCGCGGGCTGCAATAGGATAGGTTCGCCAGCGGGCGCGCGAGAGACAAAGACCAGCACACCCGCAAGCACAAAACCCGCCAGCACTCCGACCAGGACATACAAAACGTTTTTCATACGGATGATTTTACTCCAACTTCATCACCAGCAATTCCTCCCCTGGTTTTCGGAATAAAACAGCAACGTCAAACAGTTTCCTTATCCGCGCAAAGTAGCGCGGCATTTGCTCCACCTTAATCACCCGAAAGCCAAACTTTTCATACATCGGTCCGTTGTGAGACATGCACGTCAAATATAAAGGCCTGGGGTTTTCGCGCATCAACACTTCAATTATAGCCCGCGCAAGTCCACGTCCGCGATGCTCGGGATGGACTGCAATCGAAGCCAGCTCGCGGACATCCGACCCGTGAGGCTTGACCTGACCACAAGCGGCCACCTGCCTGGTTTGATCCACAGCGACAACAAAGCGTCTCCAGTCCAGACCTGTGGGGTTGATACCAACCAGATGGATCAAGCTCCTGATTTGGGTCGACTCGGACTCCAGTGCGGGACGAATTTCGTAGCCAGTCATATCACTCCAGCTGCGACCATGATGACAAAGGTGGAGATAAACCAATGGATAAGAAAGGGCCAGATAAAGGACTTTGTGCGGTACGCCACCCAGCCAAAGGCAAACCCGCCAAAAATGGTGGAGAGCGTCTCGACATCGGGCTTGCCGATGTGAGCCAGCGCAAACGGGACGGCTTGCAGCCATAGGGCATCATGACCAAAACGCCGCATATAGGCAAACAGTATCCAACCGCGAAAGAAGAATTCCCAGCCAATGAGATCGAGAAAGGTTGTCCACGGGAGTCCGGGCAATAACCAAGCATAGTAGGTCTGCATCGACTCATTGCCCTGTCCCAGAAAATACAGGATGGGAGCCATGATGAGAATGCCGAGCACAGTGTAGGTCAAACCCAGTTTCCAATCTCCGAAAGTAAAGCCGTATTGCTTTGGATTCTCACGAAACAGGAACAGGGTCAATAACACGGGGATGGCGAAATAAAAGATGAAACGATCCCAGTGTTTATAAGCAGTGAAGGTGTAATAATGGTCAACGGTCAACAGCAGGGTGCTGACAACCGTTACCACCACGACTTTCCAGTCGAAGTTCAGTCTTTCGCCAAGTAAATATTTCATCAAAGGTTATTTGGGGTATGGGCACGCATAGCGGCAATCCGCCGTGCGAGGTAAGGAGAAAAATATCCGTTGTATTTTTTCCACAGTTCGGGAATCTCCCAGTCATCACCAGTGATTTTCTTTCGGCAGCTTGAAGAACCACAAAAACACTCGAATTCATCGTAGGGACTGCCGTCCGACATGGCATAGTCGAAGGTCAACTCTTCGCCGGGCTGTATGTCACGCATAGCTACCAATCCAATCTGGCCAAAGAAACCCAGGTTTGGTTCGCAGGAATGATTGAAACAGTCATTCGGCTCCGGTTCTTCAGAAGTCAACAGATACAGACCCTCGTCCAATTGAAGAATGCGTTGGGTAAAGCGCGGCATGGACGGGTCGAGTTCGTCTGCGGAAATAATTTGTCCACCCCACAGGGAAACAAGTTCGTCTTTGACAATGGCGGTTATAGCGAATACACCACATCCACCCTCGGAATGTTCGCGGTTTTCGCATTTGGGGTTGAGATAGGATCGGGAGCGTTTATTCATAGAAAGAATTATACAAGAGAAACGGAAGGGATGGCGCGTAAAATCCACACAATGGGGCGGTATAATCCTGAAAACCCTTCGCCAGAGGTGACAAATGACAGACCTGCCCATTCATCCACTCAGCACAGAACATCAGATGCTGCGCGACGCCGCCCGCGACTTCGCACAAAAGGAAATCTCCCCAATTGCAGCGGATTTCGACCAAAGCGGGGAGTTCCCGTACGCCACAATAAAAAAAATGGGGGAATTGGGCTTCATGGGGATTGAAGTTCCCGAACAATATGGCGGCGCGGAGATGGACGCGCTTGCCTATGTGTTGGCGGTTGAAGAAATCTCCAAAGCGGATGCTTCGCATGGCGTCATTATGTCAGTGAACAATTCCCTATACTGTCATGGAGTCCTGAACTTTGGGACAGAGGAACAGAAAAAGAAATTCATCATGCCGGTTGCTTCGGGCGCAGCCATTGGGGCCTACTCCCTGACCGAACCCCAAAGCGGATCAGACGCGGGGACAATGAAAAGCCGCGCCATCCGTGATGGTGATTTTTACGTTTTGAACGGACGCAAGTCCTGGGTCACCAGCGGTCCCGTGGCGGACTACCTCGTGGTCTTCATGATGACCGACCCGGAGAAAAAACAAAAAGGCATCACTGCTTTCCTTGTGGACGGCAAGACAAAGGGGGTGGTGCGAGGCAGGAAGGAACCCAAGCTCGGCATCCGCGCCTCGGCGACTAGCGAACTGGTCTTTGAAGATTGCCGTATTCCCGCTGAGAATAGACTCGGAGAAGAAGGTGAAGGTTTCAAAATTGCCATGACAGTTTTGGACGCCGGTCGCATTGGCATTGCTGCACAAGCACTTGGAATTGCCGAAGCCGCCTACGAAGCCGCGCGTCAATACGCTGGTCAACGGGAGGCATTCGGTCAACCAATTGGCGCATTTCAAGGGACTGGCTTCAAAATCGCGGACATGAAAACCCGAATCGAAGCCGCGCGTCTTTTGACCTACAACGCGGCAATTGCCAAGGAAAATTCCAAACAGACCGGCAAAAGATATTCGCTTGAAGCATCTATGGCGAAGTTATATGCGTCGGAAACCGCCATGTTCGTGGCGCATCAAGCCATACAAATTCACGGCGGCGTGGGCTACAGCGGGGACCTGCCTGTGGAACGATATTTCCGTGACGCGAAGATCACAGAAATCTACGAGGGCACGAGCGAGATTCAAAGGCTTGTCATTTCAAGGTCCGAATTGGGACTCAAATGAAAGCAATTCTGGCCTATCAGCCCGGCTGGTCGAGACCCAAGTTGGAACTCCCCTACATCAATGGCGCGGACCGCGCAGGCGAAATCGTAAAACTGGGAGCGGGCACGGCTGGTAAACTTAACCCCTCCATCGACAGCAGTTTCCCGCTTCGGAAAACCGCTGCCGCGCAAGAACGTCTGTGGTGTGATAAAAATTCTGGAAAGATAACACTCGATATTTCATAAATGAATTTCCTAAAACGTATTCCCCTATTTGAAGTTCTTCTGGTTACAGTCATTCTAAGCATCCACCTGTACGCAGCGCTCTCCGACGCCTACAACTTTCCCAATGTATGGTTCAAGCGCGATGACGCCTACTATTATTTCAAAGTCGCGCAGAATATTACCGAGGGACTTGGCAGCACCTTCGACGGCATCAACATGACCAACGGTTATCATCCCCTGTGGATGTTGGTCTGCATCCCGGTTTTTGCATTTGCCCGGTTTGACTTGATCCTGCCGCTGCGAATTCTGATGATGGTCATTGGAGTATTGAATGCTGCAACCGCCGTCATCATTTACAGGCTGGTGAAAGGCAACCTCTCCCACGCCGTGGCAATCCTTGCTGCATCCTTCTGGGCATTTAACTCCATTATTTACGAGAGCGTCTACATGCTCGGACTGGAAACCGCACTTGCCGCATTTGCAGTCGCCTTGTTTATTTATAAACTCTGGCAGTTCGAAAAACAATGGCGCACAGGACCCGTCACCGCGAGGCGAATTGCCATACTTGCCGTTTGCGCAACACTCGTGATGTTCAGCCGCCTCGACCTGGTTTTCCTGGCAATCATCGGAGGCATCTGGATTGTTTTTCACGGCAAACCCATGCGCGCGCTTTTACCGCTGGATATACTGATTATTTTTGTTTCCATAACCACCTCCATTGCCCTCCGCACGGGAATCGCTCAATACAACTCGACGTACGCGGCTTCGGCAGTGGAGGCAGTGGTCCTGATGCTGGTCATCAAAATCCTCTTCCTATACCTGTTTGGAGCATACCAGCATCCACATTTGGATTTGCCTTTGAAAACGATTCGCCAGACCGGACTGGCAGTGACCATTAGCTCCATACTTTCAGTTATTGCTTATATGCTTCTTGTCCAGATGGGCTTCGGAAAAACCTTTCCACGAAGCGCCTTTCTAATTGACTGGGGGCTAAGTTTTGTACTGTTGCTGGTGCTTCGATTGGCGATGTATTGGTTTGGCGACGCAAACATCAACCCCCGTAAAGAGGTTTTCAACCCCCTGGCTGAACTCCAAATCAATTGGAAAAAATGGCTTGCGGACGGAGTCGCCTATTACGGAGTTGTTGGTGGCGCGCTTGCCTTGTACATGCTTTACAACAAGATTGCATTTGGCACATCCTCGCCAGTCAGCGGGCAGATCAAACGCTGGTGGGGAACATTAATCAGCACAGCCTATGAAGGCCCGGCACCCGATTGGACAAGTTTCTTTGGCATAGGTTATGGCTGGGCCTACGATGCCTGGCAGCCTGTGTCGAGCCTGTTCCTTTGGATGGGAAAACTAATATTTCCGCTTTATCCTGGTCCCACCACATTGGACGAGCGTTATTATATTTCGATGGCCACAGTAATACTGCTTGTGCTTATCATTTTATTGATGAACGCACGTCGCGTACGCAGGCTGGCTTCGAACATGGCATTGATTCCACTGGCGGCAGGCTGCGGAGCGCAAATTCTTTCGTATACAGTCACAGCCTATGGCGGCGTGAAGGAATGGTATTGGTCCAGTGAAATGGTTCTGGTGACGCTTGTAGGCAGTTTGCTATTGCACCTGATTTTGCGCCCATTGCAAAAGATAAAGTTAACCCGTTTTGCCCTTGAAATTGCCGCCATCGCGTTGAGCGCCTCCATCGCGTATGAGTTTATCGTTGGCGTGAAAGCTGTCATGCGCTACAACTACTTCCCCGCCGATCGTCCCTACATGGAAGTATTATCGTACCTCGAAGAGAATACTCCACCAGGCGCAATCATTGGCATGACAGGCGGCGGAAACGTGGGTTACTTCATCCATGACCGCACGATTGTCAACATGGACGGGTTGATTAACAGCTATGATTATTTTCGCGCCCTGCAAAACAGGGATGCCCCTACTTACCTTAAGCAACGCGGCATGACTATCGTGTTTGCAAATCCGCGCCTGCTCGTACTGCCGCCATATTATGGGCAGTTTGCGCCTTATTTCGAAAATTACAGCGAATATGGCGGTAAAAACCTGATTTACCTCCTCGAAGAGCCAAAATATTAGCGGCATGGACAAGCCTCCCTTTCGAGTAACCCTGTTGACCTGGCTGGTGTTAATCATGTCAGCGTGGAACGGGTTGCGCTTATGGACAGCCCTTGCCTGGCAGGATGTGTTGGCCGAGTTCCGGGCATCGCCGTCACCCATCGTCACAGCAATCAGCGGCGGGGTGTGGATGGTCGTTGGAATCGTCCTCGTCTGGAGCATCTGGCAGAAAAAGCCCTGGACTGTGAATCTGCTGGTTGGGGTCGCGGCAGGCTACAGCGCCTGGTATTGGATCGAACGGCTCGTCTGGCAAAACCCGCATCCAAACTGGTTGTTCGCTGTTATAGTAAATCTGGCAGGGATCGTCTTTATCTTATTCAACGCAAGATTATTGTCGAGAGAGGCACATGAGCGAAAAATCGAAAATCGAACAGTTGACTGAACTGAAGGCCAAATCACGGCTCGGCGGCGGACAAGCCCGCATAGACGCCCAACACAAAAAGGGACGTCTGACCGCCCGCGAGCGGCTGGACATGCTACTGGACAAAGGCTCCTTCCGTGAGGTGGATGCCTTCGTCGTCCATCGCACTCATGATTTTGGGTTGGACGGGCAAAAGTTTACGGGGGATTCAGTCGTCACAGGTTGGGGTACCATCGAAGGGCGGCTGGTGTATGTGTACTCGCAGGATTTCACCGTCTTTGGCGGGAGTCTCGGCGAAGTACATTCCGAAAAAATCTGCAAGATCATGGACATGGCAATGAAGAACGGCGCGCCCGTCATCGGCTTGAACGATTCGGGTGGTGCGCGCATTCAGGAAGGCGTGGTGGCCCTCGCCGGGTATTCCGATATCTTCCTGCGTAACACGCTGGCTTCGGGAGTCATCCCGCAGATTTCCGCCATCATGGGACCTTGTGCCGGCGGCGCGGTCTACTCGCCCGCCTTGACCGATTTTATCTTTATGACTCGAAAGACCTCCTACATGTTCGTGACTGGTCCCGATGTGGTGAAGGCAGTCACCCACGAAGAAGTGACACAAGAGGAGCTTGGTGGTGCAAGTGTGCACTCCGAAAAATCAGGTGTATGTCACATCGCCGCTGAGAGCGAGGCCGACACCCTGTATCTGATTCGCAAACTGCTTGGCTACCTGCCGCAGAACAACATGGAAGACCCACCCTTTGTAGCGGGCGATGATCCACTGAGGATGGAAGAGGCGTTGAACAGCATCGTCCCCGATGACCCAAACAAGCCCTATGACGTAAAAGATGTCATCCAGTTGATTGTGGACAGTGACAGCTTCTATGAGATCCATGAAAACTATGCGATGAACGTTGTTGTGGGTTTTGCCCACCTCGGCGGACATTCCGTCGGCATTGTGGCCAACCAGCCCGCAGTGTTGGCCGGTGTGCTGGACATCGACGCGAGCGAAAAGGCGGCGCGCTTTGTCCGCTTCTGCGATTCATTTAACATCCCGATTGTCACCTTCGAAGATGTGCCGGGGTTTTTGCCCGGAACTTATCAGGAACATCATGGCGTGATTCGCTCCGGCGCGAAATTGCTTTACGCCTACTGCGAAGCCACCGTCCCGAAGTTGACCGTCATCACCCGCAAAGCATACGGCGGCGCGTACTGTGTCATGTCTTCCAAGCACATCCGCAGTGACGCGAACTTCGCTTGGCCCACAGCCGAGATTGCGGTGATGGGACCTGACGGCGCGGTGAGCATCATCTTTCGCAAGGAACTGGATGCCGCTGAAGACCCGGTCCAAAAGAAGGCGGAACTGGTGGCCGAATACAAGGAAAAATTTGCCAACCCCTACGTCGCAGCGCAGCGCGGCTACATCGACGATGTGATCGAGCCGAAGGAGACCCGTCCACGCCTGATCAACGCGCTGGAGATGCTGAGCAACAAGCGCGATGCCAACCCCGCCAAGAAGCACGGAAATATTCCGCTGTAACATGTCGTTGCGAGACGGCACTCTTCCGCCGAAGCAATCTCCAAATTGTGAAGGGATTGCTTCGGGGAAACCATCCTCGCAATGACATCATGAGGTGTCATGTTCAAAAAAGTATTGGTTGCAAACCGCGGTGAAATTGCCGTCCGCATTATTCGTGCCTGCCGCGAACTTGGTATTAGTACGGTTGCAGTTTTTTCTGAAGCAGATCGTAATGGACTTCATGTCCGCTATGCAGACGAAGCCTACCCGATCGGACCCGCTCCGTCACGCGATTCCTATTTACGTGCCGATAAACTTTTCGAGGTTGCCAAAAAGTCCGGCGCGGGAGCCATTCACCCTGGCTACGGCTTCCTTGCGGAACGTGAAGACTTTGCCGCGGAATGTGAAAAGTTGGGCATTACATTTATCGGTCCCAAGCCCTCATCCATTGCGGCAATGGGAGACAAAGGCAAAGCGCGGGCGACAGTCATCAAGGCGGGCATACCTGTTGTACCGGGCACCGAAGACGTGGGCAACATGACCGACGAGGACCTTTTGCGCGTCGCACCCACAATTGGCTTCCCGCTGTTGGTCAAAGCCTCGGCGGGCGGCGGCGGAAAAGGCATGCGGGAGGTCCGAAATCTGGAGGAAATGCCAACCCTGCTCCAGTCGGCAAGGCGGGAGGCAGAATCCGCTTTCGGCGATGGAAACGTCTACCTGGAAAAGCTGGTCGAAGGCGCGCGTCACATCGAATTCCAGATCATGGCGGACACATTCGGCAACGTCATCCACCTTGGCGAACGTGAGTGTTCCATTCAACGGCGTCATCAAAAACTTCTGGAGGAGTCACCATCCATCTTCCTCGACGATGAACTGCGTGAAAAGATGGGGACCATCGCCGTGAAGTCGGCGCAGGCCGTGGATTACGTCAATGCTGGCACGATTGAATTCCTCGTGGACAAGGATCGAAATTTCTACTTCCTTGAGATGAACACACGCCTGCAAGTGGAGCATCCCATCACGGAACTGGTCACTGGCGTGGATATCGTCGCCGAGCAAATCCGCATCGCGCGTGGGCGCCAGTTGAGTTACACCCAGGATCAAATCCAAATCAACGGTCATGCCATCGAGTGTCGCGTCAACGCCGAAGACCCTTTCAACGGCTTCATGCCTTCGACGGGACGCATCACCCACAGCATCCTCCCCACCGGTCACGGCGTGCGCGTGGACACGGGCGTGTACCCCGGCTTCGAAATCACTCCCTACTACGATCCGATGATTGCCAAATTGATTGTCTGGGGTGAGACGCGTGCCCAGGCCATCCTGCGGATGCGCCGTGCGCTGGAAGAATATCGCATCGTCGGCGTCCGCACCAACATCCCCTTCCACCAAACATTAATGGATTCGCACCGCTATATGGGCGGTCAGGTGGACACGCGTTTCGTGGAGGAACGTTTCTCGATGGACGATTCACTGGAAGGGCGCGCGGCAAACGCCGAGATTGCCGCCATCTTTGCCACGCTGGTCGCGCATCAGCAGAGCGAACATAATGCGAATATCATCCGCAGGAACGAACGTGACACAAGCAACTGGAAATGGGTCGGCCGCTGGGAACGCATGCACCGCTAAAGGATGATTGAGGATGAAATACGTTACAACGATTGATGGTCAGGAGTTTGAGATCGAGGTTGTGGACGAGAAACATGTCCGCATCGGGGAGCGCCTGCTCGAAGTGGACTTTCAAGCGGTGAGCGGGCAGCCCGTCTTCTCGCTGATTCTGGACGGCAAATCCTATGAATCCTTCGTTTACCAAAATGAGGATGATTGGGATGTCCTTCTGCGCGGACGTCAATACCAGGTGAAGGTCGAGGACGAGCGTGAAAAGCGGCTCAAGGCCGCCACAGGCGGAGGCGGCGCGTTGGGCGGCGAATTCCAACTCAAGGCGCCCATGCCTGGCTTGGTCGTCTCGGTGCTGGTTGAAGAAGGACAGGAAGTGAAGAAAGGACAGGTCCTGCTCATCCTCGAATCGATGAAGATGCAAAACGAGCTCAAATCTCCGCGAGACGGCATTGTAGGTCGCGTGCGCGTGAATGCCGGTGAAAGCGTGGAGCAACGGCAGACTCTGTTGAGTGTACAATAGGGGTATGAATGGACACGAGACCGAAGCCAAGTTTTTTGTACGTGATTTGAAGAAGATCGAATTGCGCCTTCTTGAATTGAAGGCGCAATTGATTCAACCGCGCCTTCACGAGATCAACCTGCGCTTCGATAACGCAAACGATGAATTAAGAAGCTCCCTTCGCGTGCTGCGGCTCCGGCAGGACGATAAAGCGCGGCTCACCTTCAAAGGCCCCAGCGAGGAACAGCCGGGTGGAATCCTTCGCCGCCGCGAAATCGAATTCGTCGTCGAAGACTTTGACAGCGCAAAGGATTTTTTGGAGGCGCTGGGATACAGGGTGGTCGTTTTCTACGAAAAGTTCCGCGCGGTGTATGAACTGAACGACACGCACATCATGCTGGACGAATTACCTTACGGACAATTCATCGAGATCGAAGGCGAAAACGCGGAAACAATCCGCAGAACCATGAACCTGCTTGGAATCAAATGGGATGCGATGGTCAAGGCGGGTTATCACGCCTTGTTCGAGCGAGTGACCGGAAAGTACAATCTGGAGCCTTCGCAGTTAAGTTTTGTCGCGCTAAAAAATGTGAATATCACGACCGAGGATCTGGGAATCGAGGCGGCGGATTAATCCGCGCTTGACATTATCGGACAAAACAATATACTGTCCCGAAAGGCTCCAATGAAACTCAAAGGCATGGACGAACTTGCAAAACACGTCCCCGAGTTGAATTCAACAGGCGGGAGAATACGAATCGCGCTCTATGCGTTGAGCCTGCTCACTTTGGTCACAGTTTACTTCATCCTCACAGACAACATCCCCACCTGGAGTATTGACAGCCAGATCATCATTGTCGCGTTGGGATTTCTCGTCCTGAGTCTGTTCTTTTCCCGTAAACAGACGTACAGGGAAAAATATGGGGAACTCGCCTACCGCAATGCCTTCGCACACTATGTCATGCCCGGACTTGCTCTGATTTTTAGTGCTGTAGCGCACGCGGGCTATATGAACGGTCCCGAAATTCCACAAGGCTGGTGGATAACCGTATTCCTTGGGCTCGGCTGGCTTTCCCTGTTGATTGGCGGGATCTTGAGCATCCGCAGTATCTTCGCGTTCGGCGCAGACAACCTTGCCCTGCTATACGTCTACCATCCCGGAGAAGGGCGTATCATCAACTCAAGCATTTACGGCATTTTACGTCATCCGATTTATGCGGGAGTCCTGCGTCTGTTCATCGGGCTTGCGTTGATCAACGGCAACGCCAATTCAATTGCATTCGCCATCCTCATACCTCTCGGCTTCGTCGGCTGGACTCACCTCGTGGAAGAAAGGGAGTTGATCGAACGCTTCGGCGCGGATTATTTCGATTACCGTAAACGAGTCCCAGCATTTTTCCCGAAACTGCGTGGCCTTGGAATCTTCTTCAACTTTCTGATCACAGGAAAATAATCCATGGGAACATTCAACAAACTTCCTGATAGATTGCTGAAAGATTTTCGCAGGTCGATACCCGCAGATGATTCTGAAAAAAAGATATTAATTCTCGGCGGTTACGGCTATACCGGCAAACTACTTGCCAAACACCTGCTTGCGCAAACTAGAGTCCAGATCATCATCGCCGGACGCAGTGAGGAAAAGGCAAAGGTTTTCGCGGAACAATTGAATGATCCGCGCGTGAGTTTCCGCCAAGCGGATGCCTCCAACTTCGAGAGCCTGACAAAAGCGCTCGAAGACGCGACTCTCTGCCTGGTTGCCGCGCCAACCACCCATCACGCCGAGACAGTCATCCGTGCCTGCATCGCTGCCCACACAGATTATCTCGACGTGCAATTCTCATCTAAAAAGTTGGAGGCACTGCACTGCGTTGCGGAGGAGATAAAAAAAGCGGAACTCTGTTTCGTCACGGAGGCGGGATATCACCCCGGACTGCCCGCTGCGCTGATTCGCTACGCCGTCGCAAAATTGGATGTGACCGAGTCCGCGCTGACAGCTGGTTACCTCAACATGCAGGGACTCCCTTACACCGAAGCTGTGGACGAACTCATGGAAGGCTTTATCGACTATAAGGCGCAAGTGTTCAAAAACGGCGCATGGACAAAACCCAACTCATGGGACATGCGCTCCTTCAACTTTGGCGAAGACCTTGGCAAGCGCCTGTGCTATTCGATGTTCTTTGAGGAATTGCGCGAACTCCCCGACATGATTTCCACGCTCAAGGAGACAGGCTTTTACATCTCCGGCTCGAACTGGTTCACAGACCTGCTTATCACGCCGCTGGTTTTCGTCGGACTGAAAATCGCCCCCAAACGCGGACTCCGTCCGCTTGGCAAGTTGATGTGGTGGGGTATGGGACAAACCAAGCCGCCGTACGTGGTGGCGCTCAAAGTGGAAGCCAAAGGCCAATTGGAAGAAATCCCAGCCCAAGTTGATGTGCGAGTCGCGCATCCCGATGGCTACGAGTTGACCGCCATTCCAGTCGTCGCTTATCTCAAACAATATCTCGATGGCACGGCCCGCAGGAGCGGAGTCCTCATGATGGGACATGTCGCCGACCCCGCGAGGTTGTTCAATGATATGCAAAAGATGGGTGTGCAGGTGATCGAGTCGCTTGACTTGTTTCCCCCGCCTGTAACCGACAATCTGTAATTCCCCATAATTAGTTTGATAGCCAAAATTCAATCGAAAGGAACAAACCATGTCCCTCCGCCATTTTGTTGACACGCAGGATTTCACCAAAAAGGAACTGCTCGATATGATCGAGCTGACCCGCAGAATCAAAGCCGCTGACAAGCAGGGTTGCACGCCAAAACTTTTACAAGATGCCTCGCTGGCAATGATCTTCGAGGAGCCGTCCACCCGCACCCGTGTCTCGTTTGAAGTCGCCATGACCGAACTGGGCGGTCACGCGCTTTACCTCAAGCCAGGCGAGATTCACCTCGGCGTGCGCGAGTCAATGTACGACACCGCCAAAGTCCTCTCGCGCATGTGTGACGCGGTCTTCTGCCGCGCCCTCAAACACGAGACCGTGACCGAGCTTGCCAAATACGCTGAAGTCCCCGTCCTAAATGGGCTGACCGATTACAACCACCCTACCCAGGTAGTCTGCGACGCGCTGACCATGATCGAGCACATGCCCGAAGGTAAGAAGGTCGAAGACCTGAACGTGACCTTCATCGGCGACGCGACCAACGTGCTTTCCTCCCTGATGCTGATGTGTACCAAACTGGGCATGAACTTCACCCACGCCGCACCAAAGAAATACCAGGCTCCCGATGAATGGGTCAAATGGGCAAAGGAAAACTGCGCCGTCTCCGGCGGAACTGTCACCGTGACCGACGATCCGATTGCCGCCGTCAAGAACGCAGACTTCATCTACACCGACCTGTGGTGGTGGGTCGGACAGGAGGACCAAATCCCCGAACGTCGCGCCGCCTTTATGCCGAAATATCAGGTGAACAAGGAACTCTTTGAAAAAGCCCCGTCGCACTGCAAATTCATGCACTGCTTGCCTGCCTCGCGCGGCGTGGAAGCCACCGACGATGTAATGGATCATCCGCGCTCGGTCATCTTCGACCAGTCCGAAAACCGCCTGCACACCGAGAAGGGCTTGCTGGCGTACTTCATCTATCCTAGACTCAAAAGACCTTCCGAAGAACTCAAGGCATATCACAAGGGACAGATCGAAGACTTTTTGAACGACCCAAAACTTGGCAAATAGGCCATCGCCAGAAAAGGAGTGGCATGTCTCTGACCTTGAACACCACACCCCGCGCCGACGGTTTCTTCATGCCCGCCGAATTCGCGCCTCATGCTGGCACCTGGATGCTCTGGCCCCAGCGTCCCGACAACTGGCGGCTGGGCGGCAAACCTGCTCAAAAGGCCTTCGCCGCAGTTGCAACTGCCATCGCCCAATTCGAGTCGGTGACGATGGGCGTCAATGCAAACCAGTATTCCAACGCCCGCCAGATGCTCCCGCCTCACATCCGCGTGGTGGAAATCTCCAACAACGACTCGTGGATGCGCGACTGCGGACCAACCTTCATCATTGATGGCAAAGGTAGCTTGCGCGGCATCGATTGGTCTTTCAACGCTTGGGGCGGACTCTACAACGGCTTGTATTTCCCCTGGGATTTGGATGATGCCGTGGCGCAAAAAGTGCTCGAAATGGAACGGGTCGACCGTTACAAAGCGCCGCTCGTCCTCGAAGGCGGCTCGATTCACGTAGACGGCGAAGGGACCTGCATCACTACCGCAGAATGTCTGCTCAGCCCGGGGCGTAATCCCGATTTGAGCAAAGACGAAATCGAAGCGCATCTCAAGAATTATCTCAACGTGGAAAAGGTTCTTTGGGTTCCGCGCGGCGTCTTCCACGATGAAACCACCGGGCACGTGGATAACATCCTCTGCTACCTGCGAGCCGGTGCGATTGCGCTGACCTGGACAGACGACAAATCCGACCCACAGTATGAGCGTTCCGCCGAGGCATACGACTACCTGATGTCCCAAACCGATGCGAAGGGACGCAAGCTCGAAGTCTACAAGATACACCAGCCCAATCCCATTTTGATCCAACCCGAAGAAGCCGAGGGTGTGGATGCGGTGGACGGCACGCTTCCACGCGAAGCCGGTGACCGCATGGCGGCTTCCTACATCAATTTCTATTTATGCAATGGTGGAGCTATTGTTCCAACTTTCGATGACCCGCACGATGCCCCGGCGCTGGAAACTCTCCAGAAACTTCTGCCAGGCCGAAAGGTGGTCGGCGTCCCTGCTCGTGAAATTCTGCTTGGCGGCGGCAACATCCACTGCATCACCCAGCAACAGCCAAAATAGGACTTGAGCTCCCCTTCAAATCTGGAGGGGAGTTTTCATTCGACCATATTACCGATGGGTGGGGAACTCGAAACACGCCTCCTGCGTCAAGTATGATATGATTCCAAAATCGAATCAACAGACGGAGGATGGACTTGAGTAACGGTTTCATTCAGAAAATCCTTTTTGCTGCAACACTTTTCGCACTGTTCATTCCGCTTGGGGCGGGACGGGAAGCTCGGGCGCAGAGTCAGACCGCGGTCACAGTCACTGCGAAGGCGGGGCTTCGCGGCTTTTGCAAGTCCGACAAATGGCTGCCCGTCCATGTGACTGTCGAAAACAAGGGGGCGGACGTGAACGCACGCGTGCAAGCCTCTTACAAAAACGGCGCCAATGGACAAACCGCCGTTGGCATGGATGTCTCCCTGCCCGCCACCTCGCGCAAGGAATTTTTCCTCTACATGACCCCCGAAGCGTTCATGAGAAGCTTTACCGTCAGCGTGCTGGACGGGGACAAGACTCTTGCAAAGACAAATCTGAATATTAGTTGCGGTGACAGAAGCGGCGATATGTCCATGCTGTTCGGCATTCTGGCAGATGCGCCGTCGAATTACATTGCATTGAACAACGTTCAGCCGATGATGGGAGATGTGCAAACCGTCCAGTTGGAAATCGCCGATTTGCCAGACCTTGCCCAAGGTTGGGGAATGTTGGACGCCCTGATTATCTCCAACGTAGACACAGGTTCAATGACCGCCGAACAAAAACAAGCCCTCAAATTGTGGCTGGCAAGCGGCGGCAAATTGTTCGTCACGGGCGGAATTCAATGGCAGCCCACTGCGGCTGGGCTGGGCGACCTTCTGCCGCTCCAACCATCGTCTACAAAAAAGGTGGGGCTGACAGCACTATCTGCCTATGCAATGGAACCGGACAGTCTGACCGAATCCGAAACGACTGTGGCAACTGGAAAGTTGCAAGCAAATGCAAATGTTCTCGTTGAACAGGATGGCACTCCTCTGCTGGTGGAAAAGGAAATTGGCTTTGGCAAGGTTTATTACTTCGCCGCCGACCCGACTTTGAGTCCGCTCAACGATTGGGACGGCATGGAAAAAATTTACGAACACCTGCTCGCTTTCAAATCGCCCAAGCCTTCATGGGCAGGTGGCACGTGGGACATTTACAACGCCAACACCGCGCTTTCAACTTTGCCTGAACTTTCTCTTCCGTCCTTTGTTTACATCTGCTGTTGGCTGGGACTATATATCGTCATTATCGCCCCGGCGAATTATTTTGTTCTGCGCCGCATGAAACGGACTGAACTGGCATGGATCACGGTCCCTGCGCTGGTGGTCATCTTCACCTGCATGGCATATTTTTCGGGCTACGCCTATCGTGGCACAAAACCCATTCTGAATCGCATCATGCTTTCGCAAGGCTGGCAGGGCGTGGACAAGGCACAGGCTACGGCGTTGGTCGGCGTATATTCGCCCACAAGAACAACATACAATCTGGAGAGCCAGGAACAGACCCTGCTTTATCCCTTTCCCACCATCAATGAAAGTTTACAGGGAAGCAATAACTGGCTGTCCGCAAAGACCGACTCCGGGACTGTGGTGCCAGATGTCCGCGTGGAAATCGGCGGGATGCAATCGCTGGGCATGGATGGATACCTATCCACTACATTGTCCATCCAGCACAATCTGAAATATGTCCTCTCGGATAAGACACCCGTCCTCAAAGGCAGTCTTACCAACGCCAGCGAATATGAACTGAAAGATGCTGTGATCATCGCCCCTGGCGGATGGGAGGTTCTCGGCAATATTGGCCCCGGCGAAAGCAAAAAGATCAACCTGATTCTTTCCAACACCAACAGCGCCAGCATAAGCCGTTACGCACTCACGTCCGCAATTGGCTGGGACGTTCTGCCAAATGACAAGATCGAGGAAAGACGACGTTCGGCATTTTTTAATGCAGTCACCACATCCTACAACGACGCCCTCGGCGTGAATTCGGGTGTGTATCTGATGGCATGGACGGACAATGATATTTCCGTCCCTGTCACTTTGCGGGACGAGAAGCCAAACGTCACCGACACCCTGTTTCACATCGAAAAGCTCACGCCCGAAGTTGAATTGGAGTCGGCAAAGCTAAAACTCACCTCCAGCGTTTACGGATGGGAGTCGTCGCTGGGAGATACAGTATTGACAAGCTCCTACAACCTGCCCAGCAACGGGTACAACATCGACTTCCGCCCCACGCTGCGCGTGCCCATCCATATCAGCAAGGTGAGCTCCCTGACCTTCACCATTGGGACTAACAACGCGCCACAACAAATCCATCCTTCGATCTGGAATTTTCAAACCGAAACATGGACGCCTCTTACGCTTGGTTCGTTTGGCAGCGTCACCGTCCCTGAGCCGTCGCAGCACCTCGGCATGGATGGCGAAATCCTGCTCAACATTCAAGGGGACCCCAACAATTATTTCGACATCATCTCCGTTGACTTTGTCCTGATGGTGCAACCATGAGTCCAATCATCGAATTCAAGAATCTAACCAAGCGCTTCAAGACGCGCATCGCGGTCAACAGCCTCGACTTCAACATCGAAGGCGGCGAAATCTTCGGGCTGGTGGGACCCAATGGCGCCGGCAAGACCACGACCATGCGGATGCTTGTCACTCTACTCAAACCCGACCACGGCGAAATCTATGTCGGCGGCCACTCGATCCGCAACCGCCCCAATGAGGTGCGACGACAGATCGGCTTCATGCCTGACTCGTTTGGCGTCTACGGCGACATGACCGTGCAGGAGTACCTCGACTTTTTCGGCGCCTGTTTCAAAATCCATCCGCAGCAGCGCGGACGTTTGATCAGCGACCTGCTCGAACTCGTGGATTTGGGACACCGTCGCGACGACATGGTGGATACGCTTTCGACAGGTCTCAAACAGCGATTGGGAATCGCCCGCGTGCTGATTCACGACCCAAGCATCCTCGTCCTCGACGAACCAGCCTCGGGTCTGGACCCACGCGCCAGAGTTGAAATCCGCGAGTTGCTGTTGGAGGTGGCTCGGCTCGGAAAGACCATCCTCTTCTCCAGTCACATCCTCGCGGACGTCGGCGAACTCTGCACCCGTGTGGGCATCCTCGAAGATGGCAAATTGGTGGCACTCGGCACGCTCGATCAACTGAGCGCTCACGTGATGCCCTACCGACAACTCCACATTGGATTGCTCAGCCGCAGGGAGGAGGCCCAAGTCACGTTGCAATCCATGGAAGGCGTTTTCGAAGTCCGACCCGTGGACAACGTCAGCCGTGTCTCGCTCGAAGTTGACTTCGGCGGCAACGAAGAAGCCATGCACCAGCTGCTGGCAAAACTGCTTGCGCATGGTTTTCCCGTGATTCATTTCAGCGAGGAAACGAACAACCTCGAAGAAGTGTTCATGCGCACCACAAAGGGAATTGTGTCCTAAAAGGCGTTTTTTATGAAAGCAACGAAATCCAACAAACACAATGCGCTGGTGCGGGCGGAAACGCAAACCCACGGAGGAGACCCGCAAGTGGATGAAGAATCAAAGATCTTAAAGCGGGGCAAAATGGTCGTCGCTGGCTCGGGAGATAAATCCTATGCTTCCTGATGATAAATCGCAACAACGGGTTCAAAAACTCTTTTCCGAACTGGAGCAAATTACCCACCTACCGCCCACGACAGTCGGCAAAAGTGGGGCGGAAAAAGAGGAAGTCGTCGGGGAGGTCAAGGTTGAATCATCTGCCGAACGCGAGCATGCCGAAGTGGAAGATCAAACCCGCGAAACGCGGTCCGCGCAGGCAACGTTCTTCAACCGCATCATGGACAATCCCATCATTGCCAAGGATCTGAAGGGAAGGATGCGCGGACGCCAGGGCTTCATCATCATCGGCGTCTATCTTTCGTTGATCGGGTTCTTCATCTTCCTGATCTATTTTCTCCTTACCCTGGATACCGGCATCTCGAACAGCGATCCCAGTTTCCTGCAAACGGTGGGCAAGGTCATTTTCAGCACGGTGGTCCTGATGGAATTGTTAATGCTCGGATTTATCGGTCCTGCCCTGACAGCGGGCGCGATCTCTTCGGAGCGTGAACGTAAAACCATCGACCTGTTGAAGACATCCCTGCTTTCGGCGCGATCCATCGTCTTCGGCAAGCTCGGCTCGGCGGTAGCCTTCCTGCTCCTGCTGGTCTTCACGGCAATTCCACTGCAAAGCCTGGCGTTCTTCCTCGGCGGCGTGGGTATGCCGGAAATCGTGATCTCGACCCTGATGCTGGTCGTCACCGCCATTTTTTTCTGCTCACTGGGAATGTTTTTTTCAAGCTTCACACAACGCACCTTGATCGCCACTGTCTACTCCTACGCGACCATCCTGGTTTCGTTCGTTTTATTCATCCTGTTACTTTTTTCCATCAGCATCTTTGACTCTTATTCTTACAGCAACCCCACATCCACCCTGTTTGAAAACATCCTGACTATTGCAACCTGGGTTCTATTTTCCACCAATTCGCTTTTTGCGGCGGTCATGAGCGAGGTTATTTTGGTCGAAGAACAAAGCCTCTATATCACGACCAACGCGCTCTTCGGAAGCACTACCCTTCCCCTGCCCTCGCCCTGGATCATCTACCTGACTTTTTACATCGTCCTGACCATCGTTTTGATCAGCCTGAGCATTTACTTTGTCAACCGCCCCGACCGATAGATTTTGGTAGTAATCAGCCATGCAGGAAAAAGCCATTCGCTGGGATTTCATCAACAAAGCGTTAGACAACCCCATCATCTCGAAGGAATTAAAAGGCAGGATGCGGGGCAGACAGGGATTCGTCCTACTGACGGCATATCTTGCATTGATCAGCCTGGCGATTGTGGGGATGTACTACTATTCCGTAAGCAGATGGTATGCGCCGGCTATCGGACCCAACGAACTTCAGAAACTGGGCAAACGAATTTTCTCGGCAGTGGTTCTGCTGGAATTTCTACTGATCGTCTTCATCGGTCCCGCGTTGACGTCAGGTTCGATCTCCTCCGAGCGGGAACGCCAGACCTTTGACCTACTGCGCGCCTCCCTGCTTTCCACCCGCGAGTTGATTCTGGGCAAGCTTGGCTCAGCGGTTGCATTTCTACTGTTGTTGATCCTCGCGGCGCTTCCCTTACAAAGCCTGGCGTTTTTCATCGGCGGAGTGGGATGGGAAGAGATGGTCATCTCGCTCGTAATGCTGGCAACCTCCACCCTGATGTTTTGCACGCTAGGAATCTACTTCTCGGGCATCGCCAAACGGACAGTGGCTGCCACGGTCATGTCCTATGCCAGCCTGATCCTTCCCGTAATTTTTGTCGCCTTTATGTTTTACCTGCTCATCGATGGCGTCATTGACCCATCGTCAAAATCCATCGAGTATCAACGGATGCTGATCGTTATCATCTGGATGCTGCTTTCTTCAAATCCGTTCACAGCGGCTGCCCTCACCGAAATCATGCTGGAAGAGGAGCAAACCTTATTCTTCTTTCACTTCCCCGACTTTTCGGTTACGCTTTTTTCCCCGTGGATTCTTTTCACGGTCTTCTCTGTGATAATGACCCTTTTAATGATATGGTTAATCGTGTTTTACATGAACCGATACGAAAGATAAAATGACCACCATCAACCAACTCACCCAAACCCTCGGACTTTGGATTCGCTGGATGCGCCTGCAACGCGCTCTCACGTGGTTCCTGCGCGGACTGGCGGTAGCGTTGGGCTTGTCCCTGCTGGTGGGGGGAGTTGGGTTGTACCAGGCTAAATTACTAAAACAGGAATTTCTCGCGCTGATTCTCTTCTGCGTTGTTGCCCTGCCTGTGGCTTTTGCAATTGCCGCTTATTTCTGGCGAGTCCAAACCATGCAAGCGGCGCGATATTTCGACCGCGTTTTCCATCTCGATGAACGGGTCAGCACGGCGCTGGAATTGCAGAACGAGAGTCATTCAGCGGAGATGATTCAGAAACAGTTGGATGACGCGGTGAGAGTCTCTCGTAAGGTCAAGCCGAGCCGTGACCTGCCTCTGCGCCTCCCGAAATTCGACCTAGCCTTAGCCTTGGTTTTCGCCGCACTACTCGGCATGATTTGGTTCCGTGGCGAGACCTTATTCGCCGCCGCAAGTCAGCAACGCGCAGTCGAGGAAGCCATTGCCGCAGAGCAAACGGAGATCGAAGAAATCATCAAAGAAATCAACACCAGTGAGTCGTTGACCACCGAACAAAAAGAAGCGCTTGCCAAACCATTGGAAGATGCGCTCAAAGAATTGGAAAACAATCCTTCGATGGAAGGCGCGGTCTCGACTCTGGTCAGCACCAGCGAGCAACTGAAATCCCTCAGCGGACAGCAGGCGGCGCAAACCCAGCAAGCCCTGACTCAAACAGGCAGTTCCCTCGCCTCGCAGGAAGGGACTCCGCTGGAAACAGTCGGCAAGGATTTGGCAAAAGGCAATTTCGCCAGCGCCGCCTCCAAACTGGCAAATATGGATTTGAGCCAGATGACCCCAGAGCAGTTGCAAAAACTTGCCGAGCAATTGGAGTCGATGGCAAATTCACTGTCGGCAACGAATCCCCAACTGGCACAGCAATTGGCAAATGCTGCGCAGGCAATCCGCAGCGGGGACCTCGCCAGCGCACAGCAGTCGTTGGCAAGCGCGGCAAGTCAGATGGTGCAGGCGGGTCAACAAGTCACAGCCGCGCAGATGGCTACCCAGGCAGCAGGACAATTGCAACAGGGTGCAGGCCAAATCGTGGCGGCGGGCGGCGGACAAACTCCGTCACAGGGCGGCGCGATAGCGCAGAGCGGGTCAAGCCAACAGAGCGGCCAAAGCAACGGAGGCAGCGGATCAGGCTCAGGGTCGGGGTCTGCGCCACAGAGCAGTCAGGCTGGGAGTGAAGCATCCAGCGCTCCCATCGAGCAAAACAACGGAGCGGGTGACGGTGGCGAGTCGGCGTATCAACAAATCTATGCTCCGTCACTTTTGGGCGGCGCGGGTGGAGACATGCTCGGTGTGCCAACTTCGGGCGAAGACGGCGAAGTCATTGGCGAAAGCCCAACCACCGCCGAGGACGGTCAAAGCCTCGTGCCGTACACCGAGGTTTATTCGCAGTACAACCAGTTCAATCGTCAGGCGCTGGAGAACGGTGAAGTGCCTGTGCAGTTTATGGACGTGGTGAGAAATTATTTTGGTTCGTTACAGCCGTAATAGCCACTTGTCATTGCGAGCCTCGACAGGGGCGAAGCAATCTCCTCGTGCTATGAGATTGCTTCGGGCTGGGTCTCGATACGGGCAAGAAAAACACTCGCCCTACTCGACCAGCAGCCCTCGCAATGACGACATGAGAATGGAGCAATGATGACTCTTTCAGTTGAAAGTTTCCGTGAGTATGCAAGCAAAATCGAAAGTGAAGTGGGACGCGTTATCGTCGGTCAGGGCGAAGTGGTGCGACATGTGCTGGTCAGCATCCTCGCGGGCGGACACGTACTGCTCGAAGGCGTGCCAGGCTTGGGCAAGACGATGCTCATCCGCACGCTGGGGCAGGCGCTGGATTTGAAGTTTTCGCGCATTCAATTCACACCCGACCTCATGCCCGCGGACATCGTCGGGACGGAAATCCTCAGCGACGAAGGCGGCAGGCGCGAGTTTCGTTTCCGCGAGGGACCGCTGTTTGCAAATCTGGTTCTCGCGGACGAAATCAACCGCGCCACGCCGAAGACCCAGTCCGCGCTGCTCGAAGCCATGCAGGAAGCGTCTGTAACTGTGGCGCAAAAAACCTATCAACTGGAACAGCCTTTTTTCGTGATGGCGACTCAAAACCCGCTGGAAATGGAAGGGACGTATCCCCTGCCCGAAGCCCAGCTTGACCGCTTCTTCTTCAAGGTCAACGTGGATTTGCCCGACGTGGGCGAGATGGTCGAAATCCTCGACCGCACCACAGGCAAGGAAACGCCCGCCGCAAACAAAGCCGTCACGGGCGCGGACATCGTCGAAATGCGCGCCCTCGCGCGGACAGTTCCCATCGCGTCGCACGTCAAGGAATACATTGCCAAACTCATGCTCGCCACTCATCCCGAAGATGAAAACGCCTCGCCGCTGGTGAAGAAGTACGTCCGCTACGGAGTCTCCCCGCGCGGCGGACAGGCGCTGGTGCTTGGTTCTAAAGTCACCGCGCTGATGGCAGGGAGATACAACGTGGCGTTCGAGGATGTCCATGCAGTGGCAAAGGCTGCGCTGAGGCATAGGCTGTTGCTGAATTTTGATGGGCTGGCAGAGGGAGTTAGGGCGGATGATGTGGTTGAGGAACTTGTAAAGGCAAGGATAAATGATGAAGGATGAGGGATGAATATGGAATTCCAAATCAAATTCTCTCCTCAAGATATTCAGAACATCCAGGACGTTATCACTAAAAACCAAAATCGAGTTTTCGTTAAATCAAGAATAGAACGCAACGTCTCAGGTGAGATTCCTTTGCCATCGCAAGAGGAAGTATGGCTGACAATCATGATGTGTCTATTAACTACACAACAACGTTCAAATCCGACAAGTCCGATTAGTAGATTTCTTTTAGAACAACCATTTCGCTTATCGTTACAAAACCTAGCGACGGTTAGTGATATTCAAGCGCACGTTCAAAACGAAATCAAGGATTTCGGAGGCATACGCTTTGGTCCTAGAATTTCAGAACAGGTAAAGCATAATCTTGAAGTATTACGCACAGACGGCTGGGATAAGATCGGCAAATATTTACTGAAGTTAGTAGAACAAAGAAAACAACAGCCACAAATAGAACATCACCAGCTTGAGCGAGAAGCAGCGCGCTTTATAAATAACACTTTCAAAGGGTTCGGTCCAAAACAATCCCGCAATTTTTGGCAGGCACTTGGGTTGACCCGATATGAGTTTGTTTTGGATTCTCGAGTAACCAAATGGCTCAGAGAGATAAATTTTCCCATACCTCTTACGCCAATGAGTTTAGGGGAAGAAGAGTTTTATTGTTTCCTCTCAGATATCCTTCGTGATTTCTGCATTCAAGCGGATGTGTTACCCTGCGTTTTGGATGCCGCGATTTTCGCAAGTTTTGACAAGGAAGACTGGGCAGAAGATTCAGCAGTTTGGTAAAGCCACTTACGCGAAAACTTCATCCTTCATAATTCATCTTTCATCCTTATGCTCTTCGACGAATCTATCCTCCGCAAACTAAACCAACTACAGCGAAAACCTCATGTCAACTCTATCAGCAGACACTCACCCAAAGATCGAGAAAATACAAATCGAACTACTGCGCCACGCTTCGCCTGCGCGGAAATTTGAAATGGTTGTCCAAATGAATAACACAGTCCGCGCGTTTATGTTTGCGGGGTTGAAACAGCGTAATCCAAATGCGACGCCAGAAGAACTTCGACGCTTATTTGCCAATCTTTTGCTCGGCGAAGAATTGGCAGGAAAGGTGTACGCTTACCATGCTTAATGATGAACCCATTCAAGTTACCATGCAGGTTGTCGATGCTCTTGAAAAGATTGGCATTGACTATGTGATTGGCGGATCGCTGGCAAGCGCATTGCACGGCGTTGCCCGCGCAACCATGGATTCGGACATCGTGGCGGACTTTCGCGAAGAGCATATCGCGCCGTTCGTGGAAGCACTCAAATCCACATTTTACGTTGATGATGAAATGATTCGAGACGCAATCCGTGCCCACAGAAGTTTCAACATCATCCACCTGCAAACCTTTTTCAAGGTGGACATTTTCGTCGCCAAAGAGCGCGAGTTCGACCGCCTACAAATTGCCCGACGAACTTCTTATGCGCTTTCCAATGATGGAAGTCAAAACGCCTATGTCGCTAGCGCAGAAGATACCATTTTGGCAAAACTCGAATGGTATCGAATGGGTGACGAGGTGTCCGACCGACAATGGAAGGATATTCTTGGAGTCATCAAAGTTCAGGAAGGAAAATTGGATATGGAATATTTACAGCGGGGAGCAAACCTTCTCAAAGTCACTGACCTTTTGGAACGAGCATTGGCTCAATCCAAGTGACGTGAATTTTCATCCTTCATCATTCACGCATAGCGCTCATCCTTATGCTCTTCGATGAATCCATTCTCCGCAAACTAAACCAACTCACCCTCGTTGCCTCGCGCATCCGCTCGGGAGCGATCAAGGGCGAGCGGCGTTCGTCGCACCGCGGCAGCAGCGTGGAATTCGCGGACTATCGCAACTATACGGCGGGCGATGACCTGCGCCGTCTCGATTGGAATATCTACGCGCGGCTGGAAAAGCCGTTCATCAAATTATTGGAAGAGGAGGAAGACCTGGCGGCGTACGTCTTGATTGACGGTTCCCGCTCGATGGACTGGGGCGACGGCGAAGAACACAAATTCAACTACGCTCTCAAACTTGCGGCTGGACTTGGCGCAATTGCCCTCGGCGCGGGTGACCTGTTTTCGGTCGGGTTTCTGCAAGGTGGGCGTGTCGCTGCGGAGTTTAGTCCCGCACGCGGAAGTTATGCCCTGCCGCGCCTGTTCAAGTTTTTGGAATCGCTCGAAGCCAAAGCGGACACCGACCTCAACGCCTCGCTCAAAGCCTACTCCGTTCCGCCGCGCCGCGCTGGATTGGTGGTTCTCATCTCTGACTTTTTAGCCGCTGATGGCTACGAAGCGGGTCTGCGTCAACTGCTTGGGCGTGGACACGAAGCCGCGTTGATTCACGTCCTCGCGCCCGATGAAATGGACCCGCCTCTCGCGGGCGACCTGCAACTCGTGGACATCGAAACGAACGCCCAACAGGATGTCTCGATTGACGGCGGCTTGCGCAACTTATACAAAGCCCGCGTCCGCGAGTGGATTCAATCCATCCAAACCGACTGCCGCAAGCATGGCATCCGCTACCTCGATTTGGTCACCAGCCAACCGTGGGAACAGGTGTTGTTGTTGGAAATGAGAAAGTCGGGAATAGTAAAGTAATTGGTAAATGGTAATTGGAGATTGGAAAATCGTCCGCCCAATTACCAATTACTAATCACCAATTACCAATCTCCAACCCCCATGCAATTCCTCACCCCTCTCGCCCTCGCTCTCTCAGCATTAGCAATTCCCATCATCTTGCTATACATGCTCAAACTGCGCCGCAAGCAGACGCAGGTCTCTTCGACCATGTTGTGGGAAAAACTTCTGCGCGAGAAGCAAGCCAATGCGCCGTGGCAAAAACTCAAACGCAATCTTTTATTATTTCTTCAACTGCTGATTCTCACCGCGCTGGTGGCGGCATTGGCTCGCCCCGCGCTGGAGACGAAAGTCGTCACCTCGGGCTCGGTCATCGTCATGCTGGACGCATCCGCTTCGATGAACGCCACCGATGTGAAGCCTTCCCGCTTTGAAGAGGCACGCAAGTCCGTGCTGACCCTCATCAACGGGCTGACCAGCGACTCCGCCATGACCCTGATTCTGGCAGCGCAGACTCCGCAAACCCTCATCGCCTCCGAGACAGACAAGTCCCTGCTGAAGGCAGCGCTCTCGAAGGCGCAGGTCACGCAGGGCAGCGTGGATTGGTCAGCCGCGTTCGCGCTGGCGGCGGGAGCCACTCGCAACGGAATCAACTCAACAGTCGTCATCGTCTCGGATGGCGGGCTGCCCGACACAGGCTTGCCGTCCCTGCCAGGCGAGGTGCGCTACATCCCCGTCGGTCAATCGGACGACAACCTCGCCATCTCCGCGCTGGCGTTGCGAGCCTCGAAGGGCGTCCCCCAACTCTTCGCGGAGGTCACAAACTACAGCGGCGCAGACCGTAAAATCCTGCTCTCGCTCTATCTCGAAAACGACCTCTTCGACGCGCGTCAGTTGGATGTCCCCGCCCATTCGCAAAAGAGCATCTCGCTCGAAGACCTGCCCGTCGCCTCCGCCGTGTACAAGGCTCACATCTCCGACCCGCTCAAAGACGAGGCGCTCGATTCGCTTCCGCTGGATGACACCGCTTTCGCCGTGTATCAATCGTCCGCCGCGCGTCGCGCCTTGCTCGTCTCCAATGGCAACCTCTTCCTCGAACAACTGCTGGCGTCGCTCCCAGGCATTCAGCCCTTCCGCGCCCTGCCCGCCGCCGACGGCACGCTGCAAATCCCCAACGAGCCGTTCGACCTCTACATCTTCGACGGCATCCTCCCCAAGGATTTGCCCAAGGCGAACCTGCTGCTCATCAACCCGCCCGCCAACCCGTTCTTTGAAGTCGGTGAGACGGTCAAGGGAATTGGTGAGATTCAGGTCAACCCGCACAGCCTGACAAAATATGTGGATTGGAAGACCGTCCACGTTTTGCAGGCGAAGCGGACGACCATGCCGAGTTGGATGAACGTGCTGATTGAAGCGGACTCGACTCCGCTGGTGGCTGCTGGCGAAACAAACGGACAGCGAATCGCCGCCCTGACCTTTGACCTGCGCGAAAGCGACCTCCCGCTACAGGTTGCCTACCCGATTCTTTTCTCCAACCTGATTAATTACCTCGCCCCGCCCAGCGCCTTCGACGCCTCCCAATCCCTGAGCGCAGGCGAAACGCTGACCCTCGTCCCGCCCACCGACGCCGAGCAAATCGTCATCGCCTCCCCCTCAGACAAAGCCTACACCCTAGCTACTGGACAAACCCTCTTCAGCGAAACGGACGAACTCGGCTACTACGCCGTCAACTTCATCTCGAAGGACGCCACCAAAGTTGAATACTTTGCTGTGAATTTGTTCGACCCCGCCGAGTCGAATATCAGTCCACGCGAGAAATTGCAGATTGGAAGTACGGCTGTTACTCCCGCCGTATCCCAGCAAATCGGTCTACAGGAATTGTGGAAATGGCTGGCGGGGTTGGCGCTGGTGGTGCTGATGATCGAGTGGCAGGTGTTTCATCGGAAGCCCTTCAGGACAAGGATGAAGGCTCAAGGATGAAGGATGAATAAGTTCAAGAACAAAAAGGTGAAAAATGGAAAAAGAAACGCCGCTTGATTTGAAAACGCGAACTTCTGACTTCGCATTGCGAATCGTCAAACTTTATTCCAGCCTGCCGAAATCAATCGAAGCGCAGGTTCTTGGAAAACAAGTGTTGCGCTCTGGCACATCTGTCGGCGCAAATTATCGCGAAGGGAGTCGCGCGAAATCTGACGCAGATATTATCAACAAGTTCGAAACCGTCTTGCAGGAACTAGACGAAACCGATTATTGGCTTGACCTGCTCGTAAAAAGCGGCATACTTCCCATCCAAAAGGCAGAAGCACTTATCAAAGAAACAAATGAACTCCTTGCCATCTTCACAACTATCGTAACCAAAATCAAGAAACGGAAACAAAGGTTTTAGCTCTTTTTTCATCCTTCATAATTCATCCTTCATCCTTTCCTTATGCGTTTCACCTCACCTCTCTTCCTCCTCCTTCTGCTCCTCATCCCGCTTGCGGTGTGGATGGGTTTGCCTGCGTCGGGAAAATCTCGAAGGCGGGAGATGACTTCGCTGATTCTGCGGGTGGTAATTTTGCTTTGCCTGATTCTTTCGCTCGCTGGACTCGAACTCATCAAGAGCGGAAACAACCTTGCGGTGGTCTTCCTCATGGACGTGTCTGACTCCATGCCGCAGCAAGCCGTGGAGCAGGAAGTGGCGTACGTGCGCGAGGCGCTCAAATCCATCGGCGCGGACGATAAAGCCGCAATCATCCTCTTTGGCGCGGATGCGCTGGTCGAGCGTCCGATGTCGGCATTGAATGAACTCTCGACCATCACCTCTGTCCCGATCACAAATCAAACCGACCTCGCCGAAGCCATTCAATTGGGGCTGGCGCTCTATCCTTCTGGATACGCCAAGCGGATGGTGATTTTGTCCGACGGAGCCGAGACCACAGGCGACGCGCTCAACGCGGCGAAGTTCGCTTCCTCGGCGGATGTGCAAATCGTGGTCATGCCGTTTCTCAGCCAGGTGGACGCCGAAGCCCTCGTCACCGAAGTGGACGCGCCCACCCACCTCCGCGCGGGCGAGCAATTCGACTTGAACGTTTCGATTCAGGCGAACCAGTCCATGCGGGCGACAGTGCGCGTGCTGGCAAAGAATCAAATCCTGTACGAGGCGGCGCACGAACTGCACAAGGGCAGCCAAACCCTGAGCCTGCCGCTGACCGCCAACGAGACGGGCTTTGTCAGCTACGACGTGCAAATCACGCCTGAGCAGGATTCCTTCTACCAAAACAATCGGCTGGACACGTTCTCACAGGTCGAGGGTCCGCCTCGGGTGTTGTTGGTCGCTCCGCCCGCAGGGGAGACTCTGCCCGACGGCAAACCGCGTCCCGACGAGTATTCCCTCCTCCAGCAAGTCCTCACCTCGGCTGGCTTTGACGTGAAGACTGTCACGCCGAGCCTCATGCCCGCCGACCTGCCGACTCTCGCGCAGTACAACTCTGTCGTGCTGGTGGATGTCCCCGCCCGCGAGTTGGACACCGCCCAAATGGAAACGCTGCAATCCTATGTCCGCGACCTCGGCGGCGGGCTGGTGACCGTCGGCGGACCGACCAGCTTCGGGGTCGGCGGATATTTCCACACGCCGCTCGAAGAGGCGCTTCCCATCGACATGGAAATCAAAGACGAGCAGCGTCGCCCGTCGCTGGGCATCGTCTTCATCATCGATCATTCGGGCAGCATGGGCGAGACCAGCGGCGGCGTGACCAAGCTGGAGCTTGCCAAGGAAGCGGCGGCGCGTTCGGTGGACATGCTTTTCCCGTCTGACCGCGTGGGCGTGATCGCCTTCGACGACACTGCCAGTTGGGTGGTGCCAATCACCGAAGCCGAAAACCGCGACGAAATTGTCAGCGCAATTGGCGGGGTTCAAATTGGCGGCGGCACCGATATTTACGCGGGCTTGCTGGCGATGTCGAAAGCCCTGCCTGACGACCCATCGAAGGTGAAGCATGTCATCCTGCTCACCGACGGCGGCGCGGACATCACGGGCATTCCCGAACTGGTCGAAAGGCTGTACAAGGAAAACGGCATCACGCTTTCGACGGTGGGCGTGGGCAACGACGCCGCGCCCTTCCTCAAAGACCTTGCCGCGCTCGGCGGCGGACGCTATCACTTCACCAACAACGCAGGCAACATCGCCACCATCTTCACCGAAGAGACCACCCTCGCCACTCGCGCCTACATCGTCGAAGAGTCGTTCTTCCCCACGCTGGTCAACTCGTCGCCGATCCTTTCAGGCATCACCGCCACGCCGCGCCTGCATGGCTACGTGGCGTCCAGCGCCAAAGACCTCGCGCAAGTCATCCTCGAATCGGAAAAGGGCGACCCCATCCTCGCGGCTTGGCAGTACGGCTTGGGCAGGTCGGTCGCCTTCACCTCCGACGCCACGGGTCGCTGGGCGCGGGATTGGGCAGGCTCCGAAATCTTCCCAACCTTCTGGGCGCAAGCCGTGCGCTACACGGTCAACGACACGCTCAACTCCGCGCTGCAAATGACGGTCGAGCCACAGGGCGAGAAATCCAGCATCATCCTCGACGCGCATAGCCGCACGGGAGAATTTCTCAACGGCTACCAGATCGAAGCCAGCATCGTCGCGCCCGACGGCGAATCGCAAACCGTGAAGTTCTCGCAAATCGCGCCAGGGCGATACGAGTCGGAATTTGTCCCGACCGAGCAGGGAATTTACCTGATTCATTTTTCTGGAAAATCCGAAGCGGGTGCCGCTCCATTTTCTGAGACGACGGGATGGGCTTTGTCCTACTCCCCAGAGTATCGGCGTATCGACCCCGACCCTGACCTGCTCCTGCGACTATCAGCCTTTGGCAACGGGCAGGTTTCGTCGCCGCGCCCCGAAGAAGTCTTCAAGCACGACCTAAAAGCCGCCCACGCCTCCCAGCCGATGGCTCCGCTGCTGCTGTTGATCGCCGCCCTACTCCTGCCCTTTGACATCGCTGTCCGCAGGTTGATCATCACCAAGCATGATTTGGTTTTATTCCAAGAGTGGATTGCGCAAAAATTGCCCGTTCGCCAAGCGACGCAAAATCAACCCGCCCCAGCCAACCCGCAGATGGAAGCCTTGCGCAGCGCGAAGAGCCGCGTGCGTGAAAATCAACCCACAAAGGTTGAAGCACCTAGCAAAGAAAAGTCAGCGGCAGAGCCAGTGCTTCCCATCATCGAAGCGAAGCCAGAAGTCAAAGAGACTCCGACCAGGCAGGAAGCGCCCACCTCAACCACGTCCGCTCTGCTGGCGAGGAAGAAGAATATCAAAAAATAGCGCAAACACAAGATCGCCTCGAAAGACGGCTTGCCCGTGATTCAAAAATCCACGTGGACGAAGACGATTCTGGATCTCTGCGCGGAGAATGTGTCCGCGTGGGCGAGGGTGGTTCTGGCAGATACAGAAGAAATTGCAATGTGACGCTGGTGCAAGCGCCAATTTAAAAAAATTGCTTGCAGAGTTTCAAGATAAGTTGCAGCAATAGTATAACTTTTATGAGTAAGCTACCAAGTATAATTAACTTGTAAAGCGGGAATCAAGATCAAATCTCAAATTTATATCTGATGTTATATAACAGAAACACAAAAAACTCTGCTATTATTTTAACCACTTTTGTGAGGAGTATTACTTTGAACAGAGTTTTCTTCGCCTAAGATAATAATGGAATTTTCAACATTACCATGAATCACGACAGATACGCTATCACGACGAGAAACTACATCTTTTCTATTATCAAACCTTTCATGCTTCAATAGAAATGGCTGAGACAATATTCTTTGTGCTGCGATACGTACTTCTTCGTTTGAATCGCTATTTGCTTTTTCTTCGACGAGATGATTTATCTCAGAATCGTGGTTTGCATATTGAGATAAAGCCCAGAGAGAACGAATTCTTGTGCTGGGATCAGGGCTTTGCAGTTCCAACTTTCTTCTGGAAACCTCAGCCTCTAACAGTTTCGCATCTGCAAGGTTTGTGTTTCGAAGCATGTCTTTGACAGTATCTACAATTGAAGATGCTAAACTTGGTTTGTTAATAGTTCTCGTCGCAGTTGAATTTAGCAACTTCTTTAATATATTAGTGTCTCGAACGCTGGTTAAGTACATAATTGGAAACCCATCCCCCCTAACTTCTTTAATAACTTCCGACACCATAATTCCTTTGTATGGGTCGAAATCCAAGACTTTGTCATTGTTGTCGGGAATCATTAAATCAATAATTGCCAAATCCAAAATTGTTGTAGACCTAATAAACTCAATTGCATCTTGTGCATTAGAGATAATGGTCAGGTTCGAGTTAAGTTCATCTTTTAATCTATAGATTGTCTCTGCAATTAGGTATGGTTCATCTTCAACTAATAAAATTTTGGGGGAAGAATAATTAGAGTATTCACTTTTGTAATATTTATAATCATATACTAGGTGATCAATATATTTTAATGTCTTCTCCAAAAGCATCATGTGATGCCGATAGTCGACAGACTTGATTGCCATCTCGTTTAAGCGCGAAAGGGTTCTCTGAATCTCTTTTTTTATATTTGCGCGATCATTGTCATCTGGTTGAATAATTAATTCTTTTATTTGTACACATAGTTTGCTCAATTGAGGTAATAAGAGCTTCCATAATATACTTTTTTGTTTAAGGCTTGAAAGATATTCAAAGTCTATTGCCAGTGCAGCTACTTCATTTAACGATTTAGCCTGATTCATATGCAATAATATTACAAGGCAACCCAGATCTAACCCAGATGGATATATTTTTTGACTTTGAATATGTTTATAAATATAGTCAGAAATTGTTTTCAAGGTATCATCATCATCCACCTTTACAACAATGGGGAGTTCTTTAGGTATCGTTATCTTTGAAAAGTACACTACACCAGTTGTTCCATTGACGAATACATCATCTCCTTCTTTTATAACATGATCACCTATTAAGAATTTCTTTTCCTGTTTCTCGAATTTTATTGCCTGGCAACCTACTATCGTGGGAATGCCAAGCTGCCTTCCTGTAACAGCTGCGTGGCTAGTAGCCCCGCCTTCGGTTGTAATAATAGCGGTTGACTGGAGAACAAACCTCACATTCTCTGGCAATTGAAATGGCAAAAGGTATACTATATTTACTCCGTTCTCCTTAAACTTCATAATTGTTTTAGGCGTGTAAGCAATTTTTCCTTGGGCAATACCAGGAGAGGCGTTGACTCCTTTGACTTCTATCAAGTGCCCAGCCTTTTTCATTTTCAAAAAATCATCTTCATTAAATTCGTATCGCTTGTCACCCTCTTTACTTTTTTCGTCAAAATAGTTTTTTTCAGCCTGAACAGGGGAAGAGATTGTATTAAAAATATACGGAATTAATTCAGTATAAGGTATTGCATCTTGAATTATTTCTACATCAGCTGCTCCTGATTTTATAGCAACTATTGCATCATTCAGAGCTTTGCTTTTCATACATTTGTCCTCTTTTAAGTAGGCTCCAAAGAAGAATTATACCCTCCTTGTATTCTCACATTATCTGGATTTACTCTTGCCCACTTCAATGAGGATAGCATCATTTCATCTATGATAAACTTGCCGCCACTACATCAAACTGAAACGCGTTTGAGCGGACGGGCGTCGAAGTCGGCGTTGTAGCTGACCTCCGCCAAGCAAGGCGCTTGGCTACGCGCAAAAACTCAAATCGAGAAGTCACCCCAGTGCCAGATGCCGCGTTCTGGGACATGCAAGGCGGGACCGTAATGTCCGCCGTTGACGCGCTTTTCGAGGGCGTCCACGTGGGCGATCAACGCAATCAGGGTATCGCCAATCGTGTCGGGCAGGCTCCCGTGTTCGAGGTCCGCTTTTTCGTTGGGGACATGCTTGCGCCCTTCGCGAACGACGACCTGTCCGGGCACACCGACCACCACCGATTCGGGCGGCGTATCTTTGACGACGACTGCATTTGCTCCAATGCGACTGTTCGCACCGATGGTGATCGCGCCCAACACCTTCGCGCCCGCTCCAACGACAACGTTGTCTTCAAGCGTCGGGTGGCGTTTGACTTTGTTCAAGCTCGTGCCACCCAACGTCACGCCATGATACAACGTGACGTTATCCCCCACCTCCGCCGTCTCGCCGATGACCACGCCCATGCCGTGGTCAATGAAAAAGTTGTGACCGATGGTCGCGCCAGGGTGAATTTCGATTCCTGTCAGGCTGCGGGCGGTCTGTGACAGCCAGCGGGCGATCAACTTGAAGCCAGCCTTCCATAACTTGTGCGACAGGCGGTGAACCCAAATCGCATGCAAACCAGGGTAGCAAAGCATGACTTCCAACGCATTACGCGCGGCGGGGTCACGGTCTAAAACAGACTGAATATCTTCTCGAATGGTCTTGAACATTTTTTCTCACTTTTGGTCAGACTTCGGAAGTCTTAAAGACTTCCGAAGTCTCTTAGGCTATTAATCCGCCAAATCAGCAAACAACGGCGTGGACAAGTACCGCTCACCGAACGACGGGATGATGACCACGATGATCTTACCTGCGTTTTCGGCGCGGTTGGCAACTTGCAAGGCGGCCCAGGTCGCCGCGCCCGATGAAATCCCCACCAACAGACCTTCTTCTTTCGCCATGCGTCGGGCGGTGGCAAAAGCGTCGTCTGCTTTCACGCGGATGATTTCATCGTAGATTTTGGTGTTCAGCACGTCAGGTACAAAACCCGCACCAATGCCCTGAATGGGATGCGGTCCCTTCGCACCGCCAGACAAAACAGGGGAAGCGTCAGGCTCGACGGCAATTGCCTTGAACGACGGCTTGCGGGACTTGATGACTTCGCTTGTCCCCGTGATCGTTCCGCCCGTGCCGATGCCAGAGACAAGGAAATCGACCTTGCCGTCGGTGTCACGCCAGATTTCCTCGGCAGTCGTCTTGCGGTGGATTTCGGGGTTGGCAGGGTTCTTGAACTGCTGCGGCAGGAAATATTTCTTCGGGTCGGAGGCGACAATTTCCTCCGCCTTGCGGATCGCTCCGCCCATGCCATCGGGACCTGGGGTCAGGATCAATTCAGCACCGTAGGCACGCAACAACATGCGGCGTTCCTTGCTCATGGTTTCGGGCATGGTCAGGATGATTTTGTATCCACGTGCGGCGGCAACCATCGCCAGTGCGATGCCTGTGTTGCCGCTGGTCGGCTCGACAATGACCGTATCCTTCTTGATCAAGCCCGCCTTTTCACCAGCGTCAATCATCGCCGCGCCAATGCGGTCCTTGACCGAATGCGCGGGGTTGTAGAATTCCAATTTGGCAAGCACTTCGGCTTTCGCGCCTTCGGTGACGCAGTTCAAGCGGACGAGCGGGGTATTGCCGATCAATTCGGTAACGTTCTTTGCGACTTTCATTTTAGACTCTCCTGTATAAAGTTGGTTTGTCCTTTCGACAAAGCTCAGGACAGGGATTAAATAAACAAAACGGCTGCCTGCATGTCGGGATCATTCCCGACGCGCAGACGGTGGACGCATTACCAGTCGTGGTTAGCGACTATGGAAGCTGCGGGGTTCAAGACCCACCGTCTACGGCAGACAGCCGTTCATCTCTGGGATAGAGGCGGTGGTTAGAAACCCCGCCGTGTACAGATGCAATTCAGGATCATTTTCATCATCTTATGGAATACCTTAATGGGCGCTATCTTACCCATTTCTGAAGTTTCGCGCAAGGAAAAAATCATGACCTTTTTACCAGCCGCTGTTTTGAAACAGGAACTTTCCGAATTCCAGATTCGTCTTACAATAGAAAGACCCTAAAGGTTTTCGCAAAGCGAACCTTTAGGGTCTCGAATGGTTCTCTTTTCTGGAGGCAGGTCAAATGGAAAACAAAAAACTTCTGGGCGCGCTTGGCATTCTTGGTGTTATCGTCGTCGCGGTCATCGTTGCGGCTGGACTTTTCCTCAAAAACAAAGCTGCTGTCCCCTCGATCAAACCGCAGGCAGCGGGTCCCCGTGTGATTGCCCAAGTCCCAGCGGAAGGTGAACGACTGGACTTGTCTGCGCCGATTCAGATTCAATTCGACACCGACATGGACGCGGACAAAACGGGCGGCTCGTTCTCGCTCTTTGCAAATGGCGGAACTGTCTCTGGTCAACTGACCTGGGACGACGCCCGAACCTTGACCTTCACCCCCGACTCTCCGCTCGAGCCTGGGACGACGTACACAGCGACCATCACCGAAGCCACATCCAAAGACGGCGTTTCCGCAGGTGACGTCATCAAGCTGGAATTCCAGACATTGGAGACGCTCACCGTGGCGCAGGTCTTCCCTGCCGCGGACACTCCCGAAGTGGATTTGACCACCAGCATCACGGTCATCTTCAACCATCCCGTCGTCCCGCTGACCATCGCCGAAGAACAGGACAAACTTCCGCAGCCGTTGAAGTTCAAACCCGAAGTCAAAGGCAAGGGCGAATGGGTCAACTCGTCGGTGTATGTCTTTCAGCCAGATGAAATCCTGTTGAGCGGGACCAGTTATCAGGTCAGCGTGGAAAAAGGAATCAAGGACACTCTGGGCAACGCGCTGGACCAGTCTTACAGTTGGCAGTTCAGTACCCGCGCGCCAGCCATCTATAATTTTGCATTGAAAGACGGGGCACAAAACCCGACCGAGGAAGTGAAGAACGTGCGGCTCGACCAGGCGTTCATCGTGACCTTCCTCCAGCCGATGGATCAACAAAGCACGGAAGCAGCCGTGAGCATTGTCAACCGCGAAACGCAGCAACCTACACCATTGAAATTCACATGGGACGACGAGTCCACCACTGTAACCATCGAGCCAAAGGAAAAACTCAAGATCGCCAGCTTCTACGATTGGAAAGTCGCAAACAGTGCGGCGGCAAAAGATGGCGGCACTCTTGCGGAAGGCTTGACCGTGCAACTTGCCACGGTGACTTTCCCCGCGGTGAAAAGCGTCTTCCCCGGGCCAAACTCGGACAACGTGTTGTACCAGGCATACATCACGATCAACTTCGCCTCACCGATGGACTTCGACAGTTTGAAAGGCAGGGTGAAAATTTCTCCCGCGATTTCAGATGAGTCGGATTGGTATTACGATTCCTACGGAAATTCATTAACCATTCATGGGCTGGAGCCAGCCACCAACTATGTAGTGCGGATTCTGCCTGGCATGTCTGATCCCTACGGCAACACCATCAAGGATGAAATTTCATACACGTTCTACAACGGCGATTATTCTCCATATACACGCCTTGCCCTGCCATGGACTCCGCTTGTGTATCGCGCCAAAGGAGCGCAGGAAGTTTACTTCGAGCACTTGAATGTGAACGAAGCTTCTGTTTCCGTTTACCCAATCACGTCCAAAGAATTTTACGAGCTAACCTCTGGCGAAATTTCGATGACAGCATTTGCTCCAAACACAAAAGCAATCCGCGAGTGGAGTTTTGGCGCAAGCGAAAAGAGGAATATCCTGAAGAGCGAACGTCTCGACCTGATGAAGGACGGCAAGCCGCTCGACACAGGATTCTATTTCATCGGCTCGAAGGCACAGCCCTTCACCTACGAAACGAACTACTATCAGGGCTATGTCTTCATCGTGGCGACAGATAACCTGACATTTAAGGCGACACCCACCGAAGGTCTCGCCTGGCTGACCGACCTCGAAAGCGGAGCGCCGCAGAAGGATGTAAACGTCACATTCTTCGATGAAAAGTTCAAGCAGATCGGCAAGGCTGTCAGCGACAAGGACGGGCTGGCATATGCCAAGGACATCAAGGCGGCGAATTATGCGCTTGCCGAGAGTGACGGTCGCTTTGCCTTCACCGCCCTGTACTGGGGCAGTGACGTTTCCTCCTACGATTTCGGCATTTACCAAAATTACTACAGCGGTATGGAAAACTTGTACGCTTACATGTACACTGATCGTCCCATCTACCGCCCGAACCAGGAGGTCTTTTTCAAAGGCATCCTGCGCGTGAACGATGACCTGCACTACAGCCTGCCAGACCAGGCAAAGGTGCATGTGGTGGTGGAGCAATGGGGCAACAAGATTTACGCGGAGGATGTCCCCGTCAACAAGCAGGGCAGTTTCAGCGGAACCGTAAAACTGTCACAGGATGTGTCGCTGGGCTATTACACCATCTCCGCCTATCGCAACGCCGACCCGTCCGAGGGACCAATCTCGTCGGTCAGTTTCAGCGTCGCGGAATACAAGAAGCCCGAATTCGAAGTTAGCGTCACGCCCGATAAACCAGCCATCCTTGCGGGCGGAACGGTCAACTTCGGGCTGGATGCCGAGTACTACTCTGGCGGAATTCTCAAGAACGCCCGCACAGAGTGGTTCATCGAATCCTCCAACTTCTATTTCACACCGTCCTCCAAGTACAGCCAGTACAGCTTTATGGACTGGGATCGTGACATGTACTGGGAGCCAAACCAGGGCGCGAACAACAACACCGTCAACGAAGGCAAAGGCGTGACCGACGAGAACGGTCACCTCGACGTGCAACAGACTTTTGGCGGCAGCAAAAACAAGATCAGCCAGGAGATGCGTTTTTCCGCCAATGTGACCGACGTGGCGGGCAATACCGTCAGCGGCGGGACCAGTGTGGTCGTGCATCAAAGCGAATATTACGCGGGCATCCACTCGGAGGGATATGTCGGCAAGCAGGGCGAACCGCAGTCGTTTAGTCTGGTGGTCCTCGATTGGGATTCCCAGCCCGTCGCGGGGCAAAAGGTCACGGTGGACTTTGTCGAGCGGCAATGGTTCAGTGTGCAGGAAAAAGATAAGCAAGGTCAACTGCAATGGGTCACGTCGGTGAAAGAAATCCCCGCAGGGAAACAGGAAGCAACCACAGGCGCGGACGGAACCGCGCAAGTGGAGTTCACGCCGCCCAACGGCGGAGTCTTCAAGGCACTGGTCACGGTCAAGGATTCAAAGGGGAATACGCACCGGTCCTCGACCTACATCTGGGTTGCGGGCACTGGGCAGATCGCGTGGCGGCAGACCAATGACCGCGCCTTTAGCCTGATCGCCGACAAGGACATGTACGAACCTGGCGACACGGCTGAAATCCTCATCGCCCAACCGTTCACCGAAAAAGTGTATGCACTCATCACCTATGAACGCGGTCACATCTACAAACAGGAAGTGGTGCAACTCGAAGGCAACAGCACGATTTACAAATTGCCAATCACCGACGAGATGGCGCCGATTGCCTACATCTCCGTCACCGTCATCAGCGGCGCCGAGCAGACGGGCAAGCCCGATTTCAAGATCGGCATGACAAAGATCAATATCGACACCAAGCAGAAGACGCTCGACGTCTCGGTCACAGCGGACAAGGAAACCACTGGACCTGGCGACGAGGTGACATACACCATCGAGACGAAGGGAGTTGATGGTAAGCCTGTCTCGGCGGATGTTTCGATTGCAGTGGTGGATAAAGCCGTGCTGGCGCTTGCGCCGTCCAACACCGCGCCGATGCTAGATAGCTTCTACTCCATCCAATCGTTGAGCGTGTCCACCGCGTTGGGCATTGTCTCCAGCGCGGATGATTACAACGAAAATTATCGCGCGACCATGCCCAACGGTCTTGCGGCGGGCGGTGGCGGTGGCGGCGACATGGGAGTCATCACCGTACGCCAGAACTTCAAAGACACAGCAATCTTCAAGGCAGACCTGACCACCGATGAAGACGGCAAGGCACAGGTCAAAGTGGAGATGCCCGAAAACCTGACCACCTGGGTCTCGGACGTGCGCGCCGTCACTACGGACAGCCGCGTGGGACAAGCCAGGAATGAAGTGGTCAGTACCAAGCCGCTCTTTGTCCAATTGCAGACCCCGCGCTTCTTCGTGGTCGGCGACCAGGCAACCGTCGGCGCGACGATCTTCAACAACTCGGAGGAAAATCTCAAAGTCAACGTCTCGCTCGATGCCGAAGGCGTGGACCTCAAGTCTGACGCGAAGCAAATCGTCGAAGTCAAGGGCAAACAGCAGGCGTACGTCACCTGGGATGTGGCTGTCCAAAACGACGCCCAACGTGTGGACATGACAGCCACCGCCGCCAGCGGAAAATTTACTGACGCCAGCAAACCCGCAGTTGGGACTCTCTCCGAGCAGGGAATCCCAGTCCTGCGCTACACCGCCGTCGAGACGGTCGGCACATCGGGCATGATTACATTTGCAAATTCGGTCACCGAAAATATTCAACTGCCCACCTCGTTCGATTTCGAGGATGCGAGCCTGTCCATCGAAGTTGCGCCTTCGCTGGCAACCTCGCTGGAGTCCAGCTTCACCTACCTTGAGCAATATCCTTACTATTGTCTGGAACAAACCGTCTCGCGCTTCCTGCCCAACGTCATCACGACCCGCGCACTCGAAGCCGCAGGTATGGACTCACCCTTGCAGACCGATCTCGATACGCAAGTCAGCGCTGCGCTGCAGAAAATCTATTCAACCCAATTGTATGATGGCGGCTGGGGTTGGTGGGGCGGCGACGAGAGCGACTCGCAAATGACGGCGTATGTGGTCTATGGTCTGATCGAAGCCAAAGAGTCGGGCTACGAAATTTCACAAAGCGTGCTGGACAACGGCATTGCCTATTTGAAGAACAACCTTCCCAACCTCAACCGCAACGACGCTTCGTGGAAATACAACCGTCATGCCTTCATTCTGTACGTTTTGGCGCGCGCAAACCAGCTTGGCGCAGGAGAAGTCAACTTCATCTTCGAGCATCGCGCTTCGCTGGATCAATATGGGAAAGCCTACCTCGCTCAGGCAATGTACATGCTTAAGGATGGACGCGAGTCCACGCTGATGTCTGATCTGGCATCTGCGGCAATTCTCTCCGCTTCGGGCGCACACTGGGAGGAAACCAGCCGCGACTACTGGAACTGGAACACGGACACACGCACGACCGCCATTGTGTTGAACGCCTTCGTGCAGATCGACCCGCAGAACCCGATCACGGCGAATACCGTCCGCTGGTTGATGGCGCACCGCGACGGTGGTCACTGGTACTCGACCCAGGAAACCACCTGGTCGTTGATCGCGCTGACCAACTGGCTGGTGGAGTCAAAGGAGTTCGAGACGGATTACAAGTACGCCGTCGGCTTGAACAATGAGATGCTGCAAAAAGGCGAGGCAAACGCCGACAACCTGAACGATACCGTCAAGCTGCAAGTTGAACTCAAAGACCTGCTGACAGACGAAGTTAACGCCCTCGTTTTCTCGCGCGGAAATGGCACAGGCAACCTGTACTACACCGCCTATCTCAACGCCACCCTGCCCGTGGAGGAAGTCCAGCCGCTAGATCAGGGCGTGAGTCTCTCGCGGGAATATTTCACCCTCGACAACCCGAAGAAAGCCATCACCGAAATCAAACGCGGCGAACTGGTGCGTGTCCGCTTGACAGTGGTTGTGCCTGACTCCGTCCACTACGTGTTGATCGAAGACCCGCTCCCCGCAGGCTTGGAAGCGCTGGATGCCTCCCTCGCCACCGACACGGTTGTCCCATCTTCGTACACGGCACAGGATTACAAGGAACGCGGCTGGGGCTGGTGGTACTTCGACCACATCGAACTTCACGATGAAAAGGTGGCTCTCTCGGCTGATTACCTCCCCGCTGGGACTTACGTCTACACCTACCTTGCGCGCGCCAGCACCGCAGGCACGTTCAAGGTCATCCCGCCGACCGCCTCCGAGTTCTACTTTCCCGATGTTGGCGGACGCGGCGCGGGTAGTTTGTTTACGGTGAAGTAGCAATTCTGGAGTCGGACAGCTTGCTATCCAGCATCCGTCAGCACCCACAGGGCATGTGAGCTGATGGACTCCAGAGGTTGGAATCAAAAAAGCAGGGACAGGTTCAAGACTTGTCCCTGCTTTGATGTGTGAACCGGCGCTAATCTTTTTTCTGTCCCGAATTTGTTACGCCAAGGCGCTCGTTGACCTGATCCAGTTGACGTTGAATCTCATCCCGCTCATTGACGGACGTAAGAAGGGATGCCGCAAACGCGGCCTTCTCCTCGTCGGAAATAGTCGGCATCAAACGCTCGATGCGCGCAATCTGCTTGTTTTTCTGGTCAAGTTTTATCTTGAGGCGTTTGCGGTACCCGTCGTAAAATTCAAGTTCCTTGATAGGTTCTGATACCTGGGGAATCTTCTGCGTCATGAGTTCCGAAATCGTCGACATAAGTTGGTCGATCTCGATTGGCTTTTCGAGAAAACGGGTTGCACCAATCAGCACTGCAAACGATTTATCTTCGGGAGCAATATAGGTGGCTGAAAGGAAGATGACTGGGATGTTACGGGTTTCTGCGTCCAACCGCAGCCGGTGGACAAGGCTAAACCCATCCATCTGGGGCATCAAAATATCGGTTATTACGATGGTCGGGCGTTCCTTCTGAATGGCTTCCAACGCCTCGACACCATTACGCGCAGTGACCACGCGATATCCCCCCTTGAACTTCAGTGTTGTTTCAATCAGTTCAAGGATATTTGGAATATCTTCCACAACAAGGATGTAACGCGATTGTTCATTCATGGTTTTATTTTAGTCCCTTTCCAATATTTTGGATATTATAAAGGCGTCCCAATCCGTCCTGATTATATGATAAACCTGCCATCCTTATAAAACAGCTCACCATCCGCATGCATCTCAGTCTCCTTTGCGGCGTCAGTGATGAGGTCCCAGTGGATGCTTGACTCGTTCCCTCCACCCGCCTCCCCAAAGCCACTGCCCAACGCGAGATGAAATGTCCCGCCAATTTTTTCATCATAGAGAATATTCCTTGTAAAACGGGTAATACCATAATTGGTGCCGATGCCCAGTTCTCCCACAAAACGCGAGCCTTCATCCGTGTCGAGCATATTGAGCAGGAACTGCTCATTCTTTTCAGCGGTGGCCTTCACCACCTTTCCATGCTCGAACTCCAGCCGCACGCCTTCCACCGCCGTCCCCTGATAGATGGCTGGATAACTGAAATAAGCCCAGCCATTCACCGACTCCTCCACAGGGCTGGTGAAAATTTCACCGCTGGGCATGTTCTGGTCGCCGTCAGAATTGATAAACTTGCGCCCGGCAATCGAAAGCATAATGTCGGCGTTAGCACCGCGAATCGAAATCGTACGCTTTCCCGACAGCCACGATATCAAACGCCCCTGATTGTTATGGATGTTTGTCCAAAATTCCACCGGATCCACCTGGTCGGCAAAGGTGGCTTGATAGACGAAATTCTCATAATCAGTAAGGCTCATTTCAGCTTCCTGCGCCAGCGCCTGACAGGGGTAGTTGGTCACCACCCAACGCAACTCCCCTGAAGCGGAACGTTTCATGTATGTTTCCATCCATTTTCCGTAAGCCAGGTTGCGCGTCTGCTGACGTGACGGATGGACATTGCTCATGGCACGCGTATTCTCCGGCGCTTCGATGATGATCCAGACGTTCGCGTTTTTGATCATGTGCATGTCAAGTGGCGGGGTCCACTGCAGTTGGGGCTCGCTAGCCTGCGCCATGAAGACCTCATTCAAGTCAGCGGATTCCAAAGTCACACTTGGATTTCCGCCCGCCCTCAAAATATATGCCACCACCTCTTTCACCAGCGGAATCGCCTGCCAGTTGGCATTGACGTGCACCCAATCCCCCGCCTTCACCTTGGTGGAATAATTCACCAGCACATTGGCCAGCCTGTTCAATCGAATATCGGACATGTTTGCTCCTGTTGAAACGGACTTCATTGATGTTGCGGAACACAGCAATTATAGCCATTCTCCAAACTCCTTGCAAAGCCGGTACGGTTGAAAACAGTCTACAAGACACCGCCGAAACACATACGATGTCGCATCCATTTTCATTAACCTGCGTATATTGAGGTGAAATCAATCGAATTTGGAGGCTCAAATGACAAATCAACGACAGGCATTACGACGCTCGAAAAGCAACCGCATAGTGGCGGGTGTCTGCGGCGGATTGGCTGAATTCTTCGGCGTAAGCACATTCTGGTTCCGCCTTGCTTTTCTGATCGCGCTGATTCCCGGCGGCGTACCAGGCATCCTTGTCTATCTGATCATGATGGTCATCATGCCCAGCGAATAAACGTGACAATTGCCGTGGAATCAAAATTGCCGAGAACAATTTGTCCTCGGCAATTAATTTATACCACCGACCTACCAGACACGGAGAACCTGTCCGGGGTAGATCAGGTTCGGGTCATAGATTGTCGGGTTGAGGAGCTGCAGGCTATAGACAGTAGTCCCATAACTATTGGCAATGATCCGAAGCGTGTCTCCACGCTGGACAGTGTAATAGACAGGAGCGGCAGCAGGCAAAGAGATAACCTGTCCGGAATAAATCAGGCTGGCGTTGTAAATCTGCGGGTTGACAGCCAGAATATCGCTCACACTAACGCCGTATCGTCTGGCAATTTTGGAAAGAGTATCCCCGCGCTGTACTATATATGTCCCAGCAGATGAATAATATGAAGGCTCAGGGTAATATACGGACTCGGAGTACCCCGACGGGATATACAAAACCTGCCCGGCGTAAACCCACCAACCCATGCCGGGATTTGCGGCACGGATGGCCTGCATGGTTGTGCCACAGAGAGCGGCAATCCCACTTAGCGTATCGCCCCATTGGACGGTGATGTAACTGGCGCAGCCCGACCAAGCCATCGAGCTGCCCGTCGAGGCAAAAGATGCCACCAAAACAGCGGCAATTATGATTAGTTGAACGATTCTTTTACCAGTCATGAGGTTTTCTCCTTCCCAAGGAACCAGACACAACAAGAAAGCGTCAATAAAACTATACGACAATCCACCTGTGAATACAATCAGAAATGTGATTTTGCAATTCACTGGCAACGATTTCGATATTTCAAAATTTATCATCCAAGCGCAATTATCACTGCGCTTACCCACGGTTATACTGGACTTCAATGATCGAGACACAAACACAACCCTTCGACAAGATCTCCCTCCTGCGCATCGCATTCCAGGGGCTGGCAGAGAATGAACTACAGGAAATGGCAAATGTCACCCGACTCAGCACATATCCCCCCGGCCATGTTCTGTGTCATGAAGGTGCTTATGAGGAAGTCTTCTACATTATTGCGGCCGGCAACGCCGCCATAACCAAGCACATCAGCGAGCAGGATGGCGAGAGCCTTTTACGGATCGCGGGCAGAGGCGATCTGGTGGGCGAAATGGCGCTGATCCAAAATGCGCCGCGTTCGGCGACTGTCCGCACCACCACGGAATGCACTGTGCTGGAAATGGATAAGAAGGATTTCGAGATTCTGCTCAGCCGAAGCCCCAGCATGGCCATCAATATAATCCGTATCACGCTGGACCGCATCCGCGAGAACGACCAGATGGCAATCCAGGTGATGCAAAACGCCAACAAAGTATTGCACCATCTGGACCGCAATAAATTGGAATTCATTCAGGTCGCCGCGCACGAACTCCGTACCCCGCTGACCGTGATCAAAGGTTACGTCAACGTTCTACGTTCCTTCCCCATTATAAAAACGAATCCCGCGCTGGGCGAAGTAATGGAAGGAATCATGAAGGGTGCCGACCGGATGCACGAAGTGGTGAACACAATGCTGGATGTGACCCGCATCGACAGCGAAACGCTTAAAATCAGTTCTGTCCCGATGCCATTGAAACGTATCTTCCACGAGCTTTCAAGTGATTTTGCAAAAGCCGTTGCGGAACGCAACATTGAGTTCGTAATCGAGCAGGACCCGGACACTCCCACCATCAATGCCGATCCGACCCTGATTCAAAAAGCGATATATCACCTGATCGTCAACGCCATCAAGTACACGCCTGACGGCGGCAGGATTTATCTACGTTCGCGGCCAATCATGATGGAAAACAACATATCAGGCGTCGAACTTAGTATCACAGACACGGGCATCGGGCTGGACACAGAACATCAAGAGCTGGTATTCGAAAAGTTCTATCAAGTGGGCGACGTTGCCATCCACTCATCTGGCAAAACATCCTACAAAGGTGGCGGACCGGGACTGGGTCTGGCTATCGTTCGCGGGGTGGCGCGAGCGCATGGCGGCAAGGCATGGGTGGAAAGTGCGGGACACGATGAAACGAATTTCCCCGGTAGCACGTTTTATTTGCAACTGCCGGTGGAGCCTTCTAAAGCTTAATCCACCACTGTGACCGTGACCACGTTGCTCTTCACAGTCTCGCCATTCGTCGTCACACCCTCCGCCCAAAATTGATGCGTGCCGAGAGATAATGTCCACCAGGTTTGGCACGAAGCGGGCGGGGCAGAGAAAGTCTCCAGCGCGGAGCCGTCTACGAAGAAGGTGACTTGCGTGAAGTCAGTCCCTGTCAGCGTGGACAGGGCTAGTTGTTGGGCACTCAGGTCGAGGTCGGGGGTGATTTTGTAGGTGGCGTTGTCAGTGGGCGATGTCAAAGTTAATCCGCCAGCAGCATTCGAGTCGTCTAGTATAGGCAAGCCTTGTGACTTCGCCCAATCCCGCGCTTCGATGGGCAAGTCCAGAACAATCTCACCAGTGGGAGAAAATTGATAGAAGGTATCGGGCGTGGTGGGCTGTGTGCCTGATATGAACCATTCGGTTTTGGTGTGCTGACAGGCTGGCGTGGGAACCAGCCCTGAAAGGTCACAGACTTCAAATTGGATCAAGCCGTCAGGCTGGGTGAAAGGCTTGTCGGGACGTCCCTGCAAAATGGAGCGCATGGTTTCCGCCCAAATGGGAGCCGCGCCCGTCAGCCCCGTGACGTTGTGCATGGCTTGATAATTGCTGTTGCCGACCCACACGCCAACCAGCAAGTCGGGCGTATAACCGACCGTCCAGTTGTCGTGGAAGTTGGTGGTGGTTCCCGTTTTGACGGCGGCGGTGCGGTCGATTTTCAACACGCTATTGAGACCAAACCCCGTTTGCCTGGATTGGTCGTCGCTAAGAATGTCGGAGATGAGCCACGCCACACGCGGGTCGATGATTTGTTGGGCGGGCTTCGTCTCAGGTTCGTACAAAAGATTTCCGTCGGCATCGCGGATTTCGAGAATGGACAAAGTCCCCGTGTATTTGCCGTCGTTCGCCAAAGCCGCATACGCGCGCGAAAGTTCGAGCAGGCTCATTTGTCCGCCGCCCAATGCCAGCGACAAATCGTAGTTTCGCGGAGTGTCCAGCGAATGGACGCCAAGCCGATTGGCAAGCGCGATTACTTTTTCAATTCCCACAGTTTGCAGGGTCAGGACTGCGGGCACATTCAACGAAGAAGCCAGCGACTCGCGCACCGAGACAAAACCATGCGACCTGCCATCGTAATTGACCGGCTTGTAGGGTTGACCGTCTTTCGTGGTGAACGTATGCGCAACATCCATCAGCGTGGATGCGGCAGTCATCGGCTGTAATTGGTTCGGGTCGAGCACGGCGGCATAGATGATAGGCTTGAACGCCGAACCCGACTGTCTCCGCGCAGTCGCCATGTTCAACGCGCCGTAAATGGATGCGTCAAAATAGTCCGCGCTGCCAACCAGCACGAGAATTTCGCCCGTCTGCGGGTGGATGACAACCAGCGCGGCATTGTTCACGTTGCGGTTGAGTTCGCCGGGCTGGGGCTTGAACGCCGCGATGCGCCTTTGGATGATCTCCTCGGTAAGTTGCTGCATGTTCAAATCCAGCGTGGTGCGGATGACCAAACTCCCCGACGGATTCAACCCTCCTGAAGAAAAGAGTTCATCGAGTTGATCCTTGACCATCCAGATAAAATGTGGCGCTTCGATGGGATACGGCGCAGGATTGTAGCCGAGCGGGGCATTCTCCGCATCCACGCGTTGGGCTGGGGTGATGAACCCGTTATTTTCCATCAGCCCAAGCACCACCTTCTGGCGCTCCAGCGCGAGGTCGGGATTGGTGAACGGGTTGTAAATGCCTGGCGTCTGCGGCAGACCCGCCAGCAGGGCGCATTCGGGCAGCAGCAGGTCGGAAGCGGGCTTGCCAAAATAAGTCTGCGACGCGGCTTCGATGCCGTACGCCATGCCGCCGTAATAAATCTGATTCAGATACAGCGCGAGGATTTCATCCTTCGAGTAGGCGCGAGTCAACTGCCACGCCAGAACCGCTTCGCGTAATTTGCGGCGGATGGTACGCTCGGATTTTTCATCCGCGAGAAGCAAAGTCCGCGCGACTTGCTGGGTGATGGTGCTGCCGCCCGAAAGCGTCTCCCCGCCCCGCAAGTTGATCCACACCGCGCGGATGATTCCAACGATGTCCACACCTGGGTTCTGGTAAAAGGTTTTATCCTCCACCGCAACCGTGGCATCCTTCATACACTGTGGAAGGTTTTCCGCCGAAAGCGTGGCATTGCGTCCGCCTTCGGTGGGGAGAATCTCGTAGAGCAATCGTCCGCTGCGGTCGGTGATTTTGACGCTGGGCTGGTTCAGTCCCTGCGGGATGTCGTCAATCGAGGGAAGGTCATAGAAGAGGTAGACGAGGAAGGCAGTAAAAAGCAAAAAAGTAAGAAGGAAAAGGCGGAACAGTTTGGATTTCAGCAAGGTGCGCATGGGATGATTATAAATATTTTTAGGGGATTTTGCTTAATCCACTATCATCGAATACAATACGATCCTATGCACGAACTAGCCGTCACCGAATCCCTCCTAAAAATTGCCCTCCAGCACGCTGAAAAGGCTAATGCCAAACGCGTCACGGACCTGCACATCGTCATGGGCGAGCTTTCCAGTATGGTGGATGACTCCATTCAGTTTTATTGGGAGATCATCGCCAAGGACACCATCGCGGAAAAAGCCACCCTGCACTTTCGCCGCATCCCCGCCGAATTGCAATGTATGACCTGCTTCGAGAAATATCATCCCACCGACAAGGAACTGGTCTGCCCGAAGTGCCATGGAGTTGGTGCGAAGGTCATCGCAGGCGAGGAATTCAGGTTGGAGTCGATTGACGTGGAATAATGTTGTCATTGCGAGGAGTGACAGCGACGAAGCAATCCCCATAACACTAAGATTGCTTCGCCCTTCGGGCTCGCAATGACAGAAGGAACAAAAATGCCTCAAAACATCCCGATTGTAGAAAACATCCTCAACGCCAACGATAAATTGGCACAGACCAACCGCGCCCGCATCGATGCGGCGGGAGTTTTTTCCATCAACATCCTTGCCTCACCTGGCGCAGGCAAGACCTCGCTCATCGAACAGACTCTGCCTCTGCTCAAAGGCAAATTGCGTGTGGCAGCCATTGACGGGGACATCGCCACCTCCATCGACGCCGACCGCGCCGCCGCTGCTGGCGCTGGAGCCGCCATCCAAATCAACACGGGCGGAGATTGTCACCTCGATGCAGTCATGCTACAAGGCGCGCTTGAACAACTCGACCTGACTCAATTCGACCTGCTGATTGTCGAAAACGTCGGCAACCTGGTCTGCCCCGCCAATTTCAAGCTCGGCACGCACAAAACCGTCCTCGTGGCATCTGTCCCCGAAGGCGATGACAAGCCCTACAAATATCCTGGCACCTATCGCGGCGTGGACGCGCTGGTCATCAACAAAATTGACCTCCTTCCCTATGTCAACTTCCGCATGGATTATTTCCAGCAGGGCGTGCAAGTCCTCAACCCCGGCGTCACCACCTTCCCGCTTTCCTGTCGCACAGGTGAAGGATTGGATGCGTGGGTGGAGTGGCTGATTCAAAATGCTAAAAAGGCATGATTGGTAATTGGTAAATAGTAATTACCAATCGCCAATTACCAATCTCCCATGCAAGGCGCGCGCATTCATATCACAGGCATCGTGCAAGGGGTCGGCTTCCGACCCTTTGTTTATAACCTTGCCACGCGTCTCGAACTAAAAGGCTGGGTGAATAATACCTCGGCGGGTGTGGACATTCACGTCGAGGGGGACGAGGAGGTTGTCCAATCCTTCATCGAGAAATTGTCGAGCGAAAAACCTGCGCTGGCTGTGATTGACCAAATCACAGTTGGGAACGCTGTGCCCGAAAATTTCACGACCTTCGATATCCAACATTCGACCACCATCGAAGGCGCGTTCCAGCCCATCTCTCCAGACGTCACCATCTGCCCAGACTGCCTGCGCGAGATGTTAGACCCAAATGACCGCCGCTATCGCTATCCCTTCATCAACTGCACCAACTGCGGACCGCGCTTCACCATCATCAAGGACATTCCATATGACCGCCCGAAGACCACCATGGCGGATTTCCCGATGTGTCCTGATTGCGAGCGCGAGTACACAGACCCGACGAACAGAAGATTCCACGCCCAGCCTGTGGCGTGCCCTGTGTGTGGACCGAAGGTGTGGATAGAGGCGAGTAATGAGAACCGAGAAATGAGCAACAAGAAATACTCGTCTCTTGTTACTCGTTACTCATCCCTTAATGCCAACGAAGCCATCACCGAAACCCAGCGCCTTCTTTCCGATGGGAAAATCCTCGCCATCAAAGGTCTGGGCGGGTTTCACCTCGCATGTGACGCGACAAACGCGCAAGCCGTGACCGAACTCCGCAATCGAAAATTGCGAGTGGACAAACCCTTCGCGTTGATGATGCCCGATTTAGAAACCATCGAACAGCATTGCTTCGTCAGCGACGCGGAACGGGATTTGCTGCAATCCACGGCAAGACCGATTGTTTTGTTGAAGAAAAAGCCAGAGTCAAACATCGTCGAGGAAATCGCGCCCAAACAACATTGGCTTGGGGTGATGTTGCCATACACACCACTTCACTATTTGCTATTTACTAATTGCCAATCTCTGTTCTCTGCTCTTGTCATGACGAGCGGGAATCTTTCCGAAGAACCCATTGCCACGGATAACGATGAAGCCCGCGAGAGACTCTCAAAACTTGCGGACGCCTTCCTCATGCACAACCGTGATATTCATATCCGCTGTGACGATTCAGTTGTTCGCGTCTCTGAAAACAATCGTCAATCGTCAATCGAAAATCAATCTATCCCATCCGTCGCTCCCGTGGCTACTCCCCATTCCCCGTCAAACTTCCCTTTGATGTGCCACAAATCCTTGCAACTGGCACGGAGTTGAAGAATACGTTCTGTATCACGAATCAGAATTACGCATTTCTTAGCCACCACATTGGCGATATGGAAAATTACGAGACGTTGAAATCCTTCGAGCAGGGCGTGGAACATTTTGAGCGCTTGTTCCGTGTGAAGCCCGAGACGATTGCCCACGACCTGCATCCGAACTATTTGGCAACACGCTATGCGCTGGAACGCGCCGAACGGGAAAGCTTACCAACTGTCGCTGTGCAACACCATCATGCACACATCGCCTCTTGCATGGCAGAACACGGACTTGATGGCTCGCACCCCGTCATTGGGCTTTCGTTCGATGGGACGGGCTACGGCGAAGATGGCGCGATTTGGGGCGGCGAGATTTTGGTCGCGGATTACAAATCTTTTCAGCGGGCATTTCATCTGGAATACTTTCCCCTGCCTGGCGGCGACGCGGCAATCAAAAAGCCCGTACGAACAGCGCTTGCCCTGCTATGGTCGCTGGGCTTTGATTGGGATGAGCAGCTCGACTCCGTGAAGGAGTTTTGTGCCCAGGATCGAAACATTTTGCGGGCACAGTTGGAAAAGAAAATCAACACGCCGATGACTTCATCAATGGGACGGCTGTTCGACGCGGCGGCGGCTTTGGCTGGCGTGCGGCAGTCGGTCAACTACGAGGGGCAGGCAGCTATCGAGTTTGAGGCGGCAGCGGATTCGGCTGAGGCGGGGAAATACTCCTTCGGACTGAATCAACATACAGTCGAGACTCGAACCATGCTCGAAGCGTTGATTAAAGATGTGATGGCGGGAGTCCATTTATCCAAAATATCCGCCAAATTCCACAACGGACTGGCGGAGATGGCACGGGACGTTTGTTTGAAAATCAAATCCGAAACTGGGACCGATGAGGTTGCATTATCGGGCGGGGTCTGGCAGAATATGACCCTGTTGCGAAAAGCAGTGCAACTTTTGGAAGCTGACGGGTTCAAAGTATATATCCATCAGGAAGTGCCGACGAATGACGGCGGTGTCTCGCTGGGACAGGCAGTCATCGCGGCAAAAAGAATGCGAGGCTAACATGTGTTTAGGAGTACCTGGAAAGATCGTCGAGATCAATGAGAAGAATGGCTTGCAAATGGCGAAGGTGGACTTCGGCGGAATCTTCCGCGAAGCCTGCCTGGATTATGTGCCCGAAGCACAGGTGGGAGATTATTGCATCATCCATGTTGGATTTGCCATCAGCCTGTTGAGCGAGTCGGAAGCGATGGAAACGCTTGGCTTGCTGAAACAGATTGCCGACATCGAAGAAGAATTGGGACCAGAGCCGACGTCATGAAGTACGTGACTGAATATCGCGACGCCGCACTGGTGAAAGGTGTGATCGAAGAGATCCGCCGCACCGTGACGCGCCCGTGGACGATCATGGAGATTTGCGGCGGGCAGACTCATTCCATCGTGCGTCACGGCATCGACCAGTTGCTGCCACCTGAAATCGAACTGGTTCATGGACCTGGCTGTCCCGTTTGCGTGACTCCGCTGGAGTTGATCGATAAGGCGCTGGCGATTGCGTCGCAGCCGAATGTGATCTTCTGCTCGTACGGCGACATGCTGCGCGTGCCTGGCTCTGGGCGTGACCTGTTCTCGGTCAAGGCTCAGGGCGGGGATGTGCGCGTGGTTTATTCTCCGCTCGACGCGGTGACGCTGGCGCAAAAGAATCCCGACAAGCAGGTTGTGTTTTTTGCAATCGGCTTCGAGACCACCGCGCCGCCGAATGTGATGAGCGTTTTGCAGGCGCAGAGACTTGGACTGACGAATTATTCGGTGCTCGTGTCGCATGTGCGCGTGCCGCCTGCGGTGAAGGCGATTTTGGGGTCGCCGCATAACCGCGTGCAGGGATTCCTGCTGGCGGGGCACGTCAACGCGGTGATGGGCTATCACGAATATCCGCCGCTGGTGGACGAATTCAAAATCCCGATGGTGGTGACTGGCTTCGAACCACTCGACATCGTGCAGGGAATTTTGACGACTGTCCAATTGCTCGAAGCGGGCAAAGTGGAAGTTGCTAACGCCTATCAACGGGCGGTGACGTTTGACGGCTTGAAACCCGCACAGGCGACAATCCATAAAGTTTTCATGGAATGTGACCGCACTTGGCGCGGCATTGGCACGATCCCCATGAGCGGTTGGTGCTTGCGTCCCGAGTTTGACGGGTTCAATGCTGAGAAACGTTTCAACGTGGGTGACATCCAAACAAAGGAATCGCCGCTTTGCATTGCGGGTCAAATCTTGCAAGGATTGAAGAAACCGCACGATTGTCCAGCTTTTGGCAAGGAATGTACCACCGAAAATCCGCTTGGCGCAACGATGGTCTCCTCCGAGGGCGCGTGCGCGGCGTATTACAAGTATGGGAGATAGGGAATAGTGAATGGTGAATAGAAAATAGATGTGGAAAACTGTTCACTAACCGCTATTCACTATTCCCCAATGAGGTTTTATGACTGACGAAACAATCAACATCGAAGGCGCGGTGTGTGCTCCGCCGTTGACGCACAACGAGCAAATCGTGATGGGACACGGCGCGGGCGGACGGATGAGTCACCAGTTGATTCAGAAGGCGTTCATGTCTGCATTTGACAATCCTGCTTTGAAAGCGGGTGATGATGCGGCACAGCTTGAATCTGCCTTACATGCCATGCTTTCCATCAGCACCGATTCGCACGTGGTCTTTCCGCTGTTCTTCCCTGGCGGGGACATCGGCAAGCTGGCGGTCTGCGGCACGGTCAACGATGTGGCTATGCTCGGCGCGAAACCGCTATACCTGACGGCTGGATTCATCCTCGAAGAAGGCTTGTCGATGGAAGCGCTAAAACAGGTGGTTGCTTCGATGAAGTCCGCGGCAGATGAGGCGGGCATCCAAATCGTCGCTGGTGATACGAAGGTCGTGCAAAAAGGAAAGGCTGACGGGCTTTACATTACCACGGCTGGAGTCGGCGTGGTGCGTGAGGGAGTCAACATTGGTGGGGCGCAAGCCAAAGTCGGTGATGTCGTTATTTTGTCTGGCTCCATTGGCGATCACGGCATCGCTGTCCTAGGTGCGCGCGGTGAGCTGGGATTTGAGTCCACAATTCAAAGCGATGTGGCTCCGCTTAATCATTTGATTGAGGCGATGCTCGACGCGAGTAAAAATGTTCACGTGCTGCGCGATCCCACACGCGGCGGACTGGCAACGACACTCAATGAAATTGCAAATCAATCCCACGTGGGGATTTTGCTGGACGAGGAGAAAATCCCCGTCCACCCCGAAGTGACTGCTGCTTGTGAAATGCTCGGCTTCGATCCGCTGTACGTCGCCAATGAAGGTAAATTGGTGGCGATGGTTGCAAGAGAAGACGCGGAGAAAGTTTTGTCGGCGATGAAGCAGACCCGCTACGGCGAAGGCGCGGTCATCATCGGCGAAGTCACCGCCGAGCCGCGCGGACGAGTCCTGCTCAAGACCGCGCTTGGTAGTACACGCATCGTGGATATGCTGGCTGGCGAAATGTTGCCGCGGATTTGCTAAAATTACAATAACCACCCACAGGTAATGCAAAAGGGGTGAAATAATTATTCTCTCTCTTGACACATCAATGATAGTATTTATAATATATCAGACACAGCTTGCAACCTGAAAATCTCATAAAATCTATCGAAATTTCTTTGAAAAGAGATTAAAATCGCCCCCTTGGAAGTTTACAAAGAAAAGCTACAGACCCTTAATTTCTATGGTATAAAGCGCGTATTAAACGCGTTGGAACACCATCATACCTTCGTGTCAATTAATCAGATTGAGCAACAATTAGGTCCGTGAATGTTCTGCGCCATCGCCAAACTCCAAAAATTGAACCACGTAAGAAAAGCTTTTGTCTAAAAACCCAATAAACAAGATTATTGAGGCAACAATGACCAGTCTTTTCCTAATAAACGGGAAAATCAACACCCAGGACCCAAAACACCCAGAGGCTTCCGCATTGGCTATTCGCGATGGGCGTTTTATTGCTGCGGGGTCTGACGATGAAATACGAGCCATGGCGGAAAACGACTCCCGATTTACCAATCTGGAAGGCCGCCGGGTTATCCCCGGATTGGTAGATTCGCATGTTCATTACCACAACTGGGCCCTTGGACTCAAACAACTGAAGCTTGAAAATACACATTCCTTGACTGACATGCTTGAACTGTTGGGCAAATCGGCCCGCGCAACTGCTTCAAACCACTGGATTTGCGGGCAGGGTTGGAATCACACGACATGGGAAGACAGCCGCCCCCCCACGCGCAAGGAACTGGATTCAGTCAGTATGGATCATCCAGTGATTCTTTATCACAGCAGTCTCCACATGGCAGTTGCCAATTCAATGGCTTTGCAAATTGCCGGAATCACCAACAAAACACCGGACCCTCCACAGGGTGTTATTGACCGGGACAGGTCCGGCAATCCAACCGGGATTTTACGTGATCTCGCCATGAACATCGTGACAGGGGTAATTCCTCCAATGGATGAGGCAGAGGCTGCAGAAGCTTTCAAAGAAGGCTTTAAGATTTTTCACAGCCTGGGATTGACTGGCGTCCACGACCAGCGTCTGATGGATGCCCCTGAGTACCCTGCGGCATTTCACATCTGGCAACGACTTCACGCGTCAAATGAAATCCAATTGAGGGTGTGGATGAACCTCCCCGGAAACCGTTTGGAGGAGATTGTCTCATCCGGGCTACGAACAGGTTTTGGCGACGACTATTTTCGTATCGGACATGTCAAATACTTTGCCGACGGAGCCCAGGGACCGCGCACGGCATGGCTGCTGGAACCGTACGAAGGCACAAACAGTACAGGGTTGCAACTTACGCCGATCCGGGATATAGCCAAAGCCATTCACCAGGCAACAGCGGCTGGTTTGGCAGTGTGCATCCACGCCATTGGCGATCGTGCCAATCGTGAACTGATCGAGGTCTTCGAGGAATTAGAGGCATCAAACACCAACCCGGCTGCTCTACGCCCATCTGCTCCTCACAAAATTGAACATGTGCAAATCATCCAGCCGGAAGATTTGAAGCGCATGTCCAAGCTGAATATTATCGCCTCTGTCCAACCCATTTCAGTCACCGACGATATCCCCATGATGGAGCCAACCATCGGTGCCCGCTCAAAACTGGCTTATCAATACCGGACAATGTGGGATGCTGGTATCAAACTCACCTTTAATTCGGATTGTCCCGTCTCGGATCCAAATCCTTTTTGGGGTATCCACGCCGCTGTCACCCGTCGTCGCAGGGATGGGACTCCGGAGGAAGGCTGGTATCCGGAACAGTGCGTGACCGTCGACCAGGCTGTTTGGGCCTATTCAATGGGCGCAGCGGTCGCCTCCGGACGCCAAGCAGACCTGGGCAGTATAAGTCCGGGTAAACTGGCCGACCTGGTTGTCTTGGACCGGGATATTTTCTCCATAGACCCGATGGAAATTTATAACACCAAGCCAACAATGACCATTTTTGACGGTAAAATCGTTTATGAAGCGTGAAAACCCAAGGCAAACATTTCAAGTTGAATTTTCTGGATAAAAACGAACCCAAAAAATTTTCAAGTGTTATTAACACACGACAACTACATACCTCTCCGGATTGTTCTGAAGTGCTTAAGTAGTGCAATCGTGAATATTTTTGATATAATGCTCGCGTTCAGTATCCCAGCACTCACAGGAGTCAGAAATGTCAAACAAGCTGAAGTATGCGCCGATCTATTTCCTCCAATTCATTCCCATTATTCTTTATCCGCCGTCTACTTTTCAAGGAGGTTGGGTTGTCATCTTGGTGGTTGTAGTATGTTTGCTGGGGTTGGGATATTTCTTGATGGCTGGGCGCTCCTGGGCATTGAAAATGAGCATCTTCGTCCAAGGACTGAACATTATCGTCCGTCTGATGATGGGGTTTGCCAATGCGGTCCGTCCGGAAAAAATGGGAGGTGGTTTCGACGGCATTTTAATTGCCACCAGCCTGTTGGGTATTCTCATATCCGGCTGGTTTCTGTTTCGTCTCGATCAGCCCGATATCAAAGCCACTATCGTCGCATAAACATCCCAAATCGCATACGCCGTCTGGCCCGGAACAAACAAACACTGATATACTGTGGCGCGATTCGGGAACGCCAATAATCATTAGCAACCAACGCCAATGCATCGCGTCCATTAGTTAGTACCGGTCTGATACCTTTCAGCTATCAAGCCGAAGACTTGGAAGGAGGTGTGTTATTGCGAATATCAGAAAATTCGAACACGCTGAAAAAGGAAAGTTTCGATACATATTTTGCAAAGGAGATAATGAAGAATGAAGACAATGCACAAATTATTTATGGTTCTGGTGGTAGTGAGTATGCTCCTGACAGCGTGCCAGTCAGGCAGCGACACCATCAAAGTTGCGGTACTGGCTCCTCTAAGCGGCGCTGTGCCCACATTTGGAACTGCCATGAAGAACGGCGTTGAACTTGCCACCGAAGAATGGAACGCAAAAGGTGGCGTATTGGGCAAGCAGATCGAACTGGTAATCGCAGACAGTCAGTGCGAAGCTGACCCGGCCGTTAATGCCGCGAACAAGGTCATTGACCAGGATGGAGTGAAATACATCATCGGAGAATTGTGCTCCAAGGCATCCATCCCCGTCTCGGAAATCGCCGAAGCCAAGAGCGTAGTTCAAATTTCTGGAAGCTCCACCAACGTCAATGTAACCCTCAATGTAGACGGCTCGACCAAGAAGTTTGTCTACCGGACATGCTTCATCGACCCGTTCCAGGGTCTTGTGGGCGCAAAATTCGCCTACGAGAATCTTGGAGCCAAGACGGCCTTTATCATGCTCGATCAGGGCAATGACTACGTGCGCGGTCTGGCGGAAGCCTTTGAAGAATCATTCACCGGCATGGGCGGAACGGTTGTCGGCAAGGAAACCTACACCTCCACGGATACAGACTTCTCCGCCATCCTTTCCAAGGTTCAGGAAGCCAAACCCGATGTCATTTTCCTGCCCGATTACTATCCGATCGTTAACCTGGTTGGCGCCCAAGCCAAGCAGATGGGCGTTACCGCCCCGATGCTCGGTGGTGATGGATGGGATTCCCCCGACCTCAGCCCAGCGTCGGCAGCTGGCGGTTACTTTGTCAATCACTACACCTCTGACTCCACAGCCCCGATCGTGGTTGATTTTGTAGGCAAATACAAAGCCAAATATGGCTCAGTTCCCGATGCCATTGCCGCTCTCGCATACGATGCCGCAAACGTGATGTATGCAGGAATCGAAGCCGCGGGCAAGGATGATGCCGCTGCCGTTACGAAAGCCGTGGAAGGGCTTACCTGGGAAGGTGTGACCGGCAAGATCACCTTCGACGAATTCCACAACCCAATCAAGGGCGCCGTTGTGATGAAGGTTACAGAAGATGGAGTAACCTACGAAGCTTCGGTTCAACCCTAGTTTATAGCTTTACGAATTGAGGGGCGGCTTTGAAGCCGCCCCTCAATTCGTCTGCAAGAATTACCTGATAATTTGGAGACATCATGACCACCTCATCGTCTTCCTTGACTCAAAGAGTCATACAAGGCCGCTGGATCGGTAAAATCATGTTAATCCTAGCCTCTGTGGGGGTGGTCTGGATGATTGGCAACAAAGCGGCAGAAAACCCCACCCTGTTTGTCCAACAAATTTTAAACGGTCTGCAACTTGGCTTCGTGTACGCGTTGATTGCCCTCGGTTACACGATGGTTTATGGTATTGTCAAACTGATCAATTTTGCGCACGGCGATGTCTTCATGGTTGGAGCCTTTGTCAGTTATTTTTGCGTGGCCAAGTTTGGTCTGCACAACTGGCCGGCCGTGGTATTCCCCGCACTAAACTCCGCCTTATCCATCCTGATCGGAACGATTACCGTTATCCTTGTCTCAATGATAACTTGCGCGATCATGGCCATTACGATCGAACGGATTGCCTATAAACCCCTGCGCGACGCTCCACGCATCTCCGCCCTTATCACAGCCGTAGGCATCTCCTTCTTCCTTGAATATTTTGGCGCTTTGGATTTCGTTTTTTCGCCGAATTTCATCACCTATAAACGTCCTTTCGAGGTTATAACTTACTATATCAGTCAAGGTATATTCAAACTGGAGAAAGGACTGGAACCTCCTCCGGGTAGCATAATTTTCACCAACATTTTCGTCATTATTGTTGTCGCGTCATTAGGATTGCTTTTCCTTTTGCAGTTCATTGTACAACGTACCAAGATCGGGAAAGCCATGCGCTCCGCGGCCTACGACAAACCAACTTCTCGTTTGATGGGCATTAATGTCGATAACATCATTACCATCACGTTTGGCATTGGCGCTTCGCTGGCCGGTGCAGCCGGAATGCTGTTTGCAATCGCCTTTCCATCCATAGTATTCTTGATGGGTGTCACGCCCGGCCTAAAGGCTTTCGTGGCGGCCGTGCTGGGAGGAATTGGCAGTATTCCAGGAGCCCTGGTAGGCGCGCTAATCATGGGACAGGCTGAAACCCTCACTGCCGCCTACATCTCGACTCCGATGCGGGACGCGATTGCCTTCACCTTATTGATCCTGGTGCTGATGATCCGCCCGACCGGCATCTTTGGCGAACCGGAACGCGAAAAAGCATAGTGGAGAATCACCAATGATGAAAAGATTAGATCGCAGCACGATAGGCTTTTGGACGGTTGCCATCCTGTTCATTGTGATTGTCCAGGTTCTAATATCAACCGGCATCCTGTCCAATTTTTGGAGCACATTGCTGAAACTGGGCGGCGTGATGGCAATTGTCAGCCTTGGGTTAAATCTCATTTATGGCTTTAATGGGCAGTTCTCGCTTGGCCAATTTGGATTCTATGCAATCGGAGCCTACGCCTCCGCCGATGTCACATACCGCTGGTCCCAGTTGAACATGGCAGACGGGCTGGTGGTTCTAACCATGGCGGTCACCCTGGTAGGTTTGGCGCTTGTCCTGACCGCAAACTTGTTGGGACGTATACGCGGGTTGGATACACTTTCCTCCTTCGGCTTGTATTTAATTGCGGTTATTGCAGTATCCTACGTGGCAATAAAATTGAGCCAGCCGTTAATTGCTCCTGTGACCAATTTGCTAACGTCGATGCCGGCGAATATAGCCTTGAACATTGTTTTCTTCCTGGCTGTTATCACAGCCGGCATCCTGGCGGCGGAAATCAGTTACCTTTTCGGCATGCCTGTTCTGACCCTGGGATCAGACTACTTTGGCATCGCCACATTGGGTTTCACCATCATCGTCAAGGTGCTGTTGGACAACTCTGATACAATGCTCGGCTTTGAAGAAATGAAGGGCGCGAGGGGCATGGTGGGCATACCAAAAGCCACGACCTGGATCTGGGTGGCGATTGCATTGCTCCTAGTCGTTGCAATTGTACGCAACCTGCTTCACTCCAGTCACGGACGGGCATTGATATCGGTCCGCGAAGATGAGATTGCCGCCAAAGCCATGGGCATTGATGTTGCTCAACAGAAAATCTTCACCTTTGTGCTTGGAAGTCTGTTTGCCGGGATCGCCGGAGCGCTTTATGCCCATATCAACGGCTTCCTGCACCCCAATACGTTTAACTTTATCAAAGCGTTCGACCCAATGATCGTCGTGGTCTTTGGCGGTCTGGGAGGCGTGACGGGCAATGTGTTTGCCGCCTTTGCCTGGGCGCTTATTTTGGAAGGTTTCCTGCGCATCTGGCTCCCGGAAGGCTTTGAGACCTGGCGCTTTGTCGTTTATCCCATTCTGCTCTTGATCATGATGTTGCTACGACCCTCTGGAATCTTTGGCAGTTTCGAAGTACCGTTTATTAAAAGAGTCCTGCCACCATTGCCAGCGTCACTTACAGGCAAGAGCGCGAATGCTCAGGCCGCCAAAACTAAAGGAGGTTAATCATGGCAGAATCATCCAAACCTTCCTCCAACGAAGTCATTCTGGACGTCGCCGCCCTTTGTAAGAACTTTGGTGGATTGAGCGCTGTAAAGAATTTCGACCTTAAGATAAAAAAGGGCGAACTGGCCGGGTTGATCGGTCCCAATGGAGCAGGCAAGACTACCGCTTTCAACTTGATAACGGGCATTTACGCACCCACATCAGGAAACATCGCATTTAAAGGTGACAGCCTGGCGGGACTTTCCCCATTCGAAATCACCAAACTTGGCATTGCGCGCACATTTCAGAATATCCGCCTGTTTCCCACCCTAACCGTGCTGGATAATGTCCGCATTGCATATCACGCGCATGCCGGCTATGGTTTGATGGATGCATTCCTGCACACTCCGAAATACCAAGTAAAGGAAAAAGAGTTAACCGAACGCGCCCAGGAATTCCTGGCTGTGTTCAACTTGCACACACGCCAGGGCGAAATCGCCCGCAACCTGCCCTATGGGGAACAGCGTCGGTTGGAGATTGCGCGAGCGCTGGCCGCCAATCCGTACCTGCTTCTTCTGGACGAACCAGCCGCAGGCATGAATCCCAACGAGATTGCCTCGCTGATGGACCTGATACACTTCATCCGTGACCGCTTCGACTTGACCATCCTGCTGATCGAGCACCAAATGCGGGTCGTGATGGGGATTTGCGAACATATCACGGTGATGGATTTTGGAGAGGTGATTGCCCACGGAAACCCCGATGAAATTCAGAATAACCAACGCGTGGTGGAAGCTTACCTTGGTCGCGGCTCCGCCGAATTGGTGAAAAAATTGAGCAAGGAGCGGGCCAATGTTGCTTGAAGTCAAAAACCTCAATGTTTATTACGGCGCCATTCATGCGCTTCAGGGTATCTCGTTTGACATCAATGAAGGTGAGGTTGTTACCCTGATTGGGTCAAACGGCGCGGGAAAATCAACCACACTCAGCACCATCTCAGGTTTGTTGCAGCCACGTGTCGGGTCGGTCAGCTTCCGCGACAAAGATATCACATTGACCCAGGCGCAGGATATTGTCAAATTGGGCATCTCTCAATCGCCGGAAGGGCGAAAGATTATTGCCACCCTGACCGTGCTCGAAAACCTGGAAATGGGCGCGTACACACGTACTGACAAGGCTGAAATCAACGCCAGTCTTGAGCGCGTATTCAAAAGTTTCCCGCGACTGAAGGAACGCCAAAAACAACTTGGCGGGACCCTTTCCGGCGGCGAACAGCAAATGCTGGCAATGGGACGCGCCCTGATGTCCAAACCAACCCTGCTCCTGCTGGATGAGCCCTCCATGGGTCTCTCCCCCATCCTGGTGGAGGAGATTTTCAATATCATCCTGGAAATCAACAAGCAGGGAACAAGCATCCTGTTAGTGGAGCAGAACGCCCAAATGGCGCTCTCGGTATCACACCGTGGCTACGTACTCGAAACCGGACGTATCGTGTTGCAAGGCAAGTCGGACGATCTGTTACACAACCCCCAAGTCATGGAAGCCTACCTCGGCGGTCATTAGATTAAATATTTCACCTGTAACGGAGGCGCCTTTTGAGTCGCCTCCGTTTGCTTTAAAACCATCGCGGATCTGGAAAAAGAACGAAACCCATTCTCCAGCAGGGTTGACAAAGCGAACGCTGTTCGCTACAATAAAAGCGACCAACATTCGCTTTCAGGAGTTTTCCATGCCCAAAGGTATTCCCCTCACCGAAGATGAGCAGGCAAAGCGCCGCCACGAAATCTTTCACCAGGTTGTCGCAATCTTCCTCAAAAAGGGATTTCAAGAGACATCCATGCGTGAAATTGCCGAAGCGGCCGGACTTGGCAAGTCCACGCTTTATGATTACTTCAAGACCAAGGACGATATTCTGCTCTACTTTTTCGAAGACCAGATTCGCGACCTGACTGAAATTGCCCAAAAAATCGCCCTGCGAAACATCCCCGCAAACGAACGCCTGCACCAGATCATGGAAGCGCACCTCAATCTTTTGCAGGCAAACAAAAGCCTGTTCTTGAAACTAATGATGGAAGCGCAACGGCTCAAACTGGACAGCCAAAAAAAAATCCAGATGAACCGACATGCCTACCAGGATTTGCTCCGCGGATTGATCGAGGAAGGCATCCGTGAAGGCGTCTATCGCAAGGTGGATCCCTTGCTGGCAGCACGCATGTTAATCAACATCATGACGCCTGTGGTGTTCACCTCCCGTCCCACTGGATCGCCGCAGGAAATGCTGGAAGAGACGATGGATATTTTTTTGAAAGGACTGCAAGCCTGATTCAGTAAAAAGGAGAAGCTATGAAACCTTATGTACTCCCACTATCAGACCCTGGAGCCAATCTGGAAACTGTCGGTGGAAAAGGCATGTCGCTGGCAAAATTGATAAATGCAGGACTTCCCGTCCCAGATGGATTCCATGTCACGACTGAAGCCTATCGCCAGTTCGTCGTAACAAACGACTTGCAGACGAAGATTCTCGCCACGCTGAAAGATGTGGACGCGACCAATCCTGCCACGCTGGAAGCTGCCTCTGCTTCTATCGGCAATTTCTTTGCTGACGGTGCAATCCCATCTGAAATTGCAGATACCATTGAGAATGCGTACAACAAACTTGGATCACAGACCATGGACAATAGACCATCGTCTGTAGTCAATGGTCCATCGTCCACCGTCAACGTAGCCGTTCGTTCCTCCGCCACCGCCGAAGACCTGCCTGGAGCCTCCTTTGCGGGTCAACAGGAAACTTATCTCAACATTCGCGGCGAGGATGCGGCGCTTGAAGCGGTCAAAAAGTGCTGGGCGTCATTGTGGACTGCCCGAGCCATTGCCTACCGCGCCCGCCAGAATATCGCGCCCGATTCGGTTGCGCTGGCGGTCGTCGTACAGGAACTTGTCTTCGCAGACGCTGCAGGAATCATGTTCACCGCCAACCCGCTGGACGGCGAACGCGGCGAAATCGTCATCAATGCCGCGTGGGGATTGGGCGAAGCCATTGTATCTGGAGCAGTGACTCCCGACACAATCATAGTGAGCAAGAAAAAGAGGAAGATCATCCATCGCGAAACAGCCGAGAAGACCGTCATGACCGTTCGGACGGAATCAGGCGTCAGGGAGGAGGCGGTTCCGAATCACCTCAGGAAGAAGGAAGTCCTCTCCAAGGCGCAAGTCCTTGCACTGACAAAGTATGGGATGCAAATCGAGGCACTCTACCAGATGCCGATGGACATCGAATGGACTCTTGCGGGTGGGAGGTTCGCCATCGTGCAGGCACGTCCCATCACCTCCCTGCCACCTGAGTGGAAACGGATTGACCCCAGGGTGATGTACGCGCGTGGAAGTTTCGCCGAGTTCGTGCCAGACGCGGTCTCACCATTGTTTGCGACCCTGGGCGTCCCTATTGCGAAAGAGTCCACCTTGAAGTTGATGAACGATGTCCTCGAAAAAGAGATACCCGACTGCTATCATTTCGACGTGATCAACGGGTATGTATATGTCGGCGTCCCGATGACATGGGAAGTGATGGTGCCTTTCATCGGGGCGACGGTGAAGATGTCGAAGATTTTGAAGACATCAGATGAACGCTGGAAGGCGGCGCGCAACCGACTTTACGAAGAGGCGAAGCGCTGGCGCGAAAAAGATTTATCCACTTTGACCGCCGTGCAATTGATGGATGGTGCGCGCAGTATTTTTCGTGTCACGGCGGAGGCGTACAACGTGGCACAATCGGGAACAATCCCCAACGCAACCTCCAGCGAAATGACGTTCTGCAAATTCTACGATGTGCTGGTCAAGCGGAAAGGCGACCCCGAAGGACCGACCCTGCTCTTTGGCTTGGATAACCAACCGCTCCGCGCGGAGAAGGCGCTCTATGACATTGCAGACTGGCTGCGCGGTCAACCCGCTTTGGCTGGGATAATCCAGCAAAAATCGGGCGAAGAGATCGTAAAGATGATGGGCAACCCCGAGTGGGGCGAGTTCCGCTCACGCCTCGACGCGTATTTGCAGGAGTTCGGTCACGCAATCTATGATTTAGATTTTGCACGCCCCCTGCCCATTGAAGAACCCGCGCCACTGTTGGATGCAATCAAGGCATATCTCGCGGGAACGGGAGGCAATCCCTACCAACGCCAGCAGGAGGCGGATGCCCGCCGCGAGAAAACAATTGCTGAGGCAAAAAAGCGTCTCGACCCGCTACGCCGCAAGTGGTTCCTGAAATTACTCAAATGGGCAACGGACACCGTGCCGCAGCGAGAAGACAGCATCGCAGATTTGGGGCTGGGCCATCCGCAAATCCGCAGGCTGCTTGGCGAAGTGGGACGCAGGCTGACTGAACAAAACGTGATTGAAACCGCGCAGGATGTGTACTGGCTGCAAGCGGATGAATTTGACGCGCTCGCAACCAAGTTGGACAAAAGCGAGGCGCTGGAGAACCAATCTGGAAAAGTGAACGAACGCAAAGCCGAATGGCAAAGCCACCGCAAACTCACACCGCCGCCGTTCATCCCAAAGGATGCCTGGTTCTCGATTTTCATGCCGCATGGCATCCAGCATGGTGACACACTCAAAGGGTTTGCCGCCAGCGCGGGAAAGGTCACTGCGAAGGCGTGTGTGATGCTTGGACCTGAAGACTTCAACAAGATGCAGCAAGGTGACGTGCTGGTCGCTGTCACCACCACTCCCGCCTGGACTCCGCTCTTTACGATGGCATCCGCCGTCGTGACGGACATCGGTGGACCGCTCAGCCACAGTTCCATCGTCGCGCGTGAGTATGGAATCCCGGCTGTGCTGGCGACAGGAAATGCCACGCGCCGCATTCAGGATGGTCAGACTGTCACCGTGAACGGCGGCGTAGGGACGGTGGAGTTGAAATAACCAGAAAGGAGAAATCAAAAATGCCGACAGAAGAAGAAAGACTCGAAGTCGAAAAGATCATCCACGACTGTATCGGCTGGGCATTAACCAAGGACCTCGACAGACTATTCTCCATCGTGGCGCAGGATGACGGCTTCTTCATCTTCCACCCCGATTCAAAAAGCACGATCATCGGGTTCGAGGCGTTCAAGAGCTTGGGCGAGCACGTCTGGATGAAGGACGCCTTCAAAGCCACGGACTTTGCGGTCAAAGACCTGCGCCTGAAGTTCGCCGAGTTGGGGAACGTCGCCTGGTACTCCTGCTTCCTCGATGACCATGCCCTGTGGGACGGCCAGCCCACTGGCTGGGACAATGCCCGCTGGACGGGAACACTGGAAAAGCGGAATGGCAAATGGGTTGTGGTTCAAATGCACTTCTCGTTTCCAAAGGATGACTAACTGATCAATAATAGGTGATTGCGCTTCGACTTCGCTCAGCGCGAAGTTCGTCCTGAGCGAAGTCGAAGGCATATTGCAAAGACGAACTATGAACACAGCCAGCCGCAAAAACGTCTTCATCCTTTCGTTCACCCTGCTCGTGGTGATGCTCGGCTACGGGATGGTCATGCCCATCATGCCGTTCTACATCGAACACTTCGGTGCGGGCGGAACGGAACTCGGCTGGTTGATGTCCACCTACTCGTTGATGCAACTTGTCTCCGCGCCGATTTGGGGCATCCTCTCCGACCGCTATGGTCGCAAACCCATCCTCTCCATCGGCGTGCTCGGCTATGCCATCACACTCTTCATGTTTGGACTGGCAAAATCGTTCGCCATGCTTTTCATTGCCCGCTCCCTTTCTGGTATCCTCTCCTCGGCAACCATGCCAACCGCCATGGCATACATCGGAGACAACACTCCGCAAAAGGAAAAGAGCAAAGGCATGGGTCAACTCGGCGCGATGGTCGGTGCGGGCGTTATTCTCGGCCCGCTGATGGGTGGATTGCTCTCTACGAACTCGCTTTCCTTGCCATTCTTCATCGGATCGGGACTCGCATTCCTCGCCCTGCTGCTGGTGATTTTTCTCCTGCCCGAATCGCGCATCTCTCAGCCTGATACAGGCAATCAAGCCTCTCCTCCCCGCGAGATTTACCTGCGTGTCCTCTTCAGTCCCGCAGGAATTCTACTCCTGCTCATCTTCATCATGAGTTTCGGCATGACCAACTTTCAGGGCATGATCGGCTTGTACGTGGTGGACAAATTCGCCTTCAACGCGGCACAGGTCGGCACGATCTGGATGCTGATGGGCGCCATCCTGATCGTCGCGCAGGGCGGGCTGGTCGGTCCGCTGACGAAAAAGTTTGGGGACCTGAACTTGATCAAGGTCGGGCTGCTTGGCGGTATCGTCGGTTTTGTCTTTGTCGCCATTGCCGTGAATTACATCACCACCATGCTTGCGCTCGGCTTTTTCATCCTTTCCCTTGCGCTGATTGGACCCACGCTCAACTCGTACATCTCGAATTTTGCGGGAGAATCCCAGGGTGCGGTGATGGGACTCAACAGCGCCATGAACAGCCTCGGGCGCGTGGTTGGTCCGCTTTGGGGCGGCTACATCTACGATATCAATATTGAATATCCGTTTTTCAGCGGAGCGGCGACCCTTCTGCTTGGATTGCTGGTCAGCCTGATTGGATTGAGAAAGCAAAAATCAGAAAGCGCAAACGCCTGATTTCTCCTGTCAAAAATATCCTGTCCATGTGGATAGGCACTAAACTCCCCCCATGACGGGGAAAATTTGGCTGTAGAATAGTTACCATGAATGTATTGGAGAAAATCATGAACCGCAAACAACTTTCCGTATTTTTCATTCTACTGATCGCGTATGCGATTTGCGCCTTTGTCACATATACATTCTTCCTTGACCAGTTGACGGCGTTTATTGGAATCCCCATGCCCGACATGGGCGTTTCACCCATCGTGCTTGGGCTTGCCAATGCAGGCATCGTACTGGTACTATACGGACTTGCAGGATTGACCGGATATTGGTTTGCCCGCAAGCTGGGCCTGCCAGGTATTTACAGCGAGGACGGGAGCTGGGGACGCTGGGCACTGATCCCGCTTGGATTGGGCTTCGTGTGCGGACTGGCAATCATCGTTGGCGATTTGGTCTTCGCGCCCATCAATGGATTTGGGCATTTTCCACACCCCCCCTTTCCGGTATCCATTCTTGCCTCATTTAGCGCCGGCATCGGAGAGGAAATCATGTTTCGCGGATTTGTCTTCGGGCTATGGGGTTTCATCCTGAACTGGGCATTCAAGCGCTTCAACGGACGAACCATTGCGCTCTGGATAGCAAATGTCATCGCCGCCCTGGCATTCGGAGCGGGGCATCTAGGTACAGTCATGGTTTTCACTGGCGCTGCATCCCTTGCGGAATTAAATCCCGTCTTGTTGCTTGAAGTCTTCCTGTTGAATGGCGTCATCGGTATCATTGCAGGTGAACGCTATATGAAGGATGGCTTGGTTGCGGCGGCAGGAGTCCACTTTTGGACGGATGTCTTTTGGCATGTACTTTGGGGAATGGTATAACACCGAACTACGCCTCGACACATGCTTCCAAAAGGAATTAAAATTCACAGAGAGCTAAAATGAAAATCCTCGCCCTCGAACATGAATTTCCCGGCGCGACAGCGGAAAAGTTTCAACAGCACGCCCACGCCGAAGCCCTACGCGCCTGGGAATTGCATCAGCAGGGAATCATCCGCGAATTGTATTTCCGCGCCGATCGCAGTGAAGCGGTTCTGGTTCTGGAATGCGACAACGTTGAAGCGGCACAACAGGTGCTGGCGACCCTTCCCCTTGTCCAAAACGGACTCATCGCCTTCGAGTTAATTCCACTGACAGCTTATCCGGGCTTTGCACGCCTATTCTCTCCACAGAAATAGATTTTTAGCAACGTGGAGGTCTAATGTCACGCACAAGACATAAACAAACCTCAAAAGGCTTGAAGGAAAAGTACCCCCCATCCGAGCCATGCTCCTGTGACGTCTGTTTGGCGTACTGCTCGCGTCCAGGCTGGTGGACCGTCGCTGAAGCTTCCAGAGCCATCAAAAGCGGTTATGCTGATCGTATGATGTTGGAAATCTCTCCCGAACAGACTTTTGGTGTGATTGCGCCTGCCTTCAAAGGCTGTGAATCCTTCTTTGCCGTCAATGAATACGCTCACAATGGTTGCACCTTTTTGGAAAACAACCTCTGTCAGTTACACGGGATGGGGTTATTGCCATTGGAATGCGCATTCTGTCATCACACACGCATCGGGCTGGGACCGGAATGTCATGCGGACATCGAAAAGGAATGGGACACACCTGCCGGGCAGGAGTTGGTCGTCCGCTGGATGAAATCAACGGGGTTGTGGAAGAAGCGGCATCTATGTCAGGTCAACTGGAAGGAATAACCTGCCTGTCCACATGGATAGTGTCAAACTCCCCCTACGACGGGGGAGTTTTTGTTTTCGTTAAATTAAAATGCACGCAATTAAAATCCATAAAAGGAAAAACCATGGACACCATCCTCTCAACTAATCACGTCGCAATTGCCTTTAAAAAGACAGGGACGGGAACTCCCCTCGTCATGGTTCATGGCACGAACGGCAGTCATGCCCATTGGAATTTATGCCTGCCTCAACTCAACCAGCAGTTCACCGTCTACGCCATGGAACGTCGGGGACGCGGCGAAAGCGGCGATGCCTCCGAATACTCCATCGAGCGGGAATTCGAAGATGTGACCGCGCTTGCCGCCTCGATCAACAGTCCCGTGGACATTCTCGGTCACTCCTTTGGCGCCGCCTGTGTTTTGGGAGCGGCACAACGAATCCCCAACCTCCGGCGGATGATTCTCTACGAGCCGCCAATGTTACAGGAACAGCAATCCCCTCAACGGGCTGCCTTGCTGGATCGCATGGAGGAAATGCTGGTGAAGGGCGAGCACGAACAGGTTGTCGTCACCTTGTTGCGCGACATGATGAACGTTCCGCAAGCCATGATCGACCGCGTCAAGGCGCTGCCCAATTGGTCCGACCAGGTTGCCTCCACACACACCATTCCACGAGAACTGCGCCAGAGTCACTGTTACGCGCCGGACCTGACCGCGTTGAAGCAGATCAAAATCCCGGTGTTGTTCATGCTGGGAAGCAACAGCCCAGCCTTCTTCCGCCAGACGACGGAAACCCTGCAAACCCACCTGCCAAACAGCCAGGTTGTCGTTCTGGAAGGTCAGCAACACAGCGCCATGCTCACCGCGCCGGAGTTGTTCGCAAACGAGATCATCCGTTTCCTGAAGCAATGACCTATCCATCTGGTCAGTATCAGACTTCTCCAACGTCGGGAGAGTTCTGGTCTCTCCCGACGTATCCTCAGAAAAAAGGCGAATGCCATGAAACGCGAAACCCTTTGGAAAATCATCACACTCATTGAACTCTGCACCGCCGTAACAGCTATTCTTTTGGACCTGTTCATCCCGACCCTGGTCATTCTTGGCATTATGATTGTGTCGCTGCTCATCCGGCGTGAACACATCGCTGCAATGGGGTTCAAGCGTCCACAATCCTGGCTCCGCATGGCTGGCCTTGCCTTTGTCGGCGCTTTTTTTCTGCAATTGTTCGATGCCGGCGTGGTCATGCCCATCCTGAACCGACTGACCGGCAAGACAATTGACTACAGCGGATTTGCCAGCCTCCAGGGCAATCTGGGACAACTGATCCTGTTTCTGGTACTTGCCTGGACATTGGCAGCGCTGTGCGAGGAACTGGCCTTTCGCGGTTATCTGCAAAAGCGGCTCGACGATTTGTTTGGTACCAGCCTGACCGGGGTATTGCTCTCCGTTGCGATTTCCAGCCTGCTGTTTGGCTTGATACACACCGAGCAGGGCTTGATCGGCGTGGTTGTCACCATCATCGACGCGCTGTTCTATAGCTGGCTGAAACGGAAATTCGACAACAACCTGTGGGTAAGTATCATGGCGCATGGCTTCTACAATTCCCTGGGCATGATTATCTTCTACTTCACAGGACCGATCTACGGTCTCTGGTGAATCCATGAAGATTTCCATAATGAAAATTTCTCAAGGAGGATAAAACCATAAAGCTTTCCATTTTCTCAGTTGCAAGAAAGGCAGGACGTATCATGTTGACAGCCATTTCCATCCTCCTGGCAGGCTTTTTCGTTCTGACGGGCGTCCTTTGGGCAATGAGCCCCGGCAAGCCGGAACCTTTCCACGACGAAAACGGGAATCTGATTGAGGACAGCATCTCGGAGAAAATCCACGTCAACATCAACGGCATGGAACAGGGGATGTTCATCAAGAGTAAAAACGCCAGCAATCCCGTACTGCTCTTCGTCCACGGCGGACCCGGCATGCCGGAATACTGGCTTACCCAACGCTACCCCACCGGACTCGAAGACTACTTCACCGTCGTCTGGTGGGAACAGCGCGGCGCGGGACTTTCCTATAGTCCCATCATTCCAGTCGAAACGATGACCGCAGAGCAGTTCGTCTCCGACACTCTGGAAGTGACGCGATACCTGCGTCAACGCTTCGGTCAGGAAAAGATATATCTGATGGCGCACTCGTGGGGAAGTTACATCGGCATTCAGGCGGCAGCGCGGGAGCCGGAATTATTCCACGCCTACATTGGAATCGGACAGATCTCGCACCAGATCCAATCCGAACAACTTGCCTATGAATTTGCGCTCGAATACTACAGACAAGGCGGCGACACGAACATGGTAAAAAAACTGGAGGCAGCCCCACCCACGATGGCGGTCCCCTTGCCAGCAGACTACGACGCTTTGCGTGACGGATATATGCATGGCGCCGGCATTGGCACAACCCATGACATGAAGTCGGTTATCACTGGCATCTTTTTACCGTCATGGCAATTCCGCGAATACACCTTGGGCGAAAAGATAAACCTGTGGCGCGGCAAATTCTACTCGCGCTCCCCCAGTTTCGGCCTGTGGGATAAGATGCAAGCCACGGATTTGACACAGCAGGTGACAAAGCTTGAGATTCCCACCTATTTCCTTCACGGCAAGTATGATTACACCTGTGCCTATCCACTGGCAAAGGGTTACTTCGAAAAACTCGATGCACCGCTAAAAGGTTTTTACACCTTTGAAGAATCTGCTCACAGCCCGATGTTCGAGGAGCCTGAAAAAATGCGTCAGATTTTATTGGAAGATGTGCTGGCGGAGACGAATAAGCTTGCCGACCCGGAGTAATCGCAAGTTTGACAACCTATCCACATGGATAGCCCAAAACTCTCCTTGCGACGGGGGAGTTTTTTTCTTCCACCCGGTATCATCCGGAATATAAAACGAAAACATGGAGGTCGTCATGATTATCTGTATTATCTTCCTCATTGTTCTGTCGCCTATCCTTATGTTTGCGTCTGCGGTGGAAAATCTGTTCACCGCTGACGAACTCGCCAACATGGGCGTCTCCTTGACATACACACAAGATGGGTTAAATGTGGCATGAAACAATCCGCAACAACAAAGTGATTTCTCTTCTCCTCCTTGACGCCGGGGGCTGGCTTTGTCACCGCCCGCCCCCGGCAAAGAGCTTATTTGCAGCACAGTTGGCAAGTGCAACCTCTACACGTGGAAAACGTATTTCTTCAAAGCGCTGATGTTGTAATTCTCCATTGTATATGTCCCATGCGCGTTATCTTGTTAAAAATCCATGGTTCCAGCCGAGATTAATCTTGCGGGATATACCGGAATAAATCACACAAACATAAAGGAAAATCAACCATGTCACAAATTTTGTTCTTACTGTCCACCTGGCTTCACGCCCTTGCCACCGTTGTCATGATCGGGCATTACCTTTTGCTCGCCCTGCTCTACTTACCGGTTCTCTCGAAGGAAAACGGTGGTGGCGCGATCCTGAGCGCCATTTCCAAGCGCAGCCGTGTCTGGATATACGCCGCGTTGGGAGTCTTTGCAGTGACGGGAACCCATCTGATCTTTGTCGACTCGAATTATCTCGGCATTGGAAATTTCGGAAACTTGTGGAGCATGCTCATGCTCGTCAAACACCTGCTCATCATGGCGATGATCACCCTGGGATTTTGGTACAACGCCGTTCTCCGCGTCGGACCTATGATGAGCTCCAACAATGGGGCTGATCAAGCCATCACCCGTTTCGGACTCTACTCCAAGCTGATGGCCGGCTGCGGCGTGCTGGTTCTGCTGTTGACGGCTATTGCGCAGGTCAAGTAAACGCTCCCCTCCAACCCGCTCGACTTTCATACGCCGCCGATTATGACAGTCAGGTACACGCCTGTGACTGTCACATTGCCGAAGTCTTCTTCGGGCTGTGCTATGAATTCACCCAACCTCTTAACCACCTATCCACTTGACTAGTCTTCAACTCCCCCCTCGGTGGGGGAGTTTTTATTTGTCCAAAAGTAATATATAGGCAAGAAAAAGATTGGAGCAACCCATGAAGACCATTTCCGAACCCTCTGTTATCAGCCCGACCATTCTGGTTTTAGTCGCTTTGGCGGGAGCCGTCCTTTTTATCATCCTGAAAGGGATCAAAATTCCCCTGCTTTCCAACCCCAAGACCGCACATGGGATTCTCATCGTGCTCGGCATGACCATCTGTTCGCAAGGCGGAATCGGACGCATCGCCGCCACCGGCAATTGGACGCACCCGCAGGCAATCCTCGGTTACCTCCTCGGCGCAACCATTCTAGTGATCGCCACATCCGTTTTCTTCAACTTCAAACTGCCGCTCGTCACAAGCCGGCAGCAAGCCTTCGTGATCGTCGCCGCGTTGATGGGAGTAAAAGTACTCAACGCCTTTGCACATTATTACCTCTTTAACCGTAGATAGGAAAAACCATGACCCAAAGAAAATTTACCCGCCGTGACTTTTTGAGGGCCGCCGGCATCGCCCTCGGCGCATCAGCCCTCACCTGCGGCGGACTTGGCTACCTCGCCACCCTGCCCCCCGAATTCGAAATGATCGATACCACTCTTGGAGAACAAAACATAATGGACAAAAAAATCCTGATCACATACGCCACTCGCGCCGGTTCCACCGTCGAGATTGCCGCCATCATCGGGGAGACGCTTAGCAAGCACGGCTTTGCTGTAGATGTAAAACCTGTCAGCGAAAATCCCTCACTCGATGGCTATCAAGCTGTGTTGATGGGCAGCGCCATCCGCATGGGAAGCTGGTTGCCCGAAGCGGTGGACTTTGTCCGTAAGAATCAATCAGCACTGAATCAGCTCCCGACTTCGATCTTCACCCTCCACATGCTAAACTCCGGAGACGATGAAACCAGCCGCGCCGCGCGTCAGGCGTACATTGCTCCCGTGCGCGAACTTCTGCCTTCAGTAAATGAAGTTTTCTTCAGGGGGAAGCTGGATTACAAGACACTTTCTTTCTTCGACCGTCTCATCGCAAAGGCTGTCGAAACGCCCGACAATCCTCCCGGTGACTTCCGTGACTGGGATAAAATCCGTGACTGGTCACAATCCATTTTCCCGGTGTTGTGAAGGAATTCAATGATGGACAAACCCGAATCCCGTCCCATGCTGAGCCGTCGCGATTTTTTGAAACTCCTGACTGTCGGCGGCGTAACTGTAACAGGCGGCTACCTTCTTTCCGAATATGCGCCGTGGCTGGATTTCAACCAGCAGGCAGACCAAATCTGGAGACCCTTTGATATGGCTTCAACCATACCTGCACAGATGCGAGAACTCGTCCACTATGCCACGTTAGCGGCAAATGGACATAATACCCAGCCGTGGAAATTCGCCATCAAGGAAAACGCGATTGAAATCCACCCAGACTATACCCGCCGTCTTCCGGTCGTTGACCCCTCTAACCGTGAATTATGGATCAGTCTGGGCTGCGCACTGGAGAATTTGCTAATTGCCACCTGCGCCAGTGGATTTGCGCCCGAAGTATCCTACCCCGATACGACGGATTTCATCAATGTCCGCCTGACGACAGACACGCCTCAAAGTAATCCATTGTTCGATACCATTCCAAACCGGCAAAACACCCGCTCTGAATATGATGGTCAACCCGTTAAGAATGTCGAGATGGATCAGCTACAGGCTTTGTCTCTTGAACCAGGTGTATCGTTACGCTTTATCACGACCCCAACCGATTTGAAAACAGTACTGGAGTATGTCAACCAGGGCAATCTGAGTCAGTATGCCGACAAGGCATTTATAGATGAACTGATTTACTGGCTGAGGTTTAACAAGAAAGAGTCCCTGGCTTCTCTCGATGGGTTGTACTCGGTTTGCTCGGGCAATCCAGAAGTGCCACGGCTATTGGGAAAAGCCTTTGTAGCGGGAACCAAGCCGCAACAACAAGCCGATGTTGACGCGAAAAAGTTGCGGAGCTCTTCAGGTGCAGTTGTAATCGCCTCCGAAGCAGATGACAAATCCGCATGGGTACGCACAGGTCAGGTCTATGAGCGCATGGCACTAACAATGACCTCGCTAAACATCAAATCGGCTTTTCTGAACCAGCCCATTGAAATGACAAAAATCCGTTCGCAATTCCAGAGCGCAATGGGATTGGACAATTCCGTGCCACAATTGCTCATGCGCTTCGGGTATGCCGATGCGATGCCGCGCTCTCTGCGCCGCCCAATCGAAGCGGTACTGTTGTAAAAGGAGATTTCAATGAAATACCAATCCATTTTGAAGTGGCTGATCCCGCCCATCTACCTGCTGACACTCTTCGCCGCCAGCATGGGATTATTCTACAAAACGCCCGGAGAGCCTTATCAGTTCACCAGTCATCGCGGTGAGACAGTGATGCTCAATGGGCACGGACTGTACTTTTATGACACGGTCAGTTCCACGGCACAGATGCAAGCCAACGATTTGATCACGCTGGTGATTGGTTTGCCCCTGCTGGTGATTGCCACCAGGATGGCATTTCGCGGCTCCCTACGCGGACGGCTGCTCCTCACCGGCACGTTGGGCTTCATCCTCTACACCTACATGTCCATGTCCACGCTGACTTCGTTCAATGCGCTGTTCGTTGTGTACATCATCCTGTTCACGCTCAGCATGTATGCCTTCATCCTCAGCATGATGTCCTTTGACCTGAACGACCTGCCGAATCATTTTTCAGGGAAACTTCCGCGCGGTTGGATTGCCGGGCTGATGTTCATCATCGCTGGTTTTTTCGCCCTCGCCTGGCTCGGACGCATTTTTGCTGCATTACAGGAAGGCGCAATCCCCGCGCTTGAAAATACCACCACCATGGTCATCCAATTCATGGACCTGGGCTTGATCGCCCCCGCCGCAGTTTTGGGTGGCATCCTCATCCTGCGCCGCAGTGCATGGGGTTACCTGCTGGCAGCCATCATGATGACCAAAGGCATCACCCTCGGACTCGCTGTCAGTACGATGGCAATCAACATGTCGTTGAAGGGCGTGCCTGAGGGCTTCGGAATCATGATCCCCTTCCTCGTCATCACCGCCGCAAACCTCGTCATGACCGTCGTCATGCTCAAGAACGTAAAGGAATAATCCATGAACGCAACCTATCAAACCAAAACCAACATGTGGAATAAATTTTTCCTCGCATTATTTGTCCTCCCTCTCGGAATGATTGTCCTGCTGCTTGCCGCAACTGGAGTCCTCGCCAGCCTTGTTATGATCCTCACCCCCATCGGCATGATGCTTGCCCCAACCTGGTCGGTGCAACTGTTCTACTGGAAGTTTGAATCCGCTTTGGATGCCTGGTATTTGCCCATCTTCGGTGTCCTGCTCGACCTGTGCCTGTTCCATCTGGTTAAATCGATTGCCCAGTTCGCGCGCCAAACTCTGAGTTGACTGTCTAACTGACCAGTCCCGAACTCCCCTGCCGACGGGGGAGTTTTTTTTATCCCGGGGAATAATATAACGGTCGTGAGGTTACACTCATAGGAGAAAAACATGAACCGTAAATCTTTAATAACATTTCTGATCATCACCTTCGGCCTTGCCTGGACTTTGTTCTGCATCCCGTTGTTATTCAAAAGCGACCCCCAATCCACAACCTACCTGGCCGTCTGGCAAATTTGTTTCATGGCTGCCATGTGGGCGCCTGGGCTGGGTGCCATTTTGGCCACACGGCTGGTGGAAAAACAACCGGTCATCAAGACCCTGCGTTTAAACACACTTGGACCAAAACGTTTCTATCTATTAGCCTGGTTCCTGCCCGCCTTGCTCATACTTGCCACCATGGGTGCCAGCATCCTGTTCGGCACAGGAACTTTTGATCCAAATTTCACCTTCATACGGGAATCCATGACGAAAGCCGCAGCGGGAACCGCCATGCCGGGCGTTGAAATTTTAGTGCTGGGGCAGGTTGTATTTGCCCTGACACTTGCGCCATTCATCAACCTGCTCTTTGCCATTGGTGAAGAATTGGGCTGGCGCGGTTTCCTTTTGACCAGGCTCATGCCTCTCGGTCAATGGAAAGCCATCCTGCTCAGCGGCTTGATCTGGGGCATCTGGCACGCTCCCACCACCCTCTTGTATGGCTATAACTTTCCACAACATCCCTACCTGGGCGTTTTGTTATTGCCCGCTGGCTTTACTTTACTGGGCATTATCCTTTCCTGGCTTACCCTGAAAACCCGCAGTCCCTGGGTGGCAGGACTTGGACACGGTGCCTTCAATGCGGTGGCTGGTTTGGCTTTCCTGCTCCTAAAGCCCGGTTTTGACACCGCACTGGCTGGCTCTCCCCTTGGTCTGGCAGGCTGGATTCCGATGGCAGCGTTGGTTGCCCTGTTGATTTGGACAAGACAGTTGCCGGTGGTCGAACCCGAAGCACAGTCAAGTTAATTCCGAAACCGTTCAGCCTGTCCGCTTGACCAGTCCAAAACTCCCCCCGCGGACGGGGAGTTTTCATTTACAAGGCTTTATCATGACATTGAAAAAAGGAGACAAAAATGAAGCAACAACTCACACTAAACTGGCTTATTCCCCTCATCGTCATCCTGACCCTGGTCGCCGCTGGTGTTGGTCTTTTTTGGATGGACGGGAGTGACCCACATCCCTTTACAACAGTGCATGGTGAGACGGTCGATATCTACGGAAAGGGATTGTACTCTCACGATACAGTCTTTTCCGCCTCCACCACACGCGGCACAGACATGGTCACGCTCTTTGTGGGACTTCCCCTGCTTCTCGTATCCTTCGCACTTTATCGTCGCGGCTCCCTGCGCGGCGGGTTGATGTTATCCGGTGTCCTCGCGTATTTCCTCTATTACGGCGCCTCACTGGGACTTGACAAAGCCTATAACAGTCTCTTCCTCGTTTACATCGCGCTGTTCTCGGCTTGCTTCTACGCCTTCGTCATCGCGTTCACTGCAATTGACCTGACCCAATTATCCAGCCGCGTTTCGAACCGTCTGCCGGTGCGAGGAATGGCGATCTTCATGTTCATTGTCGGGATTGGGCTGGCGTTCATCTGGCTCAGCGACATCGTGACGGCTTTGCTCAACGACAGCATTCCCGCCGCGCTGGGTTCGTCCACAACACCGGTGACCTACACCATTGACGTCGGGATTATAGCCGTGGCTTGCGTCCTTGCGGGCGCGCAACTTCTCCGCCGCGAGCCTTCGGGCTACCTGCTGTTTGCCGTTTTGAGTATCATGCTCATTCAGGTTGGGGCAATGGTGATTGGGCAGACCATCATGGAGATGGCCGCTGGAATCAAACTTACACCGGGCGAACTGATAGGGAAATCCGCATCATTCATCGTCATGGCTGGTGCGGCAACCTGGTTGACAGCCATTCTCTTCAAGAATATTTTTGAATCGAAGGGAATTAAGTAGATGAAAAAGTTTTTGAAAATCATTGGCATCCTTGCCACAGTGTTCGTGGCAGTCGTCATACTCCTCACTCCGTCGATGGATCGCTGGGGCGCGACCGATGCAGAGGTCAACGCGACCTTCCCTGGCGACGAGTTGGTCCCCGCTCCCGCCAGTTTCGTCAACCGCGCGGTAACGATCAATGCCAATCCCGAAGATATCTACCCCTGGCTATTGCAACTCGGCGCAGACAAGGGCGGGCTATACAGTTACACCGCCTTTGAAGGTCTCATCAACTGCCCAATGACCAACGCTGACCGCATCCATGAGGAATGGCAGGGTTTGGAAGTTGGTGACGAAGTGAAGATGTGCGTCACCGACCCCGCCCCGCCGCCTTACATCGTGGCACAAATTCTCCCCAACGAAGCTCTCGTGATGGGACATCAGGAAAACGGTGAATGGGTCGATCTGTGGCAGTTCGTCCTCGTCCCGCAGACAGATGGTTCCACCCGACTAATCCTGCGGACACGCACCATGATGGTCGGCGGGTTTTGGGATATCATCCACCCCGGAGTTTTCGTCATGGAGCGCGGATTACTTCTCGGAGTCAAGGAACGCGCCGAGAACATACAGTAAGGAAAACCGATCATGAGAAAGAATCAAACCAGCATGACCGCCATCGGCATTGCAATTGTGCGTGGCATCGAGTCCGAAAAGCCCGAAGGCGAACGGATTTGTTACGATCCGTATGCGCGTCAATTTACAGGCGGATTCCTTTATAATTTCGTGCGCTTTTTCGACAAACTCGGCTACAGCGAAAGGAAAGGTCCCGGCGTGATGGGCTTTCTGACCGTGCGCGAGCGGCATATTGACGAATTCCTTAAAGGGCAGCTTCAAGCGGGGGCGGGACAGGTGGTCATCCTCGGCGCCGGATTGGACGCGCGCGCCTATCGCTTTGACGAACTTAAAAAGATTCGCGTTTTTGAAGTGGATCATCCGGCTTCACAAGCCAGCAAAAAGGAAAAGGTCAAACGGATTTTCGGAGAACTCCCCGCCCACGTCACGTACGTTTCAATTGACTTCAATTTAGAATCACTCGAACAACGGCTCACGGAAAGCGATTATGACAAATCTCTCAAGACCCTCTTCATCTGGCAAGGCGTGACCCAATACCTCATGCCCGAAGCGGTGGACTCCACCCTGGCATTCATCGCCCGGCACTCCCCCGCTGGAAGCTCGGTCATCTTCGATTACATGTATCCGACCCTGCTGGATGGCACGATCAAACGCGGCGAGGTTAATAACATGCGCTCCAAACGTTGGGCAAGCGGAGAAATGCTCGTCTTCGGAATTCCCGAAGGCACAGCGACCGCCTATCTCGAACAGCGTGGCTTTATCGACGTGAAGGACGCCGACAGCAAATTCCTGCATGACGCCTATTTCCACGGCAAAAATGCCAGCCGCACTGTTGCGCACGGATATGCAATTGCCTCTGCTATGGTGAAATGAACCTGTCCACTTGACCAGTTCAAGACTCCCCCCGTGGCGGGGGAGTTTTTGCTTAAAGGCGACTATCCTTGCATACAGGAGATAAATATGAAACTTATCCAGAGAAAATACAAACATGACAATGACCAATGGAAAATCCGACAGTTTTTGCGTGAGGTCTTCCTGCTGAACAATCGTCATGAATTTTCCTGGCCGCTTTATCGGTGGGACTATTGGCGCTGGCACGTCAACGAGAACATTTTCAAGTTCAACCTCGAAGCCGCAGTTTTCCTTTGGGAAACCACAGACGGAAAACTCGCGGCGGCGCTCCACCCTGACGGTGCAGGCGAAGCGTTTTTAGATGTGCATCCAGATTTCCGTACGCCCGAACTCGAAGTTGAGATGATGTCGGTGGCGGAAACCCAGTTTGCCACCACCCATACCGAATGCTGCCAGCGGCTTGTCCTTTGGGCACACGCCTCGGATCCTCTGCGAGGGGATTTACTCATTCGTCGCGGATACAAAAAAGGTAAATATCCCGAATACCAGCGCCGTCGGGACATGCGCGAACCCATTCCCGATTTTCAACCCGCAGAGGGATACGCCATCCGCGCCCTCGGCAATGAAAACGAACACCCCAGTCGCAGTTGGGTCTCATGGAAGGCCTTTCATCCCGATGAGCCGGACGAAAAATACGAAGGCTGGGACTGGTACCGCAATGTCCAACGCGCGCCACTCTATCGCCGCGACCTCGACTTGATTGCAGTTGCCCTCAACGGGGAGCACGCCGCATTCGCCACGCTTTGGTATGACGATATGACCCGCACCGCCGCCTTCGAGCCTGTCGGCACACACCCTGATCACCGGCGCAAGGGACTCGGCAAGGCGCTCATGGCGGAAGGCTTGCGCCGTGTCCATGACCTGGGAGCCACGCTCTGCACCGTCAACTCGTATTCGGAACAGGCAGGCAACTTATACGCTTCGATGGGCTTCGTCGAGTACGACTTGAACGAACCTTGGGTCAAGGAATGGTAGGTTGGTAAAACTTAGTTGTGACTTCAGTCGCACTTGCCACATAAAGTAACGACCGAAGCCGTCACTACAAAACAAATTTCGTTTACAATTCCCGCAATCTAACCCTTTCGAGAGTCTCATGCGCCGTCACCTACTCATCTCGTTACTCGTTACTTTTCTACTCCTCCCTTCTCCAATTTCCGTTCTTTCCGCCCCACCAGCCGTGACCTTCGCCTCTGGTGCAAGTTTGCGCTTCGAGCATCTCACTATTGATGATGGACTCACACAAAATGCGGGTCTCGCCATGTTGCAGGACGGCGCGGGTTACCTATGGATCGGCACACAGGACGGATTGAACCGCTACGACGGTTATGATTTCACTCAATTCAAACACGATCCAGATAACCCCGATTCCCTTGGATATAACAGCATCATCTCCTTGTACGAAGACTTGGACGGCTACCTTTGGGTTGGGACCTGGGGCGGCGGACTGGACCGTTTCGACGCAAAGACTTCTATTTTCACTCACTACGCACCGAATTCCGAAGACCCAGGCGCAATTATCAATCCAATCGTCACCTCCATCGTTGAAGATGGAGATGGCGGTTTGTGGGTTGGGACCCTCGGCGGGTTGGACCGCTTCGACCCAACCACGGGAAAATTTACCCATGTCAACAATGACCCGATCTCCGTCATCCAGCCCGCAGACGATGGCACGCTTTGGATCGGCACAGGCGCGTTCAGCGTCACAGGCATGGGGCTTTATCAATTCAACCCCGCCACAAACACATCCGAGCCCATGCGCCCAAAAGGTGAATGTTTTCAGTCTCCCAATATCTCGAACATTTTGACTGATGCACAGGACAATTTGTGGATTTCGTATGGCGGCTATGGTGTGACAGGCGGCGGGATCGACCACTACAACCCCAAAAGCGGCAAGTGCACACACTTCGACAGCGCACAAACCTCCGACAACCAGATTACCGATAACAATATCACCGATCTGCTTATCGACCTTAACGGTTCGCTATGGGCGACCAGTTGGTCAGGCGGCGTGTGGCGGTTTCCATCCATCCTATCGAAAGGCTTTGCTGTCATTCACCATGAACCCTCCGACCCTGAAAGTCTTTCCAACGACAACACCTTCAGCATCCTGCAAGACCGCTCTGGTGTCATCTGGATTGGGACGTTAAGCGCAGGGGTCAACAAATTCAATCTCGATACGCTTCAATTCCGCACCTATCGTCATAATGCCTCCGACCCCGAAAGCCTTGCCAGTAACCACGTTGGCGCATTCGCTGAAACGCCCGATGGCATGATGTGGGTCGGCACGTGGGAAAATGGACTGGAACGTTTCGACCCAATTACCGGTAAATTTACAAGTTATCGCAATGACCCCAATGACCCGCAAAGCCTCTCCAGCGATCTGGTCATGTCGCTGCTGGCGGATGACGACGGCGCGGTTTGGGTTGGCACACTCGGCGGTGGAATAAATCACTTCAACCCCCGCACCGAAAAATTCACCCGTTACCAAAACAACCCCAATGACCCTGCCAGCCTGCTCGAGAATCAAGTTACTTACATCATGCGCGACCCCGACGGGCGGCTGTGGGTTGCCAACTTCCTCGGTCTTTCACGGCTCGACCCTGGCGCGAGCAGATTCGTCAACTACCCGATGAGCGCGCCTCCCGTTTCGTTGAAAGTCATCGAGGATGAATTGTGGATCGGGACCTGGGGCGGCGGTGTTTCGCGTCTCGCGCTCGACGCCCCGAATCTTGATCCCGACCGGGCAATTTTTACCACGCTGCTGCATGATCCCGCGAACCCCAACTCGTTGAGCGAGAACAGCGTTTGGGGAATTCAGCAAACAGCCGACGGCATGATCTGGCTTGGCACGCAGGGTGGATTGAACCGCTACAACCCGAAGACAGGCGACTTCAAGGTTTACAACGAAAAGGACGGACTCCGTAACTCCACCATTCTCACAGTCAACCTCGACAAACAGGGCTTCCTCTGGCTGACCACCAACAACGGGCTGGCAAAGTTCGACCCACAGGCCGGAACCTTCCGCATCTACGACAAAAACGACGGCTTGCAGGGCAACGAGTTCAACTCCAACGCGGCATTCGCAAGTTCCAGGACAGGTGAAGTATACGTTGGCGGCGTGAATGGATTTAGCATCTTCGACCCAACGGAATTGCGCGATAACATTGTCCCGCCCAACGTGGTCATCACCGACTTTTCGATCTTCAACACGCCTCAACCCTTCGACTCGAGCAAACCCATTCGTTTGAGCTACAACCACAATTTTATCTCGTTCGAATTTGCCGCGCTCGATTTTCAGTCGCCGCAGAAGAATCTATATGCCTACAAACTCGAAGGTTTCGACAAGGATTGGGTACAGGCCGGCACGCGCAACTATGTCAGTTACACCAACCTGCCCGGCGGAAATTACACCTTCCGCGTCAAAGCCGCCAACAGCGACGGCATCTGGAACGAAGAGGGCACGTCGCTCAAATTGATCGTTATCCCGCCGTTTTGGCAAACCCTGCCGTTTCAACTTGGAGTCGCTGCCGGGTTGATTCTGCTTGTCGTCGCAGGGACCCAGCGCCGGTTGCGGGTGGTGCGCGAGCAAAACGCCCGCCTGCAGAAAGTGGTGGACGAGCAGCAAAGAGTCGAAACCGAGTTACGCGAATCCGAAGCGCGCTTCCGTGCGATGTTCGAGAACGCCGCGGTTGGAATCAGCATCATCTCTCCCGAAGGAAAAACGCTGGCGGTGAACCCCACGCTGGTGAAGTTATCGGGACGCACCGAAGCCGAATTGATCGAACTTGGCGGACGCGGCGTAACCTACCCCGAAGACCGGAATGTCGGCATGGCGGAATTTCACGAAATTCTGGAGGGCAAGCGCGAGAATTATCAGGTCGAAAAACGCTATGTGCATGAAGATGGCAGAGTCCATTGGATGCGACAGAGCGTTTCGGCGGTTCGAGACGAAGCGGGGAAGGTTCGATACATGATCGTGATTGCCGAGGATATCGACCAACGCAAGCGAGCCCGCGAGGAATTGCGCGAATCCGAGGCGCGCTTCCGCGCCATGTTCGATAACGCCGCCATCGGTATTGCGCTCATCGGTCTGGACCGCCGCCCGATTGCGGTCAATGAGGCTCTCATCCAGATGACAGGGTACAGTCGCGAAGAAGGCGAAAAAATGAGTGGCGCAGACCTGACGTATCCACCCGATGCGGAGATTGGCGCAGAGGAGCGTCAGGCGGTGCTGGATAATAAACTCGACGTGTTCCAGGTCGAAAAGCGTTATGTCCACAAGGATGGTCATATCTTCTGGGTAAGAATCACGAGCTCGGTGGTGCGCGACGCGGATGGCAAACCAAAATACATCGTGGCAATGACCGAGAATATCGATGAGCAGAAACGCAAATCCGAAGAGCTACGCGAATCTGAGGCACGCTTCCGCTCGATGTTCGACAATGCCGCCGTCGGCGTGGCAGTGATGACACTCGATCGACACATCACGCAGATCAACCAGAGGGCATCTCGCCTGACGGGATACACACAGGAAGAGATTAGCCAGATAGACCCGTCCATGCTGGCGGTGAAGGAAGACCGTTTCGTGGACCGCCACTTGTTCGTCGAACTCGCGGAAGGCAAACGCGACCAATACACCGTCGAGAAACGCTACATCCGAAAGGATGGCAGCATCTTCTGGGGACGCGTGAATTTCTCATCCGTCCACGGGGTGGACGGCAAGCCGCTTTACACTATTGGCATAATTGAAGATATCAGCGAGGAAAAACGCGCCGCCGAACGTCTCGCCGCGCAGGAAGCCGAACACCGCCGACAGTTGGAACAACGAATCGCCGAACGCACCAAGGAATTGAACTTTGCAAACGAACGTCTGCGTGAAAAAGCCGCACAGGACGCCGTCGCCGCCGAACGCACCCGCCTCGCCCGTGATCTGCACGACGCCGTGACCCAGACTCTCTTTTCCACAACCCTTATCGCGGATGTGCTGCCCGATATTTGGGAGATGAATCGACCCGAGGGGAAACGCCGCCTCGAAGAGCTACGGCAACTGACCCGTGGCGCGCTGGCGGAAATGCGCACCCTGCTGGTGGAACTCCGCCCGAACGCATTGGTTGAGGTCCCGTTGCCGACTTTGCTCCGTCAGTTGACCGAAGCCTTGTCAGGTCGCGCCCGCATCAACATCCAGCTTAGCGCCGAAGGAGAGCGCAAGCTTCCCGCCGACGTACAGATCAGCTTATATCGCATCGCACAAGAAGCATTAAACAATGTCTTCAAGCACGCAAAAGCCAGCGAAGCGGTCGTCACCCTGCGCATGGGCGAGGTTGTCCGCCTGACCGTGGCAGACAACGGCTCGGGCTTCGACCCGTCCACAGTCACCGCCGACCATCTCGGCGTGAAGATCATGCGCGAACGCTCCGATGCCATCGGTGCAAAACTCAGTATCTACAGCGAACCTGGCGAAGGGACGCAAATTTCGGTGGTATGGCAATCACCCGTAGGGGCGGGGTAACCCCGCCCCTACCATGCCCCAAGGAGAAAACATGACAAACAAAATCCGCATCATGCTCGTCGATGACCACGCTGTCGTCCGTTCTGGATTGGGCGCCTTCCTCAGCGTCAACCCCGACCTTGAATTGGTCGGTGAAGCCGAAAACGGCGAACAAGCCGTCGTGCGCGCCAACCTGCTTAAACCCGATGTCATCCTGATGGACTTGATGATGCCCGTCATGGACGGCGTCGCCGCTACGCAGGCGATCAAGAAGCAGAATCCACAAATCCAGATCGTGGCGCTGACCAGTTTTCAGGAGGACGAACTGGTTCAGAACGCGCTCAAAGCTGGCGCAGTCGGCTACCTGATGAAGAACGTCACCGCGCGCGAGCTGGCGGCGGCGATCAAAGCCGCCAAAGAGGGCAAGATGACGCTTTCGCCCGAAGCGGCGCAGGCGCTTGTCCGCGCGAACCAGCAGGCGGAGGAGACCGAGACCCTGACCGAGCGCGAGATCGAAGTCCTCAAATTAATGGTGGACGGCTTGAACAACGCCGAGATTGCCGAACGACTGGTCATCAGCCTTTCGACGGTCAAGTACCACATCAGCAACATCCTGATGAAACTCGGCGTGGATAACCGTGTGTCTGCGGTGAGCTTAGCGCTGCAGAGGAAGTTGGTGTAAGCAGAATCCAAAACGGTTCTGAAAGATAAATCCTCGGAACCGTTTTTTCATTGACCTATGATGCAGTTGTAAATCGGCAGGTTATGGCATTCTGTTCCACCGTTATGACCACCTTCCCTTTGGGATGAACTTTCTCAAAATACCAGAAAGCCTCGGCGGTTTTGTCCAGCGGATAGCATTTGTCAATCACAGGAACGACCTTCCCGGATTCAAGGAGTTCTCTCATAAAGACCAAATCCTTTTGGCTCTGCACCAGCGACACGACACACGTTTTCTGATTCCCAGTTGTTGAAGTCTGCCGTGCCTGAGGCGCAGCCTGGAAGAGCTGAAGCATGGAACCTCCGGCGACAACATAGATTCCATCAGGACTTAAAGCGCGCAGATAATTTGAAATCGGATGATATCCGTTCACAGCCAGAATCAGGTCATAGTATTGACCATTTCGGGTGAAATTTTCCTTCTTGTAATCAATGACATGGTCTGCTCCAAGCGAGCGCGCCATGTCCAAATTCCGTGTGCTGCATACTGCTGTGACTTCCGCCCCGAATGCTTTAGCGATCTGCACGGCGAATGTCCCCACGCCGCCAGAAGCGCCATTAATCAAAACCTTCTGCCCTGGTTGAATATTTCCTTTATCGCGTAATCCCTGCAAGGCAGTCAGCGCCGCTACCGGTACAGCTGCAGCCTGCTCGAACGTCAGGTTGGATGGTTTCAGCGTGATCGTAGTTTCATTGGCACAGACATACTCGGCAAAAGTGCCACGACCGGTTGCGCTGGGTAGGTATCCAAAAACTTCGTCTCCCGGTTTAAACTGCTTGACGTTACCACCAACTGCCTCAACCCGTCCGGCGACATCCCCTCCAAGCACCTTGTTCTTGGGCTGCAGAAACCCTCCCGGCGCCAGGCGGATGAAGAATGGATTTGCCCGCATCATCCGCCAGTCACGCGAATTGATGGATGCCGCATGGATTTTGATCAAGACTTCATTATCCTTCGGAGAGGGTTTTGCTACCTCCTGGAGCTGAAGAACATCCGGGGAACCGTATTTTGTGCATACAATTGCTTTCATTTTCTCTCACTCCTGTTGAGCCATCTGTATAGATAGCCAATCACTATTCCAAGAGCGGGAATCCTTATTACATTAAACATTGTGCCGATGAGGAAGTAATGTAGGGCGTCTTTCGTTGGCGTGATAAATTTTGCAGGAACCTCGATCAGGATCGTGACAACACACAGGGCAATGAAGCTCAGTATCAGGGATTTTAGAACTGGATTCTTTGTTGGCAGCTTATCAAAAAAGCGAAGCAGGAAATAACTGACGCAGAATCCGATAATCAAACCACCAATCAAAGCTTCAAGAAGCATTGAATAATAAGAAATTGAAAGAGCAGCTCGATACTCGGCGGCGATGGGAGTCCGGGAGATGGCGAAGTTCGCCAGCCAGAAGGCCAAGCCTCCTGCTACAGCCAGAACCAACACATTTTTCCAGATTACTTTTGATTGAATCATTTTTTATCTTCTTCGAAGAGCGAATAGCCTGACAGGCCAATACCGGCAATATAAAGTATGCTCTGCAGGACATTTACCTGCCAGCGTCCATGCCCAATGTAGGAGGATGCGAGAAATGCCATCAGTTCTATGAAGCCGATCACAAAGGCTAACATCCAGAAAGCCGATTTTTCACCGGCGATCAGGTTCTTGCGGATGAGCGGCCATGTCAACACTGAGACCATCAGTGAGCAGGAGTTGTACAGGATCGTAAACGCATTGAGCGATGCAATGGTCTTTACGCCAAGTCCAGCAATTTCAGCCTCTGAAAAGGACGCCACTTGCAGGATCGGGGAGTTCTGTTTGAAAACGATGACGTAGCACAATATGATGAGTGCAAGAATAAAGTTGATCCCGCACCAGATGGAAAGGAGCAGTGAACCTTTTTTCAACATATTTTTTCCTTGTGATGGGTAGTCAAATTTAACTCAGGAAGGTTTCTGCTCTTTTGCGCCCATAACCAGAAGCCATAACATAAGTCCAAATTCAGAAATGAATCCAAGCGGATAGGTTACATACGTGAGTGCCGTGTAACCTGGGGTGTAAAGGAAATATAGTAGAGAGGTTGTTGTCCAGCCGACAAAATGGATCATCATCACGACGCCCAAAATTTTGGGCAGAAAACCTGACTTGTAAACCAAATAACCCAGCGGAAAGAGCCAGGCGCCAAAGAATATCTGGGCGATCCAGTACCCGTTGTGGTGTAAATCAAGAAAGAACATTGCCAGAGATTGCAATTGATCGGCCTGGAATACTTTCAGGTAATCAACGCCGCTCAAAAGCAGCACAGCAGCAAATTGATTAAGCAAATTAATGAAATAGACAGAGACACCACCCAGGTTCAATAACAGGAACAGCAAAGACATATCTTTATTGACCGGTTTCAATAACGCGTATAAAGCCCAAGCCGCCAAAAGAAAAAATACAGCAGAGACCAGATCGCCTGTAATGCCGACCCGGAATTGCCATTCGGAAGCCATAATATTCCGGGCTGTTGTTGCGGCATCTCCGAACATAATAAGTGGGGAACGGGCAAGCGCATCTGCAGGGATTGTTATTATCATGTATATGAGATACAGGAACCCTGCCATTCTTGCGGTTTTATTGAGTGAATTCATTTTTATCTCCTTGGATTTGAACAAAATGGATTATATGATCGAGCCTAACCTTCAAAGTTGCGCCACTTCCATGTGAGCCAGATAATCAGTAATATGCACGCAACCTCCACTGTTTCAAAAAACACATAATACGGGCCGTGCCCGCCTATAACGATTTGCAAACTCATGAATACCCCAATGATGATGGTTGCCCAGCGATTTACTTTGTAGTTCAACACCCAGGGCAGGATAACCATGGCAAATGAGGTTTCCATTACGATTGCGCCTGCCAGCAAACCTCCCGCAGGCAATGGACTTCCCGCCATGATTCCGCGGATAATGGACGCTGGATCCATCAAAGAAAGGATATCCGCATAAGCCATGTTGACTATGACAAATATCCACAACAACGAAAGCTTTACTCTTGGATCAATTCCGGTGGTCGATTTGATTGTCCCACGGGAACTTCCTTTAGTCGTGTTCATTTCTTTCTCCCTTTTTGAACGATATGAATGAATTTCATCGGGTTGGACTTGACTGACCGAGACCAATGGCATTCCGAGGTCACGCGCCTTTTTTAGCAAACCATGCAATGCAGCCTGATCAGCTACGGGACCAGTTAGAAGCGTGTCACCGTCCTCGTCCAGCGTGATGGTCAGACCCTCAAACCAGTCTGCCCATTGAGAACCCAAATAGCCTTTGAGTCTAAACTGATAGATCACGGTTTGACTTGGAGTCGGTTTTGGTTCGAGTTCGTTTGACATCACCTTGCACCTGTTATGAACGGCTATTACAGCCCATGCCACTTAATCAATGTACAGGAAATATACCTGCGCCAGAGTGTCACCGATAGACACTTTGGTGTGGGCCCGAGTGTTGTTTTGAATTGTTGGGAGTGTTGGGGGGTTTAAATCAAGCCCAGTTCACGGGCGCGGACGATGGCTTCGGTGCGTCGCTGTACTTGCAATTTGTCAAAGATCCTGCGATTATGTCCTTTGACCGTATCCAGGGCGAGGAACAGCCGCTTGCCGATCTCATGGTTCGAGAGACCTTGGGCAATAAGCCGTAGTACCTCTAATTCGCGTTGACTCAATGGCTCGATAAGGGCTTGGGCAGGGGGCAGATCAGACTTGTCTGTGCTTGTCTGCTTCTCAGCATCAAATGCTGCCAGCAACCTACCTATATAGTCCTGCTTAACCCCGCGAGAAGCTGTTTCGGACAATAGTTGAGCCATCGGTAGACCTTCATCTACAAAGGTGCGGATGAAGCCGCCCGGTTCCGCCAGCGCCAGCGCGTCACTCAGCAGATGCACAGCCTTATCCTTTTCGCCATGCATGTGCAGAGTGACCGCCTGTAGAACCATCACTTTGAGCCGTTCATCCTGCCAACCCTTGGCTTCCATCTGCTGACGCAACGGCTCCAGCACCGCCAGCGCTATGGAAGTGTCTCCTTGAGCCAGGAAAACACGTGCCCGGCTGAGAGGCAGTTCGTATGTTTGAGCCAAACCAACGGCGGCGTCCATGTTGCCTTGTCGAAGCAGGACAAGCACCTGCTCGGCAGCGATCTCCGGCATCCGCAACAGGAAATTTTGCCGGCGCGCGGATTGTTCGGTCTGAGCCAACAGCGCCGCTGCACCGTCCACATCACCCCGTGCCAGTTGCAGGCGGGACATGAACACTTCACTTATAATGAAACGATCAATCACACGGTCATACTGCCGTGCCAGTTGCAGGCTCTGTTTCCCGTATTGCTCGGCGGACTCCAAATCATTCCATTCGTAATAGATGTGAGCCAGTCCAAGATGTACTTCAGCGGCATTCGGCTGTGGGTGGTCGCCAAACAAGGGCAGGATACCGCGATAGGTCTCAATCGCCAGATAAAGTTGGTTCTCTGACTCTTGTACCCGCCCCAGATTGGTCGTAGCCAATATGGTGGAAAAAACATCTCCGGACTTCTGGCTGATTGATATTCCTTCAATACTGGCTTGGGCGGCTGTGGCGCGGTCTCCGCGGAGGAGGCTGGCAGACGCCAGCGCCCAGCTAGCCGTAAAGCGGAAAGACAGGTTATCGGGGTGCAGATACTCCAGTGCGCGGCGTGCCTGGATGAGCATGACTTCTGTCTCGTAGCGGGTGAGTGCCAGCGTGGCCCGGGCACAAGCAACCTGCCCGATCAGGTCGCGGGTTGCGGCATCCGGTTCAATATTTTGCAAAGCCTTCTCAGCCGCTTGCAGTTTTTCTTCCACGCCGGTAGTCTGTCCAGCCATCAGCGCCAGCGTGGCAGACCTGACCCGCAACCAGGGCTTGGCGTCCAACACTGTCGGCGGCAGCGATGCCAGCCAGTCCAGAACGGCCGTCGCCACATCGCGAAGGTGCAGGGGCATCCCCTTGCTTCCAATCAGGCGCTCGGCACGTTCCATATCGTCCGCGGCGGTTGCATGATGAAAGGCTTCAAACATCAGTCCGTTGATTTCGTGCCATTCGCTGGCGCGGATGTGGTCTTGGGCGATTGCTTCGGGTGTTTGGCTCTGACCCAACCGCTGGCGCAGCAAATCGCCAAAGAGATGGTGATAGCGGTACCAACGTCGCTCGTTATCCAAAGGGACAATGAACAGGTTGGCGCGTTCGAGATATTCCAGGGTTTCCTGCCCGGACTCAGAGCGAGAAGGAGAACCCAAAACAGCGTCACAAAGGGAACCGCACAGGCGGTCAAGGATGGATGTGCGCAACAAGAAAGCCTGGATACTTTCGGATTGCTGTTGCAGGACTTCCTCAATCAGATAGTCCAGCACGAAATGGTGACTGCCGGTAAAAGATTTGATGAAGCTGGCGGCGTCTCGCGAAGTGTGTCCCTGCATGGAGAGCGCAGCCAATTGCAGTCCGGCGATCCAGCCTTCGGTGCGGACTTCCAGTGCAGAGATGTCTTCCGCCGAGAGATTCAGCCCCATCATGCGGTTGAGAAATTCAGCCGCCTCGGCGGGAGTGAAACGCAAATCGGCGGCACGCAGCTCGGTCAATTGACCGCGGACACGCAAACGTGACAGCGGCAGGGACGGGTCTTCTCGGCTGGCGATGACCAGGTGCATCTGCGGCGGCTGGTGTTCGACGAGGAAGGTGAGGGTATTGTCAACCGCTTTGGAATCAATTACGTGGTAATCGTCAAGGACGAGGATGAAGTTATTCGGGATGGCAGCGACTTCATTGAGCAAAGCCGTCAAAATTGCTTCGGTTGAAGGCGGTTGATGCTGTGATGCGTGAAGTGTAGTCAACACTCCTTCGCCAATTTCCACCTTTACAGTTTGTAGCGCCGCGATTAAGTATGTGATGAAACGCACCGGATCGCTATCCCCTTCGTCCATCGATAACCATGCGATGGGTCGCCCACAGTTGGCAACCCATTCGCTGACCAGCGTAGTCTTGCCAAAGCCAGCGGAAGCGGAGACGACGGTCAACGTGTGCCCGGAAGAAAGTCCGTCGTTCAACTTCTCGATCAAGCGGGGACGCAGGACGATTTTAGCCCGGGGTGGAGGGATGTAAAGCTTGGTGGCTAAAATCGGAATAGACATGGAGCCATTATAAGGCAGACACAACAAAATTCAATAAACGGAAAAACCGTCTATTTTATATCGGCAAGGTTGTTCGCTCCAACCAGTACATCCTCTTGCAAAATATGTCCCATTTTTTCAGGTTCTTCAAATAATGGGCTGTGGGCAGACTGTTCGAACGTGTAAAACCCTTTTATCGGCGCCTTGAGTTGGTCAAAAAACTCCTTTGCCAATGTGTAGGAGCAGGTGTAATCGTAGATGCCCTCAAAGAAATAAACGGGAATGGAAAGCTCCGTCACCTCTTTGCTCAGGTCCGTGGCTAGAAAATCATCCCAAAGAGGAGCCACGCCGGAGTTGGCTTTGCCACGCCAGGTATTGACCTTTTCACTTAATGTGTAGTCTCGGCTCTGTAATGATGGTATGAAGATACCGGTGAGAACTGAATCCATGTCATGCATTGTGCCAATACCAAGGCTGTGCATTGCGGGATCACGCAAAGCAAGGTATGCATCCGGTGTGCCGTCCATCATCGTAACTGGCGCTTCTTCAAGTTTGCGTACCATTTTTGTGTTTCCGCTCTCTTTGAATTGCTGAAGCATATACTCATATGCCAGTCTTTCAGATTTGAGCTGATTTGACATCTGAGCCATGCCAATGTAAGCATAGTACAACTCCGGTGCCTGTGCCGCCGCCTGGATGCCTATGAAGGTTCCCCCCGAATGTCCCATCAGGTATATCTTTTCTATACCGAAGCGATGGCGCAAATAGTTCGTCACCTCCAGCGTGTCAGATATCATTTGCTCCAGCGTCATCGTTTCTGGTGGAATATCGTCACTGTAGGAGATTCCTGAACCTCGCTGTTCCCACCAAACGACGGTGAAATAGTCTTCAAGACCTGTAGGATACCTCTGCGTCAGGAAGTAATCGGGCATACCACCATGCAGGTAAAGCAGAACGGGATTGTTTACATCTTTGCTCTTGATGAACATCCCTTGTTCCACGCCGTTGATGTTAACAAACACTTTCTCCGAAATGCTGCCCGCCAGAGGACTTCCGTTTTTATCCACGAAGGGTTGCGGTTCTCCGGGATAGCTCCATAGCTGGAGTATGCCCACAAGAATGAGTATGCAAGCCAATAAGATGGAAATTATAGTCAGCATAATACGCACCGCCTTTCGCATAAACGATTTAATTGGGTAGTCGCCTATTTTTTTATTTGTCATTTTTACTCTGTTTTTTGTGTGAACCATCCACTCGCACTCCAAACAAGGATTGCGGCCAGCAGATAGATCCCAGCCGTAATGGTCAACAAAGGCAGTGTTGGCCCGAAGCCCAGCCCACGCACATCAACAAGGTTCAGACTGGCATTGAAGGAAAAGTGAGTAATCACGATTGGAATAAGGCTATTGGGTGTTTTGCTGGATATCCAGGTGATCAAGAATGTCAGTGAAATAATGCTCACGCTAAAGGCGAGAACATGGATCAGTAAGTCAAGACCGGAATAACCACTGAGGAGCCATAGGGGCAAATGCCAGAAATTCCATATGAGCCCTAAAATCAAACTTGCCTTAACCGGCCCATGGGTCTCTTGGAGACGCGGGAGAGCAAAGCCCCGCCAGCCGGCTTCTTCACCGGTCGCACCTTGCAACAGGTTGAGAATAATCAAGCCAGCCCAAAAAACCACTGATAAACCCATATTCCCAGGAGTGGCTCCCCCCGCTAACCGATATAGACCAGCCGCAGCAAAAGCTAATGGAAAAGGGAACAGCGCAACTAAATACCATCGAACGGCTATTCGATATGTGAAGAATTTGCCTAACAGTTGACGGATACCTTCCCGACCTGAGAGAACACCTGTCACGGTCACGGCAGCAAGATTCGGCATCCAGGAACCTAAAATGACAATGATCGGCAGTGCCCAGGCTGGCAACGCCTCCGGCTGTAACCGCAACAGACCAAGAATGATGAGCACCAGAACAAGGAAGCTCCAGAAGAACGTGTAGCTGAGTATAAAAAATGCCAGCAGTGGTCTGCGGATGATGAAATTGCTTAACTTTCGTTCATTTGAATTCACAATCTCAACTCCTTGCCAATCTCAATTCGGGCTGGTGTTGATCTTTGCGCCATTGATCAAAAGCCACAAGTAAAACAACGATTCTCCAATAAACGCGAACAAGCCAAATAACGTCGCATCGAAATTAGGAAAAAGAAAGAATAAAACAGCCGATGCCGTATAGCATAAACCTCCCAGCATCAGCAAGATACCCAGAATTCTGGGAAGGAAACCCGACTTAAAAACCAAATAACCAAGGAGCAATACCCAAATGGAAAGAAGCTGGGGGATATATGTTCCGTATGTGCGCAACTCAAGAAAGAACATCACCAGGGCATTTAGTTGGTCTGTTTTGAACGCAGTTAGATAATCAGCGTTACTCGATAGCAGCAGGACGGCGAAATGGTTAAATTCATTGAGCATTGAGATGGGGACACTGACTAGCGCAAATATAACCATAAGCGCTGCAATGGTTTCGTTGACCGGCTTGAGTAATTGGTATAAAACCAGTGGCAAGGCTATCAATAGCACCTGGCGGAGCAGATCGCTCACCAGGGAGAGACGGAAGAGTGCTTCAGAAGCCGCAATATTTCTGGCGGTTGCCGCGGCGTCTCCCGGCACAAGCATGCCCGGGCGAATAAAAAGTTCAGTGGACATCCCCAGGAAAAATATACCGAGAAACACGCAGGCTGCAAATCTGGCGGTCGTTTGGGGCGAATTCATCTTCATTTCTTCCTCCAATACTGTCTTCATGTTTTTCAGGACTGACAATCCAGCGACACTTTCAGGACTGCCAGTCCTAATATCCGTAAATTCAAACCATTTGATCGTTGCCAGCATCATGGAAAATGCGAATGCCTTGTGTTATTTATGTGAACCATCCACTCGCACTCCAAATAAGGATTGCGACTTGACCTTTAGTTTGAGTATTTAGTCGGAAGCCAAACATGGCTTGCTTACTTGTGTATCACCGAAGCCCATCCTAGTTTATGGCATTGCTGACACCTGACGTACCTACAAAAAATGAAGTGGGGTCCTAGGTAGACTAACCAACTCGTTGGCTGGAACTCAGCGTGGCAATGGGGACATTTATAACCGTAGTTTTTCCTTTGCCAAAAGAATAAACGGAAGATTATCCAGGCTATTATGACTAGGAAAACTAAATAGTACTCGTTCATTTGTATTTCTCCTTTATATTTTCAGCTACTGCAAATTAAAACTAGACTTCCAACAACCTAATTAGGAATGGGCAGTTACACTTCGTTTAATCCCTTTTTAGCAGACAGGGCAGCGACCGCAGATGGATTGAATCCCTTCACGATCATCCAGACCGCAAAGACCATTTCTTGAATGGCAGTTGGAACCAATAAGAGCCCTATTCCTACACCAATTTCTGGCTGCAGATGCAGCGTACTAAACATGCTTACAATGTAGGCAATGGGATACAACACTGCGCCAATCAAACCCCAGCCTGACAGCCAGCGAGGAATGAGCCTGGTTTGATAAAACAGGGCGAACATCATCAGCGTACCGACGCTGAAAACGATTCCCCCGATCACTGGGATCCAATGTCCTGCGGCGATGAGCATAGAACCCAGTGTTTGAAAATTGGATGCATCTGCTGCTCCAGTCTTTCCATAAATCTCGCTAACAGTCAACAACAGAAAAAAACTGATCACCACGAGAATTTGGGTTACCTGTTCAAGTACGCCCCTGAACAGGACTGACCCGAACGCCAGGACTTCATTGTGCTTTCTAAAGATTGGATACAACAGTACCGGAGTCATGGCGAGGGATAATCCCATCAGCAGGATGAGGAGTGTTCCGATAATCCATTGGGTTTCACTTGCAGATATATTGAGTGGGTACGTCGAACCTGCCCTGATCGGGGCGGTAACAACACCGGCCAGGATGCCGGAAACCGTCCCAATGATGAATAGAATTCCAACAATCACAGTGGTCTTTCTGTATGTATTCATTTTCTATCTCCTTTTTTTATACGATATGGATGAGTTTCATTGAATTGGACTTGTTGCTCATGTTTTGCAGGACTGGCAATCCAGCGTTATTTTCAGGACTGCCAATCCTAACGTGCGTAAAATCAATCCGCTATTCTGTTTTGGCAGACAGGGCAGCGATCGCAGATGGATTGAATCCCTTGACGATCAGCCAGACTGCCATGACCATTTCCTGTGGCGCCAACACCATTTCCATATAAAACTCATAGCCGGTATTTATGTGAAAGAGATGCAACAGGGTGGAAGCCATAGTGAAAACCACGCCGATCAAGCCCCAGACGGACAACCAGCGGGGGATCAGCCGGGTGCGGTAGAAGGAGAGGTATAAACACATAGCCCCAATGAGAAATAAGATGTAACCGACCGTGCCGAGGCGGTCTTGGAACTGATACAAGACATTGCCCATGGACTGCAAAGCAGCCGAATTAGCCCCGGTGGCAATGTATTCGTTGCCAAGCGCGACAAGTGCCAAAATACCGAGGGTTGACATAAAATACCAGGTTCCCTCCAGTGCCCCGCGGAAAAGGACCATCCCCATCGCCAGTTCTTTGCTATCTTTTCTAAAGATCGGGTAGAGGAAAACCGTCATCGTCGTCAGCGAAATCCCCATCATGAGGTAAATAAATGCGCCCCCGATAAGCCCGGACGAATCGGCGGCAACGAGGTTCAGTATGTCCACACCGACAAGCAGTTTGAGGGTAACGATCGAGGTAAGCACTTTGCCGCCAATGACTGTGCCCAAAACCCCAAAGACCGTCCCGAAGAAATAGAGGACACCTGCCATTACTGCATTCTTTCTATATGTATTCATTTTTATTCTCCTTGTGTGATTGATTTGACATCTGACGAGGGGCCGGGTGCGACAGCGCTGACCGAGACCAATGGCATACCCAGGTCACGGATTTTCTTTAGCAGACCATGCAATGCGGCTTGGTCAGTCACAGGGCCGCTTAGAAGGGTATTGCCGCTCTCTTCCAGCGTGATGGTCAGACCCTGAAACTGGTCAGCCCACCGGGAATCAAGGTGTCCCTTGAGGCGGATCTCATAAAGTCCAGATCCGTCATAGTATTCGGGTAAAGCGTGTGTTTCACTCATGCAGTGCCTCGTCAATTTTCTCGATTTGGATGTACTTCCACAAGTTCGCATCCATTCTTTATTGCGGCTAAAAGATAACGGGGAATGTGATGAGGCGTCATCATTACATGTGATGATTGATGTGATGATTTATTGGTTTTGAGGGAAAATAAAAAATACCGGCAGGGATGAATCACCTGTCGGTACCGTAGGTTGTTAATTTAGAGATTTTTACAACAAACCGAGTTCCCCGGCGCGGCGGACAGCCGCCCGGCGATTGTTCACCCCCAGCTTGGCGTAAATATGTTGGGTATGCGTGCGTATGGTGCTCAGGGAAACCATGCGCTGACAGGCAATTTCCGGTCCGCTCAATTCGGTCCTGAGCAACCTGAGCACTTCCAGCTCGTTTTCACTCAACGGCTCGATCAAAGGCTGAAGGACACTTGCGCCTGCGCGCAGTGCAGGTGTGGGCGACGAAGGATGAGTTTCTTCTGTTCCAAAGGCAGCCAGTAATTTGTGGACATACGTCTTCTGCCTCGGCGTGAGGCCTTCAGGCGAAGCGTTCATCCTTCCTAAAAGCTCCGCCATTGGTTTGCCTTCATCCAGGAAGATGCGGACATAGCCCTCTGGCTCAGCCAGGGTCAGCGCACGTTCCAACGGCATGAGAGCAGATGCAATGTCACCTTGTGTCTGGTAAGCAAGCGCCTGCAGCGCAAAAATCTCGATCACGCTGCCCATCCGTTTGCCTTCCTCTGCCGCATGCAGCAGGCGCTCCAGCAAACCGATTGCCTTGTGAATGGAACCATCCACCCGCTCAATTTGATATTGGGCGATGAGTATCCGTGCCAGGGTGATGTGCTCAAACTCATGCAGGAAGGTGAGAGCACCATCAGGAGACAGACCCTGTTCACGTACCCACTCCAGAGCTTTGGTCAACTTACCTTGCGCGACCCATATGCGGGCTTTCATGGCAGATATTGGATATAAGTCAGGCAGGGGCGACCGGATATACAGGCGTTGCGCTTCATCCAAGAATGCGAGAGCCCCTTCCAGGTCGCCTTGTGTTGCCTTGAGCCGGGCGTGGTCAATCCGCAAACGGTATCGCAAAACAGGGTACTGCGCTTTTTCGCCCAGTTCCCTGCCTCTCTGCAAATGTTGCGCAGCAGCCTCCAGATCACCCTGCTCAAGATGCAGCTTGCTTATATCCCTGTGCAAGTCAGCAACATCGAGAGGAATCGGCTCGCCTTGATCCATAACAAATTGTAATAACTGTTGGAGGGTATCGACCGCCTCGTGGAGATGTCCCAATGCCAGCCTGATGTCAGCCAGGACAACGGACGTGCCGATTGCATCCGGGATGTTCCCGTCTGTACGCAGTTTCATGGTGTATTCGGCAAAGACCCGGTCGGCAGCTTCCAGACCACCGCTTGCCCAGTGGGTCATTCCCAGCATCATGGATGCCTGTGCGCGCCTGAAATTATCTCCTTCGGGCGCCAGGTCAAGTGTCTGGTTGGCGTACCTGACTGTATCTGGAATATTGCCGAGCGCTTGAGCGATATAGGCGCGGCCGATGGCAATTGTCGCTGGCAGGAATTTGAATTGCTTCGGGTCTGCAACGACCACCCCAGCAGATAAGGTGTCTGCCGATTCCAACCACCGTTCGGCGTCCCCAAACCGGGACTCTGCAGCTTCTAGTTCACCGCTCCCCAATAATACATAGGCGTACCAAACATTGAGCACCGGCCGGGCGCGGATCAACTCTTCCGGCAACCTCTTTATCCAGCCAAGCCATATCGCCTGCTGGATACTTCCATCCTCTGTCCATGGACCAGCCAACTCGATCAAGCCTGCTGAGCGCTCGAAGTCCCCTGCAGCCAGCGCGTGACGGATGGCATCGGGCCGCAGACCGTTCCGCTCGTACCATTCGCTCGCCCGCAGATGGAGCATGGACACGCGTTCGGGTTGTGCTTCCTGCAAGTGCGCCAGGAGAACTTCGGCGAAGAGGTGATGATAGCGATACCACTGGCGCTTGTCATCCAGCGGAATAATGAACAGGTTGCTGCGTTCGAGGACATCCAGCATTTCTTTGCCATCTTCCCGCTCTGTGACCGCATTGCACAGCGAAGCGTCAAACCTGTCGAGAATGGAGGTTTGCAGTAAGAAGCTGCGGATGGGTTCAGGCTGGTGTCGAAGCACTTCTTCGACCAGATAGTCAAGCACAAAGCGATGGCTGCCGGTAAAAGACTTGATGAAACTGGCGGCGTCTGATCGTCCTTGCATGGAGAGCGCCGCCAATTGCAAACCAGCAATCCAGCCTTCGGTGCGGGCTTCTAAAGCGGTGATGTCTTCCACTGAGAGGTTCAATCCCATCATCTGGTTGAGAAATTCAACGGCTTCGGAAGGAGTAAAGCGCAAGTCAGCGGCGCGCAGTTCGGTCAATTGACTGCGAACACGTAACCGGGACAGCGGCAGGGATGGGTCTTCACGCGTGGCAATGACCAGGTGCATCTGCGGCGGCAGGTGCTCAACGAGGAAGGTCAGGGCTTGATCGACCGCTTGAGAATCAATCGAATGGTAATCATCGAAGACGATGAGAAACTGCTCAGGGATGGCAGAAATTTCGTTGAGCAGTGCCGTCAAAATTATCTCGATTTGTGGCGGCTGATGAGATTGGAGTAGAAACAACAAGCTCTCGCCAATATCTGCCTTAATCGTCTGTAAAGCAGTTACGAGGTAACTTAGAAAACGGGTGAGGTCGTTGTCCCCTTCATCCAGTGACAACCACGCAACCCTCACCCCTTCTCCTCTCCCGTTGGGAGAGGGGTTAGAGGTAAAAGTTGCGACCCATTCGCTGACCAGCGTAGTCTTGCCAAAGCCGGCTGCAGCGGCGATGACAGTCAATATATGTCCTGAAGAAAGTCCTTCGTTCAGTTTTTTGATCAGGCGGGGGCGTGGGACAATTTTAGCCCGAGGTGGGGGAACGTAAAGCTTCGTGGCTAAAATTGGTATGGGCATGGGTTAATTATAAGGCTCAACTCCAATTCCACGCATACCAGATCGTGACCCCATTGAACCCCATACTCACCGCCAGCAGGAATTTGTCAAATAACGGTGGATAAGTGGGTAAGCCTACCAGGTTGAACAGAAAAAAGAAGGTGCCTACGATGATGTTCGCCCAGCGACTCACAGACTGGGGTAATACCAGGGTCAGGAAAACCATCAGGATTGGCGTTAACATCAGAATCGCGATCCCCAGCCAAACGAACTGGTTTAATTGCATATCAGCCAACGCTTTTGCCTTCTCGCCGCCGTGATAGATCCGCAGGACATCGCCATATAGAAAGATCAGTGTGACGACCACCCAGGTTGCAGAAAGAATGATACGCGTGTCCGGCATTGTTCTCTCCTTCATTCTGTCACCGTGATGACGACCTTGCCGCGAGCATGCTCTTTGTCCAGATAGCGAAATGCTTTGGGTGCTTCACGCAGCGGGTAGGTTCGTTCAATGAACGGCTTGACCTTCCCGGTTTCAAGCCACTCCTTTAATTGCGTCAGGTCTTTTCCAGTTGGCACAGCCAAGTACATACTCCCCAACTGATGCAAGAACGGCGAGAGCAGAAACGCCTTAAACACGTATCCCATGCCGGCATGTCCGCTATTGGGGATAACCAGCCCCTGTGGGGTGAGGACGCGCATCAGGTCTGGAAATGAATGGCTGGCGACATTGTCCAGGATCAGGTCGTAGCGCTGTCCGCTTTGGGTGAAGTCCTCTCGGGTGTAATCCACGACATCATCCGCGCCGAGATTACGCACCATGTCCACATTCCGAGTGCTGCATACGCCGGTCACTCCGGCTCCGAGTGCTTTGGCAATTTGTACGGCAAACGTGCCCACCCCACCCGACGCCCCGTTGACCAACACCTTCTGCCCCGCCTGTAACTTGCCGACATCGTGCAAGCCTTTCAGGGCGGTAATCGCGGCGGTCGGAATGGCGGCGGCTTGCTCGAAGTTGAGGTTGGCTGGCTTGAGCGCCAGCTTATCCTCAGCCACGCTCACATATTCGGCAAGCGCACTGCCACAAGAGCCATACACCTCGTCGCCGGGACGGAACTGTGTCACGCTGGAACTAACCGTTTCGACCACCCCTGCCATGTCCCAACCGAGGATGTAATTTTTGGGTTTGGGAAACCCGGCTGTAAAACGGATCGGCCACGGTTTACCCCGCATGGCGAACACATCCCCGGCATTGATGGAAACAGCCTTGACGCGAACCAATACCTGGTTATCTTTCATCGCTGGCTGGGCGACCTCAGCCAGTGCGAGAACATCGGATGAACCATAATCGTTTTGAACAATCGCTTTCATGATTTTTTCTCCAAACTTACTTTTCAAAACTGGAGAGGTTGAGAGCCAACTTCTCCAAAATTGTTGTTGGCATTACGCTGCTCGGCTTGGACCGTTTCGCAGCAGAACGATACCCAGCCAGACGAACCAAATGATTTGCCCCAGACCAAAGACGCCGGTCAAAGCGTTCAGTGCTGGGATGATGGTGGTGATGCCTACCGCGCCGACCAATACGCCGAGGATGTTCAGTCCCTTGGGAAGTCCGCCAGCCCGCAGTGCTGCCAGACTGACCAGCAGGGTCAAAGGTCCGCCGAGGATTTCGCCATTGGCGTTGCCCAGCCCGCCTGCCACGGCTTCAATTCCCTGCCAGGTCAATCCAGCCTGGACCGGGTCTTTGGCATAGAGTGGGACAATCGTGGCAAGCCCGGCATTTGCGACCATGCCGCTGGCGATCAATGAGCCAGCCCATATAATTCCGATTGTGACTGCAACTTGCATGAGCGCGGGCGCGCCAGACTTCAAGCGGTCGTACAAAGCCAGCGACAGGACGATCAGCGCAAAGCCAAAGAACACGTACATGAGCAGGTTGGTCGAAAAGATGACGGTCTGTTTCTCGATGTTCAAGGCGACTTTTTGAGCCGGGTCGGTGATATTGAGATAATCCAGGACGACGAGAAAGATAACGATTCCGATCAGGTGGGCGGCTGCCATGTACAGCGCGGAAAAACCGCCGAGTTTATGCAAAGTTTTCATGTCTATTTCCTTTATTCTGAACAGATTAAGCTTCGACATTGCGCCATTTCCAGGCAAACCAAATGATGAGCAGCAAGCAGATAGTCTCGACTGTGGCGATGAAGATGTAGTGGGGATATGACGCAGCGCCACCCCATATATAGGCAATGGTGAATATGCCCGCAATGATATTGACCCAGCGATTCACTCCGTACTTCAATACGCGGGAAAGGATGATCATTGCAGCTGGAATCTCCATCATGATCGCGCCGACCAGCATCAATTGAGGGATCGGGGCGCCGGTGCTGACTGAGGTTTTCGCCACTTCATCGAATACCCCAGGGATATGTAATGAAAGAATATCCGCATAAGCCATATTAATCATGACAACGATCCATAATGTTGAGAGCAGAACTTTCGTATCAATCCTTTTAGCGGGGATTATGTTTGTGTTCATTTTTTCTCCTTTTACTGCTGAATAGGTTAGGCTTCGTTGTTGCGCCAGGTCCACGCCAGCCAGATAATCCCCAGCATGGCGATAACCTCCAAAGCGGCAAAGACAGGATAACTAGCGCTTTCCCAATTTCCACCGCCCAGCACATAGAGCAGGGTCAGCACAGCGGCAACGACATTCAACCAGCGGTTCACGTCACGGCGGAATAAACGAGTGATAACGATCATCGCAATCGGAATCGCCTGAAAGAGGCTGATAACCAGGATGATTGCAGGGGTGAGGTCAAAACCCACGTTCCCATCGATGATATTCTTCAGCGTACCCGGTTCGATGAAACCGATGATGTCGGCGTATGCGATGCAGAACATCACAAAGACCCACAGGGTGGACAGGGTGACTTTCCTATCCTGGATTTCAATAAGTTTGTTACTTGCGTTCATTCTTTCTTTACTCCTATATGATTGGTTTGTAAATTCCAGCAATGGAACTTGATTGACCGAGAGCAAGGACAGGCCAAGGTCGCGCACTTTTTTCAGCAGGCCATGCAAGGCGGCTTGATCAGCCACCGGTCCGGTAAGAAACGTGTCCCCGTCCTCTCCCAGCGTGATGGACCAGCCTTCAGACCAGTCTTCCCATTGCGGAGAGAGATGTCCTTCAACTCGAATTTCGTAGATAGTGGGCATTTCTGTGTTCATGTCTGTTGCCTTGATGAACGCGAATATACCGGCAGGGAGGTATTGCCGTGTAGCAACTTAAGTATTGTTTGAGGTACTGTTTTAGGGGATTAGAGCAGACCCAACTCGCGGGCGCGGACGACGGCCTCGGTGCGGTTTTGGGCTTGCAGTTTGTTGAAAATCCGCAGGTTATGACCCTTGACCGTGCTGAGCGCCAGGTACAGTCGCTGACCGATCTCTGCGTTGGAATGTCCCTCGGCAATGAGATGCAGGATTTCGAGTTCGCGGTCGGTGAGAGGCTCTATGATTTCAGAGTTTTGATTTGTGATCGTAGATTTGGAAATGCTTTCCGCCGTCCGCGAGAAAGCCGCCAGTATTTCATTCACATAACCGAGCAGGGGGTGAGTGCGGTTTGTAGTCGTCATACGAAAATCAGAAATCAACGATTGCAAGGCTTCGCCTTCATCTACAAAAGTACGCAGGTAGCCCTCTGGTTCAGCCAGCGTCAGGGCGCGTTCTAGCGCGGAAAGGGCTTGGGATTCGTTGCCTTGCACCTGATGGACAAGCGCCTGTGTCAACAGGATTTCGATCACGCTCCCCGTTCGTTTTTGCGTTTCAGCCAATGCCAGTACGCGTTCCAGCAAGTCGTTGACCCCGGCGAAGGAACCTTCTATCAGTAGCACTCGAGCCAGGGTGAGGTATTCATACTCGCCGAGATAATTCACCTCGTCAGTAACCGAGAGTCCACGTTCGCGCACCCAGGCTTGGGCTTTGTCCAGCCGCCCCTGCTTGAGATGGATCTGCGCCTTGTGGGCATCGATCGGTTGCAGGTCGGGGATGACGGTTTTGACATAGCCTCGCTTGGCTTCGTCGAGCAGGTCCAGCGCCGCATCCCACTCCCCGGTGGATTCTTTGAGTCGAGCCTGAGCCAGATTCCAGCGGCAATGCCAATCGACCAGGGTGGTGGTTTTACCCAGTTCGGCGGCGGTTTGCCAGTGCCCGGCAACGGCTTCATCATCGCCTTGCTCATGCGCCAGCAAAGCCAGCCCCAAGTGATGATGGGCGGTAACCAATTCCGCTTCCTGTCCCAGCGTTGCGGCTTGTTGGATGGCTTGCTTGAGGGTCGTTTCGGCTTCACCCAGGCGACCCATTACAACTTGCATATCAGCCACAGCAAAGGCGCTGGCAATCACGAACACCTGGTTGCCCAGTCTCTGCATGTCGTCTGTCCAGGTGCGCATGGCGCGGAGAGAGGCGTCCAGGTTACCGGTTGCCCAATGGGTTAATTCCAGCGTGACGACAGCCTGTGCGCGGATGTAAAGGTCGTCTTCGGCGGCGAACTGAAGAGCCAGCTCGGCATATTTCACCGTTCCAGCCAGGTCACCTTGATTCTGGGCGTTGTTGGCGCGGACCAAAGCAATATTCGCCAGCAGGGGCTTTGCCTCAGTCTGATCCGTCACACCGGTAAGCGCGCGCTCGGCATTTTGCAGGTAAGCCTCGCTCGTCTCCGGCTCCCCGGCATCTGAAAAAGCAGAACCAAGTTGGTAACATAACCTGGGGCGGGAGTAAATTGCCGCAGCGGGAAGTTTTTTCACCCAACCCAGCCAGGCGGCGGTCTGGAAATTCCGTTCCATGCCTTGCCAGCCGGCTTCAGCTAAATACGCCCCCCGTTCGAAGTCGCCAGCCGCAAAGGCATGATGGAAAGCTTTAGCCAGATCGTCATTGACTTCATACCACGCGCTGGCACGCATGTGATAGCTGGCAAGCTCCCGTGGCTGACCAAGGCGCTGACGCAGCAATTCCCCAAAGAGGTGGTGATAGCGATACCAGCGCCGCTCATCGTCGAGTGGGACGAGGAACAGGTTGGCGTGCTCGAGTTCTTCCAAAGTGGACTGCCCGCCGCCGGGCGGAGTTTCCAGCACAGCCTCGCAGAGTGGACCGCACAGTCGCTCCAAGATGGAGGTGCGCAGCAGGAAGTTTTGAATCTCGGCAGGCTGGCGTTCGAGCACCTCTTCCAACAGGTAGTCCAACACGAAGCGGTGGCTGCCGGTGAACGATTTAATGAACCTCGTAGGGTCAGCCTGCCCCTGCATGGAGAGGGCAGCCAATTGCAGGCCGGCGACCCAGCCTTCGGTGCGGGCTTCCAGCGCGGCGATGTCTTCCGCCGAGAGGTTGAGTCCCATCATGCGGTTGAGGAAGTCGGCGGCCTCGGTGGGAGTGAAGCGCAGGTCGGCGGCGCGCAACTCGGTCAGTTGACCGCGGACACGCAAGCGGGACAGCGGCAGGGAAGGGTCTTCACGGCTGGCAATGACCAGATGCATCTGCGGCGGCTGGTGTTCGACGAGGAAGCTCAGGGCTGAGTCCACCGCCTGAGAGTCAATCGCATGGTAATCGTCGAGGACGAGGAGGAAGCGTTGGGGGATGAGGGATATTTCGTTGAGCAGGGACGTCAAAATTGTTTCGGTTTGCGGTGACTGTGAAGCGTGGAGCGCGGCCAGCAATCCCTCGCCAATTCCCGCCTTGAGCCCTTCGACTTCGCTCACGGCGAGCGTTTGAAGCGCTGCTATCAGGTAAGAGATGAAACGCACTGGGTCGTTGTCCCCTTCGTCCAGTGATAGCCAGGCTACCCTCACCCCTAACCCCTCTCCCAATGGGAGAGGGGAAGCAACCCACTCGCTGACCAGTGTAGTTTTGCCAAAACCTGCGGGGGCGGAGATGACGGTCACCTTGTGCCCTGAGGAGAGACCGTCGTTTAGTTTTTCGATCAGGCGGGGTCGGAGGACAACTTTAGCTCGAGGTGGTAGGATGTAAAGTTTGGTGGCTAAAATTGCCGTGGACATGGAGGGTATTATATGCCACACGTCAAAATTCAAAAAGCGGCAAAACTATACCTCTTGCCCGATTGACCTTTTTCCTGTTATCCTTGCAATCAGTCCACAGGATAAAAAGTGTAAATTATTATGGCTAATCAGGAACAACTCGATATTTTGAAGCAAGGCGTAGGCATTTGGAACAAATGGCGGAAGGAAAATATAACAGTCCAAATCAATCTATCACTTGTTGATCTCAATCACACATCTCTCAATAACATTCTTCTTATGACAGCCGACCTCAGCAATGCCGTCCTGGAAAGAGCCGACCTCAGTGACGCAAATCTTGTTGGAGCTAACTTGAGTAGTGCCAATTTGAAAAGAGTCATCCTTGAAAGAGCAAATTTAAATGGTTCCAATCTTGAGGGAACTAACCTTAGTAATGCCAAGCTTGGTTTTACCAAAATCAAAGAGACCAATCTCAAAGGTTCTAACCTTGAAGGATCTGACCTTATTCAAAGCGACCTTAGTTTATCTGATCTTAGCAGAGCCAATCTTAGAGAAACCAATCTTAGCCAATCCAATTTAATTGGCACTAACCTTATTGGCTCCGACCTTGAAGGCGCATTAATGTCAAACACCATCTTAGGAAGTATTGATCTTAGCGAAACTTACGGACTTGAAGATGTCCGGCACTTTTCCCCATCTCTCATTGGCGCCGACACAATCAGACTCTCCAAAGGCAAAATTCCCGGTAAATTCCTGCGTGGTTGCGGACTAAGCGACATTGAGGTTGAATCCGCCAAACTTTTTACTCCCGATCTCACCAACGAAGAGATAGTAAAAATCCAATATCGTATCTATGATTTGCGCGCCACTCAAGCCATCCAAATCTCCCCGCTCTTTATCTCCTATTCGCATGGGGACACTGCCTTTGTAGACAGGCTCGAAAATGCTCTGAATGAAAAAGGAGTGCGTTTTTGGCGTGATATCCACGATATGACAGTAGGCAAAATGGAAACGCAAATTGACCGTGCCATCCGTCAGAATCCCACCGTTTTATTAATCCTTTCAAGGAATTCCATAAACAGCGATTGGGTGCAGCATGAAGTCCGCAAGGCGCGTGAACTCGAAAAAGAACTCGGACGTGATACCCTCTGCCCCATTACGCTGGACGATAAATGGAAGTCCAGCCGCTGGCCGGAGCGAATCATGGAACAGGTGATGGAATACAATATTCTTGATTTCTCCAAATGGGAAGATGAGTCCACCTTCCAAGCAAAATTCACCAAACTTCTGAGTGGGCTTGATTTGTTTTATAAGAAACCCGAAAAGTAAAAGTAAAGGAAGAGCCTCCCGCTTTGGAGGCTCTAATTTTTCAGAGGCAATGAAGACTATGATTCATGATGAATCACTGGCAATGCCGCCTATTCATTGACAATCAATTGGAACACGTCGGGGCGGGCGTAATGTCCCACCACATCGAAGTCGAATTTGCTGCGGGCAACTTCCGCCAAGTCGAGGTCGGCGAAGAGCATCCCATCGTTGTCGAATAGCGGACCTGCCAGCACGTCACCCAGCGGGGAGATGATGGCGCTGCCTCCGCGACACATCACTTCGGGCTGGTTTGCCAATTCCTCCACACCAGCCAAATCAGCGGGGTACATGGACTTGGTCACGAACTGGTTGCAGCCCAACACGAAACAACGTCCTTCCAGCGCAATGTGACGGATGGTCGCCTGCCAGTTGTCACGCGAGTCCGCGGTGGGGGCGAGATAGAGTTCCACGCCCTTGCCGTATATCGCCATCCGCGCCAACGGCATGTAATTCTCCCAGCAGATCAAACCGCCCACCTTGCCAAACTCGGTGTCGATCACGGTCAGGGTGCTGCCGTCGCCTTCGCCCCAAATCAGGCGCTCGGCGGCAGTCGGCTTGAGCTTGCGGTGCTTGCCGACCAATTCCCCTTCGGGATTGAAATACAGCGTGGTGCAGTAAAGCGTCCCGCCCTCGCGCTCGATGACACCGACGGCGAGATACGCCCTTGCCTGACGGGCTGCCGTCCCCAGGGCTTGGGTGGCTGGGCTGGGAAGTTCTACGGCGTTGGAATAATACCTCTGCCAGGTATCCCGTCCCTGTGGACTGCGGCTGCCGACCACCGTGCCGAAGGTCAAGCCGCGCGGGTAGGCGGGGATGAAGGCTTCGGGGAATAGAATCAACTTTGCGCCCTGCTCTGCTGCCTCCGCGGTGAGACGGTAGGTTTTCTCGACTGTGGCTTCACGGTCAAACAGAACGGGGGCAGCCTGTACGACTGCAACTTTTACTTTGGGGAAGGTATCGGTCATGATGGTTGGTCTCCATGTGGTTTTGAAATGTATTGTTGCAGAGCCGAGATGATTTGCTTGGCTTCTGCTTCTTCTATTTCAAAGCCAAAGCGAATCGTTTTTGCGCCATAATCAAATGCAATCATTCCCTTTTGTTTTGATGAACCTGAAAAGATCCTCAAGAGGGCAAACGGAAACCGCTGGGGAATACTTACCCGCAAATCAACCACGTTTGCCAACAAATATTCGAATACTTTTTTCCAGCGGAAAATTTGACGGGAAATGCTCAGCACATCATGGCTAACAAGAATAACTTCCTTGCCAATCAATTGCCAGAGAAATGAGTAAATAACTGCAACTCCCATCCAAATTAATACGACCAGAGCTATAAAAAGAAAACCAATAACAATCAAAGTGAGACTACCATTAGGCTCACTCGCAAAGGCGATTGAACTTATGACCATCAGGGCTAGAACATAGGCAATAATGCCTGTCATATAACCCCACATGAGTAGACACAAACCATACCAAACGATTCGGAAGTAGTTCTTTTTACTTGACAAAGTGACTTGAAGCCCATTATCCAAATATCTTACCGTATGGCGAGGTGGTGTTGGTTTTATTGGCATATAAATTCCCATTTATGAGCGGTTGTTTTATTGCAAAAGATATAGCAATCCGCCCACTATACGATTAATCCCACAGTTTGGCAATGGCTCGATTTATAAAAGAGACGCATCAAGACCTGACAGGTTTCCACGTTCCTGATTCAACCAGCGCGATTTTGCTTCGCGAAATCCGAATTGACTCAATCTCCGATAAAACCTGTCAGGTCTACGCTTTTTTATATCGCCAACCCCTTGAACTGACTCATATACAAATGATGGAAAAATCCCTTCGCCTCCAGCAGTTGCTGATGCGTGCCCTGCTCGACGATCTCGCCGTCCTTGATGACGATCACCTTGTCCGCGTCTCGGATGGTGGAGAGGCGGTGGGCAATGACGAAGCTGGTGCGACCTTCCATCAGGCGCAGCAACGCCTTTTGGATTCTCGCTTCGGTGCGCGTGTCCACGCTGGAGGTGGCTTCGTCGAGGATGAGGATGCTTGGGTCGGATAGCACCGCGCGGGCAATGGACATCAACTGCCGTTGCCCCTGGCTGAGGTTGGACGCACGCTCCGAGAGTCTGGTCTGGTAGCCGTGCGGCAACTGGCGGATGAAGTGGTCGGCGTCTGCCAGTTTGGCAGCCTGGATGCATTCCTCGTCGGTGGCATCCAGCCGTCCGTAGCGGATGTTCTCCATCACGGTGTCGGCAAAGAGGAAGGTATCCTGCAAGACAATGCCAAGCTTTTGGCGCAGGTCCGCTTTGGACACCTCGCGGATGTCGCGCCCGTCGATGGTGATACTGCCGCTGTTGATCTCGTAGAAACGAGTCAGCAGGTTGATGATGGTGGTCTTGCCCGCGCCCGTCGGACCGACCAGCGCGATGGTCTGACCCGCCTTCGCTTCGAGCGTCATGTTCTTGATGATAGGCTGGTTTGGGTTGTAGCCGAAGGAAACATCGGTGAAGTGAACTTCTCCTCGGACGGGAACAGGCAGCGGGGAGTCCGCGGCGGCGTCCAATTCTGCGGGAGTGTCGATCACCTCGAAGACCCGTTCCGCACCTGCCAGCGCCGCCTGAATCGCGTTGTACATGTTCGCCAGTTGGCGCAGCGGCTGGATAAAGTTCTGGGCATAAGCGATAAAGGTGGCAATCATGCCGACAGTGACGAGTCCCTGCAGGGCGAGGTAACCGCCGAGCCCCACCAGCACGATGACGAAGAAATTACCGAGCACATTGGTCAGCGGCATGAGCATCAGCGCATATGTGTTGGCATAGACTCCCGCTTCGCACACCTTCTGATTGACGGCACGGAAGCGTTCGATGGAACTTTCACTGCGTCGGAATGCCTTGACCACGCGCTGCCCGCTGATAGACTCTTCCATCACGCCGTTGATCTCGCCGAGTTCCTTTTGCAGGCTGCGGAATCCCTTGCGGGTGTATTTTGCGATGAACTGGGTAAACCAGAACATGATCGGCACCACCAGCAGCGCCGCCAGCGCCAGCCAGGGGTTGAGGACGAACATGGCGATTAGGATGCCCAAAAGCGAAAGCACGCTTGCCACCAGCGCGACCACGTTTTGCGAAACAGCCTGGTTGATGGCTTCGATGTCGTTCGTCAGGCGACTCATCAACTCGCCCGCGGTGTGACGGTCGAAGAAGGCAATGGACAATTTTTGCAAATGCTCGAAGAGGTCGCGGCGCAAACGGCGCAGGGCGTCCTGCGAGATACGCGCCATCAACCACGCAGATGCGGCTTGAAAGATGTTATCGAAGAGGTATGCGGTCAACAGCAGAAGCGCCAGTTGCGGCAGACCATTGAGTTGTCTGGCAGAGATGTATTGGTCAATCGCGCGACCAAGCAGGTATGGTTCGAGCAAGCCAAGCAGGATGTAAACCAGCACAAAGACCAGCACCAGTGATAATGTGAATTTGTATGGGCTAAGGTACCTAGCCAGTCGAACCAAAGCGCGGTTTGGATCGCCTGCTTTTTCGATTCTGCCTGGCATCATGGGACCACGTCCCATGGCGGCGCGGATGGTGGAAGTGTTCCGTTGTTGTTGGGGAGACGTGCTCATGCCGCATCCTCCAACTTCACGCCGCCGCCAAGCTGCGAGTCATAAATTTCCTGATACACAGGGCTGGACTGCATCAACTCGCCATGCGTGCCTTGTGCCACGATTTGCCCCTCGTCCACCACCAAAATTTTATCGGCGTGCAACACCGTGCTGATGCGCTGCGCCACCACGAAACACGTGCTGAGCGGAGTCGAAGCGCCGCCACTAAACCAGGTTTTCATCGCGTCTTGAATCTTCGTTTCTGTTTCCACGTCCACCGAGCTGGTGCTGTCGTCCAAAATCAAAACCGAAGGACGAACCAATAACGCGCGCGCAATCGCGATGCGTTGCTTTTGTCCGCCCGAAAGGTTGACCCCGCGTTCTTCAACGCGCGTGTCATAGCCGTCCGCAAGCCCCATGATGAAGTCATGCGCCTGTGCCGCCTTTGCCGCGGCGATCACATCCTCGTCGCTGGCGTCGGGCTTGCCGTAGCGGATGTTATCGCGCACCGTGCCAGAGAACAAAATCGTCTCCTGCGGCACGATGCCAAGATGAGACAGCAAATCGCTTTGCTTCACATCGCGAACGTCCACGCCGTTCCAGGTGATCTTTCCTGCCGCTACGTCATAGAAACGCGGCACGAGGTTGACGATGGACGATTTGCCTGCGCCTGTCGCACCGAGGATGGCGACGGTCTGACCTGGTTCTGCGACCAAATCCACGCCGTTCAGGACTAACCCATCGTTGGTCCCGTTGTAATGGAAGTCCACACCCTCGAAGCGGATTCGCTGCGCGCGCCCCTCGGGCAGGGACTTCGTCTCAGGTCTATCCTGCACTTCGGGCTGGGTATCCAACACCTCGTTGATGCGTTCCGCCGAGGCAGTCGCCGCCGCGACGACATTTGCCAGCATGACCATGACCCCCAGCGGACCCATTGTGGTGTGCAGGTAATTGATAAACGCCACGATCTGTCCCACTGACACACTGCCATTCACGGATTGAATCCCGCCCGCCCAGATGACGATAACCATGCCGATGTTGACCAGAATGCTCATCGAAGGCGAAAGCGTGGACATGAAACGCATCACGCGAACGTTGTGGTCGGTGTAATCTTCGTTGGTCTTTGCAAAGCGCTCGGCTTCACGGTCAGCGCGGACAAATGCCTTCACCAGCCGCACGCCCGCAATATTTTCCTGCAAGACCGTGTTGAGCCGATCCAGTTTCTTTTGGACGGTCATGAACAACGGTCCCATGCGGGAGACAAAGAACACGATGACAAGCGTTGTTGCCAACAAAACAGGCATCACCATCAGCGCCAGTCGGCTGTCAGTGACGAACATCAGAATTAAGCTGCCGATCATCAACAACGGCGCGCGCGTACCGATCCGCAATGAGACCTGCACCATGCGCTGGAAGGTAGACGTGTCACTCGAAAGCCGCACCATCAACTGTCCCGTGTTGAGGTGGTCGAGGTTCCCAAAGGAGAAAGACTGGATTTTGAGGAAGAGCGCCTCACGCAAGTCCCGCGCCATGTTCTCACCGACTTGAATTGAGAAAAGATTATTTGCCAGCGCGAACAGGGCTTGCAATACAGAGATGACCAGCATGATGACTGTGGTGCTAATCACCACTTGCATGTTTTTCCCATTAATACCCTGATCAATGATTCGTTGAATCAATCGTGGAATGGCGAGGTCGATGAAGATCACGAGGACCAAAAACACCAGCGAGACCAGGCTTCGACGCCAGTAGGGTTTTACAAAGTGTAGAAGTTTTTTGATATGAGTCATTTTTTTGTCAGGTAGGGGCGGGTCTGCCAGGATGGACGCACATCTTGCTCGCGCTTGCAGATCCGCCCTTACGTTTCATTCCATCATTCTCTTCAAGGAGACCAGTGCCTTTGCAATCGTCTCCAATTCATCCGCGGACAGGTTGCTCATGCGTTCCTTCATCCAACCGCGGTTTTCCTTGAACACAGCATCAAGCAAGGCGTTGCCCTCGTCGGTCAGGACAAGCTCCACATAGCGGCGGTCTGTCGTGTTTTGGACACGGGTCAGCAGTCCCTTCTTCACCAGCACATCCACCGCCTGGCTGATGGCTGGACGGCTGATATTCTTGGCGGTTGCCAGCTCGCTCATGGAGTTTGGTCCACGGCGGACGTAACGCAGCACATGAAATTGCTCGACGGTGATGTCGAAATTTCCCATCACCGTGGCTCGGATGTGCGAACGGACAAAATTCCACAACGGTGGCACCGTCTCCCAAAAACGGTCAATTGCCTGTTCCTGTAAATCTTTTGATGAAGTCATACTTGCCTTTCAATATAATTAATCTAATTAATAGTTATGTATTGAAACTATTTTACATCCCGCCCTCGAAATCGTCGAGTGAAATTGTATTCCCCTAATCAAGTGTTAATAAACTGGACAAAAAATCATCGTCTGGCATGTTTGCGGCGCGCTCCCGTGGAAGATCGAACCCATTTCCCGTCCGGTCCTACATTTTGCGTGAGTTTTTTGTGCTCAACTGACTACACGCAAACACAATCCTTCCCCTTTCATCCCTCATCATTCATCCTTTTCCCGCCCCCAATTTTGAACCTTTTCCCCGCCCTCTGGTACATATTGACGAACAAAGAATGGCACAGGCAAAAGGTAATACAATGGTCTCACCCGCGCTGACGAAACAATTTCCACTCTTCGAGCGGGAAACAAATAACATGACGGAACACGATCAGGATATTGAATTGATCCGCCGCATGAAGGCTGGCGACGATGACGCCGTGCGCGAGTTATATGCACGCCACGGTCAGCGGCTCTACGCCTACGCCCTGCGCCTGACGAACGATTCCGACGTCGCTGAGGATGTGGTTCAAACCACACTGGTCACCGCCTGGCGGAGCGCCCACACGTTTCGCGGTGAAGGACGCCTCATCGCGTGGCTGTTGGGCATCGTCCATCACACGGCGATGAAAAGCCTGAGGCACACGCACCAGCCTCTCGACGAGATGGAAGAAACCGTCGGCGGGAACCAGCCCACGCCCGAGGATCAGGCTGAGGTCGGCGAAACGAAGCGCTGGGTCCGTCAGGGATTGCAGAGCCTGTCGCCCGAACATCGCGCCGTGCTGGAACTCGTCTTCTACCAGGGGCTTTCACTGGACGAAGTGGCGAAGGTTTGCGGTTGTCCGCTGGGCACGGTCAAGAGCCGTTTGAGTTATGCGCGTCAGCATTTGCGCGGTGTGCTCAGCCGCACCGAGGAGGATTGGCGATGAACCACGAAGAAGAAGTCATTTTGTATGCAGCGAATCAGTTGAATGCAGACGCGCGCACCCGCTTTGAAAAACATCTTGCGGACTGTGCCGACTGTCAAGCTGATTTGACGCTTTGGACTTTGGCTGCCCAGGAAATTCGCACAGCGGACTCAGCCGAGCCTGCTCCTCCCCATCTGGCTGATTCTGCCCTCGAGCAAATCCATCAACCTGCTGCCCCGCGAGCGGCGTTGCATCGCGCGACTCAGTTGCTGCGCTCACAGGCGCCTCTCGTGCAACGAGAGATGTTTCCCGCCACTGCTGCGGTGATGGCGTTGGGCGTGATCGTCGCTGTGATCTCGAAACACGCGGAGTTTATCTATTTCATTGCCCCGCTGATGGCTGCCGCCAGCTTAAGCATCCTCTTCGGACCTGAGCACGACCCCGCTCACGAACTGGCGCTCTCCACACCCACCTCATCGTGGAAGTTGTTGCTCGCACGCTTGAGCATCGTCTCTGCCTACAACCTATTGCTGGCGCTTGCCGCGATGCTGGTTTTGATGACCGCCTTCCCCGTGGACTTGATCGGCACGCTGACTTTAGGTCTGCTCGCGCCGATGGCTTTTCTTTCCGCGCTGGCTCTCCTGCTTTCGATGTGGATCGGGACTAACAACGCCATTGCCATCTCGTACTTTCTTTGGTTGGCACAATCCATCCCATTTCAAGCTGTTGGTGCATGGACAGCCTCGCCCGCGTGGGAATCATTCCTCCATGCTTACCGCGAGTTTTGGCACAACCCCATGCTATTGTTTGCGCTGACCGTGCCTGTGCTGTTCGTTGCGCTGTTGTCTGCCAACCGCCCTGTGTTTCGATTGACTGCGTAAAAGTCTTATGTCATTCTGAGCGAAGCGAAGAATCTCTGTACACCCTTTCTCAAAGCAAATTGCCAAATCGAGATTCTTCACCCCTCGCCGTTTGAGGCTCGGGGTTCAGAATGACACTCACCTAAACTTGGAGTAACTCGTGTCTCAATTTTTCGGCGTCACCCGCCACGAATTCACCATGTCCATCCGCCGCCCTGGCTTTTGGATTGCATACATCCTGCTCAGCTTGTTCTATTTCGTCTCGATTCTCACGCCTCAAATGGATGGAACCAGCGATACGATCCTTCCCGATCAAATCGTCCCCATGGCGGGACATATCGTCTTCCTGTTCAACATCTTCTTCCCGCTGTTGGCTGGCATCCTCTCCGCTGACCGAATGCAGCGCGACTTTCGCAACGGCGTCCGCGAGTTACAGCGCGGCACCCCGCTTTCGCTTCCGATGTATATCTTTGCGAAGTATTTGGGTGTGCTGGCATCCACGTTGGTTCCAATGTTCCTGTTGGTCTCAGCTACAGGAGTCGCGCTGGTGATGAAAAACCTCGCCACACCAAACATTCTGTTTCCGCTGTTGCTGGCATTTCTCAGCATCGCAGTCCCATCACATGCGTTTGTCATTGCGTTCTCGCTGGCTTGTCCGCTGGTGATGCCGCTGCGGGTGTATCAAGTACTGTTCACAGGTTACTGGTTTTGGGGCAACATGCTCAGTCCGAAGGCTTTCCCAACCATCAGCGACACCGTGTTCAACGCGGTCGGACAATATCCGCTGCAAGCTTTCTTTGGCGTGTACAACGACTCGACGCACAAAGTCACGATGGGCTTCACCGTACACGAAGCGATTGCCAACCTGCTCGTGCTGACCGTCTGCATTGCCGCCGCCCTCTTCGTACTTGACCGTTATCTGCGCTGGCAGGAACGCCGCGCCTAGGATTTCCCATGAAACGCTTTTCGCTTCGTTACACCCTGCTCACCTCGTGCTTCGACCAATTGTGGTTCCCGCTGGCATTCTGGTTGCTGTTCGTGATCATCGGCGTCATCCGCGGACCCGAATACATTCTCGACACATCGCGCGCCTATCTCGGAGCAGTCCTACCGCTGGTCGGTGGGATCATGGCGGCGTATGCCGTACTCGATGACCCGTCACTGGAACTGCGCTTCGCTACACCCATCCCCGCCTCGCAGACTTTGCTGGAGCGCATCAGCCCGACCTTCGTCATCCAAATCCTGTGCGCATTGACCTATCAAGTCTTTGCCTTTGCCCTCGGCGCGGACTTCGCTCCTATGTTTGGAAACTGGTTCAACATCCAGGCTGTCTGGTTGGTACCAACCCTCTCATTGATGGCGTTGGGTTGTCTCACCGCATTCGTCGCGGCGCAAACAACCACAGGAGCGGTCCTCGTCGGCTTGGTCTGGATCGTCCAACTGGTGGCTCGCGGCTGGTTCGCCCGCAACAGCGGAAAATATTTTCTGGTCTTCATGACTCCGCTCATGCCCGAACATCCTGCCCTGCATGCCAACCAGTTGACCTTGCTCTCGCTCTCCATCATCCTCTTCCTCGTCGGCTGGAAGTTGCTCCAGCGACAGGAAAGGTATATCTAACAATGTCTCGTGTCACTCTGAGGGAGCGAAGCGACCGAAGAGTCTCGCACATCGGTTTAGAGACCCTTCGCTACGCTCAGGGTGACACAGTGCAAAGGAAAAACACAATGATCGAAATCAACTCCCTCACAAAAACTTATGGCGTCGGCGGGAAAGCCGTCCATGCCCTGAACGGCATTGACCTCAGCATCGGCTCTGGTATGTTCGGTCTGCTCGGACCCAACGGCGCAGGCAAGACTACCTTCATGCGCATCCTCGCAGGTATCGTCAACCCAAGCGGCGGATCGATCCGCGTGGACGGCCACGACCTGACGACCGAATCAGGCAAGCAGGCGGTCAAGTCGATGTTGGGCTATCTACCTCAGGAACTCGGTATGTATCCCGAGTTGACCGCCGAACAATTCGTGGATTACATGGCGATCCTCAAAGGCTTGGACGACCCCCAAAAGCGCAAGCAGCGTGTCGCTCAGGTGCTGGACATGGTCGGGCTGCGGGATTCCGCCCAGCGCAAGATCAAGGGCTTTTCGGGCGGGATGAAGCGCCGCGTCGGCATCGCCCAGGCTTTGGTCAACGACCCGAAACTGCTGATCGTGGACGAACCCACGGCTGGACTTGACCCCGAGGAACGCATCCGCTTCCGCAACCTGCTGGTCAACCTCGCCGCCGACCGCGTGGTGCTGCTCTCGACCCACATCGTCGAAGACATCGGGCAGACCTGTCGTGACGTGGCAGTCCTCTCGCACGGACAGGTGATCTTCCGTGGCAGTCCCGCCGAGTTGATGAACGCCGCATCGGGTCACGTGTGGACCTTGACCATGTCTGGCTTGGAGAAGCCCAATCACGGGCTGACCGTGGTCTCAATGCTGCACCTCGCCGAGGGAACACAGTACCGCCTTGTCGGCTCCGATGTAGACGAATATCCCGCCGCACAGCAAGTCCAGCCTGGGCTGGAAGACGGCTATGTCTGGCTGATGAAGTCCGCTGGACAGACGGTGGAGTTTGCGTAAGGCAGTCACAATAACAAAACGGCTCTGAAAAATGAACTTTCGGAACCTTGTTTGTTTTCAGACAAGAAATTTCAATCACCACCCCAAGAAGAAAACATATATACATAAACTAAACCGTGCAACACGTAACAACTCAACAAAATAAACAAACCTACAAGAACAATCCCTGTCCATCGCGACGCCACTTGTTTTGAAGTTACAAGCCCTCCAATCGTTCCGTAGACGAAACTTGAAAACACAATCATAAAAACAAGCGACGATGAAAGCATTTCTAAAACAGGAAAATCAACTGGCGGATCCGAATGGACGAGAAGGAGCAAGATATAACTCGGCATTATAAGAGGAAGGTAGGCAATAGACCTCAGATTAAAATCATTATCCAACAATGGAGCCGTGATGTATGTAAGTACAGAATGTAAACAAGCAATCCCAATCCCTATTAGTAAAGGACGGTATTTTTCATCACCCAGGAAATGAAATAACAATTCATTTTTCATGATGCCCTTTTTGTTTACATAACCACTATTACATTTTGCACATCTTATCCACCACTTCCCATCAACTCATCATACTTCTTGCGGACTTCGCGGATGTCGTCCCACATTTGGGCTTTAGGTGAGCCTGGTTCGCGGGACGGGTTCCGCAGCAGGTACGAGGGATGGTAGATCGGCATGATCCAGCGCCCGTGGGATTCCGTCCACTTGCCACGCAGGGTGGTGATGCCCGTCTTGCGTAGGACGGAGTAGCAAGCCACGTTTCCTGTCAAGAGCATGATTTTGGGATCGACCAGGCGGATGATCTCCTGCACGAACGGACGGTAAAAGTCCGCTTCGGCGTCAGTGGGTTTGCGGAACGCCTTGCCATCGTCCCCTGGCGGCAGGCGGAAGACTGAGTTGGTGATGAAGACATCCTTTTCGGGGTCGAAGTTTGCCGCCTGCAGAATCTTGTCCAGCAGTTGTCCCGCCCGACCGACAAACGGCTTGCCCTGAATATTTTCCTCTGGACCTGGCGCCTCGCCGATCAACAGCAGCTTTGCCTTCGGGTTTCCGCGGCAGATGACAACGTTCGTCCCCGCATTCGCCAGCGGATCGTCGGTCATGTGCTTCATCGCGTCGAACAACTCATCGAGCGTTTCGTATTGTTTCGGTCCTGGGTTGAAAAGGTCATATTCGGGCATGGCTTCCTCGCTTGTCACAAGATGATGAAAATAATTCTACTCCACATCCATGTCACTGCGAGCGCACTTTGCGACACTTGCGCTGGCGCGTAGTGCCAGTGAGCAGTCTCCTGTCTATAAAACGGGAGATTGCTTCGTCGCTGTCGCTCCTCGCAATGACATTCAATCAAATCTTCAACATCTTCACAACAAGCTCTTTGAAGACTTTCGCCGCAACCATCTCAGTCACACCCAGCGCATCGCGAGTCGGGTTCAATTCAACGATGTCTGCTCCGATGATCTCCGCTCGCAACGACTGAATCACGCTCAACGCTTCGCGCGTGGACAGTCCGCCTGGCTCCCAATGTGAAATGCCTGGGGCGAAAGCTGGGTCGAGACAATCCATGTCAAAGGTGACGTAAAGCGGCGAATCAAACTGCAGGTTGAACACGTCCTGCCAGCGCTGCATGGTCAACACCTCCACGCCGAAACGCTCCGCCTGTTCGCGCTGGTGCCCGATCATGGTGCGGATTCCCACCTGAACCAGCCGCTTCGCCAACCCCGCTTCCATGATCCGCGCGAACGGGCTGGCATGTGAATACGGGTTATTATCGAAGTTGTCGTACAGGTCGGGATGCGCGTCGAAGTGCAGGATGCTCAAATTGGGATGATGCTTCGCAGCCGCCCTCACCAGCGGATACGTGACCGAATGGTCGCCGCCAAACGCGATGACCTTCAATCCAGCTTCGTACAGACGACCCGCAGCCTGTTCAGTCTCGAGCGGCATGTTCGCCACCGACGGTGTGATGTCGCCCGCGTCGGCAAAGATTCCATCCGCGCCCAGGTCAGTCACATCCTCCGTCCACAAGTTGGCGGAGTCACAAAAGAACGCCTCGCGGATTCTCTGCGGAGCCAGCGCCGAGCCTTGTTTGTAGGACGAGTTTTCGTCGAACGCCACGCCAAGCAAACCGATGCAGGCTTTCTCTTGCGGGAAGTCGGGAAATTTTTTCATGCCCGAATTTTACAACTGAATCCCAGCAAGCAACGACTCCCAGGTTTCAAAATGTGGCACGTCCGCCTTCTCGAACGCCTGCGCCTTTGCCTCGATTCCAGACGTCAGCCCGAAAGTGCGAACGGTCACATCGAAGCCCGCCTTTTGCAAAACCTCTCCCGCCGCACGGACAGAACGAATCCCGCCCATCGTATCCTCGATCACAACCAACTCAAATGACTTCGGCAACTCACCAAAACGACTGTTCAATTTCCCCGTGCCATGCCAGTCGTATGCCGCCTTCAACGCAGAAAGTTCCTCACCCGTCCACGCTGCGAGAGCCCCAACCAGCGCATGAAAAGGGGCAGGCTTTACAAAAATCTCAGGGTTGAGTCCATGCTGCGCCGCGATGTACTCCAGCTTGCCGAACGCCGCCAGCGGAACTTCCTTCATCCCGACCAACTCCAAAGCCAGTTCCGCTTCAGGGGCGTAGCCAAGCGTCGAATCGGTCACCTCACGCGGTGGATGCGACGGGCGCGCCGTAAACGCGGCAACGCGATTCCCGTTTTGAAAAAACGCGGCGCGGGTTGAATCACTTACTTTGGGATGATCGTATTTCAACAGCAACGACTCGGTCTCGAACTCGGCTGGCAGATTGTATGTCTCCTCGTAATGCTGGCTGCCAAGCGTAAAATGCTGGAACGCACGAAACGTCTCCGACTTTTGGAAATTGCGTGTCTCGGTCATCAGGTTTCTTCGCAACGCCTCAGGGATGGATGGAAAACATCCCGCGCGGAAAGCTGTCTCTGCGGGATACTGCCCGACGACTAAATCAAACTCTGGGATGGATAACCGCTGCGGAAGCTCGACCCTACGCTGACGGCGAATCTGCTCAGCGGCTGCGGACACATCTTCGGGAAGGCTGGTCAGCGGCTGACGCGAGAGGATATCCTCCCAGAAGGCGGCGATGATCAATGGCGACATGTCCCACTCGCTGGAGATTCCGCGCCGCTCGAACTCGGTCAACAGGTCCTCACGAATCTCGAAGTCTGGGTCAATAAAACGATGGACCGTTGCACGCAGCGCGGCTCGGTATCCGCCAGGCTGGACAAGCACGCCGTCGATGTCTAATAAAATAATCCGATTCATTTGTGGCGCTTCTCCAACTCCGCGACGACCTGTGCGGGAGTCAACCCGCGCGCGGCAAGCAATACCAATGTGTGATAAGTCAAGTCCGCAACTTCTTCGATGAGACGCTGATCCTCCTGCGCCAACGCCGCCACGACCACTTCCGTCCCTTCCTCGCCAACCTTCTGCGCGATCTTCGGCAAACCAGCATTGAAAAGACTCGTCGTATACGATTTCTCACTAGGGTTAGTCTTTCGATCTTGAATGACATCGAACAGCCATTGAATACTCATGAGTTCTCCTTTTTGGACGATAGACCATAGACTATTAACGATGGTTTTCCATCGTCCGTCGTCAATCGTCCATCGTCATACTTCTGTAAAAACACGTCCGCTCGCCCGTATGGCAGGCGGGACCCGCAGGCTCGGCCAACACCAACAGCGTATCTGCATCGCAATCCACGCGGATTTCGACCACCTTCTGCACATTACCAGACGTCGCACCCTTGTGCCAAATCTCCTGGCGGCTGCGCGACCAGAACACCGTCTCACCCGTCTCCATCGTCAAACGCAAAGACTCAGGACTCATCCACGCCATCATCAATACATCTTTTGTTTCAGAGTCTTGAACGATTGCGGGAATCAATCCATTCGAATCGAAATTAATTTTATCCTTCATCATTGTCTCACCGCCACCCCTTGTAACGCCAACTCCTTCTTTAGCTCAGAGATTCTCAACTTCCCATCATGGAACAACGAAGCCGCCAACGCCGCATCTGCAGCACCTTTGGTCAGCACCTCCGCAAAGTGAGACATTGTCCCTGCTCCACCCGAAGCAATGACAGGCACAGACACCATATTTGAAATGATGCTCGTCAATTCCAGGTCGTAACCTGCCAGCGTGCCATCGGCATCCATGCTGGTGAGTAGGATTTCACCCGCGCCCAATTCCACGCCGCGCATCGCCCACTCGACCGCGTCAATGCCAGTCGGCGTCCGTCCGCCTGCCACATAGACCTCCCAACTTTTCCCATTTCTCTGCGCGTCAATTGCCAACACAACACACTGTGCCCCAAAGCGACTCGCGCCTTCGGAGAGCAATTCAGGTCGCTTCACCGCCGCCGAGTTGACACTGACCTTGTCCGCGCCTGCAAGCAGCAGATCCCGCATATCACCCACCTCACGGATTCCGCCGCCGACGGTCAACGGCATGAAGACCGTCTCTGCCACGCGGCTGACTAACTCCAAGGTTGTCTTGCGTCCTTCATGCGTCGCAGAAATATCGAGGAAGACCAACTCGTCTGCGCCCTGCTCATCGTACAGCCGAGCCTGCTCCACAGGGTCACCTGCATCGCGCAGGTTGACGAAGTTTACACCCTTTACCACGCGCCCATCTTTGATATCCAAACAAGGGATGATTCGTTTTGCCAACATAAACTTCTCCTTCAAATCATGCCATTTGCTAATGTTAAGTATACTTTACATTAATCAAAGAGTAAAGTATACTTAACATCATGGCTCATAAAACAGTAGGAAACAATCTCAAAGAAATCCGCTCAAAGCTCGGAATGACCCAGGCTGTACTTGCTGAACAGGTTGGAATTGCGCGCGTCTCGATACTTGCCATCGAAAACGGGCGTTTCATTCCAACCATCGAAACAGCTTTGCGTATCAGCCAGGTGTTGAACACTTCCATCGAAAACATCTTTTGGCTTCAGGAAAACAAAAAATGAAAAAAGAATTCCTTCCATATTACATCTCAAGATTCATCCTAAGTGCAGTTTTCTCCATTCTGGTGTGGCGCTTTACCTGGATAGCTGCTTTCATGACTTTCGTATTCTTCGGTCTGTTCATGCTCTACCTGCACAGCGGCTGGTTCAGCATTGACCTGAGCACTCCACTCTATCCTTTGCGCCGAGATTCACACGGACAGATGGTTCAAAGAAAAGCTCTCATTGTCGCTGTCGTTCTCGGCATGTTGCTTTACGCCTTTGCGGGCTCATTAATTTCAGGACAAATCGCTCTTTCGATTAGTATTGTTGTCTACTTTATCGTTCAATTTGCGTTTTTCATCACAACGTCAATACAAGAGCATCTTTCAAATCAATAGTTCCTTCATACAAAGCACGCCCAATAATACAGCCCGCCAGCCTTGCATCCTTCGCCGCCTTCACATCGTCGATGGTATCCACACCGCCTGAAGCGATGACATCGAGTCCGCTCTTCTCGGATAGCTCTCGCGTCGCGAAGATATTCAACCCGCTGCCCAAGCCGTCGCGGCTGACATCGGTGAAGATAACGGTAACCAACCCAAATTCGCGCATTTGAAGCGCGAGGTCAAGCGCAGGGACGCCGCTGTTATCCTTCCAGCCACGCGTGCGGACAAGTCCAGCCCGCGCATCGATTCCCACGGCAATGTGCTCCGCGCCAAAGCGCTTCAACGCATCGCGTACGATCTCAGGTTGTTCAACCGCAATTGTGCCCAAGATCACACGGTTCACGCCCAACGACAACGCCGCTTGAATCGAATCAAGAGAACGCATCCCGCCGCCGAATTGGACACGAGCGCCACACTTCAAAACGGCTTCGAGAGCCTTGCGACTCGCATTATCGCTCTCGCCAAACGCCCCATCGAGGTTGACCACGTGCAACCAAGTCGCACCTGCATCAAGCCAACGCCGCGCCGTTTCGGCGGGATCGTCGCTGTACGACGTCATCCGCGCGGGATCGCCCTCTTTCAGCCGCACCACCTTCCCGCCGCGCAGATCGATTGCAGGATAAATCGTAAAGCTCATGCCGCCTCCACAAAATTTCTCAGGATTTGCAGCCCCACGGTTTGACTCTTCTCAGGGTGGAACTGTACGCCAAACACATTTTCACGCCGCACCGCGCACGCGTAACGGATGCCGTAATCAACTTCCGCAATCACATCCGCGCGGTCTCCCGCCTGACAATAATACGAGTGATTGAAATAGACGTATGACCCGTCTTCAACATGGTCAAAGAGTAGAACACCTTTCTTCACTCGAATTTGATTCCAACCCGTGTGCGGAATCTTCACCAGCAGCGAATCGGGGAATTTGAGGACCGTACCTTTGAGCAGTCCCAAGCCCTCGTGCTCGCCCATCTCTTCGCCGATCTCGAATAAGGCTTGCATTCCGACACAAATTCCCAGCATCGGCACTCCGCGCTTGACGACTTGCTTGACGGCGTCATCGAGCCCTTTGACTTTTATGCCATCCATAAAATCACCGAACGCACCCACCCCAGGCAACACAACCTTTGAAGCAAACAAAACCGCCTGCGGGTCATCCGTCCGCGTAACCGTTGCGCCTATGCTCTCCAACGCCTTCTGCACCGAACGCAAGTTCCCTGTACCAGCGTCAATCAAAACGATTTCTTTTCTCATCCTTCATCCTTTTCACAGGTTTCCCTTCGTAGACGGGATCATTCCGCCCCGCCTCGGATCAAATTGCGTGCACACATCCAACGCGCGCGCCCAGGCTTTGAACAAGGCTTCGGCTTGATGGTGGTCATCACGCCCGTACAAAACGCGTGCGTGCAAATTACAGCGCGCCTGCACCGCAAACGACTCAAAGAAATGCGGGAATAACGTCACAGGGATATTGCCCACATACGGCGTGTGCCACTCGACTTGCACAACTGCATACGGACGCCCCGATAAATCGATTGCCACATGCGCGAGCGTCTCATCCATTGGCACAAAACTATCTCCCATGCGGACAATCCCCTTGTGGTCGCCCAACGCCTTGTCGAAGGCTTGACCCAACGCCAGCGCTACATCCTCCACTGTGTGATGGACGTCAATATGCAAATCGCCTTGGGCTTTGACGGTCAGGTCAAAGAGGCCATGCACGGCGAGATGGGTCAGCATGTGGTCAAGAAATCCAACACCTGTAGAAATCTCGTGCTTGCCTGTGCCATCGAGGTTTAACTTAATTTCAATCTGTGTTTCGTTAGTTTGACGAAATACTTCTGAAGTTCTCATACCTACTCCTTCACGTTGAACGTTCAACGTTTAACGCATTTATTAAGACATCCGTATCCGACGGTCTGCCCACGCTAATGCGGATTTGATCCCTCAGCCCGGGCTTGTTGAAGTGGCGGATGAATACTCCAAACTCCTGCGCCAATTTGGCTTTCAACTCGGCGGCATCGCGCCCGTTCACTTGGCAGAGGATAAAGTTCGATTGGGTGGGATACGGCTTGAGGTACGAGATCTCCATCAACGCAGAGAGGAGGCGGGTTCTTTCATCCTTGAGTTTTTCGACCAGCGCCTTCAACTCATTCACATTCGCCAGTGAGGCTTGCGCAGCAACGCTCGCAGCCACGTTGACATTGTACGGCTGCTTGGATTTCCACAACGTGGGCATAAGCCACTTGGGGAACGCGCCGTACCCAATACGCAGACCTGCCAACCCTGCCCACTTGCTGAACGTCCTCAACACGATAAGATTCTCTCTCTGTGGCACCTCGCGGATTCGACTAAGACTTGCGCCGAGGTTTTCACCGGCAAATTCGATATAGGCTTCATCAAGTACCACTAACAGTGGAAGCGAGAGCAATTCGTCCATCACGGACGGTTCAATGAGCGAGCCATTAGGGTTGTTGGGCGAAGCGATGAACAACAACTTCGGCTTGAACTCATCCACTGCCTTGCGGATGGCGGACATGTCCAACGAGAAATCCGCTTTGCGCGGGACTTCGATACAACGCGCGGCGTTTAACTCTGCGTCGAAGGGATACATGCCAAACGTCGGCGGGCAGGAGAGGATGCACTCATTCGGTTCAAGGAAGACACGCATGAGCAGGTCGAGCAGTTCATCCGCACCAGAGCCAGCAAGGAGATATTCTTCGTCCACACCTGTGAATTGCGCCAGCGACTTGCGCAAGATGCGCGATTCAGGGTCGGGGTAGATGTGCGGAAAATCCATCTCTGCCAATGCCTTGCGGACGGCGGGTAGAACGCCATAGGGATTTTCGTTCGCATCGAGTTTGACGATCTGCGATGGCTCACGCCCGATCCTTGCCGACAAGACTTCAAACGGCTCGATGGGGGTGTAGGGTGGAAGGGATTCGAGATGGGTTCGGATTTGCATTTTGATTCCTTTGACGATAGACCGCCGACGATAAAAGATCGTCCGTGGTCTATCGTCTATCGTCCATCGTCTGCGTTCAATTCAGCCAACATCGCTGTATAGCGCGGCGGTTCTTCTTCGAAGATGTAGGTCACAGGCGTAACAATGATGCCGCTCCCGCCGATGCTGCGTAATTCGGTAATCGCTTGCGGAAGATAGCTGCGTTGCGCAACAACAGTAACTGAATACCAGCCTTGATTTGACTCGCGCGTTACGATGGGGCTGATCGTCGGTCCCTGCAAGCCGCCAACGGAGGTCTCCGCAAACAATTTGGATGCAATCGCATCGGGGCTTTGTCCGCGCATGTTGGCAATGACTAAAAGATTTTCCTTCGCCCGCATGTGCGCTTCAATATATTCCAACAGACGCCGTGCCATATCGAGCACGTTGGGATTGGTTTCAAGCGCCTTGCGGTTTGCAATCAACGCCGCCTGCGAAGTTTGGATAACACCGTCAGGCAACGCACGCAGCCGATTATCCTGAAGTGTCTGCCCCGAAGAGACAAGGTCAGAAATAATGTCAGCGTAACCGATGGTCGGAGCGGTTTCAAGTGTCCCTTCGGCTGTGATGAGCGTATGTGGAATGTTTTGCGCACTGAGGAAGCGCTCTGTCAATACAGGAAATTTCGTGACTACCCGTAGCGTATGACCGAGCGCCGCAACGTGGGTCCTGAGCGTTTCAACTGTCTGAACCTCTCCCCAACTTTCGGGGACCGCCAGAGTCAAAGCACAGTGACCAAATCCCAGCGCGTCGTGCAGGACTATGATCTCGCCGTTGTCGCCGCGCTTTTCTTCGAGCACATCGATACCTGTGATGCCAAAGTCCACACTTCCATCGCGAACACTAACCACGATGTCACTCGGACGCTGAAAAAGGACTGTCAGTTCGGGTAGTGTGGGAATCCGAGCCTGGTACTGGCGCGGATTGAGCTTTTGGACAGAAAGTCCAGTCTCCGCAAGAAACGCTATTGAATCGTCTTGCAAGCGTCCTTTAGAAGGAAGGGAGAGTCGAATGTTTTTCGGTGAAGTCATAATCATTCCTTGAGTGAGATAACAAAAAACCCCGACTGGGTCAGGGTTTGATGAGGTGAAATACGGTTCCTGTCAGTTGACAGATACGCGCACAGACACCGCCCGACCATGCAGGGGTTGAATGTAATGATGGTGATGCTTGTGCGCGTAAAAGCCGTTCATATTGGGCGGCAGTATACCAACGAGAATGGGATTTGGCAAGTAGAAAAACTGAGGCGGGGTAGTTACTTATTCTGTACACAACGTAACACATAAAAGACGAATGTCATGTTGTTATTGTGACATAAATCACATTGAATTTCATCAAGCAAATCCGTACAATATTAGTAATCGTTTACTCGTTTTATCAACATTAGAAGGTAAAGATGATACGAATCAACCGCCAAACAGATTACGCAATTCGCCTAATTTTGTATATTGCCCAGCAAAAAGAAGGAGCGCGGGTTTCAACGGCAGAAGTTCGCAGGGAAATGCAAATTCCACCCGCCCTTGCACAACGGATTGTGGCCAATTTGGCGCGTGGTGAGTTCATTCAAACCTTTCCTGGCAGGGACGGCGGCTTGGTGCTTGCCCGCCCTGCGCAGGAAATTAACCTACGCCAAATCGTCGAGCACTTTGAAGGAAAGTTCTTCATCTCTGACTGCCTAGTTGACAAAGGCAACTGCCCCTTCGACAACAAGTGCCCCGTGCGGTTTCGCTGGACGCGTTTGCAATCACAAATCGTAGTGGAACTAGAACAAATCACTTTTATGGAACTTGCGCAGGATGCGCAGTCAATCCATGAACGATTGCCCGCCATGAGCATGTCCCAAACTGCAAATTCATAGGAGTTTTTGGAAAGGAGAAAATCACGCCGCAAAAAACGCCGCCTGATTTTATTCCACAAGCAACAAATTCAAAACCACATTTGGAGAATAAATTATGGATCCTGTCGTCATTCTTTCCCGATGGCAATTTGCCCTCACCACCGTCTACCATTGGCTCTTCGTCCCGCTGACATTGGGACTGGGCTGGTATGTGGCTTTCTTCCAGACCCGCTATTACCAGACCAAGGACGAGACCTGGCGCAAGATGTCGAAGTTCTGGGGCAAGTTGTTCCTGATCAACTTCGCGATCGGTGTCGTCACCGGTATCGTGCAGGAATTCCAGTTCGGCATGAACTGGTCTGAATATTCCCGTTACGTGGGCGACATCTTTGGCGCACCGCTGGCTGTGGAAGCCCTGCTCGCCTTTTTCATGGAATCCACCTTCCTCGGTATCTGGATTTTCGGCGAAGGCAGAGTCCCGGAGAAAGTACACCTTGCTTCGATCTGGTTGGTCGCCGTCGGCTCTAATCTCTCCGCCGTTTGGATTTTGATTGCCAACGGTTTTATGCAGGCGCCTCCCGCCGCTGCCTACACTCTCAACGAAGCCAACGGACGCCTCGAACTGGTCAACTTCTTTGCGTTGATTGGCAACCCCAAGGCTTGGGTTTTCGTCTGGCACACCCTTGCTGACGGTCTTGCAATGGCCGCATTCCTGATTGTTGCGGTCAGCGCCTACCACCTAGTCCGCAAACAGAACCTCGATTTCTTCAAACGCTCCTTCCAAACTGGCGCAGTCATGGGTCTGATTGCTAGCACGCTGGTCTTCCTCGGCGGCCATACCATGGGACAGTACATGGCTGAAGTCCAGCCGATGAAGTTGGCTGCGCTCGAAGCCATCTGGGAAACCGAACAGCCCGCATCCTTCTCCCTGCTGACCATCGGCGACCTGACAGGCAAGCGGGAAGTCTGGTCGGTTCGCATTCCCTACGTGATGAGCTTCCTCGCGTGCAACAACTTCGAGTGCGAAGTCAAGGGCGTGAATGAACTCCAGGCAACCTACGAACAACTCTACGGTCCCGGCGACTACATCCCGTTGATGGTCGTCACCTACTGGACGTTCCGCATCATGATGGCGTTCGGACTTATCATGATGGGCGCATCTGCCTGGTTCCTGTATGCCACTCGCCGCAAGGACTACGAAAACTCGAAATGGCTGCGGCTTGTTCCCTTCGGCGCGCTCATTCTGCCCTATGCGGCAAACGCCAGCGGCTGGATCCTGACCGAAATGGGTCGTCAACCCTGGATCGTGTACGGTCTGCTCAAAGTTGAGGATGCCGTCTCCCCGAACCTAACCGTGGTTGACTTGTGGATCTCACTCGTCGGCTACACCGCCCTCTACGGCTCGCTGGCTGTCGCCATGGTTTATCTGATGAAGAAATACGCCATTGCCGGACCCGATGCCGCCATACACGAATCCGTTGACGTGGCTCCCACCGCTGTCGGCGCTGACGACTAATCCTGGAGGCTTAACATGTCTTACGAAACTTTACAAATCCTTTGGTTCGTTTTGATCGCCGTCCTGTGGATTGGCTTCTTCTTCCTCGAAGGCTTCGACTTCGGCGTAGGAATGCTCCTGCCTTTCCTCGGCAAGAAAGACGTCGAACGCCGAGCCATCATCAACTCCATCGGCTCCACCTGGGACGGAAATGAAGTCTGGTTACTGACTGCGGGCGGCGCAACCTTTGCGGCTTTCCCGCATTGGTACGCCACCATGTTCAGCGGCTTCTACCTCGCCCTCTTCCTCCTGCTCGTCGGCTTGATTATGCGCGGCATTTCCTTTGAATATCGCTCGAAGGACGCCGCCCCCTCCTGGCGCAACCGCTTCGACTGGATGATTGCCATTGGCTCTTTCCTTGCCTCCCTTCTGCTCGGCGCGGCATTTGCCAACCTCGCTCGCGGCGTGCCGATTGATGAGAATATGATGTTCACCGGCAACCTCTTCACCCTGCTCAACCCCTACGGCCTGCTCGGCGGACTTACAACCGTATCCATCTTCCTCCTGCATGGCGCGAACTTCCTCGGACTCAAACTCGAAGGTGAACTACGCGAACGCGTCAACGTCTTCGCAAAAAAGTTGTGGATCGTCGCCACGGTTTTATACATCGTCCTCGGTGTCTTCACCTACGCGGCTGGATTCTGGGCACGCGGCTACGTCAACCCTGGCATCGTGCCGATTGCGGCTGTCGTCGTCCTGCTCGTGACAGGCTACTTCATCAACCGCAAGATGGAAGGTTGGGCGTTCATGATGGTGGCGCTCAACATCGTGCTGACCCAAGTCACCTTCTTCTCGATGACCTTCCCCAACGTGATGCTCTCCACCACCAACCCCGACTTCTCGCTGACCATCTACAACGCCTCGTCATCGCAATACACACTGACGGTCATGTCGGTTGTCGCGCTGATTTTTGTCCCGATTGTCCTCGCCTATCAGGGCTGGACGTACTACATGTTCCGCAAGCGCATTAGCACTGACAAAAAGTCACTGGTTTACTAAAATCAGTTCCAAGTTTCATGCTGGAAGGTTGAAGGTCGGCGTTATAATCTTCAACCTTCCAACTTTTTAACCTTCAACCTGTAACCATTGACCCTTTCCCATGCATCGCAGACTTCTGGCTCTCACCCGCTCCACACGTGTTTCGCTCACACTCACCATTCTCTCTGGTTTTCTAGCAGGCTTGCTGACCATCTGGCAATCATGGCTGCTCAGCACAACCATCAACAACGTCTTCATGCTGGAACAATCTCTTTCACGGGTAATGGGACTCTTACAATTGATCCTCGTCGCCATCACAGGGCGCGCCTTGCTGACCTGGCTCAACGAAGTCGCCTCCAATGCCGTGGCGGTGAAAATCAAAACGGATTTACGCAACCGACTCTTCGCCCACATCCTGAAATTGGGACCCGCATATTCCCGTCAGCAACGGACAGGAGAATTAACCGCCGCCGCAGTCGAAGGCATCGAAGCGCTGGATGCCTATTTCAGCCAGTACCTGCCGCAACTGGTCATCACAACTTTAATCCCGATCTCCATCCTGATCTTTGTCTTCCCGATTGACCTGCTTTCGGGGTTCGTTTTTCTCATCACCGCGCCATTGATTCCGTTCTTCATGATTATGATTGGCAAGGGCGCGGAAGTGGTCACCAAACGTCAGTATGAGACTTTGCGCCTGCTGAGCGCCCACTTCCTCGACAGCCTGCAAGGGTTGACCACGCTCAAGTTGTTTGGTCAGTCGAAAGCGCAGACCAAGACCATCGCCAAAATCAGCGAACAATTCCGCGACACCACCATGAGTGTTTTGCGGATTACCTTCCTCTCCGCGCTGGCATTGGAATTGCTCGCCACCCTCAGCACCGCCATCATTGCTGTCGAAATCGGATTCCGTCTGCTGTACGCCAAAATGGAATTCCAGCCCGCGCTCTTTTTGCTGGTTCTCGCCCCCGAGTTTTACATGCCGCTTCGCGCCCTCGGCGCAAGATTCCACGCAGGAATGAACGGCACGACGGCGGCAAAGAGGATTTACGAGATTTTGGATACACCGATCCCGGAGTCAAAAGTCGAAAGTCAAAACTCAGCAGATGTCCGACCTTCGACCTTCGACCTTCGACTCGATAATGTTTCTTTCACCTACCCCAACGAATCCACACCCGCGCTGGAAGACATCAACCTGACCATCCAAAGCGGACAACACATCGCTCTCGTTGGCAAAACGGGCGCAGGCAAATCCACCCTCGTCAATCTCCTACTTGGATTCATTCAGCCATCCGCAGGAAACATCACCCTTCATAATTCATCCTTCATCCTTCATAATTCCATCGCCTGGGTCCCCCAACGCCCGCACCTTTTCCATGACACCATCGCCGCAAACATCAAACTTGGCAAAGCGGACGCCACTCACGAGGAAGTTATCACCGCCGCACAAGCCGCGAGTTTGCATGACTTCATCGAATCCCTGCCGCAGAAATATGAAACCGTCATCGGTGAAAGCGGGGCGCGTCTCTCCAGTGGACAAGGTCAACGGCTTGCCCTCGCCCGCGCCTTCCTCAAAGATGCGCCGATTCTGATTCTGGACGAACCCACCTCCAGCCTCGACCCAGAGACCGAGATCCTGCTCGAAGAGTCCACCCGCAAGTTGATGGAGGGACGAACCGTCATCACCATCGCGCATCGTCTCAACACCATCTTTCAGGCTGACCAGATTATCGTTCTGCAGGAAGGGCGCATCGCCGAACAAGGAACCCATCACAAACTGCTCGCCCAAAACGGTGTGTATGCGGGGATGGTGAAGTTGTATGAAATTGACGAGTTAAGAGTAACGAGAAACGAGTTGAAAGAAACAAAAACAGAGAAATGGGAAAATTCCAATGTTCAACCTTCGGCGCTTGTCACTCGTCCCTCGTCACTTGTTACTTCACCCGCCCCCATTCTCCAAAGACTACTGCAATTCCTCAACGGTAACTGGCATCGCGTCGCGCTTTCCGTGCTGATCGGCTCCATTACCATCGGCTCCAGCGTGGCGCTCATGGGTACTTCCGCATGGCTCATTTCCACTGCTGCCCTGCATCCTTCGGTTGCCGACCTAGGCGTCTCGGTTGTTGGTGTACGTTTCCTTGGCATCCTGCGCGGATTTGCCCGCTATCTTGAGAGGCTTATTTCGCACGATGTTACCTTCCGCCTGTTTGCCCGTCTGCGGACATGGTTCTACGAAAAGCTTGAACCGCTTGCCCCCGCCCGCCTGATGGAATTTCGCGCCGGTGACCTGCTCTCGCGCATCATCGGCGATGTGGAAACGCTGGAAAATTTCTATGTGAGAGTTGTCTCGCCGCCATTGACGGCTGTGGTCATCGGATTTTTCACCGCGACCTTTCTCGCATCTTTCCACCCGCCGCTTGTTCCTGCCTTCCTATTCTTTTTCCTCAGCCTTGGGCTGGTTCTGCCCGCCCTCTCGCAAATTGTCAGCCGCCACCCGGCAGAACAGACCATCACTCTGCGCGCCGACCTGCACACACATCTGGTGGATGGCATTCAAGGCATGGCTGACCTGCTCGCCTACGGGCGCGGCGAAGAACGACTAGCCCAGGTCGCGAAAAACGGACTCGACTATGGCAACGCTCAACGCCGTATGGCGCAAGTGACGGGATTTCATTCGAGTTTGACCACGCTGCTCACCAATCTTGGTTTGTGGGCGATTCTGGCGCTCAGTATCCCGCTGGTAACTTCGGGCAATATTGCGGGACCCATGCTCGCCTCATTGACCTTGCTCACCTTTGCATCCTTTGAGGCTGTCATCCCGCTGCCGCTCGCCGCTCAAATGTGGAATTCCTCGCGTGAAGCAGCCAAGCGCTTGTTTGAAGTGGTGGATACGGAGCCTGAAGTCAAAGAGAATAGTGAAAAGACAATAGAGAGTAGCAAAAACCAATCACCGGTCTCTGGTATCCAATTATCTAATCTCTCATTTACCTATCCCAACCAAACCATCCCCGCCCTGCAAAACGTGACCTTCGACCTTCGACCTTTGACCTCAATCGCAATCGTCGGACCCAGCGGCGCGGGAAAATCCACACTTGTGAATTTGCTCTTCCGCTTCTGGGACTACGAGGCGGGCGACATCGCTCTCGGCGGCGAAATGCTCAAGTCGCTGAATCAGGATGAGGCGCGGGCGCAAATTGGTCTGGTATCGCAGAATGCTTACTTCTTCAACACATCCGTCCGCGAAAATCTGCGTTTCGCCCGCCGCAAGGTCACGCAAGAGGAGATCGAGTCTGCGGCTAAAGCCGCGCAAATCCACGACTTTATCATGAGCCTACCCAAGGGCTATGAGACAATGATCGGCGAACAAGGTTTGCGGCTTTCAGGCGGGGAACGTCAGCGGCTGGCGATTGCGCGGGCGATCATCAAGGATGCGCCGATTTTGATTTTGGATGAACCCACCGCTAATCTCGACGTGCTAACCGAGAAACAAGTTTTGGAAACGCTCTTCGGAATCATGAATAGCAAAACCTCGTTGCTCATTACCCACCGTTTAATTGGGCTTGAAAACATGGACGAAATTCTGGTGATGAATCACGGCCAGATCGTGGAACGAGGAACTCACGCGAGTCTGCTCGAAGCAGACGGCTTGTATTACCGATTATGGATATACCAAAACCGCATCTTCAACCTGGATGTAAATCAAGCGCAATAAATACAATCAAATAAAAAGCAACCGTTCCGCAATCAACTACGGAACGGTTGCTTTTCTAATTCTTCATCAGCTTAGTATGCACATTCTCCCATATTGACCGTGATGGTCACAGAACCCGCGTCGCCAGCGGCAAGAGGCGCACAACAATTTTGGGCGGCATCGTATCCCAGCCCTTCCTGGCATTGTCCGGTTCCTGTTTGAAGACTGGCGCCACTGCAAGCGGTGTTCGTGAACCTGACCTTGCTTGCCCAGTTTTCCGTACCATGACATTCAACCACACGCTTACCGTCCACCATCGTGCCGTTATCTGCACAGGTCAACTTGTCAGGTTCAAGGACTTCAAAGGTCACACCGTCATCGACGAAAATATTCTGGTAGGGGACTTTGTCCACACAATACCTGTCCGACGCAACAGTATCCACTACGGCAGGCGCGGCACAGGAAGCAGCCGCCTGACATGCGGGAGCAAACGTCTGCGCCGGTGCGGCAGGCTCAACCGGGGCTTGGGTTGGTGCTGCCTGGACAGGGGCCTGCGTCGGCGCGGATTCCACAGGAGGCTGGGCGGCAGCACCTCCACATGCCGAAGCGAACAAAACCACAAAAACGGTCATTACAATCATTAAATAATTTGTCTTTTTCATATATGCTTCTCCTTTTCCGTTGGTTTATAAGACATTTTCATTGTACAGTATCAGTACAGATAGACTATGGGAGGATTGTCCTAGTTGGTTATAATAGACCTTACATGAACCTTTCATCTTTGTCTCTGTCTGATCAACGCGACCTTGTAAAAAGCAAGGAAATAGACGCATCAGACCTCGCCTTGATCTGTTATCGTCAAATCGAGAGACTCAATTCAATTCTTAATGCGTTTATCACTGTAATTTCACCCGAACCATCGACCAGCCAAAGTGGATCTCTTAGCGGAATTCCGGTTGCAGTAAAGGATCTTTACGACACAAAAGGAATACGCACAACAGGGGGATCGCTCTTTTTTACAAATAACATTCCGCAAGAGGACTCCTATGTCATCCAGAAAGTAAAAAGGGCGGGAGCGCAAATTGTTGGAAAAACCAACACACACGAAATCGCGCTTGGTGTAACAAACAACAATCCACACTTTGGGGCGTGCAAAAACCCCTGGGATATCACCCGCACGCCCGGCGGTTCTTCCGGCGGCAGCGCGGTTGCGGTTGCGACCGGCATGGCAATGGCCGCACTCGGCACGGATACAGGCGGATCGATCCGCATCCCCGCTTCGTTATGCGGAGTGGTTGGACTCAAGCCCACATACGGACGAGTCAGCCTGCGTGGTATTTTGCCGCTTTCATGGAATCTCGACCATGCCGGACCCCTTACTCGCAACGTTGAGGATGCCGCGCTCATGCTTCAAGTGATGGGCGGATATGACGAGCTTGACCCAACGTCCGTCAAGACTTTACCTGGCGATTATTCCAGCCATCTAAGAGACACCATGAAAGATCGTAAAGTTGCGCTTGCAGTTGGAAACTTCATTGAAGAAGCCGATCCGGAGGTATTGGAAGCCGTTCATCAGGCCGCACAAGTACTAGTCGCTCAGGGTTCGATTATCATCGAAGAAAATGTGGACTTCCTCAGGGAAGGCGCGCTTGCAAATGCATTGATGACCCAGGCTGACGGAGCTGCGTTTCATCGTGATAGGCTAAAGGAACATCCAGATTGGTTTGGCGCAGACGTTCGCCAAAGACTGGAAACAGGCGCGGCATTCACATCCACCGAATATGCCCTGGCAAGGCGCATCCAGGTTGAAGTGAGAAGAAAATGCGAGGTATTGCTTAACAGCTACGACATGCTCATCCTGCCGACAACTCCCATTCCCGCGCCTGTGCTCGAAGGAGAGGATGCCGTGGAACGCGCCCGCCAGTTGACCCGCTTCACCGCGCCCTTCAACCTGACCGGTCTCCCGGCTTTGAGCGTCCCCTGTGGATTCACCAAAGACGGACTGCCCATTGGCCTGCAAATCGTGTCACGGGCCTGGAATGAAGCCGGCGTACTTCGCACCGGCTATGCCTATCAGGAAGCCACCAACTGGCATAAGAGGAAAAGTCTCTTTGCGAATCATGACTGAAATGGGGGAATTTAAGAGGGCAAACTCCCTGATCTCAAAATCTGATTTGTACATCTTATTGAAATGATTATTGATGCCCCGTCAGGTATAATCGGCGGCAAGTAAAAAATCCTGGCCGAGGTTTTCCATGCCAAAAAAACTGACGCATTATTTCTTTGTCGCACTGATTTTCATTCTTGCCTCCTGCACCAATTCCGTACTTCAACCGACACAACCGCCGGTTACACAAGCGCCCGTTGAAGAGCGCTTTATCGTGTTTGGTGACATCTCCGACGACCCGGCTGAGGTCATCGAAGGGACACAGCCCATTGCTGGCTACCTCGCCACCCAACTTGCGGACTACGGAATCACCGGCGGAAAGGTCAAGATAGCGACATCCACTGAAGACATGATCCAGATGCTGAAGGATGGCGAAGTTGACCTGTATTTCGACAGTACCTATCCCGCCACGTTGATCAGCGATGCTTCCGGCGCACAGATTGTTTTGCGCCGTTGGAGGTTTGGCGTGGAGACCTACAAGAGTGTCATTTTTGCCAGCAAGGAAAGCGGCATCACTGGGATTGAAGACCTGAAAGGGAAAATGGTCGCAATGGACGCGCCATACTCCACTTCGGGTTTTTTGCTGCCCGCTGTGTATCTTGCCGAGAATGGCTTGACGTTGAGCGGCAAGGCAAATACCAGCAATTCCGTCGGGAATGAGGAAGTCGGGTTCGTATTTGCCTATGACGACCAGAACGTTTTGCAATGGGTGTTGAGCGGATTAACTCCTGCGGGCGTGACCGACGACTATAACTTCGATATCGCCTTTCCACGCGAAGCAACAGAAAAGCTAGTCGAACTGGCCCGAACTGAATCCACACCGCGTCAGGTGGGGGTGGTTCGCGCGGGGTTGGAACCCAAATTACAAAAGGCCATCCTCAACGCCCTGATGACCATGCACGAAGATCCCAATGCAAAGACTGCGCTGGAGAAATTCCAGACCACCCGCTTCGACACGTTCCCCGAAGGCGTTGACGCAGCAACAAGCCGGATGCGCGAGATGATGGAACTCGTGAAGAATATTCCACTGCCCTAACCTTTTCACATGCTTCGTAAACGCTGGCAAAATCTGTCCCTCGGAAGCAAGATCGCAAGCCTGGTGAGCCTGCTCATCACGCTGACAGTGCTCGCCTTGTCGTTCATCTCCATCCAGCGGGAACGCGCCAGTTTTAGGCAGGAACTCATCGAGCAGGCAGACCTCTTTCTAGAGACTACTTCGCTCACGCTTCGCGACCCACTTTACCGTCTTCAACTGGACGAATTGCTCGACCTTGCCATTCAAATCAGCGACAATCCCGACGTCATTTCATTCATCGTATACGACGTAGAAGGAAAAATACTGGTGGATTCCCGCCAGAGTACCGCGTTATTCTCACAGCAGGTTAATCCACTTGGGAAGATGTTGATATCGTACAACCCTGACAGCATGTACGCCAAGTGGGAGGAAAACCAACTGGTCACCGGGCGCGTGATTATTTTGGGAAACCAGCCATTGGGGGCAGTCAGTGCCGCCTTCTCCACCGCGCCGCTGGACAAAAAGATCAGTACGATCACCCAGCAGGGCATCGTACTGGCTGTTATCACCTTGCTTATCGGAGCAGTCCTGACCCTTGTTCTTTCGCGGCAGATCACGCATCCGCTGATGGACTTAAACACGGTCGTCTCGCGCCTGAAATCAGGCGACCTGACTCAGCGTGTCAAATATCTGTCGGGCGATGAGATTGGTCAGCTTGGAGTGGCGTTCAACCAGATGGCGGAGCAGCTACAGGAACGCGAATGGCTGCGCGACATGTTCGGGCGATTTGTCAGCCATGAGGTGGCAGACGCCATCCGCACAGGGCAGGTCAAGCTCGAGGGCGAGAATCGCAGCGTATCGGTTTTGTTTTGCGATATCCGCGACTTCACCACCTTCTCCGAAAACCATTCCCCACAAGAGATCGTCACCCTGTTGAACGGTTTCTTCCCCATCGTGGTGCAGGCCGCGCAAAAACACAGCGGTATGGTCAACAAGTTTGGCGGGGACAGTACGCTCATCATTTATGGCGCACCGCGTGACGTGGACGATAGCGCCTATCAGGCCGTGCTCACCGCGTTGGAGATTCGCGCGGCAATCAAGGAATTGAACGCCCATCTGACGAAGGACAGCAAACCGCCTTTGCGCGTGGGAGTGGGCATCAACACCGGAGTGGCGCTTGCAGGCGCCATCGGCTCCAATGATCGACAGGAATATACAGTCATCGGGCGGACCGTCAACCTGGCAGCGCGCATCGACGGGCTGAACAAGCAATTCCCCGATCACGACATCCTGATCAGCGGCTGGACCTACCTCGCGCTCGGCAAGAACCGCGAGCGACTCCACACCGTGCCGCTTGGAGCAGTTCAGCTCACCGGCATGAGAGACCCTGTGGAAATCTGGTCTGTAATCAACAAAGTCTAGAACGCAAAACAAAGCATCAGGTCATTGACATTTGTCCCGCTGGGGCCTGTACGAATGAGATCGCCCAGCGCATCGAAAAAAGTGTGCGCGTCATTTCTGGACAAATAATCTGCGGCGAACATCCCAAGCCTTTTCGCCGTTTGAGCGGATTCACCCGTGACGACGGCTCCAGCCGCGTCAGTGGGGCCGTCCTCGCCGTCGGTTGCAAGCGAGATCAGCAGCACATCTTCCAAGCCAGCCAACGCATCCACCGCGCCTAGCGCCAATTCCTGATTCCGTCCCCCCTTCCCTTTTCCCCTCAATGTGACCGTCGTCTCGCCGCCCGCTAACAGGCAAAATGGGCGTTTCATTTTTTGAATCGACTCCCGCAACTGCAAAGCCATCTCTCGCCCGACGAGACTTGCCTCGCCTTGCAAATCAGCGCGAAGAATTTTGGTTTCAAATCCTTCGGCTTGCGCCTCAGACTGGGCGGCATGCAAGGCAATCGAATTGCTGGCGATGATTTTGTTCTGCACCCGTTCGAAGATTCGGTTGTCGGGTTTTGGCGTCTCACGCAGGGATGAAAGTACAGCGGCGGGAATCTTATCCTTCAAATCGTACTTCTCGATGATGGACAGTGCATCGGCATTCATTGTCGGGTCAGGCGCGGTGGGACCTGAGGCAATCGCCTCGATGGAATCGTTTACCACATCCGAAAGTATCAGGCTGACAATTTGTGCTCCGTTGGCAGCACGCGCCAGCCCGCCGCCCTTGAGTTGGTCCAGATGCCGGCGCAAGGTATTGATCTCGTCAATGCGCCCACCGCAAGCCAGCAAAGCCGAGGTGAGTGCCTGCAAATCGTCGAGCGAAATGCGCGGAGCGGTCATCAATGCCGAACCGCCGCCCGAGATTAGGCAGACCAGTAAGTCATCCCGCGTGAGTTGGGAGACGAATTTCAACGCGGCATTCCCTGCGTTCACGCTTCCCATGCCTGGGACTGGATGATTCCCTTCCATAACAGCAATCCGCCTTGAGCGTAGTCGAGAGGCAATGGAAGGGTCTGCATGTTTGGTGATGACAAGTCCTTCAACCAGTTCCGTCGAGTCCGCCAAAGCCGAGGTCATTGCACAGGCTGCCTTTCCCAACCCAAAAGCAAAAACGTGCTTCGCGGGTGGTAAAGGATTCTCGTGCAAATGATTCTTGACCGCCGCGCTCGCGTCCACGGCATTCATGGCAGAGGCAAGTATTCGCGTTACGATTGGACGCGATTGCAGGGAAAAGGTGTTGAATTTTTCGGGAGTAAACATGGGACAAGTATAAACTCACTTGTCACTCATTGGAGATTGGGCTACACTCAGAAAAAGATGCAATAATCTAGGCAAGCGAATAAATTCGCAGCCATTGAGCAACAAGGAAAAACAACATGTCAATGGAACAGGAAATCACTGAAACCCTCATTGCGATGGAAAGCGCCGCATTGAGACGCTGGGGAAACGGTGACCCATCGGGTTTCCTCCAAATCACCGCCCCTGACGTGGTTTATTTCGACCCGTATCTCGAAAAACGGATTGACGGTCTCGAAGCCCTGACTCAATACTACAAAGGAATTTGGGGACAGGTGCATTTCGACCGCTTTGAGTTGATCAACCCCCACGTGCAGATCAGCGGTGATCTGGCTATCCTCACCTTCAATTACGCCTCCTATACTGGTGATAAAGCCTCACGCTGGAATTGCACTGAAGTCTATCGTCGGGGCGAAGATGGTTGGAAGATCATCCAGACACATTGGTCGTATACACGTCACCCTGGCGTCGTTGGAAATTAATCCCTGGAGTAACCATGCAAACCGAACTCACTCACCCTGGTCCACTGCTTCAAGCCGACGGCAGCCTTGCCCAAGTCGGCTGGGCGCGACAACCCATCCTTGACTGCAATCTCGAGTTGGTCAACTTCTACGCCATCAAGCCTTTGCAGCGTTTCCGCGTCAAACGCTGGGACTACTACGCCGTGTTCAGTCGGCGACGGTTTTTCTCCGCCACCATCGCGGACTTGGGCTACGCGGGCAATCTCTTCGTCTACACGATGGACTTTGAAACAGGCGAACTACACGAGGAGGGAATCGTCGTCCCGTTTGGAAAAGGTGTGGAACTGCCGCGCAATTCGACGGAAGGTCACAGCCACTTTGCAGATAAAAACCTCAAGCTGGATTTCACCGTCCACGCCGACCATCGTCACCTCTCCGTTGCGTGGGAGGCATTCCACAACGGGCGCGGCATTCAGGCGGAGATCGACCTGCAAACGCCGCCTGGCTACGAGTCGATGAACATCGTCATTCCGATTGGGCAGAAGCGTTTCTACTGGAACCGCAAGATCAACTGTATGCCCGCCAGCGGATTCGTCAAATACGGCGACCTGACCGAAACACTCGACCCCAAGACTTGTCTTGGCTCGCTGGATTGGGGGCGCGGTGTGTGGGAATATCAATCCTACTGGAATTGGGCGAGCACTTCGGGCTTCCTCGCCGATGGGCGAACCATCGGGCTAAACCTCGGCTGTGGCTTCGGCGACCTCACGAAGGCGGGCGAGAACGCGGTCATCCTGAGCAACTGCATCCATAAGCTAGAGCAGGTCAAGTTCGACTACATCTCCGGCGACTACATGAAGCCGTGGAAATTCACCGACAGCGAAGGACGCCTCGACCTGACCTTCACTCCGTTCAAAGACCGTCTCGCACAAACCAATTTGGGAATCATCACCAGCCTGGTCCATCAGATGTTTGGGCGTTACAACGGTTTTGCGATTGCCGATGACGGTGAAAAGATTGAGATCAAAGACCTGATCGGTTTTGCGGAAGAACATCATGCCAAGTGGTAGTTCAACAAAAAAGAGCCTCCGCATGGGAGACTCTTTTGGGGAGCCTGATGGGTTTCGAACCCACAACATCTACATCCACAGTGTAGCGCTCTGCCATTGAGCTACAGGCTCCGTACTGGAAACGGGCGATATTGTACCATTAGGGTGCAGCGCCCGCAAGGATATTTTTGATTGTCTCGGCGGCGGCTTCACGTTTGACGATGACCTGCTCGCCACTGCCCAGATTCTTCACCGCCACCTGACCGTTCGCCGCTTCGTCTGGTCCCACAGTGACGACGATGCTAACCTTCATTTTGTCGGCAAATTTGAATTGCTTTTGCAGTTTGACCGCGTCGGGGTAGCACATCACCTTCAAGCCTGCGCTGCGGAGTTCAGCCGCCAGGGAGAAGGATTCGCTCAACAGGCTTTTATCGAAGACCGTCACGAGGACAGGCGCGGGGCTGGGGATAAATTCTGGAACGAGTCCCAATTCCTGCAAAACGATTCCGATGACCACATCGCCCATCGCAAACCCGGTGGCTGGGAGCGGCTGTCCGCCCACGTCGGCAAGCAGGTTGTCGTAGCGTCCGCCGCCGAGAATGGCGCGTTTCAACGAGCCGCTGGTCTCGAAGGCTTCAAAAACCGTGCCTGTGTAATACAAAAGTCCGCGCGTGATGCTGGGGTCGAATTTGACGTATTCCTTCACGCCCAACGCTTCGAGGGCGGCAAAGAGGCGCGTCAGTTCCTCGTCCTTTTTCCACAGGTCAAAGTTATCGAGAACAGCCCGCAAGCCGTCGAGTTGGGATTGGGACAGACCAATCTCAAGGGCGTAGGTATCCCAGTTGGCGGGAGTCATCTTTGAGCGGCGGTCTACAAGGTTCAAGGCATCCACCCGCTTCTCCTGCGGAATACCCAAGGCGTCGAATTCCGCATTCATCAGCTTACGGTTGTTGACGTAAACTGTCGCCTGTTCGGGGGTGAGTCCAACCGACTTCATGAAGGTGACGCCGATGGCAATGACTTCCGCATCCGCTTCGGGAGAGTCAACTCCAAGCATGTCCACGTTCCACTGAAAGAACTCGCGGGTGCGACCCTTCTGCGGTTGTTCGTAACGCCAGAACGGACCGAACGACCACCAGCGGACAGGGAAGGTCAACTCGCCCTGCTTTGCGGCAATCATCCGCGCCAAACTCGGCGTGAGTTCGGGACGCAGGGTGACAAAGTCGCCGCCGCGGTCAGTGAAGGTGAAAGACTGCTTCTTGACCAGTTCCTCGCCTGACTTCGCCGCATACAGGTCAATCGGTTCGATGAACGGCGCGTCCCATTCCTGATACCCAAACGAGGTCGCGGCTTCGCTCATCTTCTTGTAGATGAAATTCCGCAGCGCCATCTGCTCGGGATAGAATTCTCGTGTGCCTTTTACTGCTTGTATTTTGTTCGCCATAGTGACTCCAGTGCGCGGATTTTATCACGAGTTCGGAGCCATGCATTGATTTCGATTGAAGGGACATTTTTATGTGATAATAAAGGCATGGATAACGAACCGTCATATCTTGCACTTTACCGAAGCGGGGAGTTGGGACGTCGTGCCGAGCAGGCGCTTGCTGGTTTGGAGCGTTGCAGTAACTGTCCAAGACGGTGTAACGCAAACCGATTCAAAGATCAGCTGGGGACTTGCAAGATCGGCAGGTACGCGCGGGTCAGCAGTTATTTTCCGCATCACGGCGAGGAGGATTGCCTGAGCGGACAAATGGGCAGCGGCACGATCTTCTTCGCGCAATGCAACCTGCGTTGTGTTTTTTGCCAGAATTATGACATCAGCCAGAGTGGGGACTTTCCCGAAGCCCCGCCAGAACGTTTGGCTGAGATGATGTTGGAATTGCAGGAGTTGGGATGTCATAACATCAACTTTGTCACACCGAGTCATGTTGTCGCGCAGATTCTGGAGGCGCTTCCGCTGGCAGTGGAACGTGGCTTGAGACTTCCCCTTGTTTTCAACACATCAGGCTATGACTCAGTCCCGACCCTGCGGTTGCTGGATGGCGTAATCGACATCCACATGCCCGATTTCAAAATGTGCAGTGAAGTTTTCTCGCTGAAATACCTGTTGGCGAAGGATTACTCCAAAGTGGCACAAGCCGCATTGCAGGAAATGCACAGGCAGGTCGGTGATCTGGCACTGGATGAAAACGGCATCGCAAGGCGCGGGCTGCTGGTGCGCCATCTCGTCATGCCTAGCAGTGTAGCTGGCACAGAGCAGGTGATGAAGTTCATATCGCGCAAGATTTCGCCAAACACCTACGTCAACTTGATGGAGCAATACCACCCCGCCTGGAAAGTGGACTCAACGCGCTTTAGGGAGATCAACCGCCACCCTACCACAGAGGAATATCAACAGGCATTGGAACTAACTCACAAAGCGGGGATACACCGCTTAGCATGACCTCCCAAAATTCATCGATTGAATTTTGATTTCCCTTTGGTATAATCACAAAAACAATTTCGTAGTTGCGACTTCAGCCACTTTATATGGACGACTAAAGTCGTCACTACAATTAGGAGAGAATCAATGAAAATCAACTATTCGGAACCCAGCAAAGACCTGCTCATGCGCATCGACATCCACGAGAAATATGGCTCCGCCAACATTGACGTCTGGACGAACAACCTGCTCAAACCACAGGCAGGCATGAACATCCTTGACGTGGGCTGCGGCGCGGGAAAGCTATGCTTCCTGTTTAATGATTACGTCAAAGGCGGCGCAAAAATTACTGGTGGAGATTTCTCCGAGGAACTGCTCGACAAGGCTCGTGAGAAGAACAAAGCCGTTGGCGCGGACATCGACTTCCAATTTTTGGACTTCAACGAAAAGTTCAAGTTCGCCGACAACACCTTCGACCTGTGCACTTCCGCTTTTGCCATTTACTACGCCTCGGATTTGGACTTCACCTTCGGCGAGGCGCATCGCGTTCTTAAGTCCGGTGGACGGCTCTTTGTCTCAGGTCCTCTGCCAGAAAACAAGCAGATGTTCTACGACATCATCAAGGAAGCCACAGGCGCAGCCATCCCGCCCATGCCTGGTTCCTCCCGCTTCAAAGGCGACATCTTCAACACCATTAGCAAAATCTTTGCCAAGGCAGAGTTACACAAGTTTGAAAACCACCTTACCTTCCCCAAAGTCGCGCCGTTCATCGATTACGTCCGCGCCTCTTTGAGCGAAGACCGCAAGCTGTGGACTTCCATGTTCAATGGCAAGGATGAGTACGAAGCGTTGATTGGAAAGATTACTGATGTGGCTACACGCTGGTTTAAGCGTGATGGCAAGCTGGTCATGACCAAGGTGGTCGGCGGGATTCTCGCCACCAAATAGCCATGAGAAGGAAGCTGATCGATCTCAGTCACACCGTCGAGCATGAGCTAGTCACCTACAAAGGTCTGCCCGCGCCCATCCTCTGCGATTACCTCTCACGGGAAGACTCACGAAGTCACTACTCAGGGGGCACGGAGTTTCACATCGGCAAGATCGAAATGGTGGCAAACACGGGGACCTACGTGGACAGCCCCTTCCACCGTTTCGCCGATGGCATTGACCTCTCCGAACTTCCGCTTGAGTCGCTGGTTGACCTGGAGGGAGTTGTCGTCCGCGCGCAAAGCCTGGGACGGGCAATTTCGGCTCAGGCGTTCAAAGGCATCAACGTGAAAGGCAAGGCTGTGCTTGTCCACACGGACTGGGCGCGGCACTGGAACACGGAGCAATATTACGAAGGTCATCCGTTCCTGACCAAAGACGCGGCGGAGTGGCTCGTCGAAGCAGGATCAGCCTTCGTCGGAGTCGACACCTACAACATCGACGACACCACAGACGGGACACGCCCCGTCCATACGATTCTGCTTGGGAATCGAATCCCCATCTGCGAGCACATGTGCGGCTTCGACCTGCTCCCCGACAGCGGATTCAGATTTCATGCGGCTCCCGTCAAGGTGAAGGCGATGGGAACATTTCCCGTCAGGGCTTACGCGGTACTGGACAAATAGATAATGAATTTCTTCGGCAAACGGGTTCTCTTTCTCGGCGCGCATCCCGACGACATCGAGATTGGCTGCGGCGCTTTGATTCACCACATCGTCAACCAAACGGAAATTTTGTGCGTTACGCTTTCGGACAACCAGAAGAATCCTGATTTAAAAAATGTCAAAGATGAACATCTGCGTTCGATGAAAGTGTTGGGCGTGCCCGATGACAAGGTCGTCTTCGGCCCCTTCACCACGCGTGTCTTCCCCGATGCTCGGCAGGAAATCCTCGAATATTTTTTGGATTTACGCAAAACCTTCCAGCCCGACCTGATCTTCGTCCACTCGAAGCAGGACGTCCACCAGGACCATCTCACGATGACCGATGAAGCCCTGCGCGCCTATCGCGGGATCACCGTCCTCGGTTTTGACGTTGTCCGCTCCTCGTACGGATTCTTCCCGCACTTTTTGGTGGAAGTCACCGAGGAGGACGTTCAAAAGAAAATCGAGGCTCTTTCACAATATGAAACCTACCGAGATAAATATTATTTCAACAGCGAACTGACCCGCTCGATCATGGTGCGGCACGGCGCGGTGGCGGAAATTCCCTTTGCGGAAGGCTTCGACATTTTGAGAATCGTCGGAAAGTTCGAAAAATAGCCCTTCAAACCATCTCTCCCGACGAATTTTCCTCCCGTCGGGAGTTTTTTTGTCATTTTTTATTGACAATTCCTATCCAAAAACTATATAATGAACCCGGACCATGGAGAACGTATATCAATGCATGTTTTTATCAGTTACTCGCATACCGATACGACTTTTGCGGACAAATTAACAAAAAGCCTTGAGCAGGCAGGTTACGAGGTCTGGCTTGACAGCACGGACATTCAAACCGGCACACGCTGGGATGATGAAATTGTCAAAGGGCTGAACTCCAGCGAGACCTTCCTTGTCCTGCTTTCCAACAAAGCCACTGCATCGCAAAACGTAAAGGACGAAATCGGATATGCGTTGGACCATGGCAAACAGATCCTGCCCATTTTATTGGAACCCTGCGATATACCGTTTCGCTTGAGGCGAGTCCAATACGTGGATTTCACCGCCCTGGAATTTACTGAAGGGACTCGGAAAATCCTGACTATCCTGAAATCCTTTAATTCCAATAAAGAAGGCACAAAAGAAATTAAGAAGGAGAAACTCATGGACCCAACAACCCTTGCCACAGCCGCCACCTCCCTTCTCGCGCCCTACCTTGCAAAACTTGGTGAATCATTCATGGAAGAAGCCGGGGCACGCCTGCCCGATAAGGTTGGCAAAGTCTGGGAAACAATCGTCTCACGCTTCAAAGGGAATCCAACTGCCTCAAGTGTCGCAAATGATCTGGTCAAAAAAGCGGACGAACCCGACAATCAGGACGCATTTGTGCTCCAGTTAAAAAAGGTTTTAAAAGAAGACGAATGGTTCGCCGCTACTTTACAATCCATACTCAAGGAAGCGCAGGGACAGGTCAGTAACATTGGCGATGGCGCAGTAGCGACGAATGGAAGTATTGGTGTAGGCAAGATCGAGGTCGGCGGCAACTTGAGTGGAAATATCACCATCGGAAGCAACAACTTGGTTAACGAAAACAGGTCCAACCGAAAGAAGAAGTGATGGTATCAGAACGGAGCAGTCCCATGCCTGAGCAGGAAAAGTCGGAGAAAGATAGCGTTAGTGCTGAAGAAAACAGCATCGCAATTGGCAAAATTGAGATTGGGGGAGATGTCAGTGGGAATATCCACGTCGGCAATATATATAACTACGCCACCGAAGAGGATGAAACTTTTTCCAATGCTGAGATCGAAAACGGACTTGCTCGATTTGCCGAACTCCTGCCCGATCGCGCGCCAATTTTACAGGATCGATTTTCAGCGCTTGCAAAAAAAATGCGTGCGACCCTGAGTTCAGACATAAACTCCCTCAGTCCCACGCTCAAAAAACAATACGAAGAAACGCTCAAGACAATCAAATCTATGAGCTTGGAAGTAATGGACGTTTCCTTCCATGCTTTATGTGCAGGAAAAAATCCACCTGCCTATGATTCTCGCTCACCATTTCGTGGGTTGGAATCCTTTCGCCCGGAAGATAGTGAGTTTTTTTTTGGGCGCGAAGAACTGGTAAAGAAACTCATCCAGCGAATCAAAGGGCATCCGTTTCTTGCCGTTCTGGGAAGCCCCGGCTCGGGCAAATCGTCGCTCGTGATGGCTGGTGTCATTCCAACGCTCGGCAGCGAATACGTCATCTTCAGACCCGGCGCAGAGGCAATAAAAAATCTTGACGCAACTCTTGCGCTTACAAAAGACGACATGCTTCTTGTCATTGATCAATTTGAGGAATTGTTTGCACTAAACAAGGATGCGGATGTTAGAAATAAATTCATTTCCCGATTGCTTGAACAAGTTGGCAGACTAAAAGTCATCGTCACCATGCGCGCAGATTTCCTCGGAGAGGTAGCGCCTTATCCCCAACTAAAAGATCGATTCGAAACACGTCAAATCATCATATCCCCCATGGACGCCGAAGAGCTGAGGCGCTCCATCGAAGGACAAGCGGGAGTGGTTGGACTGCGCTTTGAATCGAATCTCGTCCAACAGATCCTTGACGATGTAGCTGGCGAGCCGGGCGCAATGCCGCTCCTGCAGCATGCCTTATGGATTTTATGGAAACGACGCCATGGGACCTGGCTGAAGGTGGATGAATATAGCGCGTTCGGGGGTGTCAAACAAGCGATAGCCAGCACCGCAGAAGACATCTTCGCTTCATGCTCGGACGTTGAGCGGGATCAACTTCGCGACATATTCCTGCGTCTGACGCGGCTCGACGAGGGCAACGAGGGACGCGATACACGCCGGCGCGTGATGTTGCAGGAACTGATCCCTGTCGGGAGCGACCCCGCCGCGACGGCAGGTTTGCTCGATAAATTGATCAATGCGCGCCTCGTTGTTAAGAATGCGGTCAGCAACCAAAGTGAAGTGGAAGTGGCCCATGAGGCACTGATCCACGAATGGCCAACATTGCGCGAGTGGATCAACCAGGACCGCCACGGGTTGATCATTCATCAGGAGTTAAGCGAGGACACAAACGACTGGCTAAAACTTAAGCGTGACCACGGCGCGCTTTATAGAGGCGTGAAGTTAAAACAGGCGCTCGAATGGGCAAAAACAAACCAAGGTCTATTAAACGTCGCCGAGCAGGAATTCCTTACTGAAAGCCAAAAGGTCTCAAAAGTGGAAAGCGGACGTGAGTCCCGATTAGTTCGCGCCCGTAAAACCCAATGGACGCTGATTGGAGTTTCCGCCATACTTGGCTTCGCGGCAATCATGGTTGCGCTCATGGCAGCGGGCGTCTTCACACCCCGCAAAATGGATGGGATTTTCAATATCGCAGTTGCGGATTTTGGCGAGTCTGGAGCAGACGGAAAATTAACCGAGTCAAAAACAGGACAGCTGGTCAGTCAATGGGCTACCACTTATTTACAAGACGAACTCAAGGATGACCCAAACTTATTGATCTGGCCCAAACAGGCAAATATATTCAGCCGCACGCATGTCTCAATGACAAATGAAAGTAATGCTGAGACTTATGCAGCGGACATCAACGCCAATGTATTGTTATTTGGCTACATCGATACCGGCCAGACTCCGCCAAAATTGGTTACAAAATTTTGGATCGCCCCGCAAAACAAATATAAATTCGAAGACATACAAGGCATCTACGAAATCAGCGAGCCCATCCGCATCGCGGATATGGAGAACCCGGGACCCGGCATCAAAAACGAACTCGGCAGACAATCCGGCGCAATTGCATGGATCGCAATGGGGTTGTCGCAGGTCCAACTTGGAAACTCCCAGGATGCATTGAATGCATTTCTCGAAGCGGAAAAATTCGAGCCGCGATCAGAAGTGATTCAGTTCTTCATCGGGCGGGAATACCTTTTCATGTCGGACGAACAGCCGCCAGACATCCAGGCTGAATACTGGAAAAAGGCCGAAACCGCCTTCCAGAACGCCGCCGAAATTAATCCACAATATGCGCGGGCATACATCGGGCTGGGTGGAGTTTACTTGAAACAGTCCGCACATCTTGTGGACAAATCCCAATCTGCAAACAGCGAAATGGATCCGCAAGCAACCCAACTGCTGGACAAATCCATCCATGCCTATCAGCAGGCAGTCGACCTCAAGCCGGATGCAAAACAATATGGAACGCCAATTGAAGACCTGGCACGTATTTCCCTGGCAAACGCCTATAAGTTAAAAGGAATCATTAATGCGTTAGACGGTGACTCGCCTGCCGCAGTCAAGGCAATCGAAGAATCAATTTCGATCCTTGAACAAACCGTTGGAATATTTGAAGAATCCGTGAGCCAACACGAATCCTATCGCAGGTATCTCGCCCAGAATTACGAATACCTCGGTGAAGCCTATCAATGGCTGGGATATGCCCACGAACTGGTGCAGGATTATCCAAACGCTCTTGTAGCATATCAAAAATCAATGGACTCCTTCGATCTGTGCATCAGGCAGGGCGACAACACCGCCGACCTGATTATCACAAACGACATTATCGGATTAAGATGCGAACCCTATTTACAGGATGTTAAAAACAGCTTTAATAACCTGAACGGAGGCTAGTCATGGAAAGCAAAAGAAATATACGCTGGCTGGTTGTTTCTCTTATCGTTATTTTTTCCCTATCGTGCAACCTTGGCATCACTGCTGCCCCCACTGAAGTCAACCAATCGCCCACAGACAACCAACCTATGCAGGGGCAACCTTCCCCCACCGCAGAAACACCTCTCGAAGCGACAACCATTATTCCTGTATTAACCGACACCCCGCAACCCACCGCCACCACCGGACCTCAATGCACCACGCTTCAAGATTTGAATTTGCGCAAAGGCCCCGGTCAAGCTTACAGCGACCCAATCGATACACTTCCCCAAAATACCGTTTTGGTACCTCTGGCCTACAACCCGCAGGGAGTCCCCACTGGAAGCTGGGTCATGATACAGAATTCGAGCAATGGACAAAAAGGCTGGGTTAATGCCGCAAGTCAATACGTCTCATGCAACATTGATTTGACAAATCTGGCTCCTCTGGCGGTTGAGCCGCCGCCAGCGCCCACTCCGCCAAGAGCCTCGAGCTCCGTGATTGACGGTACGTGCGGCATCGGCAACGGCACATTCTATGATTGTGAAGTCAAAGCCCGCAATAATGGGATCATCCAGGTGAGGCTGCAATTGAATGGAAAAAATGCCGGTAAAGACGAAGGCATCAAGAATGTAAACTTTGTCGTTTTTGCAGATGATGGAAGTGAAGTGTTTAATACGGTGGAAGAGAATGCCCCCTACTGCATCTTCGGCGATAGCGGCGGTGAATGCAATTCCTGGGTGATCGAGGACTATGTCTATAAATGGCGTTCCGGCGGGAATCCCGTGAAGGAAGGACATTATATTGTGAACATTTTTATCAACACAGATGATCCGAGCAATGATATGTTCTGGAAGGCCGATTACGATGTGACATTTCCATAAGGCAACATCAGTGACTGAAGAAACATAGATGCCAACAAAAGTGGAGCTGGGATTTCCCGACTAGCCGTTTTCTTCCCCGCCAACTGGCATTACAGGCACAGGCGCTCAACGCGACCAAAAGTTCAAAACAAATGGTCGCGGCCCTGCTTGCCGTCCAGTCTTTGAAGATATTCCCCACCAGTGAAGGATCTCAAGTATTACTAAACGACAATTTTGCCGCGCAGCCCATTGCCCGCATGACCCATGATGGATGGGTGGTCTCTGTTGCCTTAAGCCCCGATGGCAGGTATGTGGTCTCAGGTGGTGATGATGGTACCGCCCGCGTCTGGGAAGCAGGCACCGGGAAGGAAGTCTCACGCATGACCCATGAAGGCACTATAGAATCTGTCGCTTTTAGCCCCGATGGCAAGTATGTGATCTCGGGAAGTCAGGATGGCACCGCCCGCGTCTGGGAGGCAGACACAGGGAAGGAAGTTGCCCGTATGACTCATGAGTATTTGGTGCATTCTGTCGCCTTCAGCCCGGATGGTAAATTTGTGATCTCGGGAAGTGAGGATCACACTGCCCGTGTCTGGGAGGCAGGCAGCGGGAAGGAAGTCGCACGCATGACCCATGAGCATAGCGTGACTTCTGTCGCCTTTAGCCCTAATGGCAGGTATGTGATCTCGGGAAGTCAGGATGGCACCGCCCGCATCTGGGAGGCAGACACAGGGAAGGAAATCGCCCGCATGACCCATAAGTACGTGACTTCTGTTGCCTTCAGCCCCGATGGCAGGTATGTGGTCTCAGGTGGGGATGGTACCGTCCGCGTCTGGGAAGCAGGCAACGGGAAGGAAGTCGCACGCATGGTCCATGATGATTCAGTTTATTCTGTTGCCTTCAGCCCGGATGGCAAATTTGTGGTCTCAGGAAGCGATGACAACACCGCTCGTGTTTCGGAGGCAATGACCGGGAAGGAAGTCGCACGCATGACCCATGAGTATGGCGTGACTTCTGTTGCTTTCAGCCCGGATGGCAGGTATGTGGTCTCGGGAAGTGAGGATGACACCGCCCGCATGTGGAAGGCAAGCACCGGAGAGGAGGTCGCCCGCATGACCCATGAAGGTACTGTAGAATCTGTCGCTTTCAGCCCCGATGGCAGGTATGTAGTCTCGGGAAGTTGGGATAATACCGCCCGCCTCTGGGAGAGGAGCATCAGGAGGGAAGTTGCCCACATGCCCCATGATGGGGAAGTGAATTTTGTCGCCTTTAGCCCCGACCGAAAATTTGTGGTCTCCGTAAGTTGGGATCACACTGCCCACGTCTGGGAAGTAAGCACCGGGAAGGAAGTCGCATGCATGACTCATGATTGTTCTGTGCATTCTGTAGACTTCAGCCCCGATGGGAAATTTGTGGTCTCAGGAAGTAGTGATGGCACCGCCCTCGTGTGGGAAGCCGAGAGTGGAGTGGAAATCGCACGCATGATCCATGATGCTGTCTCTGTTGCATTCAGCCCGGACGGTAAATTTGTAGTCTCGGGAAGCTGGGATGGCACCATTCGTGTGTGGACATGGCAGACTGGTGACCTAATTGCAAATGCCTGCAACGTCATGCCACGCAATCTCACTCGTGTGGAATGGGAAAAATATATTGGGGATACGCTGCCATATCAGGCGGTTTGTCCCAATTTGCCAATCGAGTCAGAGCCCACGCCCACTGTAACCCCATAACAGAATCAAAAAAACGCTCCGAGAAACGGGCGCTTTTTTAAGCAAGTAAAACCTATTCCTTTGGTATTCCCACGAAAATATTCCCATCCCTGACCTGAACCGGATACGCGGGGATGTCCACCACGGCAGGCATGGCGACAGCCTTTCCTGTCCGAATGTCGAATTCTGCTCCGTGACGCGGACAGACGACGTTATGACCTTCCACATCCCCATCGCCCAACGGACCTTCATCGTGAGAGCAGACATCGCCGATGGCAAAGAGTTGTCCCGCAATATTGAAGATCACAATCGGCTTATCACCGACTTCGACAAACAACCGTTCGCCGTTGGGAAGTTCGGAGGCGGGGGCAATTTCTACAAATTCTGCTTTGGATTCGTCAAAAGCTGTGTAGTTGAACATACTACTCCACCAGTGAGTCGCTGGCTTCGTGCAACCCATAGACTCCCGCCTTCAAAACTTTCAACGAGAGCAGGGCACATTTCAAGCGCACGGGTCCGAGGTCAATGCCAAGCAATTCAAGGACAGATTCCTTGTTGAGTTTCTTCACTTCCTCCAGCGGTTTTCCGATGATGGATTCGAGCAACAGGTCGGCGGAGGCTTGCGAGATGGCGCAGCCATGACCATCGAAGCGGGCATCGGTAACAACACCGCTTGCGTCCACCCGCAAATCGATCTGGATGTGGTCGCCGCAGAGCGGGTTATTATCCGCAAATGAAATATCGTGCGGATCGAGTTTTCCGCGATAGGAGGGGTTTTTGTAATGCTCGATGATGACTTCGCGATAGAGATCGTCCATAATTCTCCCATGTCATTGCGAGACGATGATTTTCCGCCGAAGCAATCTCCTCCTGGCACATAAGATTGCTTCGGGCTGCCGCCCTCGCAATGACGGATATTTTTATCCAAACATCTCTTTGACTTTATAAACCCCGTTCACCAGCAAATCCACCTCTTCCTTCGTGCTGTACAAATAGAAGGAAGCGCGGCTGGTGGCTGGAATTCCAAATTTCTCGTGCAGGGGCTGGGCGCAGTGATGTCCAGCGCGGACGGCGATGCCGTCCTGGTCCAGAATCTGCGCCACATCATGCGGGTGAACACCTTCGAGCGTGAACGCCGCGACGCCGCCCTTTTTATCCGCCGAGGGACCGAACAACTTCACGCCGGGGATTTCCTCCAGCCGTTCCAGGGCATATTCGGTGATCTCGTGTTCATGCGCGGCAATCTTTTCCATGCCGATTGCGGAGAGATAATCCACAGCCGCGCCGAAGCCAACCGCCTCAGCGATGGCTGGAGTCCCAGCCTCGAATTTGTGCGGCAGGGAATTCGGTCGGAACGAGCGCAGTTTGACTTCCCGAATCATATCGCCGCCGCCGAGGAAGGGAGGCATGGCTTCGAGCAGATCGACCTTGCCGTACAACGCGCCGATGCCTGTCGGTCCGCACATCTTGTGAGCCGAAAAGGCATAGAAATCCGCATCCAAAGCCTGCACATCCACTTGCAAATGCGGGACGGACTGGGCACCGTCCACCAGTGTAACCGCGCCCGCTTCGTGTGCGAGACGGATAATCTCGGCGGCTGGATTAACCGTCCCGAGGACGTTGGACATGTGGGTAAACGAGACCAGCTTCGGGCGGCGGTCAAGAAGAACTTTGTATGCCGCCAAATCCAGCAGCCCATCCCCCGTCACGGGGATGAAATCCAGCTCGATCCCGCGTTCAGATTGAAGCATGTGCCAGGGGACGAGGTTGCTGTGGTGTTCCATTTCAGTCAGGATGACGAGGTCGCCCTGCTTTAAATTTGCACGCGCCCAGGTATACGCCACCAGGTTGATCGACTCGGTCGTGTTGCGCGTGTAGATCACCTGTCGCGCCGATTCGGCGTTGATGAATTTTGCGATCCGCTCGCGCGCGCTTTCATACAGCGCGGTGGATTCCTCGGCAAGCGTATGCACGCCGCGATGGATATTCGCATTCGACTTGCGATAGAAATCGTCCATCGCCTGAATCACCTGCGCGGGCTTTTGTGACGTGGCAGTGGAATCCAGATAGGTCACGCGCACGCCTGGATGCACTTCACGGTCAAGGATGGGAAAATCTTTTCGGATTTTGGCTACATCAAGTTTCATAGGATATATGCCCGGGCTAATAATCCGGAATAAAATCTTTCTTTTCCTTTTCTTTAGCGGCCCTCTTGCCAAGAACAGGGCGAATATGTTCCGAGTTCAGGGGATACCACAGGATGCGGTCCGGCACCATCCAGCCGTCAGTAAGATAAACATTGGAGCGGAACTGCACTGCCACCATCTTGTAGTCCACTTGTACCACGATACCCTTCACCCAGCCGCGAATCCGCTCGCGGCTTTTTTCATGGTCGCAAAATACCTCAACCGTGTCACCCACCTGGAATTCGTGTTCGAGTCCGGGGGCTTTCATGTAGGAAAATTGGTTTGAGCGCTGGGCGCGCTTGACAATCGGACGCCGCGCCATCAATGGGTTAATCACTCGTTTCACCACTGTCGCCGGTGGCAGTGCCACCGGTTTGGCCATAGGTTTTACCGAAATCGCCACCCCGACAGTCGTTTCAACGGACTTTCTTTTGCTCACCGATTTTGCCATTAACTTCCGCGCGGGTTTTAGTTTCGGATTTGCCTTGGGCTTTAATTTCTTTACATCCTTGGATTTGACCGCCGCCTTGGTTTTGACTTTCGTTTTTACTGCCATAATACACATCCTGTTTTGGGATTTTAGAGACGCCCTCCGCCTCTTTATTTACTGACGGTTGATACCAGTCTGTCGGCACAATTTGCGCTGACGGTATTGACCGTCCCGCAAGTTTTCACGGGACGGTCTTGTTATTTTACCCTGACAACTTATCCTGAATGGCTTGCTGGAACCGCTCACGCACGCCTTCGAACGGGATGCGCTGCATGATCGGGTCAAAGAAACCCTCGACCACCAGACGTTCAGCATCCGCTTGTGGGATGCCGCGGCTCTTCAGATAAAACAGCGGTTCCTTCTCAAGTTTGCCCACTGTCGCGCCATGAGTACAACGGACATCATCCGCAAGGATTTCCAGTCCGGGAATCGAATCCGCGCGTGCCTGTTCATCCAGCACCAGGTTGCGGTTTGCCTGATAGCCATCCGTCTTTTGAGCGCCGGGCGCAACGTAGATCATACCCTGCCACACGGAACGACTCTTGCCTTTCAAGGCGCCTTTGAACAACAAGTCGCTGGTAGTGTGCGGCGCAAGGTGATTCTGTTGTGTGTCATGGTCGAGATGCTGGGTTCCGTCAGTGAAATAGAAGCCTGACATGCGTCCCTGCGCGCCCTCGCCCACGAGGTCGAGGTCCGAGAAATTTTTGGTGAGACGTGAACCGACTGCGCCAAAGATCCAGTCGAGGTTGCCACCGCGTTCAACACGAGCTCGCTCATGGGAGAAGTTCCACACGTGGCGCCCCCACGATTGCAATTCCACAAAATGCAGGTTGGCATTTTGCCCGACGTGAATTTCCACCACGCCAGCGTGCATGGCGTGACCTGGTTCATCGGGCGATGCCGCCTCGTGAACATATGTCACCGAAGCGCCATCATCCACGTTGATGATCAGGTGGGAAAAATGAGCCAGATCCGTGCCGGGTCCCCACAACACGGAATGAAGCGGGGTCTCCACCTGCACGTTACGCGGGACGTGCAGCAGAACGCCGTTGCCCGCCAGCGCGGAGGCCAGCGCCGCAAATTTTCCATCATCGGGCTTGACGATCCTGCCAATCAATTTTTTGAGCAATCCAGGATGGTCTCTTTCGGCGGTGCGGAGGTCGGTAAAGATCACGCCCTTCCCAACCAGGGCGGGATCAAGTTTTACAGACGAGCCGCCGGGCAGAAGGGTGATCTGTCCGCCATGCTGTTCGCCGGTCAACGGCTGGAGCAGGTTTTCCGGTACAACAGGCAAATCCTCGAACGCACCCTTTGAGGGAACTCTAAAATCAGATGCGGGCAACATCCGCAAATCGGTGCGCCGCCAGGGTTCATCGGCGGTAACGGGCATGGAGAATTTTGTAAACACGTCCCAAGCCTGGGCGCGGACATCCTTCAACCCATCGGCCGGGATGAAATCTGCCGTGAAGGAAAAATCCCTTGCGGCAGAATCGCGTCGGGTTCGGGTAACAGATACTTTTGGTTTCTCTTGCATATGAACTCCAGAGGTCAAAGGTTGAAAGTCAAAGGTCAACGACTTACGACCTTCGACTTTTGACATTAACCGATTGACCCCTCCATTTGAAGTTGAATTAATCGATTCATCTCCACCGCGTATTCCATCGGCAATTCCTTGACCAGCGGTTCGATGAAGCCAGCCACTACCATGCTCGTCGCCTCCTCTTCGGAAAGCCCGCGTGACATGAGGTAGAAGAGTTGTTCCTCGCCCACCTTGGAGACCGAAGCCTCGTGTCCGATTGTCACATCGTCCTCGTCAATTTCAATGGATGGGTATGTGTCGGAGCGGGATTGCGGGTCAAGCAGAAGAGCATCGCAAACCACATTGGATTTGACGCCCTTCGAGCCTTTGTAGACTTTGACCAGCCCGCGGTAGGAAGCGCGTCCGCCGTTCTTTGAAATGGACTTGGATGTGATCTTGCTGGTTGTGTCCGGCGCAAAATGCACCATCTTCGAGCCTGCATCCTGAATCTGTCCCTTGCCGGCAAATGCCATCGAAAGCATCTCGCCGTGTGCGCCCGGTTCCATCAGATAACAGGAGGGGTATTTCATGGTCAGTTTCGAGCCAAGATTCGAGTCAACCCATTCGTGGGTCGCATTCGCAAAAACCATGGCACGCTGGGTTACAAGGTTGAACACATTGGTGGACCAGTTTTGAATGGTCGAATAACGTGAGCGGGCGCCTTTCTTGACAACGATTTCGATCACGCCAGAGTGGAAGGAATTGCTGGTGTACTGAGGCGCTGTACAGCCCTCGACATAATGCACCGAAGCGCCTTCGTCCACAATGATGAGCGTGCGCTCGAACTGTCCAACGTTGGCGGTGTTCAAGCGGAAATAAGCCTGCAAGGGCAAGTCCACTTTCACGCCTTTGGGGACGTAAACGAACGATCCGCCCGACCAAACCGCGGAGTTCAATGCGGCGAATTTATTGTCCTCGATTGGGATAACCGTGCCGAAATATTCCCTGAACAAATCAGGGTGTTGTTTGAGTCCATCCTCGATGGAAAGGAAAATCACGCCTTGTTTTTCAAGGTGCTCCAGAATGGAATGATACACCATCTCAGACTCATATTGCGCCCCCACTCCAGCCAGAAATTTCTGCTCGGCTTCGGGGATGCCGAGTTTATCAAAGGTGTTTTTGATGTCCGAGGGGACATCATCCCAATTCTTTTCGCTCTTCTCGGTCGGTTTGACGTAGTAGAAAATATTGTCAAGGTCAAGCTCGTTGAGTTCAGGTCCCCAGGTGGGCATGGGACGGGCAAGGAAATGCTCCAGCGCCTTCAAGCGAAAATCGAGCATCCACTGCGGCTCGCCTTTCATGCGCGAGATATTTTCCACAACCTGGCGATTCAAACCTCTTTCGGACTTGAACACATAGTTGTCATCACGGTCATGAAAACCGTATTTGTAATCACCAATCTCTTCGAGGATTTTTGCATCCTCGTTCAATTTTGTATCTTCAGCCATTGGATTCTCCGTTATTTAACTCTAAGGTCAATATACAAATTTACCCTTCGGCGACAGCCTCGTACTTTTCGCGCACCCAATCGTAGCCATGTTCTTCGAGGCGCAAGGCAAGGTCGGGTCCACCCGACTCGACGATGCGCCCATCCAGCATCACATGAACGAAATGCGGCTTAATGTAATTCAGCAGACGCTGGTAATGGGTGATAACCAACACACCAAGTTCTGGACCGGAAAGAGCATTGACGCCTTCCGAGACAATGCGCAGGGCATCGATATCCAAGCCCGAATCGGTTTCATCCAAAATGGCGATCTCTGGCTTGAGGGTCGCCATCTGCAAAATTTCAGCGCGTTTCTTCTCGCCGCCCGAAAAACCGTCGTTGAGATAGCGCCCGGCAAAACCGTGATCCATCTTGAGCATGTCCATCTTTTCCTTGAGCATCTTGCGGAACTCAGGGATGGGCATGCCCTTGTCGTCGGGGTTGGCGGCGCGTCGGCGGGCATTCAGCGCCGAGCGCAGGAAGTTGGCCACGGTCACGCCGGGGATGGCGACTGGATACTGGAAAGCCAGGAACATCCCTTCGCGGGAACGTTCATCGGGTTCAAGCTCCAAAACATTACGACCCTTGAAAATCACCTCCCCTTCGGTGACGGTGTAATTGGGGTGCCCCATCAAAGTGTAGGCAAGGGTGGACTTGCCCGTGCCATTCGGTCCCATGATGGCGTGGACCTCGCCCTGTTTTATGGTGAGTGACAGACCTTTGAGGATTTCCTTGTCTTCGATGCTGACATGCAGGTTCCTGATTTCAAGTTGCGACATACTATTTAGACTCCTGGGAATTTATCGCTTACGCGGTACGATGTAAGCCATTACTGGCGTTTTTATCAATTCTGCGGCATTATAGCAGGGTTGGACGAAATTGTCAAATATTTATGATATTTTTCTAGTATATTGACAAACTCAGGCGAGGAGGTTATACTTTTGCCCATGAAATCAACGCGAGACAAAATCCTGCAAACCTTGTTGGAAAAACCCCGTTCGACGATTAACGCGCTGGCTGAGGCGGTAGGGATCAACCCCATCTCTGTCCGCCACCACCTTACCAATCTCCAGATGGAAGGATTGGTTGAAGGCCAGGAGGAACGGCATGGCGTCGGACGACCGCGCCTGGTATACATCCTCACCGACGAGGGGATGGAGCGTTTTCCCACCCGGTACATGCAACTGACCACGCGGCTTCTGTCACAGATGAAAGGCAGCATGCCAGGTCCTGTGGTGGCGAACTTATTCAATCAAATTGCGGAAGACCTTGCCAGCCAGTACGCCAGCGATGTGCAAAACCTGAGCATGGAGGAACGCCTCGATTTTGTCAAACAAATTTTGGCGCACGAGGGTTTCAATGTGCAATGGGAAAAGAAGGGTGAGCAGTATGAAATTCATGAAATCTCCTGTCCATACTATCAGATTGGCACAACCCACCCGGAGGTCTGTTCCGTTGACCAGACCCTGATTTCAAAGATGTTGGCTGTTCCAGCCAACAAAGTACAGTGCATCCTGACCGGCGCTGCGCACTGCACGTACGTGATCCAGCCTGCCGAAACGAAAAAATAACCCTCGAAGGAACAAAAATGAGCGACCCTGAAACCAAGGAAATCCAGTGGAGCATTCACCAAACCCATCCCGACCTCGTGCAGGAGGTCCGCACAAAACTTTCGGAGGTGGTTGACCCCGAAATTGGAATGACCATTATTCAGCTGGGGCTGATCCGCAACGTGGAAATCGAAAATGGCATCGGGCGCATAAAGATGATCCTGACCACGCCCTTCTGCCCCTACGGACCGGCATTGATCGAAATGACCAAAGCCAAGGCGGTGGAGGCACTCAATATGCCTGTCAACATCGAAATGAGCATGGACGTGTGGGACTTTTCAATGATGGAAGACCCGTCCGCCCTGGATTGGGGAATGTATTCGTAGGGCAGCGGAATAGTTATTAGTAGAACGATTGAGTAGTCAAAGCAAAAGACGCCATCCATTTTGGATTGGCGTCTTTTTTCAACGTTACCAGGCTTTCATTCCCCATTTTTCCAGTGCATGGCGTGAGGCTGTTCACCTTCCGCAAAACCTGAAATGATAACCAGGGCGGTCGTCACTGTACTGCCGGGATTCTTCCAGCGATGCTTCAGCTTTGACTCGAACAAAAGACTGTCACCCGCCTCCAGCTGAAAAAATTCCTTGTCGACATAATATTCCAGTTTGCCGCGTAAACAGAACACAAATTCATGTCCCGAATGGACAATATTGCGCGGCCCGCTGGATGCGCCTGATTCCAAAGTCAACATAAAAGGTTCGACACGCCCTGAAAATTGAGCCCCGCCCAGCCCCTCAAAAACCCCACGCGTAAAAGACATGCGCGGCCGTTCGTCCGATTTCAGAAAGATGACCTGTTTTTTTGCATCCTCCTGTCCAAAAAAGGCAGTAATGGAGACTCCCAGAGCGTCTGCCAGTTTATAGAGGGTGCTGACCGAAGGGGATGTCCTGCCACGTTCGATCATACTCAGGGCATTGGCAGAGAGTCCGCTTCGTGTGGCAAGCGCGCGCATCGAAATTCCACGCGCCTCGCGCAGTTCACGCAGACTTGTTGCCACATTCACAGAAGGGGCCTCACGCATGAACGATTGCATACTACTCTCCTCATCTAAAGTAAAGAATTACTTGCGATTGACGGCAAGAATAACACAAAATGAATAAATTTGTAACCAAAAAGATTTAACCACACACTTGCCCTGGCGGGCAGTGCCAAGGGAGCACACCGAGATCGCGGAGAAAAGCCTCTAAAATCTTCCTTGGAACCGCCGTCCACACCTGCACTGAACTGAAGGCGCAGATCAGGTGGGGCAGATGTATGAACTCCGTGAGCGAAACGTCCGTGGCGGGTGACCTTCCAAGCTACCACCCACAAAGGAAGGTTATAATCTCCACCCAAAAACCACAAAAGGAGCAAATGGCATGGCAATGGACGTCATCGACATTCCATGCTTTTTTTGCAAAGCACAATGCGAATTCATAGAGATTTCTTTGCCGGAGCACGCCGTTCCCTGCCCATCCTGATCGGGGTCATTCCGTTCGCCATGATCTCCGGCGTGGCGGCAGTCAGCGTCGGCATGACTTTTTTCGAAACCATGGGGATGTCAACCATAGTATTTGCGGGAGCCTCGCAATTGGCAGTCTATCAATTGATGAGCGCCGGCAGCCCGTGGATCATCATGGTGTTGACCGCCTGGGTGATCAACCTGCGTTTTACAATGTACAGCGCCACCCTTGCGCCCTACCTGCAAAAGCTTTCGACGTGGCGCAAAGCCCTGCTGGCCTACATGCTTTCGGACCAGGCCTTCGGAGTCAGCCTGAGTCATTTTATGATGACGAGCGAGGAAGTCAGTCACCGCTGGTATTATTTTGGTTCGGCGTTGACCATCTGGGTGGCATGGCAAATCAGCGCCGCCATTGGCGCCTTGCTGGGCGCGCTCGTCCCCGCCAGTTGGGGATTTGACTTTGCCTTTCCGCTCAGCTTCATGGCATTGATGTTCGGCGCGCTGCGTGACCGTCCAACGGTAATCGCGGCACTGGCGGGCGGACTCATCGCTGTGTTGGCCAAGGGTCTTCCCTACAACACCGGGCTGGTATTGGCGACCTTTCTCGGCATTGCCAGCGGATACCTGACGGAAAGCCTGCAGTTGCGAAAGCGGGAGGTTGTCCAATGAGTCAATCAAGCCTGTGGTCACTTTTTCTTGTCGTCGGCTTGGGAACATTCCTGCAGCGTTTCGTATTCATTTACCTGTTCGGGAAAATCGAAATGCCCGAATGGCTGCGCCGCGCCCTGCGTTTTGTACCGGCCGCGGCTTTGGCGGCATTGGTCTTCCCGGCGTTGACCCACCCTGCGGGACACCTCGACATTTCAACCGGAAATTTCCGTCTGCTGGCCGGACTGGGCGGGGCGCTCGTGGCATGGAAAACCCGCAACGTGATGTTAACCATTCTCGTGGGGATGGTTTTGCTTTGGGCGTTGGAAGCGGCTTTTGGAATGTGATTACTCGCCAACCTTCCACCAAGTAAAAGGTCTCCAAGCAGTTCGCTCGGAGACCTTTTATTATCAAACTATATCAACCAATCTAACGATGTAAATTCTTCGCCGCGATAAAACTCAGCCCCTTCTCGGTTAACGCGCGGGCGGAATGGTTGCAGGCGTTCACTTTTTCGATGAAGTTGAGTTGCAGGTTATCCCAGTCACCGCTTTCTATGACTTCCTTCTTGTCACGGAAGTAATCGAGGATGTCGGACTGGTGGGCGAGGTTCTGTTCCACATAGGGGTCGCCACCTTCATGCTTGGCGGCAATATTCGCCACGTGGTCTGCGATCTCCACCAACTCAGTGCGGCGGTTATACGGTTGGATGACGATACTCTTGTAGGTCTCGGTAATGTGATGTTCGAAGCGCACCACCTTCTCGAAGCCCAGCGCCTTGCGGAAATCGGCGGTCAATTCCATCGTCTGGTTATTGATCGAGTTTGACCAGTTGAAGCCGATCAGCGGACTGGTTCCATCGTCGCGGCTGAACAGCTTCGCCATGGTCAGAATCCACAGCGCGTGATAGGGATTATCCGATCCAAAGAAAACCGAAATCTTGAACTGGATGTCCACGCCAAGTTTGTAAAGCATGAAGCCGAGCAGGATCGTCCCAGCGTTGAAATTCAACACGTGCTGGACGCCATAATTGGTGTAGTAATACAGGAACTCGTCCAGCCACTGCAGGGCATGTTCATTGGGCTGACCGATGCCGCCAAAGTAGCCCGTGATGGTGGCGGGGCCACCGAGGTGCGGATTCGAGCCGTCGGTGCCTTTGGTGTCCAGCGTCTCGACGAAGGACGCGCCGATGATGTCCAGCGCGGCGACGATGGCGGGCAGGTCACCGTCCATTTCGGATTCGTTCATCTTGCGGACAGCGATGAAGCGTCCGGGGACGAGGGTCTTGTTGGCAATTGCCTGTTCCGCCATGACACGCACCCAGGGGAAATATTGCAGAGCAGAAACTTCAAGTGTGACCGCGTATTTATCCTTGAACTTGGTTTTATCGGCAGCAGGTCCCAACACCTTGCGGCGATAATCCTTGACCGAGATAAACGCGCCCTTGTCTCGTTGCTGAATCAGCCAGTTCAAATCCTTGATCGCGTCAGGATTACGCTCATGCACAATTTTGAAGAGATTCTCCATCTTGCGGGCGGCGCGATGTTTGCGGTTGATCTCCTTCGGCGTGCCGTACTTGGCGACCACCGCAAAGAAGTCCTTCATCACCTGCGAGTTGGGGTCAAGCAAAACGGAGTTGAATGCCTTGAGTTTATCGGGCGAAATCTTGAGCAGCTTTTGAGTCTCGTTCATTTTTTCTCCTTTTATTTCGTCATTGCGAGGAGGGTGCCCTTCCCGACGAAGCAATCTTATTATGAATAGTTGAGATTGTTTCGGGCTGTCCTTCGACTTCGCTCAGGACGTACGCCCTCGCAGTGGCGTACTATTTCAGCATCTTCAACAACTCATCGTACTCTTCGTCGGGCATGCCGAACCAGTTCTCTTTGGCAGGGAAGGTCTTCTCGGTCACTTCCTTAACGTAACCAGCCAGCCCCTCGCGGATGACTGCGCCCGCATCCGCAAAGACCTTCGCCATCTTCGGTTTGAACTTGGGGTAAAGAGCGAACGCGTCATGGTAGATCAACAGTTGACCATGTGCGTCGAGTCCCGAACCCAGCGACATGATGATGCAGTTCTTCGCTCGCTCGGTGATGAGTTTGCACAGGCGGTCAGGAACCAACTCAAGCAGGATGCAGAATGCCCCAGCCTCTTCCAACGCCTTGGCATCGTCTACGATTTTCTTCGCCATTGAAGCGGACTTACCCTGCAATTTGAATCCACCCAGCGATGCGACGCTCTGCGGGGTCAGTCCCAGATGACCGATGGCGGGGATGCCCGCATCGACAATGCCCTTGATACGGTCAGCCATTGCCGCACCGCCTTCGAGCTTGATGCAATCACAGCCTGCCTCTGCCATGAAACGTCCCGCGTTGCGGATGGCGCTTTCGACTGAGGGTTGATAGGTCATGTAGGGCATGTCACCCACCAACCAGACGTTGGGCGCGCCGCGTCGAACCGCCGCCGCGTGACGGATCATGTCATCCATGGTCACAGGCAGTGTTGAGTCATAGCCGAGCATGGTCATGCCGAGGCTGTCGCCGACGAGGATCATATCTACGCCCGCCTGATCCTGCATGTAGGCAGTTGGGTAGTCGTAGCAGGTCAGCCAGGTGATGGGCTTTCCTTCTTCCACCTTCTTGAACAAAGCAGGCAATGTCATTTTCTTTCTTGGTTCAGTCATGGAAACCTCCAATTTTTGGATGGAAATAAAGCAGGTCACGCATATGCGTGACCTACGAGATTACAACCTCTCAAATCTTGCCTGGAAAAAGCGCAGGTATTTCGGCTCATATACCATCTTCAGTCCACGGGTGGATTCACGGGCATCGTACACCGCTTTGACCGATTCTGCAACCACATCCATGTGCGCCTGAGTGTAGACACGGCGCGGAATGGTCAGGCGGGTCAACTCAAGCTTGGGATAGTAGTGGTCGCCCGTCTTCGGGTCGCGTCCCGCCGAAGCGATGCCGCGCTCCATTGAGCGGATGCCCGAGTCGAGATAGAGTTCCGCCGCGAGGGTCTGGGCCGGGAATTCAATCTGCTTCAGGTGCGGATAAAAAGCCTTCGCGTCGAGGAAGATTGCATGTCCGCCCACAGGCTGTACAATCGGGATATTCCAATTGGTGAGCAGTTCGCCGAGATACAAGACCTGACCAATGCGCGAGCGGATGTGTTCATCCTTGACGGATTCTTCGATGCCGATGGCAAGTGCTTCGAGATCGCGTCCAGCAAGTCCGCCATAGGTATGCAAACCTTCGTACACGACAACAAGATTACGCAGCTCCTCGAACAGCGTCCAGTCATTGACCGCAAGCCAGCCGCCGATGTTGACGAGGTTGTCTTTCTTGGCGCTCATCCACGCCGCATCGGTGTAGCTGCAAAATTCCTTGAGGATTTCCGCGATGGACTTGTTGGCATAGCCTTCTTCGCGGTCTTGAATGAAGTAGGCATTTTCCATCATACGGGTTGCATCGAGATAGATTTTGATGCCGTGCTTGTCGCACAGGGCGCGCAGGGCTTTGATGTTCGCCATGCTGACGGGTTGTCCGCCCGCCATATTGACCGTGCCCGCCACGCTGATGTAGGCAATATTGCCCGCGCCATGCTTGTCAATTAACGCCTGAACCTTATCCAGATCGATGTTGCCCTTGAATGGGTGCATGTTTGCAGGGTCATGCGCTTCGTCGATGATGACATCATAGAAGGTGCCTCCCGCCAGTTCCTGATGCAGGCGCGTGGTGGTGAAGTACATATTGCCTGGGACAATCTGTCCCTTCTTGATGACCGCCTGGCTGATGAGATGTTCCGCGCCGCGCCCTTGATGAGTTGGAACAATGTGCTTGTACCCGTAAATATTCTGGACAGCGGATTCGAGGTGATAAAAATTGCGGCTGCCCGCATAGGCTTCATCGCCCATCATCATGCCGGCCCACTGACGGTCACTCATGGCGCCGGTCCCGCTGTCGGTCAGCAGGTCGATGTAAACGTCTTCAGACCTGAGCAAAAAGGTATTGAAGCCGGCTTCGATCAACGCCTTCTCGCGTTCTTCGCGCGAGATCACGTTGAGCGGTTCAACCATCTTGATCTTCCAGGGTTCCGCCCAGGAGCGGCGTCCAAATTGTTGTCCCATGGTTTTTGGGGTGGAATTGGGCATGAAATGTTCTCCTTTTAAAATTTTTATGTCATTGCGAGGGCGTTAGCCCGAAGCAATCTCCAGTTCCGAGAAGGTTGCTTCGTCGCTTCGCTCCTCGCAACGACAAGGTTATTCCAACGGCAACGCCATTGTAGATTTGACTTCAGCGAGAACCAGACTGGTGTGGACACGGGCAACGCCAATGGGAGTGATCTTGTCGACAACAAATCTCTCCAAATCCTTGCGGTTATGAAGTGCAACCTTCAGCAGGTAATCATACTCGCCCGTGATGTGATGACATTCCAGCACCTCAGGCATTTTGCGGGTTGCCTCGCGGAATTTTTCAACCTGTTCCACCTGGTGCATTTGCAGGCTGATGTGAATGAAACACAACAGGTCATAGCCCGCCTTTTCACGGTCAACAACCGCGGAATACTGTCGGATGTAACCGTCCTTTTCCAGCCGTTTCAGGCGCGTGTGCGTGGCAGGCGGCGAGAGATTGATTTTGCGCGACAATTCCACGTTGCTTAGGCGTCCATCCGCCTGGAGGGAACGCAGAAGGGCTTTGTCCAAATCATCCAACATAAGGCTCTGTGAATTTTTTATCATAAACTGCCTTTCGTTTCAATAATTATTCTGCTTTTAAGAAGAAACTCCGAATTAAATTATATATCAACAGGTGCGCGGTTTTCAATATTTCAAACAAAGATTTCCCCGGTCTATACATTTGGAAGAAATAAAAAGTTTTCTACCCATAAAAGCAAAACCCAACAGAATTCCGCAAGGAAGTTGGAGGTTCAATTACCACCTATCCGATCGGCATGATAAACGGGAGGATAAGCAAAAGAATAAGGACCAGAAGAAACGTGAGCGGCACACCCACACGGGCATAATCCTTGAAAGTGTATCCGCCCGCACCCATGACCATCACATTGACAGAATGACCCAACGGGGAGATGAAGGCCATCGAAGAAGATATCGCCACCGCCATTGCCATACTCCGCGGCTCCATCCCAACATGCTGAGCGACGACAATTGCAATTGGCGCAATGACCGTCACCGCTGCCGCCCCATTGATAACCTGGGTTAGGGCGACAGTTAACAGGACAAAACCTGCAAGCAAAATCATGTGTCCCGCGCCGCCCAAAGTGGAAAGCAGGACATCAGCAAACAGGTTTGACGCACCTGTCTTGTTTAACGCGATGCCAACAGGCAGCATTCCTGCCACCAAAAACAAACTGCGCCATTCGACCGCGCGATAGGCCTGATCCATGCTCATGGTGCGGGTCAAAACCATCAAGACCGCGCCGCTCAACATGATTTCGGCAATCAGGTCGGGGGAGATAACAGCCAAAGTCAGCGTGAGAGCCATGATCAATGCAGTGAACCACCCGCGCAGGGTAATCCGGGTGGCGGGCGCGGATTCCGCCAGAAGGATCAAGCCCGGTTCTGTCCGTAACAGGTTCAGGCTTTTCTCAGTGCCCTGCAATAAAAGCCCGTCCCCAAATTCCAGTGGCAGGTCGGCAAGACGAGTACGGATGGAATGCCCATGCCGCCAGACGGCCAGCACCTTGGCTCCGAATTTTTGGCCAAAACGTATCTCCTTCAATGTTTGTCCGGCAAGATGGGAGCGCGGCGCAATGGCTGCTTCATACGTCTTCAAGTCGGGAGTGGCAAAGTAATCCTGCTGCCATTTGCCGGAAGGAAGGATTTCCAGAATTTCCATCAACGCTGCGGGGACGCTGTCTTCGGGACGAGCCATAATCAAGAGAATATCCCCGCCCTTCAACACCATTCCAGCATCGATCGGCAACGCTGACCTTCCCCTCTGGATGGCGATCACGTTGAGATGAAATCTCTCGCGCAACCCGCTTTTTTCAAGCGTAACACCATCGAGGTAACCGCCTTCACGCACCCTTGCCCTGACCAGCCTTTCGGAAAGTTGATAGGTATCGAGCAAGTCGTCCGTTTCTTGACCCTCTTCGTGACGCTGGGCCGGGGACTGGCTGGGTAACAGTTTGCGCCCCCAAAATACCATGAAAAGAATACCGATGAACGCCAGAGGTAATCCAACGGGTAAAAAATCGATCAGCGTAAATCCCGGAAGTTTTGCATCACGCAGCAATCCGCCGACAATGATGTTGGTTGTTGTCAACAACGTCGCCATGCCGCCGAGAATGGTCCCAAACGCCAACGGCATGAGCAATTTCGATGGCGATACTTTTGAGCGACGCGACACGCCTGAAAGCGAGGGAAAGAGCAGGGAGGCGGCGGCAATGTTGTTCATGAAAAGAGAGAGGACGGCCGATGCCGTCATGACGCCGAAAATCAAGTACGCTTCACCCGTTCCAAACAGGCGGATGATAAACCTGCCTATCCGCTCGGCTAATCCGGCGCGGCGCAATCCCTCCGCAAGGATGAAGGCAGAAAGCATGATAATGACTGCTGAGCGGCCAAACCCCGAAAAGGTTTCCTGGGGTGACAGGATACCGCTCAGTCCCAATGCCAGCATCAACATCAATGCAACGATGTCGGCGCGAATAACATTCCATAAGAGCAGAAGAGAAGCAATCAGAAGGAAAAGCAGAACAACAGCAATCTGTGACATCCTGGTAATTGTACTTGTTTCGGGCAAAAACTTCCCGAATCCAACGCCTGAAACAAAACACAAGTTTCACACAATTCCTTCACTGTCTTGTAATTCTCCAATGGGAAAATGGCATCAACAAAACTTCGTACTTTATCCATGAAGACGAAGCCCAAATCTTTTTAACGGAGACAAAACATGAAAAACAAGAAATGGCTGAATTACACCCTCGGCATTTTACTTACCCTGATTGTACTGACCGCTGTGGCAGGAGCCGGATTCCGCGCAGGGATGATGCAAAATACGACTTTCACACGATTCGCGAGAGGCGCTTATCCACCCTTTGCGCACGGCAACCTTGGCAGGCTTCCCCAGCAGGCACAAGATGATTTTCGCGATGACAAGCTTCAAGGGATGCAGGGTAATCTCCAAAGGCAATCCCCCAGAGACGTCCGCGGACTCGACTTTCGAGGCGATGGATTCCGCTTCCCCATCTTCGGGTTGATTCAACTCGCTGTTCTAGGTCTGGTGGTTTGGGTCGGTTATAAACTCATCAAGAAGAGTGGCTGGAGACTCTCACTCTCCAAAACAACTTCCACATCCTCTCCTGCTGCCCCGGTAGCCGAAACTCCAGCGGCGGATGACGAGGAGAAAAAAGTATCAGAGTAACCCAAGCCCAATAAACGGGGACAACCTCAGGCGTCCGTTTCTTTCAAAGCGGACGCCTGAGGTTGAATCCACACAATATCTCCACAATTTCATGACCGAGCCTTTACATCGTTTTTTTATACTGCAAATAGACTTTGGTGCATGGAAGGCTAGACAAAAGAGGCGTGAGAAAGTAACTTTGGGTTTATGCCTAAACGTACAAAGTCATCCTCACGCCCAAAGACATTATATCGTGTCAAGAACTGGTCCGAATATGAGAAATCCCTGGTG
>JAUQXA010000025.1 GCA_030834895.1 Anaerolineales bacterium
TTAACCCAAGTTGCTACCTTGGGATGAAAATTGACAAAAAACCATGAGATTCATTAGAGTTGGGGTATCCCGACCACCAACAGGAGAATCTCATGGATACCCAGATTATAGTAGTGTTTTGCCTCTGTACAGATATGCTCAAATCCTTGCATCATTACGAAGACAGCCAAAGTCAAATGAGCGACGCAGAAGTGATGACCACCGCCATCGTAGCGATGTTGTACTTTCGAGGTAACTTTTCGTTGGCGAGCCGCTATCTGTTTGAACACCGCTACATTCCAAGAATGTTGAGCGCCAGTCGTTTCAATCGCAGGCTTCATCGGATTGCTGATTTGTTCCTGACCTTGTTTCTCCGCCTGGGAGAAACTTGGAAGAAGCTAAACGAAAAGTCGGTGTACATCATCGATAGTTATCCGATTGTAGTCTGTGACAACTATCGGATCAAACACTCAAAAATCTATCACGGAGAAGCCTTTCGAGGCTATATTGCCAGTAAAAAGCGCTATTTCTATGGTCTGCGCATTCACATTTTAGTCACTGAGCACGGAGAGCCCGTCGAATTCTTTTTGGAACCTGGAGCGTTCAGCGATACCAGCGCCTTGGGTCTATATAATTTTGATGTTCCTGAAGGCTCGTTTATCACAGGCGACAAAGCGTACAATGACTACACTATCGAAGATGTCATGCGCGAAGCTGGTGTTGAACTGATACCTTTACGGAAGAAGAATTCGCTTCGTCCAGTACCTGCTTATATGACATACTTCCAAGCCTGTATTCGTAAGATCGTTGAAACGACTGGAAGTTTGATTGAACGTTTATTGCCAAAGTCCATTCATGCGGTCACTGCCAGAGGTTTTGAAATCAAGGTCGCTCTACTTGTACTGGCTTGCAGCCTCAATTTCCTGTGGTAGGTAGCAACTTGGATTAGTTATAAAGCAAAATCACTCCAGAAAATTAGGTTCCTTCTGAAAAAATAAAAAGGGGTACACATAACTTGTTTATCTGAAGTTATTCTTTCTTAACTGTTCACAAAGGACTGGCAATCTCCTCCGTCTTTGCCGCCATGATGAAATCGTTGCGGTGCAGGCCCTTGATCTTGTGCGTCCACCACTGGACGGTAACTCTCCCCCACTCGGTGACGATCAGCGGGTGATGTCCCTGCTCTTCGGCGATGACAGTGATTTTTTTACTATTGTGAGTCGTCCTCAGACAGCTTGTCGATCTGTCCTTCCATTAACCACTGCAAAGCAGTCTGTTTGTCGGGGAAGACTTTAATCCATGCGCCGCGGTTGACGGCGGTATCTTCGAAGAAATTATTGGCAAGTACTTTCCGATATATAACAGCTGTTTTAACGCCGCAGAGAACTGATGCAATGTACTTACCTATATCGTGGCGATCCATTTCCGGTGGAGGCCCTACAACCAGGGACATATCGACCAGGATGCGCCTATACCCTAGCTTCTTTAATTCAGCAGAGACCATGTCTATGAAACTCTCCAATTCAACTGTAACCCACTTTCCAGTAACCGTACAAACCAGGTAGTCAGAGCCTTCTTGAACATCGATTGATAGGTCCATTGCTATCTCCTCTGATGTCAGCCCAACATTTTGTGTCAAGAACAGGTGGCTTTTCAGTCACTGCCCGCAATTTCATCCGTCTTCGCCGCCATGATGAAATCGTTGCGATGCAAACCTTTAATCTTATGCGTCCACCATTGAACTGCCACCCTGCCCCACTCGGTGACGATCAGCGGGTGATGTCCCTGCTCTTCGGTGAGGACGGCGATTTTGTTCGTGAAGTCCATCGCTTCGACGAAGTTCTTGAACTTGAAGACCTTCTCCAGCCGTTTGACGCCGTCCACTTCTTTGACCTGCCAGCCAATCACGTGCAATAGCAAATCTTCGATCTCGGCGTCTGTCAGGGTCGGCTCGCCGCCACGGCAGGCGACACATTGTCCAGCAGCGAGATTGATCATGGTTTTTCTCCTGTTAAACATGTAGGGGCGGATCATGATCCGCCCCTACGAATTACCTATACCAATTTCTTCAAATCTTCCACGCTTTTCAATTTGAGACGCAGAGCCTTTCGTCCCGCCGCGATGAGAGCTTCGTAATCGCCGAGTGCCTGGGCGCGGATGAGGGTTCCGAAGGTCATGCCCTGGGTCGGGATTTCCATATCCTCTTTGGCATCGTACACGATCTGGATGAACCTGCCCTTGTTGGGACCGCCCTTATGGAATTGTCCCGTGGAGTGTTGGAAGCGCGGACCAAACCCAGCGGAGACGGCGCACTTGGTCTTTTCGCGGATGGCTACCCGCAAGGCTTGCAAAACTTCCTCAGTCTCTTTGTTACGTGGAATGTAGGCATTGATGGTGACGAAATCACCAGGCTGCACATCCGCCAGGAATTTCTTTATTGCCGCCTTTGCCTTGCTGGTGGTCACCAAATCCACGTCCGCCAGCTTGCCGGTGGACTGGTAATCCTTAATCTTGGCAATCGTGCGCAGTTTGCTGTCCTGCACGTCGGGCTGGTCGAAGGTATTGATACCCCAAATGTGACATGCCACCGAGATGGCAATTTCCCAGCGGAAGAATTCCGCGCCTACATCGTAGGGACTGGTAAACGGGAACTCAACAACGGGAAAGCCTGCTTTTCTAAGCTCAGCCACATTGGCATCGAATTCACCGCTCTGTCTCAGATACACGAACAGGCGGTCATTTCCGTACATTTCTGAAGCGGCAATCGGCTCCAGCGGGACGGGCAGCATTCCCTTGCCGTGTTTGCCGCTGGATTCGGCGACGACCTGCTCGATCCAACCCGCAAAGGCAGAGACGGGCGCGTCGCTGAGGATGGTCAACTTGTCCCGTCCAGCCAACGCGGACTCACCCATCAAAGCCCCCAACGCAAAACCAGCGCTGAAATTATCGGTGGAGGCTTTTTTGATTTTCTCGGCGGAAGCCAGCAATTTTTCGATGTCCATGCCGAGCAAAGCTGCGGGAACCAGACCGAAATCGGTCAACGCGGAGAAACGTCCGCCTACGTTGGGGTCGGCGTGGAAAATCTTGCGGAAGCCGCGGTCCTTGCCGAGCTTTTCGAGCGAAGTCCCAGGGTCAGTGGTGACGACAAAACGCGAACCGTTGCCCTTGCTGAGTTCCCATAAGTAGTCGAACGCGGCAAGCAGTTCAGCTGTTCCGCCCGATTTGCTGGCGATGATGTAAAGCGATTTTTCAGGCGGGAAATCTTTGGCGGCTTGGGCAACCTGTTGCGGGTCGGTTGAGTCCAAAATCGCCAAACTCAATTTGGCTTCGATGTTTGCTCCAGCCAGCAGCGAGCTGAAGACTTCGGCGGTCAACGAGGAACCTCCCATGCCGATGACGAGGACGCGGTCGATACCTTCGTCGTGGATTTGCTTCGCGAACGATAGATAACCGTCGAGGCGGGTGCGCGCGTCTTCGATGGAATGCAGCCATCCGAGGCGGGCTTGCACTTCGGCTTGCGCGGCTGGGTCTTTCACCCAAAGCGTCGGGTCGTGCATCCAGATGCGGGCGGCAACAGAATGGTCGTGCAGATCTGCCATCCGTTTGGCAACGGCGTCCGCCAGCGGCTGGATCGAATCCGCAGCGGCTTTGCGTCGCGTTTCGATGGCATTCAGCAACGCAGTGAAAGAATCAGCAAAAGACTTCACGCCCTCCTCTTCCAATTCCTGCGCCACCTGCTGCATGGAAATTCCCGCGGCTTCGAGGTCGGCAAAGAACAGTTGAGCCTCTTCAAGTCCGCGCGTGATGGTGAGACTGGCAGTGCCGTGATCACGAAAAGCATCGAGCGTGGCGGGCGGAACGGTGTTGACGGTATCTGGGCCGATGAGGGTATCGATGTAAAGGGTATCGGGGTAGGCGGGATTTTTGGTTCCCGTCGAAGCCCACAGCGGACGCTGAACCCGGGCGCTGAACCTCGCTTTGAGCGTGGCGAAACGCGGCGAAGTGAAGATAGATTCAAAGGTGTCGTAGGCAAATTTGGCATTGGCAATTGCCGCCCTGCCGCGCAAGGGGGAACCTTCGGGGAGTTTAGGATCGATCTTGGTATCCACCCGCGAGACGAAGAACGAGGCAACCGACGCGATCATGTTGACGGGTTCGTTATTTGCGATGCGATTCTCAAGTCCTGCTATATAGGCATCCATTACTGCGCCGTAACGTTCCAACGAAAAGATGAGCGTGACATTGACGTTGATTCCCGACGCAATCGTTTGTCGAATAGCCGGGATGCCCTCTTTCGTGGCAGGGATTTTGATCATCAAATTCGGACGGTCCACCCGCGCCCAAAGTTCCTTCGCTTGCTTGACCGTGCCTTCGGTATCGTTTGCAAGATATGGACTGACCTCTATGCTGACATAGCCATCGCCGCCCTTGGTCTCGTCGTACAACGGGCGGAAGAGGTCGCAAGCCTGTTGAATATCCTCGACAGCGAGCTGCCAGAAGATCTTTTCCGCATCCCAGCCCGCCCATGCCAGCGGAACCAACGCCGCATCATAGTCGGTGGATTTGGCAATTGCGTTTTGGAAGATGGTCGGGTTCGAGGTCACGCCGCGAATGTCGCCCCGCTCAATCATGGCTTTGAGTTCGCCGGTTTCAAGCAATTTCCTCTGGATGTTATCGTACCAAAGGGATTGCCCAAGTTGGGTAAGTTTTTGTATTGGGTTCATTTTAGTTTCCAAGTTTAAAGGTTTGAAAGTTGGCAAGTTCAAAAGTTAGACTTCGTATTCGGCAGAGTCTTCTTTGACGCGCCGAGTTTGTGGGTGAGATTCAAGATAGGAGATAAAGCGGGCAATCTGCCGGGAGGCTTTCTCAGCCATTTGAAAAAGTTTGAAAAATTTCTCGTCTGTCAAATAATTAACATCACGAGAGACATAAAGTTGTGCGCGCACTTCGCCTGCGGATGCCTTCGCCACTCCAAGATAACGGACGAATTGCGCTTGAGTTTGACTTTCAAAGCCTTCGGCGATATTGCTCATAATCGAGACAGCTGCGCGGCGTATTTGGTCTTTCAATCCAAAATCGCGCGCGAATTTTCCTTCATCGGTAAACTCATAGATCAATTTTGCCAACTCACGCGCAGTTTGCCACGCCTCAATTTCTTCAAAACAGGTTATTGTTGGCATGTTTTTTCTCTTCCAGTTACAAAGTTTACAGGTTTACAAGTTTGCATGTTTAAAACTTGAAAACTTTCCAACCTGCTAACCTTCCAACGCCTTGATCTTGCCCACCCGCCTTGCATATCTTTCCCCGCCCTTGTCGTTTCCAAGATAACGGGCGTTCAAAAATGCAGGTACAAGCACCTTGACCAGTTCGGGACCAATGATGCGTCCACCCATGCAGAGCACGTTCATTGCATCGTGAGCGACGCCCTGGGCGGCGGAATAGGTGTCATGGCAGATCGAGGCATAAACGCCTTTCATCTTGTTGGCGGCAATTGCCGCGCCAATGCCCGAACCGCAGATCAAAATTCCACGATCGGCTTCGCCGCTTCGAATCTTTTCACCGACCTTTTTCACAAAATCGGGAAAATCCGAAGATTCCGCGCTGTACGCCCCGACATCGATCACTTCATGTCCCGCCACTTTTACAGCTTCAATCACGGTATCCTTCAGCGGAAAGCCGCCGTGGTCACAACCAACTGCTATTTTCATAAATCACCTCATGTCACACCTGCACTTGCGTGCGGTACAAGTGTTGCGAGGGCGTAAGCCCGAAGCAATCCCCATACAACAATGAGGAGATTGCTTCGTCGGGAAAAGCGCCCTCCTCGCAATGACATCTACAGTTCCTTTGCCTTTGCAACCACGTTGGCGGCCGTGAAGCCGAGCTTCTCGAAGATGACCTTTGCGGGAGCGGATGCGCCAAAACGCTCCATGCTGATGATGGATTTGGCATAGCGTTCCCAGCCAAGTCCTACCCCAGCTTCGACAGCAAGTCGCTTACTGACAGCCTTCGGCAGCACAGACTCGCGATAGGCTTCATCCTGTTTCTCGAAGAGTTCCCAACTTGGGAAGGAGACCACGCGCACGCCCTTGCCCTCATCTGCAAGTTTCTTCGCAGCATCAAGGACAAGCGCCACTTCCGAACCCGAGGCCATCAAAATCATTTCAGGCTTGCCAAAGTCTTTGACAACGTACGCGCCTTTTTCCACCGGTGGGTTGATTCCCAAAGTTGGCACATTCTGACGAGTCAACGCCAGCACGGTAGGTCCATTGCGGCGCTCGATGGCAACCCGCCAGGCTTGGGCGGTTTCGTTCGCATCCGCAGGACGAATGACCACGAGATTCGGAATGGCACGCAGGGAAGCCAAATGCTCGATTGGCTGGTGTGTAGGTCCATCTTCGCCAAGCCCAATGCTGTCATGGGTGAAGATGAAAATGGTTGGGATGTGTGATAAAGCCGCGAGGCGGACAGCGGGTCGGACATAATCCGCAAAGACGAGGAAGGTTCCACCGTAGGGGATCAATCCGCCAAACACAGCCATCCCGTTCAAGGCCGCACCCATTGCATGTTCACGCACGCCAAAGTGGAAATTGCGCCCCTGATATATATCCTGCTGGAACGCCGGAGTATCGTCAATTTTTGTGTTGTTCGAGGGAGCCAAGTCCGCAGAGCCACCAAGCAACTCCGGGAGTTTTGGCGCCAGCGCATTGATCACCTTGCCCGAAGCGGCGCGGGTCGCCATGCCCTTCGCGTCCGCAGGGAAAACCGGCAAAGCAGAAGTCCAATCCTCGGGAAGCTTACCGTCCAACCGGCGCTGCAATTCCGCGCCCAAAGAGGGATACAGCCGCTTGTAACCGTCGAAACGCACCTTCCATTCCTCTTCGAGTCCACGTCCTCGATCCACAGCTTTACGATAAAACTCCAGAACATCATCCGGAATGTAAAACCGCGGCTCTTTGGGCCAGCCAAGATTTTCCTTCGCGGCGTCAAGTTCTTCATCGCCCAGCGGTTCGCCGTGCGCCTTGGAGGTGCCCTGGCGTTTTGGAGCGCCAAACCCAATGGTGGTGCGGCACAGGATGATACTTGGTCGCGGATCGGACTTTGCATCCTGAATCAACTTGTCAATGACTTCCACATCGTTGCCATCGTCGGCGCGCAGGACCTGCCAGCCATAGGCGCGGAAACGGGCAGCACGGTCCTCGGTGAAGGCTAAATCAGTCGAGCCATCAATCGAAATGTGGTTGTCATCATAGAGGTAGATCAAACGCCCCAGGGATAAATGTCCCGCCAGTGAAGCAGCTTCCGAGGCCACGCCTTCCATCAAATCGCCGTCCGTGACAATGGCATAAATGAATGGATCGATGATCTCGTGTCCGCGCTGGTTGTAGGTGGCGGCCAGGTGCGAGGCGGCGATGGCCATACCCACACCGGTGGCAAATCCCTGCCCAAGCGGACCGGTGGTCATTTCCACACCGGGAGTCAAGCCATATTCTGGATGTCCCGGAGTGAGGCTCCCCCATTGACGGAAGTTTTTCAATTCATCGAGAGGGAGATCATAACCGGTCAGGTGTAACAGGGAATAGAGAAGCATCGAGCCATGTCCACCCGAAAGGATGAAGCGGTCGCGCGCCGCCCACTTTGGATTGCGCGGATTGTGCCGCAGGTGGCGGGTCCAAATGGTGTAAGCCATGGCGGCGGCGCCCATCGGCAGGCCGGGGTGTCCCGAATTGGCTTTTTGCACGCCATCGGCGGAAAGAAAGCGAAGTGCGTTGATAGAGCGAGTTTGAAGGTCGGCTGACATAAGAAATCCTCACAAAAAAGATGGGTTATTTTACCAAACAGTGATAATTTGATTGTTACATGCTTGAAAAGTCTCCGAGGATGTTACAACCTTGGAGATTGGGTCTTCTAATACCTCTCCCTAAGTTCCTTTCCGGGCAAAACCAATTTTCCTTCCCTGGCATCGCCAAGCAGAAAAACACCCTCCTGTTTATAAACTGCCAGCCATGCGACATACGCCGCGACCAAGGCGTCCAGTTGTTCAGGCAGGTACAACAACTCCATCGGCAAAATACCCTTGAGAAGTTTGTAACGGGTGATCTCTTCAAAGAAATCCATCGGGTCCTTGATGTTGAGTCCATGCTCGTATAAAAGGGTCTGTCTTTGCATGCGACCCTCCAACGACAACCGCGCCAAAGGAGTCTGCTCCGCCATCACACAGTAACTTGCATGGGAATTGGTTTCCAGAACCTGTCGCGTTGATTCCTTTTCGGGATATTTCTGGAAACCCATTTTCAACAACTTTCGATACAACTCGAAACCGGCCCGCACCCAAGCCGGACAAAGTTCCATGCTCGCAGGGGTTTTTATCACAGTAATACCGTGCTCACGGAGTTCATATTCGGCCAGGCGCAATTCCATGCGGCGAATTTGATACGACGTGAGCATCTTCTTTTTCGTCATATCCCGCACCAATCCGCGATTGAGGCCCGAAGATGAGTTGACCGCCACCCCCGCGGAATCCTGCCCGGCAACAAACGCCGTCACATCGCCCATTTCGCCTTCGGCAAGCGCAACAAGGTTCAAGTCACGATCCAACGCTGCATAAGCAAAGGGCTTATGCCCTGAGATAGGGGTAATTCCAATAAAGACCGAGTCAGTGAAAAGCATGGGCAAGATATCGACCAAACAAGCGGATGGATAACTGAAACAGGCCTATTTTACACCCCATTTCATGTATACTCGGAAAATCATGCCGAAAATTCAGCGCCTCTTCTTCTATTTCCTTATCCTGACTGCGGGCGCGGTATGGATTGCCATCAGCGCCGACAGATCAAATACAACCAGAACAGCCTCCGCGCCACAGGCAGGCTTCACCGCACCTGATTTCGCTCTGCAAACGCTTGACGGCGAGGAATACACCCTATCCAAACTCAAGGGCAACGCCGTGCTGGTGAACCTCTGGGCAACCTGGTGTCCACCCTGCCGCGCCGAAATGCCAGCCATCGAAAGGATGTATCAGGAATATAAAGGCCAGGGCTTGGTGGTGCTTGCCATCAACATGACTTACCAGGATGACCCGACAGCTGTTGCGCCATTCATCCAAGACTATGGTCTCACTTTCCCCGTCCTGCGCGAAGAGACGGGAGTGGTGGGTTCCGCCTATCAACTGCGCTCACTGCCTTCATCCTATTTCATTGACCGCGCCGGTATCATTCGGGAAGTTGTCATCGGCGGTCCCATGTCCGAAGCTCTGCTGCGCACGCGCATCGAACAAATCCTCAAATAACATGCTTACACTTTTCCGAAACCTCTTCTCGCCTCCCCGTCACATGATTTTGCTTTTGCTTGCCACGTGGATCGGTCTCAGTCTTGCCGAAAAACGGTCGGAACGTCATGGCGTCAGCAAGGAAGATATCAATAACCTTACCTACTACGGCTTGATTGCCTTCGTCGTCGGCGGACGACTCTCCTTCGTTTTGCAAAACTTTCCCGCTTTTATCAAAAGTCCGCTCGGCATCATCTCCATCAATCCTGACATCTTTGATCCACTCGGCGGAATGGCAATCGCCATCATAACTGTTTTCATCTACGGTCAACGGCGCGAGCTGAGATTATGGAGTACGCTCGATGCACTGACGCCGTTCTTCGCAGTTTTGTCCATTGGGATCGGATTAAGTCACCTCGCCGCCGGAACCGCCTTTGGGATGGAAACCAACGTTGCCTGGGGAATCGATTTGTGGAATGCGACCCGTCACCCGACTCAAATTTACGAGAGCGTCGCTTCGCTCCTAGTCTTCGGGTTGGTCTGGCTCCAGAGACAGAATCCACGCCCGGGGATTCTGTTCCTCACCTACACCGCATTCACAGCCGCCGCGCAACTATTTATCCAGGCTTTCCGCGGCGACAGTATCTTGATTTTCAACGGCCTGCGTCAGGGACAAATCATCGCCTGGGTGGCGCTGGCGGTTATCTTCGTTTTGTTTGAATATCGGCTAAAGGAAAAAACATGAAGGATAAGGTCATCATCAAAAACCTACGCGCGCGCGGCATCCTCGGCATCCACAACTGGGAGCGAGTCACCCCGCGCGAGATCATCATCAACGCCACGATGTTCACCGACACCTGGCCCGCCGCGCAAAGCGACGACATCTCCGACTGCGTCAATTACAGCGAGATGGCAAAAAAATTCCGCGCCCACGCGGAAAGCGCGGCGCGAATGACGGTCGAAGGGCTGGCAAACGACCTCGCGGAAATCTGCCTGCAAGAGCCTAAAGTCGTCAAAGTTATTTTGCGGGTGGATAAACCCGGCGCAGTCCCAGAAGCCGAGTCGGTGGCGGTGGAAGTTGAAAGAACTAAAAACCTTGAAGCCTAAATATGTAGAGGTCCCGCCCCGCGGGAAATATTCGCCAGAAATTCCTCACGCGAAGCAAGGTTGGCACGGAACGCGCCGTGCATCGCCGAAGTGGTCATGCGGGCATCGTGTTTCTTCACGCCGCGCATCATCGAACACAGATGCATGGCCTCCACAACCACAGCCACTCCCTGCGGCTTGAGCAGGTCGCGCAGGAAATCCGCGATCTGACGGGTCATGCGCTCCTGCACTTGCAGGCGGCGTGCATACATATCCACAATGCGCGGAATCTTGGAAAGCCCGAGCACCTTGCCATCGGGAATATAGGCAACGTGCGCGCGCCCAATGAACGGCAGCATATGATGTTCGCACAGACTGTAGAACTCGATATCACGCACGATAACCATTTCATCGTACTTCACATCAAAAAGAGCGCCGTTGATAATGGACGCCGAATCCACGGTATACCCCCCCAGTAATTCATGGTACATGCGCGCCACACGGCGCGGTGTAAATCGCAGCCCCTCGCGCTGCGGATCCTCCCCAACCGCCTTCAATATTTCGGTCACGGCATCCTCCACCGCGGCATTATCGATATTGCCCCCGACAGCCTCCCCTTCATTCATGTCATCAATTTCCATGTCAGCTCCAGAAACAAAAACTGCCCGACAGCAAGGCCGCCGGGCAGTTCGAAATTTAACCGTTTATCCGAGTTCGGGCTCGATCAAGCCATAACTCCCATTCCGGCGGCGGTACAACACATTGATTTTGCTGGTCTCCACATTATAAAAGATAAAGAAGTTATCGTGTCCCAAATTGCGCATCTGTACTATGGCCTCCTCTTCATCCATCGGATATAACACGAACTTCTTTTTGCGCGCCACAAGCGGGGAAAGTTCGCCTGTCTCGTCATCGATGATCGGCTCGGCAGCTTCGGCTGCGGACCGCCCATCACCACGTCCGTGCTGGTGCTTGCCCTTGTATCTTTCGATCTGACGCTGCATGTTATCGAGTGCAAGGTCAAAGGCGGCCAGCGCCTCATCGGCGCGCTCCTCGGTGCGAAGGACAAATCCCTTTCCATACACGGTAATTTGAACGACATTTCGGTCTGTTGCGCTACGGGCGGCTTTATGATGAGCCAGTTCCACGCGCGCCTCCTCGATTGTGGGAAGGTAGCGGTCGAGATTACTGGCCTTCTTGTTAACATATTCTTCGATCTTTTCGGTCAAACGGATGTTGCGTGTCTGAACTTCCACTTTGTTGGACATACGTCCTCCTTTTGGGGATGAAAAAATATGGACACAACACAGCGCTCACACGTGCTTCAAACCATGTTGAGGCAATGCGCGCGCGACTGTTAACGCATAAACGTCTTTTGCGCCCGAAGCAAATAACGCCTCGGCGCTGGAAGACAAGGTCGATCCGGTTGTAGCTACATCGTCCATTACGAGGATGGTCTTTCCGTTCACCCCCACCCCAGCCCGGAACACCCCATCGACATTTTCCCGGCGTTCCTGCTTCGACAAACCCACCTGCGAGCGCGTCTCCTTACGACGCGCCAATGCTTTCGGCGCAAACTCGACACCCAGAGCCAACGCAAGCGGCTTTGCAATCATTGCAACCTGATTATATCCCCTTTCCTTGTACCGTTGCCGTCCCAATGGGACCGGAACAATCATATCAACATTCCAGCTTAGTCCCCGTACATACTGAACCATCTGCGCCGCAATTGCATCACCCAAGGCGATGTCACGGCGGTATTTCAATTTGTGCAGGACTTTCCTGACAGGATCTTCAAAAACAGCCCATGCGCGCAGGGCACGAAAACGCGGCCGATCCACACGGCAGGTATCACACACCCCGGCTGAATCCTGTGGAAGGCCGCACACATCACACAAAGCCCCATTCAAAATTTGCACGCGTCCCTGACAATCCGCACACCAGCGGAAGCCCGCCTTTCCGCATCCGCCACAGACAGGCGGGAAAATCAAATCAAGCGCGCTCCAAAGCGAACGATATACTGAGTAAGAAGATTTACTCAAATCTGCCTCTCCAAAAAAGCGGCAGTTACTTTGTCGTTTATTACAAACTAACCACCCAACAACGGGCCGAAAGCACCTGCGATCTGGAAGGCGGCGGGAGCCATTAGAATGATCATAATGGATGGGAAAGTCAAAATTGCCATTGGGATGATCATCTTCACAGGGGCCTTGTGCGCCAATTCCTCGGCAAATTGACGCCGCTTCATGCGCATCTGGTCAGATTGAATACGAAGCACTTTCGCCAGGCTCACGCCCAGGATCTGGCTTTGGATGACTGCCGCGACAAAACTTGTCAACTCTGGAAGACCGATGCGGTCCGCCATATCACGCAGGGCTTCGCGCTGCGTTTTTCCCAATTGCACTTCACGAATACAACGCCCAAACATGAGGGACAGTTCGTTCTCCCATTTTTCCGCAACCTTCGACATGGCTGCATCGAAACCCAGTCCTGCCTCCACGCAAATGGTCAAAAGGTCGAGGGCATCCGGAAGCGCCTTTCGTACTTCGGTTTGACGACTATTGATGCGACTTTGCAACCATAGCTGGGGAAAGAAAAAGCCAATCACGGTAAATAACCCAACAACCAGAACGGTTCTGCCAAGCGGCCATTTGTTGGCAGACAGAAGAGAGATCAACAATAACCCACCGCCAAAAACCGCCGCACCCACAAAGCGGGTTGCCAGGAAAGTTGCCGCATCAATACGACCGGGATTCCCCGCCAATTCCAGTTTAAGCGTGGTCTCCTGCAGGAGTTTCTGGGGCGTAAATCGTGTCGATATCTCACCGATCTTTTCTATAACCGGAAGAAGGACCCGTTCGGTAAAAGGCTGCTGCAATTCAATCTGTTCGAGCGAGACCGTTTCTCCCCGCTGGGTCGCCTCGGCCAGACGAGCCATGACGGGGTCGACTTCAGAATCTTGTTTCTGACGGGAGTATCTTAAGCCAACGAAGACAAGCGCAATCGCGCCGCCCAAGATTAACGCTGCAACCAATATACCAATGGTACTGCTCATATTACACCTCAATATCCGCAATTTTCATCATAATAAAATAACTGGTAAAAATCAAGCCAAGAACCACGCAAATGATTCCTGCGGTAATGTATGGTCCGCCTTCAGTTACGGCCATTAGATATTCTGGATTAAGGAACCAAAGAATAAGCACCAGGAAGAAGGGGATCAAGGAAAGCACCGTCCCTGAAGTACGGACCTGCGAAGTCAAGACCCGTACCTCGCCCTTGATGCGCACACGCTCGCGGATGGTAAATGAAATGTTGTCCAGAATTTCGGAAAGATTACCGCCAACTTCCCGCTGGACATTGATGGCAGTAACGACAAAATCAAGATCTTCGCTTGGAATGCGGCGAAGGAGATTGTCGAGGGCGGTTTCCATTGGAATACCAATTTGCATCTCCTGTATCACGCGCCTAAATTCATCACAAATTGGGGGGGGCAATTCCTTGCTGATGGCTTCCATCGCCTGCATGGTCGAATATCCCGCGCGCAGGCCATTAACCATCAGGTTTAACATATCAGACAGCTGGTCGTTGAATTTTTGAAGCCGCTTCTTTTGTTGAGACTTCACGTACATGCCCGGAGCCATAGATCCACCAATCGCGCCAATAGCGGCAGAAATTGGGTGCTGGTTGCCAAGGAACCACGCAACCAATCCTCCAAGCAAGATGGTAACCAAAATCAGAACAAAGTACTCACCCACTTTAAACTTCAGGTCCGCGCGGGAAAGACTGCGAGCGACACGATCACCAAGCGATGTCTTTTCCACCCGCCTGGAGACCCACTCCACAAGTACGGAATTCTGAGCCTGCCGGTCAACACCGGTCTTTTGCCCCTCGTCATCCAGGTATTGGGACAGGCGCTTCTCAACAAGAACACGCTCACTGTTCGACGAAACGATAACTCCAATGAGCAACACAATGATCAATACAATGCCGCCAATGATAATAATCAGGTACATATCTGATTTTCCAATTATCGTTACAACTAATATCGACGGCGTTCGCCAATGCCGAAAATGGAAGGCGGGAGATGAATCCCCGCAGCTTCGATCTTATCCATAAACTTTGGGCGCAATCCGGTGGGGCGCGTGCGCCCAATGATCCTGCCGTTTTCCATGCCGGTCTGTTCGAACACAAACAGGTCAGTCATGGTAATCACGTCTCCTTCCATGCCGCTTATTTCCGTAATAGCAACAACCTTGCGGCTGCCGTCGCGCATACGCGACTGCTGAACAATCACGTCAACAGCGCTGGCAACCTGTTCGCGAATGGCCCTAGCCGGCAAGTCCATGCCAGCCATGAGGCACATGGTCTCGATACGGGAGAGCGCATCACGCGGGCTGTTGGCATGCGCCGTTGTCATTGAACCGTCATGTCCCGTGTTCATCGCCTGCAACATGTCAAGCGTTTCCCCACCGCGGCACTCGCCAACGATAATCCGTTCGGGGCGCATACGAAGAGAATTGATGACCAGGTCACGAATGGAAACTTCGCCGCGTCCTTCAATGTTAGGCGGGCGGGATTCGAGTGTCACCACATGCTCCTGGCGCAATTGCAGTTCTGCAGCATTTTCTATTGTTATTATACGTTCATCCCCGGGAATAAAACTGGAAAGTACGTTCAAAAACGTGGTCTTTCCCGAACCCGTACCGCCGGAAATGATGATGTTCAAACGCGCCTCCACGCAAGCCTTTAAAAATTGTACCGCCTCGTTCGAAATCGTACCAAACTGAATCATTTGCTCAACAGTAATCGGGTTCTTAGAAAACTTACGAATGGTCAGCACAGGTCCCACTAGGGAGATGGGAGGAATGACGGCATTGACACGGGAGCCATCCTGCAAACGAGCGTCCACATAGGGGCTGGATTCATCGATACGGCGTCCCAATGGAGCAACGATACGATCGATAATACGCATTACATGTTCATTATTTTCAAAAGTGATCGGGACACGATGAAGCTTGCCTTTGCGCTCTATATAGAGGTTCTTCGGGCCATTTACCATGATTTCAGTAATGCTATCGTCCTCCAACAAAGGCTGTAACGGACCCAGGCCAAGTATTTCAGCGGCAATCTGTTCGAACAAGCGGGCGCGCTCAGGCCGGGAAAGAACAATGTTCTCTTCTGTAAGGATCTGTTCAAATAAATCCTGAATCGTGCGGCGAACCTCGTCCGCCTTGAAGGTGTCCATGGACGGATCGATTTCGGCAAGCAGTTTATTCTGAACGCGGGTCTTTAAATCAAAATATGAGCCAGCCTGCGGGGATGTAATGGGAGCGCTAACCCGCCTAGACTGCAAGGATGAAAGCCTGGAGCTATCACCTCCCGAACCAGATGCCCCCGGGCCACCTGGTTGTTTTGGCGGCGTTGACGATGGCGCACCGCCATCCTGTTGTCCTCCACCTTGACTTTGTTCAATACGCCGAAGCAATGACATAGTAAATCTCCTTAGCGTTTACCAGACGCTTCCTCTTCAGATTCTAAAGCAGTAAGACGTGCCCGGACTGCCTCAGCCAACGAAAGGATACCCCTTCCCACAGGCTGGGCCTTGTTATCCAACATAAAAGGCACACCACGATTAACAGCGGTAATGACAATTTTTTCATCGAGTGGCACCGCAACAGATATTTCATGTTTAAGGTTTTCACTTACCCGCTCCGGTGTAATTCCAATGCGCTTGTCATATCGATTCATTACAAAGACCACACGCTCCTTTGCAACGCCCATGGTCTGCAACAAATCAAGAAACAGGCGCGCGTTCTTAATCGACGGGATTTCCTGCGTGGTCAGCAATACAATCGCATCACTGATATCAAACATGGATAAAACTACATCGGACAAAATATGGGACGTATCAACCACAACATATGCGTACATCCTTTGTAAATACTGAACCACCTTGGAAAATTGATCTGTTGAAATTTTATCAGCCATTTCAGGCCGCTGGGGCGCAGCAAGGATTCGCAAGCCGGACGCCCCATGGTTGATCAGTATCTCCTCAACTACATCCGGCTCCAATTCGTCAACGCGTGGCGCCAGTTCAAGAATCGTGTTCTTGCCTTGTTCATTGACAAAAATCGCCACATCACCAAACTGCAAATTTGCATCCACAAGCGCAACGCGGGTGTCTTCATTATTCAACGCAATTGCCAGGTTAACTGCAATTGTTGTACACCCTGTCCCACCCTTGGGGCTGTAAACTGTTATAACCCTGCCTTTTGAAACGGAACCGTAACCGGCTGCCACATTTTGAGAGCCGGACACAGCGGAAATTTGTTGTTGCGCCCCCTTGGCACGTTCAGCATGCGCCATTTCCCCAGCACGGCGAATGGCAGATATTAGTTCATCACCCAGTGGAGGTTTGGTCAGAAAATCGCGAGCGCCGGCAAGCATGGCTTTTCGCATGTAATTCTGGTCGCTCTGCACAGATAAAATCACCACTTGAATATAAGGTGACCTTTTCCGAATTGTGTCCGTTGCCGTAATGCCGTCAATATCCGGCATGTTGATATCCATCAGCACGACATCGGGATCCAATTCCTGCGCCAGCTGAATACCCTCCTTCCCAGAGCGCGCCGTACCAACAACTTCGACATCCGATTCGAACTGCAATAACTTACGAATATTCTCACGCGTCTCGGCAATATCGTCGACAACGAGTATGCGAACTTTATCTACAGCCATATCACTGATTCCAATCGTTTCATAAGTGCAAACCTGATCGCATTATTTATAATACACGACTACCCTGTCATATTCAATATTAAAATTTCCTGGGTCTCCTTTTCGACCAAGTCCCGGGCATAACCACCATGAAGTCTTTGGATGGCTATGCCCGCCTACGCGACAGCACCACGTTGTTTATTGAGCCGGGGGAGTAGGTTCCGGACAGATCTTCGATACACCAATATCAAGATTACAGAAACTGATTGTGTAAGGTTCGAGGGAATACGGCAATTTTGCCGGGACAGGTATGTTGTACTGGCTGAGCAAGAACTGCAAAGTTGAGGCTTCGGTTGCTTGGTGTGACTGGTCAGTTGGGTTTCGCAAAGTCAATGACAATTGAGCATCTGTATTTATCAAATACGACAACGTAATCGAATCCTGCGGCAGAACGATCAAAGTCACTATATCGGGAGGAGCGGTTGGAACAGGGTTACCTTCCGCGTCCGTCGGAGCAACAGACGGCGTCTCGATGGTCGCTCCGGCATCCAGTGAAAAATCACCCAGCTTCATTACAACGATATCCTGCAACATCATTTGGCAGACCATACGCGGCCGTTGACCTTCCGAAGGGATCAAATAATAGGGTTGCTGAAGGGATGGGTCAAGTTCCAACTTACCCTGATCAGTACCAAATTCGATGCCACCAAGTGTCAAAATAGGCAACCCACTTGCCTCCGTACCGTCCGTTATTTTTACTGTACCAAAACCCGTTCCCATCAGGACTGCGGTCTGGTTGGGCAGAATTGTCTGGAAAGTTGGATCAACATCCACAAAGAGGAAGCACGCGTTCAGGTTGACATGCGCACCGCGATTTATGGCATAACCTGACAACGAAAGCCGGTCAGCAGGTATGGACATGGCGGTCATTCCCGGAGGAATCAACGAGGCCCATTGCGGCCCTTCAATAGGAGGCGCCGTATCGCCAACCATTGCTTCCGTGATGACTACGCCCTGGGCGAGGGGGAATTTGGCCGACTTGCCCACCAGCAAGGGCTGCTCTTCGATTGTATACATCACAGCAACAACATCTCCGGGAGCGATTTTAATTGTCCCCAACATTTCTGCTGTAATTTTCTGGCCCTGTGAAATGGGCTGTCCAGCAATATATACCTCGACAGAAGTCGGCAATTCAGCCGCAGCAGGCTTTGCAATATATTGGTTGTAAGCCACATACCCAACCACCGCTGCAATAATGATGATCAGGAATACAAAGATCAGGGTTCGAACACGACGCATAAGACTCTCCTCTTTTCACAATCAGGGAATAGAGTATTTTATAACATGTTCATTATACAAGAAAAATGACAAAAACATAATCAGCAATTTTTCCGCCTTGCAAAATTCACCCCTGACATAAATTATGACACTTTTAGGGAGAAATTCCAAAAAACAAAGGGACTCCACTGCCTTTCATCAGAGTCCCATTTGAGACGACCGGTATTAGACTTTGGACAAACTCGAATTGATCAAACTGAACGTATTACCGATCACGGGACCCAGAACGAGCAGAGCCACAAGAACAACGATAGCAACCAAGACCAAAATGAAAGCATACTCAACCAGCCCCTGTCCCTTTTCCTCTTTGGAAAATAACATTAAATTCACCTCCTTTCGTGCATAAAATGAAAAGATATCAAAGGTTGAACTTATGCCGTATTATACAGTTTCACAAACGAATAAAACAAGCTTCAAAAAAGCCAGCCGCCTACAATATTGTTAGGCGGCTGGCAGACATGCACCAAACAGGCAAAAAACTACATTTTTGACGGTACCGTAAAGGATATCCGGGCTCCAGATCCGGCGGCGCTGTCGACCTCAAAATTTCCACCAAGCATTTCGGCGCGCTCACGGATAAGCTTTAACCCCAAGCTGGTTGAATCCTTCAACGACTCAGGGGCAAATCCCTTCCCGTTATCCTCGACATGCACACGGATAAATTCACTCCCCAGGTCGATCTGTACTTTTATCAATGTAGCCTGGCTGTGACGTTGGGCATTCCCAAGCAATTCCTGAACAGCGCGAAAAACCATGACCTCGAGATAGGATTCAAAGCGACGCTCCGAGCCGGTGACCGTTACACTTACATCAAGCCCTGACTGCTCTTTAAATGCATCGGCATACTTACGCAGCGTGGGGATAAGCCCCAAATCATCCAGCATCATTGGGCGTAACTCAAAAATATAGTTGCGGACTTTCTGAAAGGTTCCCATTGCAGATGTCTTTAAATTACCTAGTTCATCTTTTGCCTGGGCAGGATCAACATCCAAAAGACGCATGGCAATTTCGGTTTGCAGGATGAAGTTCGAAAGCGCCTGGGCGGGACCGTCGTGCATCTGACGTGACAGACGCTGGCGTTCGGCTTCCTGCGCGTTCACGATCATTTCAATCCCAGCCATTTGACTCTTAGCGCCCGCAGCGGCGGAGGAAGAGCCAGAAGCTTCCCCGCCGATGTTGCCAGAGACGATTTTCTCCAAAATAGTTTTATATTTTTCGAGGTGGTCCTTGTCGTTTTGAAGCTTCTCCAACTGTCCGCGCATGACGAAAAGCCGCTGTTGAACATCAAGAGCTGAATCATAAGACATCTTGAGTTCATCAACTGTCGTGCTTTGTTTTTGCGTCTGTTGAAGATGCGAAGTAATTGCTGTGTTGCGTTGGGTAATTTTGGCAAGTTCGCCCTGGCTTTGCTCGATCATCAAGGTCACTTCACGCAGAGCGCGTTGGGTTTCTTCCAATTCAGCTTGATAATCTATGGTCTCAATATCTGTCATAACACTACTCCTGGGGGTGAATATCGGCATCCTTAAGCGTCACCCACCCGCGCTTCAAAGCATAGACAACCGCCTGAGTGCGGTCCTCAACCCCAAACTTACGCAAAATGGCTGTCACATGATTCTTGACTGTCTGGTGGCTGATTCCAAGCAGGCTGGCAATTTCCTTATTGCTCATGCCGCGTACCACGCAGGAAAGCACCTCCATCTCACGGTCGGACAACGGATGGAAGGGAGTGCCAGGCTCGCTGTAGGAACGGCGCGCGCCCTCAATGCGATCTTCCACCCAAAGTTCCAATTCACGGCGCGTGAAAACATTGTGGTCGAAAACGTATTTACCTTCGGCAACTTCACGGATGATGCGGGAAAGACTTTGGGGTTCGATATCTTTCGAGCAGTAACCATATGCGCCCGCAAGTGCGGCGTGAATCGCCTGCTCCACATCATCGTATCCAGTCATCAGGATAATCCGGGTGGGTAATTTATCCTGGAAAACTTGATGCGTGATCTGTTGTCCGTTCATGCCGGGCAGGTTCACATCCAACACTGCGATGGTCGGCTTCTTCTCCCGTATCACCGCCAGCGCATCATCCCCATCCGCGCATTGGGCGATGATACGCATATCAGGTTCCAAGGATAATGCATCCACCACACCCTGACGAAATAGTGGATGGTCGTCAACAACTACAAGCGTAATCTGGTTCATCCCATGCCCATTCTCTCTTTGTGTACTGTTTTTTGTCGTTGTTATTTTAACCCATTATGGGGTTTTCCACAGATAAACAGCCATATTCTCCTCGTCGAAAAGCGTCGGGGAGATGGATCTGTTCGTGACAAACACAACTTCGGCGTTCTCGGTCAGCAGCGGATAAAAAAACGGAAAAGTAATCAAATAATCCGCGCCACGCTGGTTAAGATGTTCGGCAAGGCGAGGCTCATCGCGAATAAAGGGGATAACCTCCGGCGAGATCAACCCTGCAAGGTCGATCAATTGGTGATCGTCGAAGTAGCCCAACGCACCGATGTCGTGGGCGGCAATCAAAGCATCGGGCGGAAGGTTGGTCGCCGCCCATTTGGCTGTGACTACCATTTCGCTTTCTATCAAGGCGACATCCCTTGCATAGGACTGCGCGCCGAGAAAAATGAAAGCGGCGGACAACATGACAATACTGCCACGCCAGACAACCTGACCAATCCAATGGTAGCGGGCGAACATTTTTCCCACATCGAATTCGGCAAAAACCAGCAAGCCAAACAGGAAGAAAATCGGCATGGCAGGCATGATGTAACGTCCATGCTGGTAGACGGGGAGGCGGGAAACGTAGAGGACAAGATAACCTGCCGTCCAAATCAGGGCAGCGAGACTGCCCCACATCTTCTGCCTAACTGACTTCACCAACCAGCCAATGATTCCTGGAATCAACACGAGGCTTGGACCAACCAGTAGTTGCAGGGACATCTGTCCGAGACGGTCGAGGATGGGAAGCGTTTGCCACGAGGCATATTCGGCTTGTTTGGCATAAAACGTGTTCGGCATGGGCGCGCCGCCGATGGCAAGATTAAACAACAAGTAGAAGACAAACAGGGAGCCGAAACCGATGAGATAACGCGTGAATTGAGTCAATTTTGAACGGGGATCATTGCCTGTGAGCAGGATGACCATCAGGACGGGACCGAGCAGAGTCAATCCGTCGGGGCGGACCCAGACCGAGAGACCGGTCAACAAGCCGAGGGTCAGGTAGCGGTGCGAGTTCGTCATCAGCAGGACAAGCCCGGTGGTGAGGATCAATCCGTGGAGCAGAGTCTCCATCCCAGACATTGCCGCCCAGACAAGATGCCACTCGACGGCGAAGAAAATCCCAACCCAAGGGAAGCGTGGTCGATAAGTTTGCACGAGTTCGCGGGCAGCCCATTCGCAGAGGACAGCCAGCGCAAAGAGCGCAACCATGCCGAGGAAGTAGGTCCAGATGTAGGGCGAGAGGCGGAGGAGAAAGCCGAGGGCAAGCAGCGCAGACCAAAGCGGCGCGGTGGAACCAGCCGAGGGGACGCCGGGGCGGAATGCCCATTCGCCGTGTTGGGCGAGGTTGCGGGCGTAGGTCTGATGAATCCAAGAGTCGTCGAGGGGGAAGCCGATGCCGTAGGTGAATTGACTCGCAAGCAAATAGACCAGCGCAATCACAATGACCGTTACGGCAATGATGAAAATATCGCGGAGTGGGAGTTTATTCGAGGTCGAGTCTGTAGATGCGCGCGCCATCGTATTCACCAATGTAGTTGAAGATGCTGCGTCCTTCGGGATTTTGGAATAAGTCCTTGATTGGTTCAGTGGCCGCTTCCGGTTCCAGCACCAGATAGTTGGCGTCGAATTGTTCGGCGACGGCGATGATAGCTTCCTCGCCGCCATAGGGGATGGAAATTGCGGAGCGCCCCGTTGACAGATAGTAGCCAGGTGCGTTGCGGACAATCACAACATCGTCGTCTTGAATACCATTCTGAACAAGGACCTGCTCGATGACTGGATAATCCGCATCTTCGCCTTCACCCCAGCCCAGCGCGAAAATTCTAAGGTACACGACAAAGACCGTGAGAATCATCGCGATCATGATGAGAATGCTGCGAAAGACAAAACGATTGCCTTCGTGCCCGATGCCGCGCTTTTGCAGGGAGTTCAAGATGGACTCAAGCCCAAGCGGGGTGAGCGACCACCAAATCGGCTGCAAGGCTGCGCCCGCATGGAAGAATGCTCCGCGCGCGCCAGCAAAGGGAAACAGGACGGTCATGACGAAGAACAGAATCAGCCAGGCAATGCTCGTCAGCTTGACTCGTTCGTCTTTCCAATAATAAATGATTCCCGCGACGATGAAGGGAAATAATATGATTCCGCCATGCGCAGCGAATCCGCTTTGGAGGTTGTTGCTCAAAGCCCAGAGTCTGTCTTTGAGGATGTGGTCCCAGCCAAGAGCGAGGAAGGATTGCAGGTTGAGTTGTTCGGGCGGGTAGATGAAGGTCTGGTCGTAGTTGGCAAGCCAGAGGGCGCGGCTTCCGCCTGGAGCCATGAGCGAGCCGTAGGCGTTGAGGTTGCGGGCGTACCAGGGGGAGGTGATGAGGAGGAAACCTAAAAGAGCAAGGAGAAAGGATGAAGGATGAAGGATGAAAAGTGATTTTTTTCTGTTACTCCAGAGGGCAAAGAGAAAGGTGAGCGCAAACCAGAGGAGACCGTCACTGCGGGAGAGGGTCATCAAGCCGGAGAGGATGCCGAGGAGAAGCCAGTTGCGGTTGGGATTTTTCCCCTGAATCAGTTGGGTGGCGACAAGGAAGTAGAGTCCGCCGAAGAGCATAAACGGGCTGAAGTTGTCGGTCACGCCGACAAAGGGCGCGTGATAGATGGAAAAAATCGCCAGCACCCCAGAGGCGATGGCGAGGTCGCGGCGTTGGGAAAAGGTGTAGGCAAGTGCAGCCGTCAACGGGGGGATGATGGCGGCAATCAAGATGAAGAAGAGTCGCGCCGAGGTAAAGTTTATTTGCCCCGTGAGCCACATCCCCAAGGCGGCAATGATGGATGAAAGCGGAGCCCAATAACTGTGCGACGGGTGCGGAAGCGTGGTTGTGCCGTCGAGATAATTCCACAGGTAGGGTTCGTTGAAGCCCTTGCCTGTCGCAAGTTGAATCCCGCCCGCATAGTAGTAGTCCGCGTCAAGATAGCCAGGATGGGGTTCAAAATACGAGACGACAGATGTGACAACCAAGCCAAAGAGGAAAAGGAAGAGATAGATGCGGGTGGACATGGAGTTAAAGAGTAACGAGTTACGAGATATGAGTTACGGGTTGTGGGTTGACAGGTCGCTGAGGATGCGCGGCGGACGGATTGCCCACCAGCGAATCCAGTATAAGCCAATGAGGGTGGAAAGGGGAAGAAAGAGAAAGGTCAATTCGCTGGCAAATTTGTAAGAACGGGTTAAGGGAAGAAAATAAAGCAGCCACGGGACGGCGAAAATGACCAGCATGAGCAGGAAGGTCAGGCTGTTGCCGATTCTCCGCCAGCGGTCATGGACAACGGCAAAGACCAAGGCAAGCGGGATGACCAGCACGATGAGATGCTCCATCTCGGTGCGGAATCCAAGCAAGGGAGCGGCGGCAAGGGAAAGGCAGGACGCCCAATAGAAGCGGCGGAAGTCCCCGCTGACAGCGAGGCTCCACTCGTAGCCCAAAGCGATGACCAACCCGATGGTCAGAATCCAGCCGAGGGACTTGCCCTGCGCGGGGAGAAGGTCAATAAGAACGGCATGAGCGCTAAATCCAAAGTCCGCCCGCAGGTTGTTGACCGTGGCACGCAGGAAAGGAATCACCCAGTCGGGATAGGAAAGGAAGGCGACAAAATACATGACGAGGGCAAACATGAAAAAGCCAGCGAAGATGCGCGTGCGCTTTTCACGGTAGGCACGCCAGAAGAAAAGAATCAAAAACGGAGCACCAACCTCCCAGTAATAAAGTGAAAACGACAGCAAGGCACCCACGAACTCGTCGGCTTCGGCACGATAGGCGGTGAGAATGGCGGCGTAGAAAAATGCCAGAATCAAAATGGGACTGGATTCAAAAACAGCTTGGAACGCGTAGAAATTGAAAGCGGCGAGGAAGACAAAAAGGATGGCGAAAAAGCGCGGCGACTCCCAATCGGTGAGGCGCAGACTGAGAACCGCCAGTGCAAACAAAGCCAGTTCGAGAAGAAGGGTAAAAACCGCGCGGACGACTGTTGCGTTGGAGAAAATGGAAAACGGGAAATAAAGCAGGAGGATTTGAAAGGGCGTGTCCAGAATGTAGGGTTCATCCCCTACCTGCGCCGAACCTTCATAAACCAGTCCCTGCACACGGGCGGCGACTTCCCCACTGTATGGATCGATTTTGTCAAAGAGAAAGGCGCGCGCCCCAACCCAATGAACGTAAAATTCACCGCCGCCTTTTAGCGTGAGATTGGCATAAATCAACGCTGCACAGATGGCTAGAAAGACGATCACAACCAGCGCGATGAATTGATAGTCACGCGGGGTGAGGGATTTGGAGGGAGGTTGGAAATGAGTGATCAATTGGTGATTGGAGATTAGTTATTGGATGGTGTACCTAAATATAGGGCGGGTCGGCGAGTTGCGGGCGACTTCCACGAAGCCAGCTTTTTTGAACGCGGAAGCAGTGCCTGTATAGATGAAGGCATCGGCTTGGTTTTGGGTTGTGTCCACGGGATAGCCTTCGACAATTTTACCGCCCTGCTTCCTGACATATTCGACGGCGGCTTTGAGCAACTCGACGGTGATGCCTTTGCGACGGTGTTTCTTCTCGACGAAGAAACAGGTGATCGACCAGACTGGCTGGTCGTCCACTGGCTTGAGGACGCGCGAGTGCGCCAGTTTGGGATAGGCGCTGCGCGGCTCGACCGCGATCCAGCCGATGGGGTAGCCTTCAGAATAAGCCAGCAGCCCAGGGACGGTTTTCGAGTCCACAATGGATTTTTGCATCTGGCGGGCGCTGTCGCCAGTGTTCTCTTCAAAGGCTTTGCCCCGCAACTTCCAATACATGCACCAGCATCCGCCGCAGGCGCCGTTCCTGCCGAAGAGCAACTCAAAATCGCGCCAGAGCTTTTGCGTCAGCGGGTGAAAGGATAAATCCAATTCTTCGATCAGACTCGATGTCTCTTCCATAAAACTATCGTCCCTCCACAAGGTGAATGTGATCCAGTTCTCCCGAATTCCATTCCTTTAACTGGGATATCAAAACTCCCACAAAAATAATAACACAACCAACGGTTTGGACAAAAGCAAGCGACTGGTCGAGCAAAATCCAGGCGGCAATTGCGGCAAAGACGGACTCAAGCCCAAGAATGAGCGCGGCGTCGGTGGGAGGCGTGTGCTTCTGTCCCCAGACCTGCAGGGTGTAGCCAACCCCTATGGAAAGGGTCGCGCGATAGAGAACCGAGCCAATCAAGGGCGGGGCTGTCAGGATGGAAACATCCTCCACGAACAAGCTGATTACAAAGTTGATCAGGCCGCCGATGAAGAAATGTCCCGCTGCAAATGAGAGTGACGCAAACTTGGAAGTGAACTTTCCCAGCACGATGAAATAGAACGCCCAAAATACCGCCCCGATTAGTTCGAGCAAGTCCCCTCTCTGGATTTCATACCTGCCCGAAGTCGAGAGCAGGAAAGCACCAATCCCCGCCAAAACCACCGCGCCCATATCCAGCCAATGCGGTCTCTCGCGGAAGCCAATCCACAACAGGAAGGGAATAAATACCACATACAGGCTGGTGAGGAAACCCGCGTTGGCGACCTTGGTGAACATCAGTCCCACTTGCTGCAAGGCGGAGCCTGCAAATAGGATGAGTCCCGCGACCAGCATCCACGCCCACTGGTCTTTGGGAATTTGCCCGCCGCGTGTTCCTTTCGGGATAAAAGGAAGCAGGATGAACGCCGCCAGCATAAAACTCACGCCGTTGAACAGGTACGCGACCTTGTATTGCCCGGCAATCCCCTGGGCAACGAAGGCTGTTCCCCAGATGATGGCAACCATGAAAAGAAGTAAATCGGCTTTGAGACGCATGGAATTCAAAGGATGGAGGATGAATTTCGAGATGATACAATTGCAAAATCTTACCCGACTTGCTTACTTGTGTACCTGTCTGCTTGCACCGCCCACCAATAATAGCATAGAACCTTATTAACCCCAAAGAAATACGGAGCAAAATTGAAAACTCGAACCGAACACGACCTGCTTGGCGAACGCGAAGTCCCCGCGGACGCCTATTACGGTGTCCACACCCTGCGCGCACTGGAAAACTTCCCCATCAGCCGTATCCCCATCAGCACCTACCCGAATTTGGTCAAGGCGTTGGCTTACGTCAAAGAGGCTTGCGCGCTGGCAAATCACGAACTGGGGTTGCTGGACGACTCCAAGACAAGCGCCATCGTCGAAGCCTGCAAAGAGATCATTGACGGCAAGCTGAACGACCAATTCGTAGTAGATGTCATTCAGGGCGGCGCTGGGACGTCAACCAACATGAACGCCAACGAAGTCATCGCCAATCGCGCGTTGGAATTGCTTGGCTGTGAACGCGGCGACTATAAAAAACTGCATCCGCTCGAAGATGTCAACATGAGCCAGAGCACCAACGACGTCTACCCGACGGCGGTCAAGGTGGCGCTGCGTTTCAAGATCGACGAACTCATCGCGGGGATGGAAGTCCTGCGGCTTGCCTTCGCCGAAAAAGCCGAGGAATTCAAAGACATTCTGAAAATGGGTCGCACCCAAATGCAGGATGCTGTCCCGATGACTCTCGGTCAGGAATTCAGCACCTACGCGGTGATGCTCGAAGAAGACCAGCAGCGACTACACGAAGCCGCCCTGCTGATTCAGGAAATCAACCTCGGCGCGACGGCTATCGGCACGGGGATCAACGCCCACCCCGATTATGCCGCGCTGGCTCAAAAACACCTCACTGCGTTAACGGGGATACAGTACATCACGGCCGGCAATCTTGTGGAAGCCACACAGGACGCGGGCGCGTTTGTCCAACTCTCCGGCGTGTTGAAACGCGTGGCGGTCAAACTCTCGAAGGTCTGCAACGACCTGCGCCTGCTTTCCTCTGGACCTCGGACCGGGTTCGGCGAAATCAACCTGCCCGCAGTCCAGGCTGGGTCAAGCATCATGCCGGGGAAAGTGAATCCAGTCATCCCCGAAGTGGTCAACCAGATCGCGTTTCTGGTCATCGGCAACGACGTGACTGTCTCCTTCGCAGCGGAGGGCGGACAGTTGCAACTCAATGCCTTCGAGCCAATCATCGCCCACAGCTTGTTCGACAATCTGGTCTATCTGCGTCAGGGATGCGTTACATTGGCGGAGCGCTGCGTGAAAGGCATCACCGCCAACCGCGAACACCTGACCGACTTGTTGAATCGTTCCATTGGAATCGTCACCGCCCTGAATCCGTTGATCGGGTATGAGAATGCAACCGCCGTTGCAAAAGAAGCGCACGCCACGGGAAGAGGCGTCGCCGAGATCGTACTGGAGCGCGGCTTGCTGACAAAAGAACAACTCGACGAAGCCCTGCGTCCTGAAATGTTGACACAGCCCAGATGGATCAAGAGGTAAGTATGGACATTCTCATTCGGTCTGAAAGATCAACAGATATCCATGCCATCGAGCAGGTCACCATTGCCGCATTTGATGGCAAATGGTACAGCGACCAGACCGAGCATTTGATCGTCAACCGCTTGCGCGAGGCTGGAGTCATGTCGGTCTCGCTGGTGGCTGAACTTGATGGAAAGATTGTAGGGCATGTGGCGTTTTCGGTTGTGACCATCAACGGCGAGGACAAAGGCTGGTACGGACTGGGTCCAGTTTCGGTGTCGCCAGAAGTGCAAAAGCAAGGCATCGGTTCGAAACTGATTCGAGAAGGCTTGTCCCAAATCAAAGAAAAAGGCGCGAGAGGCTGTGTCCTCGAAGGCGACCCCAACTATTACCAAAGGTTTGGATTCAAGAATCACCCAGGCTTGGTTTACGAAAGCACTCCGGGCCAAAAATATTTCATGGCACTGCCATTTTATGAAGATATACCCAAAGGAAAGGTCGAATTCCACAAGGCGTTTTACGGAGATGTGAAGTAACTCAAAAGATCGTTATTTTTACTGGTGATCGAGGAGAGACATGAAAAACTTATTCGGCTCGACGGATTCAGTAAAGTCCGAACTCTCGAAGCAGAAATACATCGCTTCCGATGAGATCGCGACCATTGTGTATCTTTCAGAGAAACTGGGGAAGCCGCTTCTCGCGGAAGGTCCCGCGGGGGTGGGAAAGACCGAACTGGCAAAAGCAATCGCAGGCGCAGCGGGGCGTGAGTTGATCCGCCTGCAATGCTACGAGGGATTGGACGAGTCAAAAGCGCTGTACGAGTGGGAATATTCCAAACAGTTGTTGTACACCCAATTACTGCGCGACAAGCTGAACGACACACTTGGCAAAGCCGAGTCGCTGGCTGAAGCGGCGGACAAACTTGCAAAAGAGGAGGATGTCTTCTTCTCGAACCGCTTCCTGCTGCAACGTCCGCTGTTGAAGGCGATTCTGAGCGACAAGCCGACCGTCCTGCTGATCGACGAAATCGACCGCGCCGACGCTGAGTTCGAAGCCTTTTTGCTGGAAGTGTTGAGCGACTTCCAAGTATCCGTGCCTGAATTGGGGACACTCTCCGCAAAGCACAAGCCTTTTGTGATCCTCACATCGAACAACACCCGCGAACTTTCCGAGGCATTGAAGCGGCGCTGCTTGTACCTCTTCATCGATTACCCGAACTTGCAGGAAGAACTCGCCGTGGTGAGATTGAAAGTCCCAGACTTGAATCCCAAGCTGGCGCAACAGGCAGTGGAGTTTGTCCAAAAACTACGCAAGGCGGACATGCGCAAGTCCCCATCCATCAGCGAGACCTTGGACTGGGCAAATGCGCTCGTGGCTTTGAACGCATCTAATTTGGATAAGGATACATTGGAGGATACGCTTTCGGTCTTGCTCAAACACGAAGCAGACTTGCAAAAGGCAAAGCGGCAGTTGAATGCATCCCCACCACAACAGCCGAGGACAAGATCTGCGGATGACTTTGGAAGGTTTTCTGGAAATTAATGTTGATGTGTAGGGGCGGGATTTCCCCGCCCAGGGCGAGGTGACCTCGCCCCTACGAGGTAAAAATGGAATCCCGTATCTTACAGTTAATTGCGGCGTTACGCGCCAGTGGGGTGCGTGTGTCTTTGGCGGAGTCTGCCGAGGCATTTTCGGCGGTTGACTTGATGGGGATTAAAGATCGCGAACATTTCCGTTTGTCGTTGCGCGCCACGCTGATCAAGGACTTGAAAGACATCCCCACGTTCGACAAATTATTCCCGTTGTTCTTCGGCTCGGAACAACCGCCGATGATGGGTGGAAATCCGATGGATGACCTGACGCCTGAAGAAGTCCAGATGCTGGCTGAGGCGCTGAAACAGTTTACCGAGAATCTCCGTCAGCGGATGGAAAGACTGATGAACGGCGAACAGCTAACCAAGTCCGAATTGGAGTCACTAGCGCAACTGGTCGGGTTGAATCAGTCGCAGAACCTGGATCATCAAAACTGGATGACGCAACGCATGATGCGCGCTATGGCGTTCCCCGAGGTCCAACAGGCGATGAAGGAACTGATGGAGCAACTCGCCCAAATGGGCATGAACCGTGAACGCATCGAGCAAATCAGAAACATGGTTCAGCAGAACATGCAAGGGATGCAGGAACAGATTCGACAATTCGCAGGCGAGCGCATCGCTGAAAACTTGAGCGAGAGTCCACGCTCGGAGAACATCGATAGTTTGATGAACCGCCCATTCGAAGCGTTATCCGATGCTGACAAGAAGCTCCTGCAACGCGAGGTCAAGCGGCTTGCCGCCGCCCTGCGCACGCGGATTGCCTTGCGGCAAAAACATGCCAAGAGTGGGCAACTCGATCCAAAGGCGACCATCCGCGCCAGCTTGAAATATCACGGCGTGCCGATGGAGATCAAGCACAAGGATCGTGTCCGCAAGCCGAAGATCGTGGTCATCTGTGACGTCAGCACTTCGATGCGTTTCTGTTCGGAATTGATGCTGAGCTTTTTGTTTGCCTTGCAGGGACAAGTCCGCAAGACGCATGCCTTTGCGTTCATCGACCACCTCGAATCCATTTCGGAGGATTTCAACGGCTCAAATGTGGACGAAGCAATTCAATCCGTTCTCTGGCGCATGCCCAGCGGACATTACAACACCGACCTCGGCTGGTCGCTCAACGACTTCAACAACGAGTACATGGACACCCTCAACAGTGGGACCACCCTCATCATCGTCGGCGATGGACGCAACAACTACAACGATCCACGCCTCGATGTTTTTTCCACCATGTCCCGTCGCGCTACGCGGACCATCTGGCTGAATCCCGAACCGCCCATTATGTGGCACGGCGACAGCGACATGCCGAAGTATGCGCCGTTGTGCAGTAACATTTTGAAGGTCAGCAACCTGCGCGAGTTGACAGCAGCCGTCGACACACTGATGGCAGCATAAATCATTTTTACAAGGAGACTTTTGTATGCCCGTTTCATCTGGAATTCCCGCCCCCGATTTTGAACTGTTGGACGACACAAACACCCCACGCAAACTTTCGGATTATCGCGGCAAAAATGTGGTGTTGTATTTCTATCCCAAAGATGACACACCTGGATGCACAAAAGAAGCTTGCAACTTCCGCGACGATTACTCAGCTTACGAAAAGGCTGGGGTGGTCATCCTCGGCGTCAGCCCGGACTCGGTCAAGTCACATGTCAAGTTCAAGCAAAAGTTCCAATTGCAATTTCCCCTCCTCGCGGATGAAGGTCACAAAGTCTGCGACTTGTACGGCGTCTGGGGACCCAAGAAATTCATGGGCAAGGAATATGAAGGCGTGCTCCGCACCACTTTTTTAATTGACACAGAAGGCAGGATCAAGCATGTGTTCGAAAACGTCCGCCCTGCCGAGCATAGCGCGGAATTGCTGGAGAAATTGGGGGTGGCATAATCGTGCACATGATTCTCTGGCAATATCAAGTAAAACCAGAAAGACAATCTCAATTTGAAGAAATCTATTCGCCAAATGGCGCCTGGGCAGACCTGTTCAAAAGGGGAATAGGGTATCTGGGCACAGAATTATTGCATGACGAAAAAGAGCCTCAGCGCTATCTGACAATTGACCGCTGGGATTCAAAGGAAAGTTATGAAGCGTTTCAATCCCAGTGGGGAAAAGAATACAAAGCCCTGGATACGCTATGCGATGGTCTAACGGAGAGGGAGTCCTTGCTGGGAAAATGGAATTCAGTGTGACTCGAGTTATGCGCTACCCTCCCACGTTGGTGCCGAATAATTTCCCAATCAAGGCGGTGGCCAGCATGGCAAGCAATCCCCAAAAAGTGACACGTAAGGCTCCCACCCACCTGTTTGCGCCGCCGAGTTGCGCCGCTACAATCCCCATTACCGCCAGAAAAAACAACGAACTGACCACCACTATCGGAATCATTAGGTTTGTCGGCGCAATCAATACTGCCAGCAAAGGCAGCGCCGCGCCTACAGCAAAGGACAAGGCGGAAGCCAAAGCCGCCTGAATGGGCCGGGCGGTATGGATTTCCGTCAGCCCAAGCTCGTCGCGCGCATGCGCCATCAAGGCATCGTGGGACATTAACTGATCCGCGACCTGTTTGGCCAGCTTGGGGTCGAGTCCGCGCTTTTGGTAGATTCCGGCAAGTTCACGACGTTCCCCCGCATCATCGGTTTCAAGTTCCTTTTTCTCGCGCGTCAGGTCGGCCTTTTCGGTATCCGCCTGCGAACTGACGGAAACATATTCCCCCGCCGCCATCGACATGGCCCCGGCAACCATTCCCGCAATCCCTGCGATCAAGACGTTACTTCGCACCGCGCTCGCCGCGGCCACACCCACAACCAAGCTGGCAGTTGAGACGATCCCATCATTGGCTCCCAAAACAGCCGCGCGCAACCAACCAATCCGGTCTGCGTAGTGAATTTCAAAATGAGGTTTGGGCATCGCAGTCTCCTTATTTTTGTACCATCTTCATTGTCAAGCTTATTCTAATTCAGATTAACATTATTTCGATACCCCAGTGTGTCATATCTGGCTTTTGTAAATTAATGTCAGACAAATTCCTCGAACCGCTTCAAAGCGGTATAATAGCGTCTAATTAAAACAGTGCACCACGGAAGAGGCATATGAAGAAGAAGATCATGGTCGTGGACGACGATCAAGAAACCACCAATCTTTTGGAAAGTTTTCTTAAGATGCAGGGGTATGAACCAATTTCAGTAAACGATAGCACGGTCGCCGTTGAGACGGCAAATCAGGTGCGTCCCGACATGTTTTTGCTCGACCTTATGATGCCCGCGATCGATGGCTTCAAACTTTGCAGGATGTTGCGGGACCATCCAAGGTTTTTCCACACACCCATCATCATTATCACAGCTCTAAATGACAAAGACAGTAAAATCGTCGCTTTTGGCGCCGGGGCAAATGACTACATCACAAAACCCTATCTCCCCAAAGAACTTGCAATAAAAATAAAGGCATATTTTGAACCTGGTGAGTAAGTGACGGCTCGGGATTGCAATAATTCAAGCGCAATCCGCCGGGTTTATACAACAACAGGATAAAAATCGCTTTCGAAGGTGGATAAAGGCCTGTTGTTTCCGTGGGACAAATTCACTATAGTTTAGCAAAATCAACCAAGCGATCTTGTGTCCGCACCCTGCTGGCAGGAAGGAAAGGCGGAAGTGTCACACACAACTATAGAAGTCCGGATACACCGAACTGGTCGAACGTTTGAACCGCTTTCCGCAGGAGGCACCACCAATGGAATACCTGATCACCAAATTTGCAGGCTAACCCAGGTGAAAAAAAGAAACGGCCGGTTCACTGCGGAAACATGTACATGAATTTTGCAAAGTTCATTTGACTAAATAACGTTGCAAAAACCGTACAAACAGGCAAAAAATATCTTGATACGCACATCCTTTTATTGTATGATTAGTTTAGTTTTATGTATAAAATTCATCAGGTAAGATGGAAAATACAATGGTCAAAATTCTGATTGTGGATGATGATCCGCATGTCACCGCGTTGTTAAGAAAATATCTTTCCGCGAAGAACTTTGAAATCATCACAATAAATCAAAGTTCAAAAGCCATATCGACGGCGCATCAGCTTCATCCCGACCTCTTTATTCTCGACCTAATGATGCCTCCGCCCGACGGCTTTGAATTGTGCAGACTGCTGCGCGCCGATCCGGAATTCGCAACGGTGCCGATTATGATCATCACTGCCATGGATATCAGCAACAGCAACGCCACTTCGTTTGGCGCAAACGATTATCTTGCAAAGCCATTCAATCTCGACGAAGTTGTAACAAGAGTAAATTTTCTACTCAATCACGGAGTCGAATGAACCACAATCCGCCCATAGGCGGCATCGATACCACGCCAGATAACGCATGCAAGTAAAAGGACACATTTCATTCACTGTAAACCATGAAAGCAACAAGAATTGTATCCGCACGGATAGGGGCGGATGCAGTTCTTGTTATTTCAGGGATGAATCATGTCGAAACTGCAACGCATACGACATATTTCTTTATCACAAAAGGTATAATATGGGTGGTTCGTAATTGTTTTTCAATTTGTTTTTTCAGACCCTTTCTTAATTGAACAACAATTCACAGATCAGCCAGGAAAATAAACTTTATGACAAAAATAATGATTGTGGACGACGACACACAGGTCACTACCCTTTTGGGAAAGCTGCTTACAATGGAAGGATATCAAATAACGGCTGTCAACGACAGTTCAAAAGCGCATGAAACGGCTCTTTCCGTTAAACCCGACCTTTTCCTGCTCGACCTCATGATGCCGGATCCCGACGGTTTCAAACTATGCAGAATGCTGCGCGCCGACCCAAATTTTCTATTTACGCCGATCATCATCGTCACCGCCCTAGATGACAACGACAGCAGGGTGGTCGCCTTTGGCGCGGGGGCAAACGACTTCATCACAAAGCCATTCCACGCCAGTGACCTTGTGGAAGCAATAAGAAAGTTCATCGTATAAAAACAGGAGCGTTTGCTAAAACACCTTTGTCCTGGAAACGGCAAAGGTGTTTTTTATTTCCAAATCAGCCAAAGTCCGTACCCCTATTGACAATTTTTATAAACCGGTTTATAATATAAACTAGTTTACGAAAAGGAGTAGACATGAACGTACAAATTGACACTGTTGTAAAGCGCGCCCGTGGATATTGGTTTGTGGATGGCTTCATCGAAATCACCTCAGGTATCTTATTCATCCTGCTGGCGGGAATCATCCTCATCGATGGGTATTCCCCAGAAGACTCATTCCCTTCCTGGTTTCTATCGATGGCAGGCGAAGTTGCAATCGCCAAGCTTTTTGGCATCCTGATAGTTGTCCTAGCCCTATGGTGGTTGAAAGACCACTTTACCTACCCGCGCACGGGTTTCGTGAGAGGAAACCACGTGACATCAGCACAGGTATTAATCATCCTCAAGAACATGATTCTCTTCGTGCTTCTGCCCATATCCGGGTTGCTGTTCGCCTCCCTGTTAATCTCCTCGGGGAGTGCTGTTTTATCCTCCATGCCAGCCTGGTTCCCAATTGGGCTGGGTGTCCTATGGGCGATCCTATGCCTGCTTGCAGCGGAATGGTTGGGACTGCCCCGCTTTCGCCTGATTGGGGCCATGACCTTGCTGGCAGGGATGGCTGTCGGCATTTGGCAGTTTGCGATGGGATTGACAGAGTTCCCAGCGAATATGCGGGTGGAAATCTTACACCCTGCCATGCTGGAAAGTATCAGCCGCACCCTGGCAAGTTTGGGAATGCTCGTCCTGATCTGCGGTGTTGTGTTGATGTTCTCTGGCATGGTCACCTTCCTGCGCTATCGCAAAGAAAACCCAACTCCCTATACGGAGGATGTATGAGTACCTCACCCCAAAGCTTGACCGAATTGGACCGGGTGATCCACGAACCGGCACGCCTCACGCTGGTAGCCCTGCTCTCTTCTGTCGAATCCGCCGACTTTCTGTTCCTGCTCAAGGAAAGCGGACTGACCAAGGGAAACCTGTCGGTGCATCTGACACGGCTTGAAGAGGCGGGGTACCTCAAGACGGAGAAGACCTTTCGAGGAAAAATCCCACATACCGAATACCGTCTCACCGCCAAAGGAAAAACGGCATTCGACCAATATCGAAAAAACCTGAGTTCGATCTTTGTACAAAAGAAGGAATAAATGAATTACGCAATCGAAACAAATGGATTATCAAAATTTTATGGGGATGTGCGCGCAGTGGACAAAGTTGACCTGCGCGTGAAGCGCGGAGAAGTCTACGGCTTCCTCGGGCTGAACGGCGCGGGCAAGACCACCACCATCCGCGCATTGTTGGGGATGATCCGCCCGAGCGAGGGAAAGGTTCGGGTGTTGGATCAAGCTCTGGGCGCGGGTGGGCGCGGACCATGGTCACGGGTCGGGCATCTGGTCGAGAGTCCAGCCGCGTATCCCGAACTCACCGTCCGCGAGAATCTGGACGCGGCGCGACGCCTGCACGGGATTCAAAATCCTAAAGTGGTGGATGAGGCGATGGAGAAGTTATCCATCACAACGTATGCGGATCGGAAAGCAGGCACGCTGTCGAGCGGAAACTTCCAGCGGTTGGGTCTGGCGCGGGCGCTGCTGCACAAGCCTGAGTTGCTGATTTTGGACGAGCCGTCGAACGCGCTCGACCCTGCGGGAATCGTCGAAATCCGCGAGTTGCTGGCGGCGTTGGCACACAAACAAGGCACAACGATTTTCATGTCCAGCCATATCTTGACTGAAGTGGATTTACTCGCGGATAGAATCGGAGTCATTCACAAGGGACAGCTGATCGAGGAACTGGATGCGACACGGCTGGAGGAAATTCGCGCTCGGCAGTTGGTGATTTGCACGCGAGATACGGACAAGGCGCGTGAAGCGCTTGCCGGGTTCGATCTGGTACATTTCGAAGATGGACGGTTTGCGATCAAAGACACGCGCGCCATCGAAGCTCCCGACATGATTGCGACATTGTTGGTCAATGCCGGAGTCGCGCCCACCCACCTCGCCATCGAACAGGAAAATCTGGAAGAGTATTTCCTGCGGCTGACGCAATAGATTAATAATAGTGGAGTTCAACGACTCCTGTGGTTGGTTGTCGAAAGTCAGGAGACTTTTGAGTCCAAATAAAGAGGACATAATGAAAAACTTTCTCTCCGCCCTCTGGGTGGAAACACTTAAGACACGCCGTTCCAAAGTACCGTTCTTCACCACGCTGGGATTTTTGATCCTGCCGCTGGTGGGTGGGCTTTTCATGATTATTTTGAAAGACCCCGAAGCCGCAAAGTCGATGGGGTTGATCAGCGCGAAGGCGCAGTTGACCGCCGGCACGGCGGACTGGTTTTCCTTCTTCGGCATTCTCGCGCAGGGAGTCGCCGTGGGCGGAGCCATCCTCTTCGCCATCATCACCGCTTGGGTCTTCGGGCGCGAGTTCTCCGACCGCACCGCAAAGGAATTACTGGCATTGCCCACTTCACGCGAAGCCATCATCGGGGCGAAGTTTGTCGTCGTCGCGGTGTGGACATTTGGGTTGAGCGTCGTCATCTTCGGGCTGGGACTCCTCGTTGGGTATTGGGTCGTCATCCCAGGTTGGTCGATAGAGTTGTTCCGCTCTGCAACGGCGGGTGTGCTCGGCTCCGCCCTGTTGACAATTGCCATGCTTCCTTTTGTGGCGCTGGTCGCCAGCATGGGACGCGGCTACCTGCCCGCTTTCGGTTGGGCAGTTTTGACAGTGATGTTGTCCCAGATTGCGGCGGCGACAGGCTGGGGCGACTGGTTCCCCTGGGCCGTGTCCGCTTTGTTTAGCGAGGCGGCGGGTCCACGCGCAGAGTTGCTTGGGTTGCACAGTTACCTGGTTGTGATTCTCTTCAGTGGCATCGGGTTTGCAGCCACATTTTACTGGTGGCGAAACGCAGACCAGACGCGGTAAGTCCTCTCCACTTTCCAATTTCCGCGAAATTGGGAAGTGGAGGATAAAATTAGGGAGGAAAACAAATTTCATGGAGATCACACATTATGTCCACTGAAGTTATCACTCAATTCGTCAACACTTATCTCATGCCACTTGGCTGGAAGTTGATCGGCGCAGTCGTCGTCTGGATCATCGGCGGGTGGATCATCAATCTGCTGGTAAAGGCGCTCGATAAAGCCATGCAGCGCCGCAATATAGACCAAACTCTCGCCAAATATGCGCACGGCGGAGCTAATATCGTCCTGCGCACCCTGCTGGTAATCATCATCTTCAGCCTGCTGGGAATCGAAACCACTTCGTTCGCCGCACTGATCGCCGCGGCTGGAGTCGCCATCGGCGCGGCATGGGCTGGTCTGCTGGCGCACTTTGCAGCGGGCATCTTCCTGATTTTCCTTCATCCGTTCAAGGTCGGGGATGCAGTGACGGTGGGAGGTGTCACAGGCGTGGTGAAGGAAATCGGTTTGTTCTCCACCGCTCTCGACACAGCGGACAATGTCCGCGTGCATGTGGGAAACAACACCATCTTTTCGGGCAACATCCAGAACTTCTCGATCAATCCCAACCGCCGCGTGGACTTGACCGCCCAGATCGCGCATGAGACCGACCCCGCCGACGCGATCCAACGCATCGAGAAGAAGTTGAAGGAAATCCCCAACGTGCTGGCTGACCCTGCCCCTGTGGTGGAAATCCTGAACTTCAACGAGTACGGGACGGTGCTGGCGGTGAGACCGTTCTGCGCGCCCGACCATTACTGGCAGGTTTATTTCGACGTGAACAAAGCCATTATAGAGGTCGGCGCTGAAGGCAAATACAAAGTCCCCGCCCGCCGGATGGCGACGAGAAGCTCCAGATAAAAAGACGCTGCATCGGGTAAATATCCACGGTAAACTTGGCGGATGTCAAAATCCTTGGAAGTTGTCAGGCTGTTCTTAAAGCTGGGATTCACAGCCTTTGGTGGTCCCGCCGCACACATTGCCATCATGCACGATGAGGTGGTCAAACGCCGCGGATGGTTGACCGACGAGGAATTCCTCGACCTGCTTGGCGCGACCAACCTGATCCCCGGGCCAAACTCCACAGAAATGGCAATCCATATCGGATATCGGCGGGCGGGCTGGGCAGGATTACTGCTTGCCGGACTCTGTTTCGTCCTCCCCGCCACCTCGATCGTTCTTTTGTTCTCATGGGCATACGTCCGCTTTGGGACACTGCCGCAGATTGGATGGCTGCTTTACGGCGTCAAACCGGTTGTGATCGCCATCATCGCCCAGGCGCTATGGGAACTTGGCAAAAAGGCCTTCAAGACGCGCCTGGCCATGGTCGTTGCCCTCATCGTATTCGGTCTATATTTCTTCAAAGTAAATGAGATCATCCTGCTCTTCACGGGCGGATTCTTCGTGATGCTTGTCCTCAACTTTCAGCGGTGGAGGAAATTCTCGCTCCCTCCCCTTTTGCTCCCCCTCGGCGGGGCGCTGCTGGCTCAAATGTCCATCCCGTTCAGTCTGCCGGTCTTATTTCTCACCTTCCTCAAGATCGGCGCCGTCTTATATGGAAGCGGCTACGTTCTGCTTGCCTTTCTGCGCAATGACTTCGTGCTGCGCCTCGGCTGGCTGACAGACCAGCAGCTTATCGACGCGATTGCCATTGGTCAGGTCACGCCGGGACCGCTGTTTACCGCCGCAACCTTCATTGGATATATTCTTGGCGGCACATCGGGTGCGCTTCTGGCAACGCTTGGCATCTTCCTGCCATCGTTCATTTTCGTTGCGATATCCAATCCGCTCATCCCCAAGGTCCGCAACTCACCCTGGATGAGCGGATTATTGGACGGAGTGAACGCCTCATCCCTTGGGTTAATGGCCGCTGTGACCTTTCAACTGGCGTCCTCCTCCCTATCGGACCTTTACACTGTTGCCATTACAATTATTTCGCTGATCCTGCTCCTGCGCTGGAAAGTCAACTCGACATGGATGATCGCAGGCGGAGCCATGATTGGCTTCATAGTTTCAAGCATTCGATAGCACTGGACTTACACAATGCCCATCTCACCCACTTATGTCAAATCGTTCACCATTCCCCAAAATGCCATCGACGAAAACGGTCACGTCAACAACGTGGTTTACGTCCAGTGGATGCAGGACATCGCCGTGGAGCATTACGCCTCCATCGGCGGGATAGAGGCTCAGGGGCCGGACGCCACCTGGGTCGTGCGCAGTCACAAGGTTGAGTATTTTCTACCCGCCTACGAAGGCGAGGAGGTGGAAGTCCGCACGTGGGTGGAGAACATCCAGCGGGTGCGTTCGCTGCGGAAGTACGAGTTCGTCCGCAAGGCGGATGAGAAGATATTAGTGAAGGGTGAAACGGACTGGGTGTTTGTGGACATAAAGAGCGGGCGTCCGCTGGCGATACCGAAGGAGGTGGCGGGGGTGTTTGAGGATTTAGGAATGAGTGAGAAGTAAAAAGCGCGTCCATCTCTGGTACGCACTTTTTCGCTGCAACTTTGCAAAATTACAAGTCTCTCCCAAACCTCTCCAGAATCGCCGCCCAAATCCTCGTCATCCCCTTCAGGCTACCGAGGATCATCGCCACGCCGAGCAGGAGACTCCAAAAGAGGACCTGTCCGTTCATTCCCAGGAAAAGCATCTCGAACAGGAAGGTTTCAGTGCTGGCGGAGTAAACCTGGTAGAGTTGGGAAATCGCGAAGATAACAAGCGTCACACCGGAGATGAACGTAAACAGAGCCAGCATCACCAGCACCGGCGATTGGGAAATTGTGATCTTATCTTCATTTTCAGCGGCAAGACGGTTGACAAGCGTCTCCGCCCGCTTCCAATCCATATCCGCCTTTTCGCAGACCTCCCTCACGATGTCATCCATGTTGCGGGCATCCGCCAAATCTGCCAAAATCTTTTGGGATAGGGCAATCCTGTCTTTGTTCTCGACAAAAAGACGGGTTACATAGGACTCCGCACTCTTCGCATCCAAGCCGGTCTTTTCACGGACCTCGCTCACGATGTCATCCAGATTGCGGGCATTATTCAGGTCTTCCAAAACCTGTTCCGCCACTTCCATCGGGACCATTGCGGCCATGTCAACCCTTCCCAAAGCTACTCTTCCTCATCTTCATTTTTCCAAGCCGTCATCCGGCTGAGAAAGGCGATTTCATCTTCGGCAAGCCTGACCTTCAATGCGCCGAGGTTTTCCTTCAACTGTTCGATAGAGGTTGCGCCGATGATCGGGCTGGTGATGACCGGGTCAGCCAGAAGCCACGCAAGCGCAATCTGTGAGATGGTGGCTTTGTAACGCAACGCCATCACTTCCATTTCGTCGATCAAGGCAAGGTTCTTCTCGGTCATGTCGCGCTTTCGTCCCTCGGCGCGTTTGCTGTCTGGCAGGGTTTCGTTCCTGCGATACTTGCCGGTCAGGAATCCGCCCGCCAGCGGACTGTACGGAATCACCGCAAGTCCGTATGTCAGACACACGGCGTGTAACTCGCGTTCGAATTCGTCACGGTGAATCAGGTTGTAATGCGGCTGGAGGGAATCGTAGCGCACAAGGTTGTACTTATCCGATGTCCACAAGGCTTGCATCAACTCCCAGGCGGCATAGTTGGACGCGCCCATGTAGCGGACTTTTCCCTGCCGGACGAGGTCATCGAATGCGCGCAGGGTCTCCTCAATGGGCGTATCATCATCCGTCCAGTGGGCTTGATACAGGTCGATGTAATCGGTTTGCAGGCGACGGAGGGACGCGTCCACAGCGTTGACGATGTGGACGCGACTCAAGCCCTGATCGTTCGGTCCCTTACCCATCGTCCCACGGACTTTGGTCGCCAGCACGATCTGGTCGCGTGGAATTTTTGCCTGCTTCATCCAATTGCCGATGTAGGTCTCAGAGATGCCGCCGGGGTTGCCATCCACCCAACGCGAGTAGATATCCGCGGTGTCAAAGAAGTTGATCCCCACATCGAAAGTCGCAGAGAGCACGCGCTGCGAATCTGTTTCGTTCAGTGACCAGCCGAATTGCATCGTCCCCATGCAAAGCGGTGACACTTTGAGTCCCGTCCTGCCAAGTTTCCTGTAATCCACGTAAACCTCCGTTTTGATGGATTATAGCAACAAAAAAACTGTCTTCGTCTCCAAAGACAGCCTCGACATACTTTGTAAAATTCTATTGAACCGAGAAATTCAAGGTATGGACAAGCGCACCATTCAGATACAATTCGACCTTGTATTCACCGGCAGGCCAGGGTTCCACGCTGGTAAGCTCAAAAGATACATAGTTGTATAAACTCTTGTCCTCGATGGTCAGGGAACTTGACTCGATCTCGCCGGATTCATAATCTTCGGCGCTGACAAGATACCATTTTGCATCCACAACACTGCCCGTCTCCACGTTGCTCAAGTCCGCCACGGCGTAGAAAGCGTTACCGCCCGAATAAACTGTTACTTTATCCGTCCCATCGGAATTTGTAGACATGCGCGGATTGGTCAGGCTCGGCTCACCGCCGCCAAATGCGCATGCAAGCGTGGAAACCATTAATGCAATTAAAGCAAACAACGCCGAAAGTTTTTTTGACTTCATCCTCTTCTTCTCCTTTAGTTGAAAAAAAACAGGGTGACAACCAATTCAAAAAAGTTGTCACCTTCTGCTGTTGATAAATAAATTATACAATGTGGGAAAAAGCAGGGTTATCCCCAATTTAGGCTATTCGATCTCGATGTAAATCCGCTTGTTGATTGCGCCCTTGCTCTTGTAATCGGCAACCTTGATTTTGCCAACTTCGGAGGTATTCCTCACATGCGTACCGCCGTCGGCTTGTAAATCCAAGCCTACGATCTCCACCGTCCGCACCTGCATGATGCCTTCGGGAAGAAGGTTGATCTTGGTGCGGATCAAGTCGGGGATTTGAAAGGCTTCTTCGCGCGGCAGGATTTTGACGCGAATCTCACGTCCCTGCTGCGCCTCCAGGTTGACCGCCGTTTCGATGGCCTTGACCAGGTCTCCGCGCATGTTCTCGAACTCGAAATCCATGCGACCTTTGAGCGGGTCCATGTCGCCGCCCGTGACCTTGGCTCCGTAATCGCGGAAGACTGTCCCGCACAGGATGTGCAGCGCGGAGTGGGTCCGCATCAACTGGTAGCGGCGCTCCCAGTCCAGCAACCCGCTGACAGCGGAACCGGGCGCAGGCAGAGTCTCCATCCCGCCGAGGAAGTGCAAAACATCGTCGCCCTGCTTCTTCACTTTCTCCACGGGATAGGTCACGCCGCCAATCGTCAACGCGCCAAAGTCGCAGGGCTGTCCGCCCCCGCCGGGATAGAAGGCGGTCTGATCCAGCGCAACGGCGCGGGTTCCGGCATCCACCGAAACGATGGTTGCGGAAAATTCCCTGAGATACGAATCGATTTGGTAGAGAAGTGTGGTCATACGGTAATTATAGCGCGGTTGGGGGCGGGGTACCCCGCCCTTACATGCCATGGAACGAGATTAGGGTTTGATTAGAAGTTTTTTACCCGCTTGACTTTGTCTCTTCATCTATTGTATAGTATTCTGCGGTGAATAAAGAAGGCACTGCCCAAAGGCCGTGTCTTTTGTTTGTCACCATCTCCCATTTTATAAACCTTATTGCAAGGAGAAGCAATGATCAAAGTTAGTGGTCTTACGAAGGACTACGGTGCGCGCCGCGCCATTCACAACGTGAGTTTCGATGCCCAACAAGGTGAAATCGTGGGCTTCCTCGGTCCCAACGGCGCTGGAAAAACCACCACCATGCGCATCCTGACCGGTTACATGCCACCCACAGACGGCGAAGCAGTTGTGGCGGGATACGACGTGGTGGAGGAATCGCTCGAGGTTCGCAAGCGTGTGGGCTATCTGCCCGAAACTGTCCCGCTGTACAACGACATGATCGTCTTCGATTATCTGAAGTTCATGGGCGAACTGCGGAAGATCCCCAATGTGGATGAACGCGTGGACGAGGTACTGGATATGGTCGGCTTGTTCGACCGCGCCGATGGCTATATCGGCAACCTGTCGAAAGGTATGCGCCAACGTATGGGACTCGCCCAGGCGCTTTTGCATCGCCCCGAAGTGTTGATTCTCGACGAGCCGACGATTGGTCTCGATCCCGGACAGGTGGTGGAAGTGCGCGAGCTTATCCGCGAGATCGGCAGGGAGCGGACGGTTTTGCTGTCCACCCACCTCCTCAACGAAGCGCAAAACATCTGTGACCGTGTGCTGATCATCAACAAGGGCAAGATCGTGGCCGAAGATACCACCGAGAATTTACAGGCGCGGTTAATCGGCGCGGAACGTGTGGTACTCCGCGTGCGCGGCGAAGCCGATGACCTTGCCAAGACCATCAAACAGGTCAAAGGCGTGCAGGTGGCTGAGACCAAGGATGACGGCTCGGTGGAATTCGAGTTCGCCTCCGGCAAGGACGTCCGTCCCGAAGTGGCGAAACAGGTTATCAATGCCGGCTACGATCTGATCGAACTGCGTCCCCTTGGCATGAGCCTCGAGGAAATCTTCCTCGAACTCACCGGTTCCGACGCCGCAAAGAAATAAAGAGGAACTCCATGAGAAACATCTGGACCATCGCAAAACGCGAATTCGATAACTACTTCAACAGCCCGCTGGCGTATGTGGTGGCATTTGCCATGCTCCTGCCAATGGGCATCTATTTTTCGCTGATCGTATGGGTCAGCGCACAGCAATCCATGATGGGCGGACCCGCCCCCGAAAGCACACCGATCAACTGGCTGTTCGTCTTTTTGATGATCTTCCTCAGCCCGGCGCTGACCATGCGCCTGCTCTCTGACGAGGCCCGCATGGGAACTCTTGAACTCCTGCTGACCGCTCCTGTCCGTGATTTTGAGCTGGTGGCTGGCAAGTGGTTGGGCGCATTTTTGTTTGTACTTGGGCTGGCTCTGCTGACATTGATCTACCCGCTCATCCTGAACAATTTCGTCAGCCCCGGCATTGACTGGATGGTCATCCTATCCTCGTACATCGGATTGATCCTAATCTCCGCGGCATTGCTGGCGCTCGGCACGGGCATCTCCGCCATTTTCACCAACCAGTTTGCCGCGTTCTTCGTGACACTCGGACTGTTCTTCTTCCTCTGGTTCATGGTCAACCTGCCGGCGAGTTACTTATCCACCGGCGGCGACGTGCTGAACTACCTCAGTCTTTCGAATCATTTCTCCCAATCCATGAACAACGGCACAATCAACCTGGGAGACATCGTTTACTACTTAAGTTTGATTGCGTTGGGTCTGTTCACCGGAACCACCGCAGTCGAAATTCGGAGATGGCGCTAATGGCTGGAAATAAGAAAAACCCCTCCGCGCAATATGCCTATATCGGACTTGTCCTTGCCGGTCTTGCCGGTGTGTCCACACTTTTGGCTGGCGCGGCAAAAGGCATGATTGCCATAAAAATGTTCCCCGAGGACAGTGTCCCCTGGCTCGACCTTGCCCTGCAAATCAGTGTGGCACTATCTGCGATTGGACTGCTTGCGTACGTGATCATGGCGCCGGACGCGGTCCGCCGTTTTTTCACCGGACGGCAGGCGCGTTATGGCTCCAACTCACTGATCCTCACCCTCGCATTCGTCGGCATCATCGTTGTGGCAAACTACCTTGTCTTCCAAAACCCCAAATCATGGGATATGACCGAAGACAAGTCCAACACGCTTGCTGATGAGACTCTACAGGCCCTTGCCACCCTGCCTGAAAAAGTCACTGCCACCGCGTTCTACAGTGTAAACCTCAACTCTGCCAGCGCAGATGAACTGCTATCAAAATTCAAGAACAACAGCGGCGGCAAGTTCGACTACAAGTTTGTCGACCCCGACCTCGACCCGGTTGCCGCGCGCGAAGCAGGCATCACCGGCGACGGCAAGATCATGCTCCAGATGGGAGATAGAAAGGAAATCGCCTCCTTTGCCAGCGAGACCGAACTCACCAAAGCAATGATTCGTCTCATCAGTCCCACAGCGCGAGTGGTGTACTTCCTCGAGGGGCATGGCGAACCCACGCTCGACGCAAGCTTTTCCACTGCAAAAAGCACTCTCGAATCGAAAAATTATACGGTCAACTCCTTGAACCTGCTTTCCACAAACAAGATTCCCGAGGATGCGCTTGCAATCATTATTGCTGGTCCCATGAAGCCCGTCTCTGCCACGGAAGTGGATTTGCTCAAAAAGTATGTGGATTCCGGCGGCTCGCTGGTCGTGATGGAAGACCCGACCCTAGTGACCGAGTTCGGCGATTCCCCTGATCCCCTGGCCGAGTACCTGACAAAAGACTGGGGCATCACCCTGGATAACGATATCGTGATCGACCTCATTAACAGCCAGAATCCGCTCCAGGCTGTTTCATCAAACATTGGAATACATCCGATCACACAGAACCTCACGCAAAATTACATCGTGATCCTTCCACAGGCACGCAGCTTGAGCATTGCCGGACAGGTGGAGAATGTCAACCAGACCCCGATCATTTTAACGACCGAACAGTCATGGGGTGAGACAGAATTGAAAGCAGATACCCAGCCTGAGTTCGACCCCGAAAAGGATACTGCGGGTCCGCTCAACCTGGCAATTGCGGGTGAGAACGGTGTCACCAAGGGACGGGTCGTGGTTTTCGGCAATTCGGTCTTTGCCACCAACGACGGCTTCGATGCCTATGGTAACGGCAACATGTTCATCAACTCGGTGGATTGGGCCGCGGAGCAGGAAGACTTGATCAACCTGACACCGCGCCAGCCAACCATGCGCACATTCATCCCGCCCAACAACCTTGTCTTCCTTGTCATGATCATCACAACAGTCCTGGTGTTGCCGGGTTTTGTGGTATTTGCAGGCGTATCCGCTTGGGTGGCACGCCGTAAGCGAGGTTAATCATGGCAACAAAAACACCCCGAACAACTATCGAGAAAAAGAAAAGCGCACCTGCCAAACCCACGGTGAAAAAGACAGGGCGCCCTGTGGCAGCGGCAACAAAGGCGCGCAAACCGCGTCGCACTGTAACCACGCGGCGCGAGGAGACTCCCGTTCCAGCAGTGGAATTTGCGCCTACACCCGCTTCGAGACAAAGGCCCTTCTTCCAGGCCGGCACATGGATTTCCATTTTCATGCTCGCTGCGCTGATCGGCCTCGCCATCTACCTCAACCGCCAAAAAGAAACAAAGGCCGCAGAGGAAGCAACTCCCACGCTTGAAAAGGCGTTCATTTTCACCGAAGCCGATGGACTAGTCTCCAGCATCGAGGTCAAACCCGCTGAAGGCGAGACGGTCAAGATCGCGCGGAACGCGGAAAATGCCTGGGTGGTAATCCTGCCCATCGAAGCGGAGGCAGATCAGGGTTTGGCCGAAGCAGCGGCCTCCCAGTTGACCGCGCTGCCTATTTCCCTTCAAATCGAGAAAGGGAAATCGCCCAGCACCTTTGGGTTGGACAATCCCGCCTACGTCATCACGGTCGAGTTCAGGAATGGAAAGACACGCACGCTCGAAATTGGCGACGATACCCCCTCCGGTAATGGCTACTACGTTCGCATCGACAAAGATAAAATGCTGGTCACAGACATGAATGGAATCGACGCGCTCCTGCAACTCGAATTCTTCCCGCCCTATTTGAATACCCCCACTCCCACCGCGCTCCCGCCGACCGAGACATCCATCCCGACGGTTGAAGCGACTATCACTCCCTCACCATAGTTTTTCCACAGTTATTTGGAAATCCCCAAAAACGAATACGAACCTGACAGGTTCCATTGTGAAACCTGTCAGGTATTTTGCGGGACATTTGTAATACAAGAGCGTTGCAAAGCGTCTGAAAGGCGAAAGGGTATTGCTTTTCAGTTTAAAAAAGTGTATTCTGATTTAGAAAATTGCTGGTAAAAAACCCACTTGAAAGTTGGATGTTTGAATGGATGTAGAGAAGATTTTGATTGTTGATGATGAAGAGGAATTTTCCGCTATCGCGCGGCTCGTGGAATTGGGTCGCCAAAAATCATATGTAACGCTGGATGACATCCTGCACTTCTTCCCCGAAGCCGAACAGGATGTGGAACAACTGGAAGAAGCCTTTTCCGCCCTGCTCAGCGCGGGTGTCCCATTTATGGAGGATGCCATCACAACCGAGCCGACGGAGGATGAACTGGCCGCTGTGGAGCAGATCTCCGAAATCGAGGATTTGCCCGACCCTTCCCTGGATGATTACCTCGCAAATATCGATACAGACGATACCATCGGTTTGTACCTCAAGGAGGTCAGCCGTGTACCATTGCTGACCGCGACGGAGGAAGTTCAGCTGGCCCAGCGCATCGAGCGCGGACGCGCCGCCCGCGAGGAACTCGCCCACGGTGGTGTCGCCACCAAGCGCCGCATGGAACTCCGCCGCTCCATCGAAGACGGCTGGGCGGGACGCGAACACCTCATCACAGCCAACTCGCGTCTGGTAATTTCGGTTGCAAAGAAATACATGGGGCGCGGTGTGCCATTCCTCGACTTGATTCAGGAAGGCAACATCGGCTTGATCCGCGCCACGAAGAAATTCGATTATCGCCGCGGACATAAATTCTCGACCTACGCCACCTGGTGGATTCGTCAGGCTGTGACCCGCGCCATCGCCGATCAGGGACGTACCATCCGCGTGCCGGTGCACATGGGTGACCAAATCAACAAGTTGTTGCGTGTTCAACACCAATTGACCCAGCGCCTCGGGCGCGAACCCAGCGTGGATGAACTCGCTGTCGCTTTGGATGTGCCGCCCAAGAAGGTGGAAAACATGATCCAGGTGGCGCGTCGTCCGCTCTCACTGGAAACGCCCACCGACGACGAAGAGGATTCGGTGCTGGGCGACTTCATCGAAGACGACGAAGCTCCCCCGCCCGATGAGACCGCCACCTACAACCTGTTGCGCGAACATCTCGGCGAAGTATTGAACAGCCTGCCGCCGCGCGAGGTCCGCATTTTGCAATTGCGTTACGGGCTGCTCGACGGTCAAGCCTATACGCTCGAAGAAGTGGGACGCAAAATGGGCGTCACCCGTGAGCGTGTGAGACAAATCGAAGCGCAGGCATTGAGCCGCCTGCGCCACCCGTCCATCCGCAGGAAACTGCGCGACTATCTGGGTGAGTAAATAGAGAAGAAAGCCCTTGATCTTTTGAAGTTCAAGGGCTTTATCTTATTGCCACAACATTTGGGCGGTGTGCCTCCTCCAGTATTTTGAAATGTCCCCAAAAATTAATTTTTCCCGCATCGTCATTATCGTGATCATTTTATCGCTGGTTTTGATTTACCCCTTGCTTTGGATGAGAATGCTGGCGGACCCTGTCCAATACACCGGCGCAGACTTTATCGCTTTTTACGCCGCCGGGCGCATCGCCGACAATGAAGGCGCAGAACAGGCATATGATTTGAGTTTACAAAAAAAGTATCAGGAAGAAGTCGTTGGGCGCAAGATACAACCTGAGGAGACTTTTCCCTACATCCATCCGCCTTTCGTAATCCCGCTGGCGCAGATCGCCGCAACACCTGATTACCTGGACTCTTTTCAACGATGGGCGGCATTGATGATTTTGCTTCTCATCCCAGGTATCTTCCTGCTTTCAGCGCCAGTCAGTGACTTGTTTTCGCGCACAGATAAATTGGTCTTTGCCGTCAGTTTGTTTTTGTTCTTCCCCGTTTTTCAAAGCATCCTCCTCGGACAGGATAACGCAATTCTGCTTTTGGGCATATCCATCCTGGCTTGGGGGATATACAAAAAAGCCGATTGGGCAGTGGGGTTGGGATTGGCTTTTGCCACCGTGCGTCCACACCTTGCGCTGTTTATATTGCTGCCGTTCGTTTTTCAAAAACACAGTGTTTTGAAATGGTTTCTCCTGTTTGCTTCTGGACTGGCGGCATTCAGCCTTGCATACGCGGGCATCAGCGGACTGGAGGGTTTCCTGCGTATTCTCACAGTCAGCGGAGGCGGAGAAGGGTATAGAACCAATGAGGAAAATATGATCAACCTCATCGGGCTTGTTCGCCGGATTCTCCCATCCCTTACACCTGTCCAGATACGCACCGCGGGATGGCTATTCTATGCACTTGCTTTTTTATCTTTAGGATTCTACTTCCAGCGCCGTAGCGGAAATATTGCGGGAAGGGAAATCAGCCTCGCGGCCATTGTCGCTGTCTTCTTCTCCCCCCATTCCCACGCCCAGGACATGATCCTTTTCATCGTGCCCATCGTAACTCTTGCCGCCATTCCACCCAGAGGGAAATTCCTCGTGCCCTGCCGCGCGGCGTTGATTCCTCTTGGCATATCGCTGGTTTTGTTGTTCAGCTACTATTCGCCACTTCTGAAACACTCCATCCCCTACGCGCTTATGGCTGGTTTAGTATGGCTGATATGGCGATATCGAAGCGACTCCTCTGTACCTGCATGAAACAAACCAACTGCTTCTTCACTGTGATCGTTTTTTTACTGGTGATCACCATCGCCACCCACTCCCCCGTGGACAATGACATGTGGTGGCATTTGCGCGCCGGCGACGAGATGTGGCATCAGGGCAGAATCCTGCTCACCGATCAGTTTTCCTATACAAAATTCGGGGAACTCTGGGTCAACGCCTTCTGGGTTTCAGATTTGGGATTGTACGGTCTGTGGGCAATCGGCGGCTTTTTTGCAGTCACGGCGGCTGTTTCCCTGCTTGCGGCGGCGGTTCTGTGGATCATCTTCAAGCGGATGAACAGCCCGATCATCCTGCGCGGACTGCTGGTCATCCTCGCGATGGCGGGCATGGTGGCAAACTGGACTCCCCGTCCGCAACTGCTGTCCTTTCTTCTGCTTGCATGGTTGGATTACTTTTTACATCAGCATATCAATGTCAAACGTCAACCACTTTGGGTTTTGATTCCCCTGTTCGCGTTGTGGGGCAACCTTCATGGTGGGTTTATCTGGGGCGCACTGCTGTTGCTGGCCACGCTTGCTGGTGAAACAATCAACAACCTACTGGACAACCAATCCCAATTGAGTTACAAGGAAATCGGCGCTTTGAGCATTTGGAGCGCGATTGCTCTCCTGGCTGTTTCCATCAACCCCAATGGACTGCGATTGTGGAAACTTCCCTTCCAACAAGTGAATGTCTCGTTGGGAATCCAGGAATGGCTTTCGCCGGATTTTCATCAGTTCTACGCTCATCCCATGCTTTGGCTGTTATTTCTGTTGATATTCGGGCTGGGCTTTGCGCAAAAGCGGATTTCATTCACCGACCTTTTCAAAGGGTTGGGATTTGCCTACCTGTTCTTCTTTGCGCAACGCAACCTTATCGCATATACCATCATTATCCTGCCCATTGTTGAAAAGTACCTTTCGTCTGCCATTGCAAATATCGCTGCCGTACCGGGTCTGCAAAAATCTCTGGAGCGATTTGCATCCCAAACCTCCAAAGGACAGTTTCCCCAAAAAGCCACCGTTGCCATCAACTCTATTTTGATCTCTTTATTTTCGCTGTCACTTTTGGGATATACGTATCTGGTCTCCACACCGGAGAGCATTGCGAAGGAAGTCCCAGCAAAGGCTGTTGAGTGGATCAAGCAGAATCGTCCGCGCGGACCAATATTCAACTCCTACAACTGGGGCGGATACCTGATCTGGGGACTACGCGACTACCCCGTCTTCATCGATGGGCGCGCAGACCTTTACGGCAACGAGCTCATTCGGGAGTGGTCCGAGATTGTGGAGGGGACAGATAAGGGACTTGGACTCTTGGAATCGAGGGGGATCAACCTGATTTTTTTGGAGCCGCATTATTCTCTGTTGAACAAACTCGATCCCGATGAATGGAAAAAGGTTTACAGCGATCAACAAATTGCTATCTATCAAAGAATACCGTGAACAACCTAAAACGCGTTTCACTTTTGCTAATCATCCTTTTCGCTTTGGGGATTCGTCTCATTGGGATTCAAGCCCGTCCCATCTGGTACGACGAAGCCTTTTCGATTCTGCTTTCCGAACAGGGACCGTCCGCCATCCTCAGCGGGACACTCACCGCTGACGCCGATTCCTCCGCCGCCGAAGAGCATCCGCCTGCGTATTATTTCGCGCTCTGGGGCTGGATCGAACTCTTTGGAAATTCGCTGGTTTCTGTGCGGCTGTTATCCATTGCTTTCTCCCTCGGAATCGTCTTTCTCCTCTACCTGATCGCCAGTCATCTCTTCGACGAACAGACCGCGCTTGCCGCCTCCTTCCTCGCTGCCATCCTGCCGTTTCAAATCCACTACGGCGTTGAAATCCGCATGTACGTTTTGCTGGTGTTCTGGCTGACTCTCGCCACCTTCGCCTTTCTCAAACGCCAGTGGACATTGTTCAGCATCGCTGCCGCACTGGCGCAGTACACGCATAACCTCGCCGTCTTCTATTTGATTCCGCTCGCGCTTACGCCAATTTTTCAAAGGGACTGGAAAACGCTTCGCTCCCTCACCCTGGCTGGATTCGCCGCCATTGTCCTTTACTCCCCGTGGCTGATTCAACTTCCTGCGCAGGTCTCCAAGGTGACTTCCAGTTTTTGGATCGAAAAGCCAGGCATTGAAAAGTTATTCACGCTCTTTTTGATGTACCTGCCACACCTGCCGCTTCCCCATCCCCTGCTGATGGCTGGCCTGCTGACTGCGACTCTGGTTATCACTTTAGCCGCGTTTCAAACCATCCGCGCCCGAAGCACAAGCGGATTTTGGCTGGCATATCTCTCGTTTGCGATGCCGCTTTTGCTGTGGCTGGTTTCGCAAATCTACCCACTGTATGTGGAACGCGCCCTGCTTCCGTCGCATGCCATTTTCTGTGTCTGGCTGGCATGGGCTTTCACGCGGACTAAACTTCCGCGCCCGATTCAGGGATTTGCATTGGTTCTGATTCTTGCCTCTGCGGGAATGGGGTTTTATCAACACATTACCTACAAAGGATTCCCGTATGTTTCCCCTGCCATGACTCAAAGCATCGAAAGCAAGTTGGAAGAAGACGATGTCGTTATTCACTCCAGCAAACTTAGTTACCTACCTTCGCTTTATTATGACCGTTCTCTGCCACAGGGCTTCATCGCCGACCCCGCCAACAGCAGCGTGGACACCCTCTCTCCCGCCACACAAAATATCCTAAACCTGCAATCGTTTGAAACCATCGAAGACGGAACCGCAAATGCAACCCGCGTCTGGTTCGTCATCTACCAGCAATCTTTGGATGAATATATACAAGCGGGACAAGTCCATCCGCATTTGGAATATCTAAGCCAAAATTTTGAACTCGAATCAATTGAAGTGTGGAATGATCTAAGAATAGACCTCTTGCAAAAGTCAATTCCCCCCAATTTCGAAAGCGGACGTTAGAGAACGTCCGCTACACAAAGTCAAATTTCCTGCGTAGGGTTGCGCTCTCTAGCGCACTTATGCACGAGATCTAATTTATCTTTACCAGAAGCTCAATTGAGATCATCACTTTTCATCCTTCGACTACGCTCAGGACGGATATTTTATATCACCGCATCCACCATAATTGCCAGAAAGATAAACGCCAGATACATGCTCGACCAGCGATACATCGTCCAGGCGACCTTGTTGCCCTCGACCTTGACCACGCGCCAGGCGGCGTAGAGCAATAGCCCACCCAAAACCAAAGCCGAAATCAAGTACACCGTCCCAGCCAGATCGAAGAGGGGAAGCAGCAGGGTGACAGCAACCAACTCGACAGTGTATATCAAAATCTGCTTGCGGGTTTTTTCCTCCCCCATCACCACGGGCATCATCGGCACGCCCGCCCGCTCGTAATCCTTCTTGCGGACAATTGCCAGCGCCCAAAAATGCGGCGGCGTCCAGAAGAAGACGATGGCAAAGAGAATCCATGCCGCGAGTCCCAAGTGACCCGTTGCCGCCGCCCACCCAACCATCGGCGGAATCGCCCCCGCCCCACCGCCAATGACGATGTTCTGCACGGTGGCTTTTTTCAAGAGGACGCTGTAAAAAATCACGTAGTAAAAAATCCCCGCCAGCGAGAGCAGCGCCGCCAGCAAGTTGACAAAGCCCGCCATGACATAATAACTGATGAGCGAAAGCGCCAGCCCGTAGGAAAGCCCCTCCGCCGCCGTGAGCCGCCCATCTGCCAGTGGACGCTTCGCAGTGCGTTGCATCCGTTTGTCGAGTTCACGGTCAATATATTGATTCAACGCGCTTGAGCCAACGGCAGCTAATGCACCGCCAAACAACGTCCAAAACGTGAGCGATGCTGAGGGGAAGGCTTTGCTCCCCGCCACGAGTCCGCTGTAGGTGGTAACCAAAAGCAGCAACACGATGATCGGCTTGGACAAAATCAAAAAGTCCTTCGCCCGCTGACGAAAATCAAACTTCACAATTTCAACGGGTTCTTCTGCCAGCACACCCGACACAAAGACCAAAGCGCCAAGCGAGACCCACAGGGCGATGGCGCTCATCGTGTGCAAGACAACCAAATGCAAAGGGTAGCCGCGTGTCACCAAAATCGAGCCAACGAACGCCTGCCCGAAAAACAACACGCCCGTGACGGTGGTTAGCGGGTGCAGCAGGTTTTGGTCGCGCTGTTCGCGCCAGGCTTTTCGCAGCAACAAAATCATCAGCACAGAGGCAAGCGCAACCATGAGCATGTGCGCGAGTTTCAAATAGCCAAGCGGCGCGGCTGGCGCACACACCAGCCAGCCTTTGCAAAATGCCCACGCGCCCGTCACAGTGACAGAACGCCCAAAGATGGTCACCACAAGCACTGCGGAAAACACGGCAAGCGTCAGCCGCGCAAACGAAGTTTTGAGGGAGTATTTCATTTTTGTTTCCTCAAGAAAAACGGATAGCCAAAAAACAAAATCGTTGCAAACGAAAACCACTGCAAGGCATAGCCAAAATGCGAGCCTTCGGTCAACTCGATTTCAGGCTGGAATGGAATGGGCGGGACATCGTCGCCTGCGATTTCATCCTGCTGGATAAAAACGTTTAGCATGGGATAGGGAATCTGCGTCGCGATTCGCTCCACGTTGAGATTATTCCACACGTCGAGCTTTCCCTCCGCGTCTGCGACTCCACCGAAGGCTGGTTTCTCCTGCCCAAGCCGAATCTGCCCCGTGACCGTGACCACGCCCGCCTCGTCGTATTTTCTCCAATCAGCAGGGGTTGAGTTGCCATCCGCAGGAATCCAGCCGCGATTGACGAGAACCGTCCCACCTGCAAACTTGAGCGGCGTGATGAGATGATAGCCATACTCGGTCTCGTGATATTGATTCCGCATGGCGACTTGATTCTCGAAGTCATACTCGCCCGTGACGGTCACTGACCGCCATTCCATTTTTTTGATGTCGGCAGGGACAGATTGATTCAAGTCGAGCATGGGTTCCGCCCGCATGGATGTCACCTGGGCGTTGAAGGCGCGACGCTGTTCGAGCCTGTCCAATTGCCAAATGCCGAGGCGGACGCAAACCGCGCTCCCCGCAAATACGAGCAGGGTGGTCAAAATCCACGAGCGGCTGAACATTTTTTTCACAAGGGTTTTCCTTCTAAAGATTTCACCACGGAGATCACAGACGCTTCGTGCACAGAGATTTCTCTTTTTTTTCTCTGTGACCTCCGTGCTTTCTGCGGTAAGGGCTCTATTTTTTCTTCTTCCCAGGCACAACCAGCGCGTACAGGGCAATCATCACACCCAACGGCAGACCTGAAAATAAAATTCCGTACAGGCGGGTGCTGAGCGTGAGCGGCTCGTACACGTCCAAGCCAAAGGTCTGACTCGGCTGGAAGGAGCAGGAGTAGGCATAGGACGCCGCCGAGTCCAAAGGCAGGCGGGCGGTGGAGCCAGCGGGTATCCACAGCGGACCGAGTTCGTGGTCCGCGGTGTCTTCGTTCTTGACCACAATCGTATCACCGACCACAAAGGTCATTGCTTCGGGAATGGTAGGCGGGGCTTCGCCGCGTGCGACCTTGTCCGCCGTGCCTGCGGGGATGACAATCTCAATCACCTTCGGCGCGCGGGCGGTCTCGCGCAGAAAATAGAATGTAACTTCATTGAGCGCGACTCCGAAGAGGAGTCCTATCAATAGGGAGACGAGAACTCTTTTAAGGACGGTTTTGAATGGGGGCATGGGGTTGCCTTTATTATGTCATTGCGAGCCACCGCGCTTTTCGGCGGCGAAGCAATCTCCCAATTGACAGGAGATTGCTTCGGGCGGGAGAGCGCCGCCCTCGCAATGACGTTATTGATTCAACAAAATCTCGATGTCATGGACCATGTCTTCGACGGGAGTTTGGAAACCGTAGGAGAGGCGCAGGTTGCCGTTTTGGTCAATGAGGTATGTCCGCGCGGTGTGGTTGATAATGTAGCCAAACGCAGACGCAGATTCTACCCGCTCGCGGAAAACGCCGTAATTATCCCAGATAACTTGCAGATCATCAGAAGAGCCTGTCAAGCCGATGAAATTCTCGTTGAAGTGCGCCACATATTCCTGGATTTTTTCGGGCGTATCTCGTTCGGGATCCACTGAGACAAAGACGACTTGGACCTGCCTGGTTTTATCCCCAAGTTCGCCCATGACCTGATTCAACTCCGCCAATGTAGTCGGACAGACATCGGGACAGGATGTATACCCGAAAAAGAGTAAAACGATCTTTCCTTTTTGGTCACTCAGGCGAAAGGTTTCCCCGTTCAATTTGGTCAATTCGATCTCGGCGGCTTGCGGATACGGTTCGCCGTAACTGGTCCCCCGAAAACTGACGGGTCGATTGAGAACAAAAATCAACACCGCCGCACCCACCGCCAGCAGGGACAAGATTCCCACCCAGAGAGTCTTTCTATTCATTTGCCGCTCCCAATTTTGTAGGGGCGGGGTAACCCCGTCCCTACTGTTCTTACAACGCCTTCCCAATCAAGTATAAAGCGGGATAGAAGAAAATCCACACCAGGTCAACGAAGTGCCAGTAGACGGCGGCGGCTTCGACTCCCCAATGCTGTTCAGCGGAGTAGACTCCCTTGCGGGCGTTGTTCAAAACCACCAGCAGGAAGATCAAGCCCGTGAAGACGTGGAAGGCGTGCATACCCGTCATCATATAGAAGACTGCGCCTGCAACGCCACTGCTGGGCGTGAGTCCTTCGGCAGCGGCCATGGGCCATTCCATTGCCACCACGCCGAGGAGGAAGCCGAGTCCCAGAACGAAGGTAATCAGTACATTGGTGAAGAAACTCTTTTTATCGCCGTGCGCCATCGCCGTCTCGCCGCGATTCATGAAGAAGGACGAGATCAAGAGGACGGCGGTCACTGCAAGCCCAAGCAGCTGATTCAGATGCGGACGGGTCAGCCCAAGCAAGTTGACGCGGGCAGTCATCAAGCCCGCAAAGACGAAGGCGTCCGAAAGCAGGAAGAGCCAAAGCCCAATGCGGTTGGTGACCGTTTTGTAAGCATAGGCATGATGGTCGCTTCCGCCATCCTCGTTCAACTTGTAAACGTGCATGTAATAGTACATGACCAGCGCGGCTTTGACCACCGCCACCAGCACGAGAACGGGAACCCCGTTGAATGTGACCGCGACGAAATACTCCAACGCGGTCAACGCGGCAAGATAGACAAAAATCAGCAAGCCTTGTGCAAAGGCGGAAGATTTATTCTGTGTGTGTGACATTGAGTCCTCCCCGATTATTTATGCCCGCTCTTGGCAGGCTTGATGAATTCGATGTACTTCGCGTCAGCCAGACCGTAGTCATAAGGCTCGCCAACCACCTCGAAGGGTTGGTCATAGTTGTGCACGGGCAGGGGCGAAGGAACCTGCCATTCGGGCGAACGCGAACCCCAAACATTGCCTTCCGCCTTCTCGCCGTTCTTGATGCTGTTGAAAAAGTTGTAGATGAAGATCAACACCGAGAGGGCAATCATGAATCCCGCGATGGTCAGAATCAGATGAGTGGTATCAAATCCCAGCGCGGGGTCGTAATCCACGATGCGGCGGCGCATTCCGAGCAGACCAATCCGCATCATGCCGAAAGTCAGCACGAAGAAGGAGGGAGTCATCAGCCAGAAGTGCAGTTTGCCGAGAGTCTCATTCATGCGGCGACCCGTCGCCTTGGGGAACCAATAATAGAGCGAGGCGAAGAACGGGAAAACGAATCCGCCGAAGATTGTGTCGTGGAAGTGACCGACGATGAAGTAGGTGTCGTGCAGGTGCAGGTCGGTCGAGACGGTGGCGTTCGGAGGTCCCGACAAGCCACCAAGCAAAAAGACCACCAAACCGCCAAGCACGAAGAGCATGGGAGTCGGAGTCCAAATCTTGCCGCGCCACAGCGTCGCTACCCACGAGAAGAATTTCACGCCCGTCGGGATGGCAACCAGCAGCGTGCTATACATGAACGGCACGCGCAGGTATTCGTTCATGCCAGAGGTGAACATGTGGTGCGCCCAAACGAGGAACCCCACCAGCGCAATCGCCAGCGACGACATCGCAATCCAGCGGTAGCCGAAGAGCGGCTTGCGGGCGAAGACGGGCAGAAGCTCGGAGATGATTCCCAAGCCAGGCAGGATGAAGACGTACACAGCAGGATGTGAATAGAACCAGAATAGGTGCTGGAAGAGAACGGGGTTTCCGCCCTTGGCTGGGTCGAAAAATCCCATGCCGAGCAAACGCTGGAACATCACCAACTGGAAGGAGAGACCAATCAACTGGGTGGCGGTTAGCGCAATGATGGAGGTCGCCACCGCCGCCCAAACAAAGATGGGCATACGGAAGGCAGTCATGCCCTTTGCCCTCATCCGCAAAACGGTGGTGATAATGTTGAGCGCGCCCAAAATGGACGACCATCCAGCGGTGAACACGCCGAGGAAGAACATCTGCATTCCGACAGGCGCGCGCGCTGAAAGCGGAGGATAGCCCGTCCAGCCTGTGTCGAAGCCGCCGAGGATCAGGCTCATCAACATCAGCACCGAGGCGGGAACGGCAATCCAAAACGAGAAAGCGTTGAGGCGCGGGAAAGCCATATCCTGCGCGCCGAGCAGAAACGGCACGGCGTAGTTCATCATGCCCGCAATGCCGAGCAGAATCGAGATAATCATGATCATGCCGTGCAGCGACATGAAGGTGTTGTAAAGCTGCGGACCCGTCTGCCCAAACAACTTGATGTCGTTGGTCAGGAATTGAAGTTGCGAAGCGGCAAGTTCTGTGCGGAAAATCAATGCGAACAACCCGCCAACGCTAATCAAAAAAAGCGCGGTGATAGTGTACTGAATACCGATGACCTTGTGGTCGAGTGAAATGCTAAGATATTTCTCCCAGCCGTGACCTTCGTCATGATTTTCGGGCGTATCGATTCCACGCGCCCACTTGAACCAGTCACTGACTGCTCCATTGCCGCCGAGGAAGAACAAAACACCCATGAATGCACCAAGCACCCAGGCAGGTTCGGTGAACAAAAATGGACCAGACCATTCCAATCCCATCGCCACGCGGATGAGCGAGACAAAGATTGCGCCCGTCAGCGTACCGATGATTTGCCATATGAGACCTTTGGAGACAGCGTTGAGTCCAGAGACGCCCAAGAAGAAGGCAGTAAACCCAATCAACAGGGAGAACAAACTGGCGGCTGGCGCAGCCCAATCGAGCGAACCCTGCACCAATAGGTCGATGACCAAGCCGAGGGCGTAGCCGAGCAACCCGCCCAAGGTGAGTCCCAAAAAGCCTTTGGTTAGCGGGCTGAACCCAGAGAATCCCCATGACATGGTTGTCGCACCAACAACCGTCGCCAACAGAATAGGCACAAGATGGACGTAGGTCAGTGTGCCGCTTACGGCAAAGACCAGCCCCACGCCAGCGGCATATGCCGCAACCAAGCCAACGGCAAAGAATACCCAGCCGCGAGCAGGTGATGGATTTATCATAATTTTCCTCCGCCAGTTACTTCAAAGTCTTGAGATATGCGATGATGTTCGCGATTTCTTCGTCGGTCAACGGGTAGGCAGGCATGACCGTGGGCGCAAAGCCCTTCACTTCCTTTGCCTTCGGGTTGAGAATGGATTCGGTGATATAGACATCGTCCGCGACGACGGTTGTACCGTTGTCAAGTTGGACTTCTTCACCGTACAAATTGAACCAGGTCGGACCCGTCATCTTCGCACCGTCAACTGAGTGGCAGCCAACACAACCATTCCTGACCGTCAGGAACTTGCCCTGCCCTTCGGGAGTCTTGGCGGCTTCGGCGGCAATTGCAGCCTGCTCCGAAATCCAGGCGGTGTAATCAGTCTGTGAATCCACAATCACAGGGCTTTCCATGTAGGCATGGGACGAGCCGCACAACTCGGCACAGCGGACTTTGTAGTCGCCGATGAGCGTGGGGGTAATACGATACTCGGTGGTTCGCCCAGGGACAACGTCCTGTTTGATACGGAATTCGGGAACCCAGAACGAGTGAATCACATCCGCAGATTCCATCTTCAACAAAACCTGCTTGTTGATGGGGATATGCAATTCATTGCTGACAATACCATACTCAGGGTATTCAAACGTCCACGCAAACTGACGCGCCTTGACCTGAACAACCAACGCATTCGGGTCTACGCGACGGGTCTCACCAAGCGAGTACGCACCCATGTAGGCAAACCCCAGAACGATAAAAAGTGGAACGATAGTCCACGCAATTTCGAGCGGAGTGTTGCCTTCGATGTGTTCGCCGTCGCCTGTCTCACCCTTTTTACGGCGAAAGACCACCAGGCTATAAACCAGTGGCACAACGATCAGCGAAAACAAAAAGGAAATGGCCACCAATTGCCAATTCCAAAGCCAGTCAATCGAAACCGCCTGTGCGCTCGCTTGTACAGGCATCAACCCCGCCGCGTCCAGACCGACATACGTGAGAACCGCCATGACAATGACCAGAATTCCCACAACCAAAAAATGTCCCATACGCCTCTCCTGATGAAATTTCAAAACTGGGTATGACCCAAGTCGCGCCATAAATTAGACTAAATTTGTGTAATTTATCATTATTGCGCGCCAAATATACCAAAGATTATTATATTTGTCACTATTTTGAAAGGAATTTATACAGGATTTTTATATTCCCGATAAACCAAGACTTCCGAAGTTTGGGAGACTTCGGAAGTCTAAATCACCTTATTTCAACGTGTGGATAAACGCCACTACCTGCCATATTTGTTCATCATCAAGCGCACCCTTCCAGCCCACCATGGAAGTACCGGGAACACCACTAGTAATACGCCAGAACAAATAATCATCGCCAACAGTTGCGGCGAGTTCGGGGAGATTCTTCGGCTTGGGACTTAACCCCGCACCAGCGGGTCCATCGCCGTGTCCCCGTTCGCCATGACAGGATACACAATAAACTTTGAAAACCTCCGCGCCGGCAGTTGCCGCATCCGCACCAAGGGGATTGGTCTTCCCCACAAACTCAGCCGGGATGGATGCGGGGGTGGCGGTGGCTTCCGCCCCACCGCAAGCCGTCAAAGCAAGCACAGCAAAAAACAAAACAATAAACAACATCTTCTTCATTCCATACCTCCGATATTATTCGATCCATACCATTCTATCTTCAAACGACGGACGTGGCGGATACTCACCGGTTGCTTCAGGATGTCCAACATAGATAAACCCCACGATATGCTGGTCGGGGGCAAAACCCAAAAACTCCTTCACCTTTGAGTCACGCGCCCACTCGCCCGTACGCCAGATCGCGCCCAAGCCAAGAGCATGAGCCGCAAGCAAAATATTCTGACAGGCGGCGGATACTGCGGAATAATTTTCCAGCTCAAGCACTTTCGCCTCCACAGGTTTATCCACACCAACAGCAATGACCACGGGAGCGCGGAGCGGCAAGGCACGGGTTTTATCGAAGGCTTCGGGCGGCAGGTCAGGTTGACGGTCGCGTTGTGAGGCGGCCATCATATCGCCAAGTTTGTTCCGACCGTTTCCGGTCAACACTACAAAGCGCCATGGTCGTACCTTGTAATGATTCGGCGCCTGGTTGCCCGCATCCAAAAGTTTTTCGATCAGGTCACGAGGCAAAGCATCCGCTTTGACCTTTCCAATTGAATGTCTGGTTCTGATTGATTCGAATACGTCCATATTTTCCTCCGTCCCACAGACGCGTGGGAGTAAAATTGTCTTACCATGAAAATATTTTACTCTGACACACACCGCAAGCACCAGCCGCCTTTTGAAGTCTTCGACGGTGGAAAACGAGTCCCGTATCTTGAAAACGCCGACCGCATGGAATGCATTTTGACGGCGCTCCAAAACACGGACTGGGCTGAGTTGACCCCGCCAACTGACTTTGGACTCAAGCCGATTCTTGCTGTCCACGACAAGGATTACATCGCCTTCCTCGCTTCATGCTGGACCGAATGGCTGATTCTCGACCCGACAGTTGCAGAGTCGCCCGAGCAGCACGCCTTCCTGCCCGCTACTTTTGCCTTGCGACGAAAATCATCACATGTGCCATCGGAATTGTTGGGCAAGGCAGGGTACTACATCATGGACCTGTCCGCTTGCATCGTGGCAGGGACTTACGAAGCAGCGTTGGGTTCTGCCAACTGCGCCTTGAGCGCAACAGAATTCGTCGCAAAGAATCAATCTTCCGCCTTTGCCCTCTGCCGCCCGCCGGGACACCACGCAGGTAAAGATTATGCGGCTGGATATTGCTTCATTAACAATTCATCTGTTGCGGCAAACTGGCTTTCGTCAAAGGGACGGGTTGCCATCCTCGACATTGACTACCATGCGGGCAACGGCACTCAGGACATTTTCTACGAGCGGGATGACGTGCTAACCATTTCGATCCACAGCGACCCAGACTTTGAGTATCCACACTTCATCGGCTATGCAGATGAGACAGGCGCGGGCGCAGGGCTAGGCTTCCACAGGAATTTCCCGCTTCCAAAAGGTACAGGCGACGAAGGATATTTATCTGCACTGGATGAAGCCTCGAATCTGATCAAAAGTTTCGCACCAAAATACCTGGTGGTCTCCGCAGGTATGGACACCTTCGACGGCGACCCGCTCGGCACGTTTAAAGTCACCCGCGATGGGTTCGCGGAAATCGGCAAACGAATCGCCATGCTTGGTTTGCCAACGGCGATTATCATGGAAGGCGGTTACGCAAACGCCGCGCTAGGCGAGAATATCGTCACTTTATTGGAGAATTTCAAATCGTAGCGTCAGTCATGCTTCATGCGTGATGTACAAGAGGTCAAATGAAAAGAAGAACTTTTCCATTACTGATACTTATCTTGTCCGCTTTGGCCTGCAACATGCCGTCAGTGCAGGTAATCACCCCAACCTCGCCCCCGCCGGTCGAGACACAAACGCGGGCCTTTACATCCACCCTTGAAACAACATCCACGCCCGAAGCCACATTGACCCCGACCATTACTTTCACGTCAACCATTACACTTACCCCAACCATCTCGGCGACGCCGACTTTTGCCTTCCCGAAAGTGACGGTCAACAAGCAGGCGCATTGCCGTTATGGACCTTCGGTGGCATTTTTGCACGCCGCCGATTTATACCCCGGCGACACTGGCATCGCGGACGGACGATTTGAATACAGCAGTTGGCTGCACGTCAAGTTCGACAAACTCAATTATTACTGCTGGGTCGCCCCATCGGTGGTGGATGTGGTCGGTGACGTGAGCACCCTGCGTTACAACGAGCCGGATTTGCAATCCATCGGCTACAGCAATTATCCGCCGCCGCAAAACATCAGGGCCGTCCGCAACGGAGATGAAATCACCATCAACTGGGATCAGGTTAACATGAAAGCCGACCATGACCGCGGGTATTTGATCATTGCCTTTGTCTGCCAGGATGGGAATTATCTTTGGTGGACGGACTCCTACCCCGATCAATACAGCACGAGTTACACCGTGAGGGATGAGGCAGGTTGTCCCGTGCCGTCAGAAGGCGTACTGTATACGGTGGAAAAACACGGTTTCTCGAAGCCCGCGCAAATCCCCTGGCCAGCACCGTGATAACGACTTAAGTCGTTACTACCTGTCTCACAAATAAAAAGCGGACGCGCTTTGCATCTGCTTTTTCATCTACTTCAACACCCCTGCTTTTCTCATCGCGCCTTCCAACGCGTCCACAGTTACAGGCTTGATCAGGAACGCCTGCGCGCCACCCCTCATCACACGCGCTCGTGTTTCAGGCTGATCATCTGAGGTGACCACTACCACAGGAATTTTCATCAACCGTGGCTCGCGCTTCAGATAAGCTAGAATCTCCGTCCCGTCCACCCCGGGCATGTTAATATCGAGACAAATAAACTGCGGAACAAAATTTCCCAAAAGGGAGATTGCCGCGCTCGAGCCGTACGCCACTCGCGCCGGTAAATCTATAACCGCCAACATCTGTTGCAGGGCATCTGCTGTGTTTCGATTGTCGTCAATGACCAGACCTTCCATTTTTAGTCCTCCAAAATTATTTTGCCCATCACCGAAATATCATAGCCCGGCAATTTCGACACCGAATTTTGAAAACTGCTGTCGGCTAGTAATTCAAAGAGTGGCACAAGCAAATCACTTTCAGCATGTTCCTTTGGGATGACCAGATCATATCGTTCCTGGAATAGCGGGATGAAATCCAATTCCAGTGCCTGTGCTGCGGCGGCAATCCCAAGTCCGCAATCTGCCCGCCCCGAAGCAATTGCAGCAGCGACCCCAAGATGGGTATATTCTTCCTGAGTATAGCCGAGAATTAAATCGGGCGACATCCCCAATAAGTTCAAATGATAGTCGAGGAGAACACGGGTCCCCGCCCCACGCTGGCGGTTGACAAACTGGACGCTTCGACCCTGCTCAGCGCGAGCCTCAGAGTTGGTCAGGTCACCCAGAGTTTTGATTCCCTTCGGGTTTCCCTTCTTCACCATCAAGCCCTGGTCGCGTCCGACGAGCGCCACCACTTTGACAGGGATGTTCGGCATGTACTGGCGGATGTAGGAAATGTTGTATTCGCCTGTTTCGGGATTGAGCAAGTGCGACCCCGCCAAATGCGCCTCGCCGCGACGCAACGCTACCAAACCACCTTGTGACCCAACATTTGCAGAGGCCAGCCGTCGGTCATGTTCGGCGAGGAATTGCGCCATCAAATCCAAAGTCAAATCGTGGGAGCCAATGCAGAAAATCGTGCGGTCGATTTCGGCACGGCTTCGATACAAGTGGACTTTGACCTGTTCGCCTGCGTCCATGCCTTGCGCGCCGCTGGGGATTAATGCCAGCCCGTCCGCTTGAACCAGCGAGGTGATGACCCCCGCTCCACGCGAAAGCGGCGCGGCGAGAATCTTCCCCCCCACATTGCCAACCGCCACGCGGACGTAATCATCATCACCAGCAGGGGAGACCAGCTTTCGGGTCAGGGTGGCAGTCTCGGTCGGCAACTCCAGCGGACGCCGCCCAAGCCACTTCGCCAGAACAGGTTCCGCGAAAATATCCACAGTCAGCGCGGCAGAGACGGGGTAGCCGGGAACGCCGATAATCGGGACGATGGACGGTGGACGATTGACCGTGGTCTGTCGTCCGTGGTCTATGGTCCCAAAAATGACTGGATGCCCTGGTCTCACCGCCACGCCATGAACGAGAAGTGTGCCAAGTTTTTGGACAACCCTCGAAGAGAAATCTTCCGCGCCTGCGGAGGAACCAGCATTGAGCAAAACAAGATCGTGATCCACTGCGGCTTCTTCCACACGCTCACAGATCAGGTCGAAGTCATCTTTGGTGATCGGGTAGCGAGTTGGCTCACCGCCCATCGCTTTGACCTGAGCCGCCATCACCAGCGAGTTGTATTCAAGGATGTCGCCCGACTTTAGTTTGGAGCCAATCGGGACGAGTTCCGTGCCAGTGGGGAGAATCGCAACTTTGGGCTTGCGCGCCACTTTGATGGTCTGATGTCCCGAAGCGGCAATCGCGCCTAAATCGGCGGGGCGGAGGATGTGCCCAGCAGGCAGGACCAGTTGCGTGGCGACAATATCCTCTCCCAGTGGGCGGACATGACTCCACGGGGTAACAGCAGCACGGATGCGAATCGCCTTTGGCTTGCGAAGCTCTTTGGCGATCTGCCCGTCTTCATCCAGAGATTCAACGTTCTCGATGGGAATGACGGCATTCGCCCACTCAGGTAACGGGTCACCCGTGTCCACATATTGGGCTTCGGGACCCGTATACAAAGTGATAGGCGTGGACGGCATAGCGCCATTCGTGGAGACCGCGCGCAAGGCAAAACCGTCCATCGCAGAGGCGTGATAATGCGGCGAAGAAATCTCCGCCCAGATGGGTTCAGCGGTGACACGTCCGAGGGCGTTTTCATCGAGCAAAATTTCTTTCGTGCCGAGCACACGCCACAAGTCGGCGTCCTGCAAGGCTTCGCGCAGACGGGCTTGGGCTTGAGAGAGGGGAATATCGTGAAGGTAGACAGACATAAGTTAGAGAGTAGTGAGTAGTGAGTAGAGAGTAGAGATTGGTAAACACTAATCTCTACTCTCTACTCATCTAGTTACTGAATTCCATCCATCGCAGCGCCGAGGCGTTTGATGATTTCATCCACCTCATCTTCAGTGATGGAGAGCGGGGGCGCAAAGGCAAGCGTGTTGCCAAGCGGACGGGTGCGAAGTCCGCGTTCCTGTGCGGCTTTGAAAATTTGCATGGTACGGGCGGGGTCAGCGGTTTTGGCTTCCTTATCCGAGACGATTTCCACGCCACAGACTAAACCCAGTCCACGCACATCACCGACGAAGGGGAATTCTTTTAGGGTCTGCAACCCATCTAACAGACGTTTTCCCAACTCACGGGCGCGCTTGGGGAATTCCTCGCGTTCCATGATTTCGATATTTTTGAGCCCCACCGCGCAAGCCATGGCATGACCCGAATAGGTGAAGCCGTGCATGTAGGCTTCGGTGTCGGCGGCGGATTCCATCGTCTCGCGGATTTCGTCCGAGATTTGGATTCCGCCCAGTTGGGCGTATCCGCTGGTGATGGCTTTGGCAAAGGAAAGGATGTCGGGCTTGACGTTCCAATGTTTGAGGGCGAACCATTCGCCCGTGCGCCCGAAGCCCGTAATGACTTCATCCGCGATAAAGAGGACTTCGTGCTTGTCGCAAATTTGGCGGACAAGGGGGAAGTAATCGGCGGGGGGAACGATGACGCCGCCCACGCCCATCACGGGTTCAGCGATGAACGCCGCGACGGTATCCGCTCCCTCGCGCAAAATCGCTTCTTCGAGTTCACGCGCGGCAGCTTGGCCGACAGTCTCGCCATCTTTCAAGGTGCCTTCATAGCGGTACGGATTCGGCGCAGGGATGTGGACAAACCCCTCCACTTTGGGTGCAAACATCGTGTGATATTTTTCCAACCCTGTGGCAAAAGTCCCCGCGAGGGTGACGCCGTGATACGCGCCTTTGCGGGCAATCACCTTGTACTTGCCTGGCTTGCCCTTACGCTTCCAATAATAGCGGGCAGTCTTGAACGCGGAATCATTCGCCTCCGAACCGCCAGAGGTGAAGTGTGTGGTATTCAAGTCTTCGTAGGCAAAGCCCGCGAGTTTATCTGCAAGTAAAGTGGACGGCAAGTTGGTCATGCCTGCGAAGTTGGATGTGAAAGACATCGTCTTCATTTGCTCGTAGGCAGCTTTAGCAAGTTCCTCGCGCCCGTAACCCGCGTTGACATTCCACAGCCCCGCCATGCCGTCGAGGATTTTCTGTCCGTCGGTAGTGTAGAGCCAAACGCCTTCGCCGCGTTCGATCACCAGCGGGTTGGCATGGGACTTGGGATGATAGGTGGGGTGCAGTTGTTTTTTGTCTTTCTCGATCCAGGTTTTTGTTTGGTCGGTCATGGGGTCTCCAATTTTTTGTTTGAAGGTTTGAAAGTTAGAAGGTTAGAAGGTTTACAAGTTGAAACGTTCAAACCTTCTAACTTGCCAACTTGCTAACCCAACACTTCCACATCATGCGGACCAGACTCACGCAGCCCCGCGCCTGTCATCCGCACCATGATGGCTTTCTGTTGAAAGTCCTCAATTGAAATCGCGCCACTGTAACTCATGCCCGACTGCAAGCCGCCGACGAGTTGGGTCAACACTTCGCGCGCACGTCCGCGATACGGGACGGCGGCTTCGACGCCCTCAGCGACATATTCCTCGATCTCCTCTTGCGTGATGTCGTTGCCCTCTTTGCTCTTGCGGGCGATATTCGCTTCGCGTGACGCCATGCCACGAGAAGCTTTGTAGCGATGTCCCTTGCGGGTCATGACCAAGCCTGGGCTTTCGTCTGTGCCTGCGAGCAGGCTGCCGATCATGACGGTCTGTGCGCCTGCGGCGATGGCTTTTGCCAAATCCCCAGGCTGACGGATACCGCCATCGGCGATGATCGGGATGCCGTATTCGGTGGCAGCTTTGGCACATTCCATTACAGAAGTCAACTGCGGGACGCCTGAGCCAGCCACTTGCCGCGTGATGCAAATCGAGCCAGGTCCCACGCCGACCTTGACCGCGTCCACGCCCGCATCGATCAGGCGTTTGGTTCCGTCCGCGGTGGCGACGTTGCCGCCGATGATCTGCGCTTGGGGGAACTGCCTGCGGATATTTTTTATCATTTCGATTTCAAGGTACGAGTCGCCGTGGGCGATGTCCACGACGATGCAGTCGGCCCCTGCTTGCAAAGCGGCTTCCACGCGACGCATTTCCTTGTCACGAACACCGACCGCCGCGCCCACAGCTAGCCGACCTTTGGCGTCTTTTGTCGCCTTCGGGAACTTGGTGATCTTCATGATGTCTTTCAACGTCACCAAGCCCTTGACCTTGCCATCCTTGTCCACCAGTGGAAGTTTTTCCACGCGATATTCATGAAGGAAACGCTCGGCTGCCTTGAGAGTGGTGTTGGGCGGAGCGGTCTTGACGGGACTGGTCATGACCTTCGTCACGCACTTGCTGTCGTCGGATTCAAATAACAGATCGCGGGTGGTGACGATGCCAATCAGCTTTTGGTCTGCATCGAGGATCAGGATTCCGCCCGTGCCTGTTTCATCCACCACACGTTTGAGGTCGCCGACGGTGTTGGCTTCGGTCATGGTGATGGGCTTGTCCACGATGAAGGACTCGGCTTTCTTGACGCGCTCGATGTGACGCACTTGTTCGGGAATGGTCAGGAAGCGATGGATCATGCCGATGCCGCCTTCGCGCGCCATGGTGATCGCCATCTCGCTTTCGGTGACCACGTCCATGTTGGCAGAGACCAGCGGAATCTGCAAGGTGATCTGCTTCGTCAGCTTGGTCTGCGTGGAAAGCAGGCGGCGCGAGTCCACTTCGGAATATTGCGGCACAAGTAAAACGTCGTCGTAGGTCAGGGCGGTGTCCTGTAGTATTTTCATATTGGCTCCTCTGGAATTAACCGCCCGAATTATAATGCGTGGTTGGTAATTGGTAACTTAAACTGTCAGCTGGAAAAATGTTGGGCTGGCAGCTTCGGGCGGGGATTGCTCGGATGAGGACCAAAGTTTGAGAGTCGCACAAGGCTTTCGCCTGGATGAGGCTTGGGAGTCGGTTTCAAAAAATTAATCCGTCATTGCGAGGAGGGCGTTAGCCCGACGAAGCAATCTCATGCTAAATTGGAGATTGCTTCGCTCGTTGCACTCGCTCGCAATGACGGGAAACGAGGAGAAGACATGACAGTTATCGCAGTGATCGGTTCGCAGTGGGGGGACGAGGGGAAAGGCAAGGCAGTGGATTTTCTGTCGGAGCGCGCGGATTATGTGGCGCGGTTCAACGGCGGGAACAACGCAGGGCATACGGTCATCAACCAGTTTGGGACGTTCAAGATTCACCTTGTGCCGTCTGGGATTTTCGCGCAGAACACGACGGGGCTGCTCGGCGGCGGCGTGGTGGTTGACCCCGCGGTATTGATCGAAGAAATCGAGATGCTCAACAAGGCTGGCGTGGGCGTGGACGGGCGCTTCTGGGTCTCGCCGCGTTCGCATATCATCATGCCGTATCACAAGATTTTGGACGGCTTGTACGAAGAGGCAAAGGGCAAGGGTGCGACGGGCACCACGCGGCGCGGGATTGGTCCCGTGTTTGCGGACAAGGTCAGCTACAACGGCATCCGCTGGACAGACTTCACCAGCGACATGTTCGAGCAGCGGCTGGAAGTGCAACTGACTCTGAAGAACAAGATCATCGCCGCGCTGGGCGGCGAGGCGTTGAAGTTCGAAGCCGTGCGCGACGAGTATCGCGGCTACTACGCCAAGTTGAAGCCGTACATCCGCGAGTTGTTTTCGATTGTGCAGGACGGCTTGAAGGCAGACAAGACCTTTTTGCTCGAACAGGCGATGGGCACATTTTTGGATACGGACTGGGGAACCTATCCGTTCGTGACCGCTTCGACCACCATCCCGTCGGCGGCGTCGGCTGGACTCGGTATCCCGCCAAAGTTCATCAACAACGTAGTCGGCGTGACCAAAGCCTACACCACCCGCGTCGGCGCGGGTCCGCTGCCCACCGAAATCCACGACACGGAGAGCAAAGTCTACAAGAAGTTTGGCGAAGTCGCCGCGACAACAGGACGCATCCGCCGCGTGGGCTGGCTGGATTTGGAAATCGTCCACACCGCCGCGCAGTTGAGCGGCATGACCGAAATCTGCCTGACCAAGCTGGACACGCTGAGCGGCTTGAAGGAGATTCAAGTCTGCGTGGGATACAAGCTGAACGGACAATTCGTCCGCTATGCCGATGTGGACGCTTACGGCTTGGACAAAGTGGAGCCAGTTTACAAATCCGTCCCAGGCTGGAACGAGGATATCAGCAAGGCACGGACATTTGAAGACCTGCCCGCCAACGCGCAGAACTACGTCAAGATGATCGAAGAGGCGGCGGGAGTCCCTGTGAAGATGATCGGGGTGGGTCCTGAAAGAGAAGCGACAATACGAAGGTAGTTTTGAGTTGAACTGACTGTCATCTACAAGATGACAGTCACCTTTGCATTTCCTGCACTTTGTTGCCCCATAAATTAAACGGACGTATAATCCATGGCAAAAGAATGATACAGACACATTCCACGTAAGACCTCAAATTGAGGTGTTCCACGGCAAGTTTGCGTGGAATATCTAGTTAGACGGCTGAAGCACAGGTCACAATGAAAAAGACTGTTTTTGTCTGGTTAACTTTTGTTGGAATAGTCCTTTTGATAATTGGCTTTAGTATAGGCTATAAACTGCTTATTAGTCCTTTACCTATTTCGCTTGACGACCCCAAAGCTCAACCAATCAAAAGCTTATTGGTAAATAGCCATAAATTAGAAGCCATTCTTTTTTGTTTTCCCGAATCCGATGTCAATTTACTCAATGAGGTGTACAAAGACACTAACGATTACAAGCTGACGAAAGATAATCGCGTAATGATTTCTAAGTACCTTGGAGAAGATAGTCTGAACAAAGCTGGTTATCTAACCTATAAAAAAGCCTATTTTCTCTGGAGTAAAAGTGGTGACCCATATCCAAAGGCATCTCCTGATCCGACTTTAGAGTACCTTACTACCATTACCCCCAAGCCTATACGAGATTGCCCCGACCCATTAAAAGAACCAGAGTTGAGATACATAAGTATCTCTATTCGAGACAACAAAGCTATAGCAGATTATGGATATGGCGCATACCATCTAGTGGCGACACTAAGGAAATTTGACAATAACTGGTTCATCGTAAATTCACGAACAATATCCGTGAACCCATAAATAATGAATCTACTTATAATGTCACACCACCTACCGATAAACAGCAGTGTCAAGGGTAAAGCACACTGAAATTGAAAATTGGACCAAGCCGCCTGGAACTAAAAATCTCCAAACCAACGACTTTGTGCTATAATCCGCGCCAATGTTCAAAAACAACCACTTCGCCAATAACAATAATAATAACGATAATGACGATCGCTGGATCGTTGGGCGAAGCTTTGCTGGTTGACAGGACAACTCAGGTCAAAACCAATCGCCCGACGCAGACGCGAAGGGCGATTTATTTTATATACTACTTGTGTCACCCTGAGCGCAGCGAAGGGTCTCCAACAACAATTAGAGACTCTTCGGTCGCCCAATGGGCTCCCTCAGAGTGACACATGGAAAATCTTCGGAGGCGCATTATGTACAGAACTCATACTTGTGGAGAATTACGTGCCAGTTACGCCGGGCAGTCCGTCACCGTTTCGGGCTGGGTCAATCGTCGGCGTGATCATGGCGGGGTGGTCTTCTTTGACCTGCGTGACCGCGCAGGTATCGTCCAGGTCACCATCAACCCAGACCTGCCCAAAGAGGCGCTCGACCTCGTCGCCAGTGTCCGCTTCGAGTGGGTGCTGCAAATCGAAGGTCTGGTCCACAAGCGACCCACTGGGAACGAGAATCCCAACATGGAGACAGGCGAGATCGAGATCATCGCCAAAAACATCACCGTCCTGAATCCCGCCAAGACCCTGCCGTTCATGGTCAGCTCGGACACCGACCTCGCGGACGAAAATGCGCGCCTCAAATATCGCTATCTCGACCTGCGCCGCGAACGCATGACCCGCAACATGGTCCTGCGTCACAAGGTCATCAAGTTCATGCGCGACTATCTCGACGAACAGGGCTTCATCGAAATCGAAACGCCCATCATGTTCAAAGCGACCCCCGAAGGCGCGCGCGACTACCTCGTCCCCTCGCGCATCTACCCTGGACAGTTCTACGCCCTGCCGCAGTCGCCCCAGCAGTTGAAGCAATTGCTGATGGTGGCTGGCATGGACAAGTATTTCCAGATCGCGCGTTGCTTCCGCGACGAAGACCTGCGCGGCGACCGTCAGCCTGAGTTCACCCAACTCGACCTTGAGATGTCCTTCGTCCACCGTGACGATGTGCTCGACTTGGTCGAAGGTTTGTTCACCAAGATGATCCCCGCCGTCGCGCCGCACAAGAAACTGCTCTCGACCCCGTGGAAGAAATTCTCCTACCGCGAGGTGATGGAAAAATACGGCTCGGATAAGCCCGACCTGCGCTTCGGGATGGAACTGGTGGACGTGAGCGACGTATTTGCGAAAAGCGAATTCAAGGTCTTCAAATCCGCGCTCGAAGCGGGTGGCGTTATCAAGTGCATCGTCGCACCCCGCAGCGCGGACATGTCCCGCAAGGAAGTGGACGCGCTGACCGAAGTCGCCAAGACTTTCGGAGCAAAGGGAATGCCTACGCTGGGAATTACCGCCGAAGGCGTGAAGGGCAGCATCTCGAAGTTCGTCACATCCGAAGAGGTAGAAGCGCTCAAGTCCAAGACGGGCGCGAAAGATGGCGACCTGATCGTCTTTGCGACAGACGCCCGCGCCGTAGTCAACAAGACCCTCGGCGGACTGCGGCTCTGGTTCCGCGACAAGCTCGACCTTGCCGACAAGAGCATGATGGCGTTCGCCTGGGTTGTGGACTTCCCGTTCTTTGCCTGGAATGAAGAAGAGCAGAAATGGGAATCGGAACATCATCCCTTCACCATGCCCAAGCTGGAAGACCTGCCCAAGTTCGACACCGACCCTGGTGCGGTGATGTCCGACGCCTATGACATGGTCTGCAATGGCTACGAGATGGCATCGGGTTCCATCCGCATCCACCGCCGCGACATACAGATGAAGATGTTCCAGATGCTCGGACTGACCGACGAAGAAATTCAAGCCAAGTTCGGTCACATGCTCGAAGCCTTCGAGTACGGCGCTCCCCCACACGGCGGCATGGCTCCTGGCATCGACCGCCTCGTCATGCTCCTCGCGGACGAACCCAACATCCGCGAAGTCATCGCCTTCCCCAAGAACCAGGCTGGGCGCGACGTGATGGCAGATGCTCCGTCCGAAGTCGAGCCGAAGCAGTTGAAAGAGTTGCATATCAAATTTTCATAACTTACATGGTGTCGTTCTGAGCGGAGCGAAGAACCTCTATGATTATCACAGAGACCCTTCGCTATGCTCAGGGTGACAAGCACAGTTCCTCTCAACAGAAAGGTATAGAATGAACATAAAAGACCTCGTCGTAAATAAAACAGCCAAATTTGCATATTGCACAGACGGCGCGCTGTGGTACGAGGTTGACGGTTTTCGTTTTCCCGTCCCGTTTTCGGAGACGGTCGGCGCATGCTTCATGCCTGAGCACAAGGCGATCAACCTGATGCGTTGGATACGAAAGCAATTGGAAGAAAACGAGTCACAAAGACGCCCATAAAATGTAGGGGACGTTCTCCCCTAGCACCGCCCACCAGGGCAGGTGTAACGTCCCCTAACATGTCCGTTGGCGTAAGAGAACGCCGACTACACAAATGAAATCACGAACGATCACGTAAATGGAGTGCGGATGGATGTCAGGCAAGGTGACGTATTTTGGATTTCGCCAAACGAGGAAAACAAGATCGCATCTGACCACGCCCATCCGCACGTAGTTGTCCAGAGCGACAGTCCAAACGTGTTTCTCGTCTGCGCATTGACCACAAACCTGAAACGGGCAAAAGCTCCTGGAAATGTGTTGCTTGAGGAAGGCGAAGCAAATTTGCCCAGGCAAAGTGTCGTGGTCGTTTCACAAGTGTCCACGGTGGACAAAACCCAACTAGGCGAATACATCGGGACACTGAGCGAAACACGGATTCATCAAGTGCTGGCTGGGATGCAGTTTTTAGAGAAGATGACTGAACGTAACAAAACAGAACCAGTCAAATAATGGATAACGTACTTTTATGAAACTAAAAGTCTTGAAAAACTGTAAAAAAGGTCCCTATGTCGAGTTCAATTCCACAGGCAAGCACTGGGAAGATTCTTCGATATTTTTGGAAGAAGTTGTTTTCGGGGTTTTCTCTCGCTGTTTTGATGGAAGCAATGAAAACTTCAATTACTTTGGAGCAACAACTTTCAAAGAAATTGAATTATTAAGTTTACACGGCGCTCTTAAGAGATTTAGAACCGATCTGGATGAAATTTCCGACACTGAGACTTTTACGAAGTTTATCTTATTCGAGCCAATAGGAAAAAATTTTCTTCACGAACTTACAACAATCGACAAAATAGATTTGAACCAGAACTGGAAAAAGATAATAAAAAGCCTAAAAGACATTACCGAAACCCTTCTGAATCTAGCGATGAACTGTATTGAAAAGAAAAATGTCTTATGGGTGTTAGGCATTTAGCGAGTAAAGGAACGCTTATGACAAAAACCACTTCGGCAGGGAACAAGAATATTATCGACACCAAAACTGTCAAGCACGTTGCCAACCTAGTACGGCTTGGCATCACGGAAGAGGAAGCCCAGAAATTCAGCGGGCAATTCTCGTCCATCATTGACTATTTCAACATGCTCAACGAAGTGGACACTGAAAACATCCCACCCGCCTCGGACATCGCCAACGCGGAAAACGTCCTGCGCGAGGATGTGGTCAAGCAGTCGATAAGCCACGAGGAATTTATCAAAAACGTCCCGAACTCCGAGCGCGGCTACGTCAAGGTGCCAACCGTTTTGGGCGACGAGTCATAAGCGATGTCCATACCCATTGAAAACTTCATTACCCAGATGCCGAAGGTGGAATTGCATGTCCACCTCGAAGGTTCGGTCAGACCTGAGACGTTGATCCAGCTTGCGGCGAAGTACAATGTCGCGCTGCCCGCAAAAAATCTAGATGAACTCAAAGACTGGTACACCTTCAAAGATTTCGACCACTTCATCGAAGTCTATATGGCGATATCGGGCTGCTTCCGCCACGCCGATGACATCGAGTTGATCGCCCGCGAATTTTTGATCGGGCAGACAAAGCAAAACATCAAGTACAGCGAAGTGACCTTCACGCCGTACAGCCAGTTCGTCAACAGCGGACTGGGATTCCACGAGCAGATGGACGCAGTCAACCGCGCGCGGCTTTGGGCTGAAAAAGAACTCGGCGTGCAGATGGCGGTGATTGTGGACATCCCGCGTTTGATCTCCTCCGAAGAAGGAGACATCATCGCGGACTGGCTCATCGAACGATACGGCGATGGGATGCTGATCGCGATGGGGCTGGGCGGACCCGAAAAGGGACACCCGCCCGTCAAGTTCAAGTCCGCGTTCGACAAGGTGCGCAAGGCGGGTATCCCCTGCATTTTACACGCTGGCGAAACGCAGGGACCAGAGAGTATCTGGCAGGCACTCGAAGTGGCGGACAGTCAGCGCATCGGTCACGGCGTACGGGCAATCGAAGACCCGAAGCTGATTGCCCACCTGCGGGAGAAACAAATCCCGCTTGAGGTCTGCCCGACGAGCAATATCTGTCTCAAGGTCTATCCTTCGATTTTGGAACACTGTTTGCCGCAACTCTTGAAGGAAGGGCTCTACATCACGATCAACAGCGACGACCCGCCGATGTTCAATACCACCCTGACCAACGAATTCATCCAACTCGAAAAGCACTTCGGTTGGGATTCTGACCTGCTCGAAAAGTTGACCTTGAACGCCATCCGCGCCAGCCTGTTGACCGACTCACGCAAACAGGAAATGCTGACCGCATTCCAGTCGGAATTTGCCAGGCTGCGCTCTCAATATCTGGGCTAGAAAATATGGACTTACATACCCTTACCCTCCGAGAACTTCACGAACTGCTCGTCGCCAAAAAAATCTCTTCGGTCGAGTTGACTCAGGCAACCCTGCAACGCGCCCACGAGATCGATCCAAAACTCAAGTCCTACGTCACCATTGCGGACGATGTGGCGCTGGAACAAGCAAAGCAAGCCGATGAGCGCATCGCCAAAGGCGACGTCACCCCGCTGACGGGCATTCCCTTCGCGATGAAAGACGCCATCTCGACTCGCGGCGTGCGGACAACTTGTTCGTCCAAAATTTTGGAAAACTACGTCCCGCAGTACAACGCCACCGTCACGCAAAAGCTCGCGGACTCTGGCGCGGTTCTGCTCGGCAAGACCAACATGGACGAGTTCGGCATGGGGTCATCATGCGAGAACTCCGCCTTCTTCAACACCCACAACCCGTGGGATTTGGATCGCGTCCCTGGCGGATCGAGCGGCGGGGCGGCGGCGGCGATGTCCGCTGGTTTGTGTGGATTCTCCATCGGCGAAGACACGGGCGGATCAGTGCGCATGCCCGCGGGCTTCTGCAACGTGACGGGCATCAAGCCGACCTATGGGCGCGTCTCCCGTTACGGGCTGATCGCGCTGGTCTCGTCCTTCGACGGCATCGGACCGATGACCCGCGACGCCTACGACTGCGCGACCGTCCTCGAAGCCATTGCAGGTCACGACGAACACGACAGCACCACTTATCAGACGCCCGTCCCCAACTACACAAAAGAAATCGACAAACCCGTCAAGGGGATGAAGCTCGGCATCCCGAAGGAATATTTCGTGGCAGGCATGGAAGCAGGCGTCGAGTCCGCAATTCAGGAAGCCATCCGACAGTTCGAAAAACTCGGCATGGAAATCCACGAAGTTTCGCTGCCGAACACAAAATACGCGCTCCCCGTTTATTATCTTTTGCTCTTTGCCGAAGCCAGTTCCAACCTTGCCCGTTTTGACGGCACACGCTTCGGGCTTTCAGTCGCCGACGATGCCAAAGAGATTTTAGATATTTACCTGCAAACCCGCCGCGCGGGATTCGGCGACGAGGTCAAGCGCCGCATCATGCTCGGAGCCTACGCCCTCTCGGCTGGATACTACGACGCGTACTATCTCAAAGCTCAGAAAGTCCGCACCTTGCTTCGCCGTGACTTCGAGGCGGCTTTCTCCTCTGTTGACGTTCTCCTCGCCCCGACCTGTCCCACCACCGCCTTCAAACTCGGCGAAAAGACCAGCGATCCGCTCGAAATGTATCTCTCGGACATTTACGTCGTGGCTACGAACCCTGCTGGCGTTCCCTCGCTGGCAGTCCCCGCTGGCTTCTCGAATAACATGCCTGTCGGAATGCAACTCATCGGCAAGCACTTGAATGAACAGACATTATTCCAGGTCGGTCACGCTTATCAACAAGCGACGGATTGGCATAAGCGAAATCCTGAGATATAGGTAATTAGGGGTTAGGTGATTAGGCGACTAATCCCTAATTACCTGATTACCTGATTACCCAATCACTTGGTCCCTCTCCCGCAAAGGACGCCCAAATATGACCCAATACGAACCCGTTATCGGACTTGAAATTCACGGCGAAATGCTGACGGACTCCAAGATGTTTTGCGGCTGCTCCGCCGACTATGGCTCCGCACCCGAGCCGAACACCAACATCTGTCCCGTTTGCACGGCGTTGCCTGGCGCGCTGCCCGTCGCCAACAAAAAGGCGACCGAACTCGCCGCGCTGGTGGGGCTGGCACTCAACTGCACCATCAACAAGCACAACACCTTCGCGCGCAAAAATTATTTTTATCCCGACCTGCCCAAAGGTTATCAAATCTCGCAGTACGAGCTGCCCATCGCCGAGAAAGGATGGCTGGACATTCAAGATGGTGAGAACCAGCTTCGGGTGAGAGTCCGCCGTGCCCACATCGAAGAGGACACCGCCAAGCTGTCCCACGAAAAAGGCGCCGCGCTGATCGACTTCAACCGCGCGGGCGTTCCCCTGCTTGAAATCGTCTCCGAGCCAGACATGCACACGGTGGAAGCCGCGCTCGACTACGCCACCAAAATCCGCGCCATCTTGCGTTACCTCGGCGTCAACTCTGGCGACATGGAAAAAGGCGTGCTGCGCTTCGAGGCGAACGTCTCCGTGCGCCCCGTTGGCAGTGACGAGTTCCGCACCCGCACTGAGATCAAGAACCTCAACAGTTTCCGCGCCCTCGTCCGCGCCTCGCAATATGAAATCGAACGCCAGACGAAAATCTACGAGGAAGGCGGCGTGGTACGGCAGGAAACCCTCGGTTGGGACGATGTGCGCGGCGTGACCGTTTCTCAGCGCGGCAAGGAAGACGCCCACGACTACCGCTACTTCCCCGAACCTGACCTGCCTCCCCTCAAGCTGACCGACGAATGGATCGAGATGATTCGCGGACGACTGCCCGAACTGCCCGAAGCCAAAACCGCCCGCTTCGTTTCCGACTTTGGGTTGACTCTGTCCGACGCGCGTTTTCTCACTTCCGAGCGGTCCCTCGCGGACTACTTCGAGCGCGTGGTGGCAACAGCCAAAAGCCCCGCCAAAACCGTCCACTCGTGGATGGCTGGCGAGTTCATGCGGATTCTCAACGACTCAGGTACGGACATTCAAGATGTCACCGTCTCCCCCGAAGCCTTCGCCCAACTCGTAGACATGGTCACAGACAAGGTCATCAGCGGCAACGCAGGCAAGGTCGTGCTGAACGAGTTGTTCAAGAACGGCGGCGACCCCGCGCAAATCGTCAAAGAGAAAAATTTGGCTCAGGTTTCAGATACAGGCTTCATTCAGGAAACCATCGATAAAGTTTTGAACGACAATCCAAAAGAGGTGGAACAATTCCTCGCAGGCAAAGAGACCATCATCCAATGGCTCATGGGACAGGTCGCCCGCGCCACCAAAGGCAAAGCCGACCCGAATGTGGCGAAGGAGTTGCTGGTGAAGGCGCTGGAAGCGAGAAGGAAGTAATTTCAAGGTGACAGTCATCTTAAAGATGACTGTCACCTTTTTATTGGTCAAAGCATTGGAAGAAGGAAGGAAACTGGAATTTCACATGAAACCAAGGAATACAATTTTTCTTTTTCTGTGCATTGCCCTTGCCGCCTGCGGTGGTGTTACCCCTATACCTGTTACAAACACGCCAACTTCTAATGTTGCCACTCAAACCATTACTCCATCTCCCACACACGCACCCACGGTAGGTCCATTCCATTGGGAAACCCCAACGCCAGAAACGCTGGCTGGATATCCTACTGCGCTTATGCCAGTAGAAACGGACCCATTTGCAAAGAATGTCCCCGTCAAACTGCAAGAGATGTCTGTTCAACAACTCTATATCGGGAAATATATTCTGCGAAATTGGTGTAAAGATGATGAAGCTATTAAGTCATATTGTGCAATAACGATTTCTTCGCTTGGAGAGGAACAAGTTGAGGTTTGGGGGTTTCCCGTTTTGCTGGCAGCAGAAACAGGAACTGATTTAACAGGGAGAGGTTATCCAAATATCGTAACCGTTTCAGGAAATGGCAATGCGGGTGCAGAAATAAGAGTTTTCGAAGCTGGCAACACATTGAGGGAAATCATGGATGTTTGGAGTCGTGATTTCGTACATTTTGAAAACTTAAACGACGATCAATCCTATGAATTTATTGCCAACGTGAAAATATGGTCGCAGTTTAGTTATTGTCAAGCAGGAGGTATTCCCTTGGTATATGAATACGACTCGGAGTTCGGATATATCAACAAAACAAGTAAATACAAAGAAGTTCTTTCGCCAAATATTCAATGGGGAATAGATAACTTAGCGTCTTACAAACTAGAAAACCCAAATACTGAAGTGCCATTATGCCGTGTTTATCATTTGGTTACAGCATATTTGGTTACAGGTCAAAAAGAACAAGCTTGGAATATTCTCGACGAAAATTACTCACCTGAAAAAGCGGCAGAGTATAAAGCAGGCTTTCTATCGGATCTCGGTTCTCTTGTCCCTTGATATTGATTGACAACAAACCATTGTTTAGTACAACAAAAAAGAGCCTCTGACTGAGACTCTTTTTTATCGCCTACTTGCTCTTCTGGTCTTCGTCATGCGCCATCATATCGATGGCGACGGCAATCGCCAGAATCAGGATGTCGTTCTGACCGTCATCGATCTCCACACCATAGGTGTCGGTGAGACGAAACCATTTCTTCGAGATTTCGGCGACCTTGTCCCGACCCTGCTTGATGGTGTACTCGTGGTCGAGGATGTTGCCCTGCACATCAAGGTCGGGTCCGCCCTTGACATTGACCGACCAGCGGTCACGCAATGGGGCGATGAGCGCTTTCTTGATAACGGCGAGGTCCTTTCCGTGGGTGTCTTCGACCACCATCGTGTCCTTGATGGAAAGCAGGCGTTCCTGGATTTGGGCAAGCTTTTTACCCTTTGCATCCTCAAAGACCAGTGTCTTGCGGATGCGGAGGACCTTGCCATCGACCTTGAATACTTTTTTGCCGTCCTCGTTTTCGATCCAGAAATCATCCCCGATGGAGATTAAGTTTTGACGTATTTTATAGCGGGTTGTCATAGAGTTTCCTTTCAATTTTCACAAAAAATCTATTTCATGTACGCCGTCCACACGAACGGGTTGCATTGGCAATAAATTATTGCTTCCAAACGATGAGCAAAATCGTGTTGATGATCAAAGTAACTGTATACACCCAGCCGAGCGTGGGCACACCACTAGCAAAGAGGGAGAAAGCGCCCGTCGAAAACAGAATCAACTCTAAAGCGAAGAAGGGAGCGCCGCTCAGGCGATGAGTCGCTTTGGGAGCAAGGAAAGTCCCCCAGAGGACGGCGATCAAGAGGGGCAGTCCAATTCCCAAAAGAATTTTCATCAACCAGTTGTTTTGGGTCTTGAATCCCCAAAAAGCAACCGCGGCAAGCATGCACAACTCAAGTAAAAATCGAACCGCCAAATTCAATACCTTTAAAACTTCCATGAATTACTCCTTTTTATGTTTTTTGTAATCCAGCCACCAGAGCCGATACCAGCCTGCGAAAGCTTTCATCGCAGTCCTGCGGCAGACCAAAGCCGCCAGCCACTTCGAGCGTGGCAAAGCCATGCACCATGCTGCGGAAGGCACGCAACCCGTGAATGGCGTCCTCGCCTTGCAAGCCGAGCGAAGCCATGATCGCCAAACCAACTTTCATCGTGCGTTCCTCTTCATGTTGAAGAGCTGGGTCCTGGACCTGTTGCGTGCCCGACGAGCGCAAGGTGGACATGTACAGCCCAGGATATTCCTTCACGTACTGGCGGAACGCCTGCGAGACATCCATGAAAAGCTGCGGACCACTTCTGCCAATGGCAGCTTCACTAAAACAATCGGCGAGCAGGCGGGCATTCAACACGGCAAGGTCTTGTTGCAAACCAGTCAAGCCGTCCACGTGGTTGTACAGCGATGGGGATCGGATTCCGAGCTTCTCCGCCAGGCGACTGAGGGTCAGCGCCTGCACGCCCTCCGTGTTGAGGATTTCGACAGCGGCTTGCACCACCGCATTCTTATCGAGGCGGACACGAGTTTTACGAGGCATGGTCATCCTTTCAACGAGTTCATGAACTCGATCATCAAAGGCGCGGTCGCTTCGGGCATTTCGGCATGTGGATAGTGCCCCGCGTTCTCGATGACTTTGTATTCGCCGCGCACGGCTTCCGCGACGCGCTTGGCTTCGGCAACGGGATTTTTGAAATCGGGGTCTTTGCTGCCCATCAACACCAGAGCGGGTTGCTTTACCTTTGGCATCCGCTCGCCAGAGGAGCGCTTGGAGGCGCGCAGCATTGCCATCACGGCTTCGAGACGCCCGCGCTGTTTGATGTTTTCACGCAACGCAGAGACATAGCTGTCGAAGTCCGCTGGTTTGCGAGTGGGGTAAAGCGAGGAATAATATTTCGTCCACATCGAAGCGCCCCACGGGCGGGCAAACATGATCGAGAGCAAAAAGATGAGCGGACCGTTGCTATCGCCATCGACAAACGGGTCGACGAGAATCATCCCGCGGACAAGCTCGGGCACTTCGACAGCAGACCAGATGGCTGCTCCCCCACCCATCGAAGTACCGATTACGATGGCGGGACCAGCTTTTAGTTCACGAACAAGAGCAAGGATGTCCTCTCCAATTCCAGCGACGGAGAAATCGTCCCATTCGGCGCTCGTCTCGCCGTGACCGCGGACATCCATCGTCGCCACGCGATATCCAGCCTTGACCAACTCGGGGACCAGGAAACGATACTCGCCGCGAACGTCCCCCAAGGACGGCACACACACTACCAACGGACCCTCACCAGTAACGTCGTACGCAATCTGTCCATTTTTGTAGCTCAATAGCTTTGTATTCATGACTCTCTCCTATTTCTAATAATATTAGTATAATAACTAATGTCATTAGTTTTGTCAAGGAGCAAAAACTATGAGCAAAGACGAAAGTGAGCGGCATTTGCGGGAAGTCAGTATAATCAGCCCAACCTAAACCTAGTGAGGATCAATGAATTCCCTTTCAGAACGCCGCAAGGCGGTTCTTTTTCTTGTACTTGCCGCCGTCTTGTGGAGTACCAGCGGAGTGCTGGTCAAGATCATGGACTGGCAGCCCCTTGCCATCCTGGCTGGACGCAGTCTGTTCGGAAGCATCGTCTTTCTGATTTACTTGCGACGCATTCCGAGGCGTTTCAACCGCTGGCAATTGTCAGCAGCAGCGGCGTTCATTTTGACGCAGTTCCTGTTCATTACCTCCACCAAGCTGACCACCGCAGCGAATTCGATCTTTTTGCAATACACCGCGCCAATCTATGTGATGCTGCTGGCATATTGGTTCCTGGGGGAAAAACCGTCGCGCACAGACTGGCTTTCGATGCTGGTCATCTTCATCGGGCTGACTCTGTTCTTCGGCGACCAACTCAGCCCCGAGGGGTTCTACGGCAACCTGCTTGCCATCCTCAGCGGAGTGACCTCGGCGGTGATGATCGTCTCGTTCCGCGCCCAAAAGGATGGCAGTCCCGCGGAAAGCAACCTGATCGGGTTCCTCTTCACGGCGACCCTTGGCATCCCGTTCATCTTGAAGGAAACATGGACAGTCAACAGCTGGCTCATCCTCGCCTTCCTCGGCATCTTTCAGATCGGGTTTGCCTTCATCTTTTTCACCCAGGGCATCAAGCACATCCCCGCCCTCGAAGCAAACCTGATCGGTACGCTGGAGCCTGTATTGAATCCCATCTGGGTCTTTTTGTTTTATGGCGAAAGCATGGGAAAGTTCGCGCTGATCGGCGGGCTAATCCTGCTCGGCGGTGTGATTCTCAGTGCCGTTGGCAGCGCTCGCGCAAACAAGACTTCCGAAGCCCCTGAGACTGCGAAAGCCTGACATCATCAAAACGTCTCCCCTTTTGCCAACATCTCCACAAATTGACGGATGCGTTTCTCCCGCGTGTCGGCTTTCTTTGCCGTTGTAATTCTGAACAAGAAGGAATATCGCCGCGAACCCGTGAGTGTCTCAAAGAAGGCTTTGGCTTTCTTATTCTTCTTCAACGCGGATTGAAAATCCTCTGGCACGGACATATTCCTCTGCCCATCATACGCCGCAGCCCAACGCCCATCCTGCTTCGCTGCTTCGACCGATTTTAGTCCCGCAGGTTTCATCTCCCCACTCGCAATGAGACGTTCCACTTTTTCCACGTTGATCTTAGACCAGGTGCTCTTCGGTCTGCGTGGCGTGTACTTCTGGAGATAATAATTCTCGTCGAAGCCGTTCCTTTGCCCGTCGATCCAGCCATAGCACAAAGCGACATCCAACGCATCCGTAATCGTCATGGACGGGATTCCCGTCCCCTTCTTGGCAAGCTTCAACCACAAGCCCGCAGACTTGTCATGATTCTTCGCAAGCCAGTCTGCAAATTTCTTTTTAGATTCAAATATCAGGGTTGGGAGTTCGGTGGAGGTTGGCATGGAAGAATTTTACCCCACCCGTCTTTGAATGTGTATGTTGATTGGTATAGATAAAGTACCTGGCGGACATTGACACTGAAGAGTAGGGACAGCCTTGGAAGAGGCAGCATAAAGAGTGCTATACTCTTGCGCCATGAATATAAACTACAAACATCTTGCTGAACGATTGAACTCCCTGCCGAACGGCTTCCCGCCCACAAACGACGGGCGGGAGTTGAAACTGCTGGCAAAGATATTTACCCCCGAACAGGCAGAGCTTGCGGCGCAACTTTCGTCCGAGTTCGAGACTGCCGAGGAGATCGCAGCTCGGACAGGGAAAAATGCGTCAGAATTGCGCAACCAGCTCAAGGCGATGTCGCGCAGCGGATTGATCGAAGCGGGGAAAAAAGACGGGAAACTGGGATTCAAGTCCATGCCATTCGTGGTCGGAATCTACGAGGCGCAAATCGGCAAGATGGACGCGGAACTGGCGCAGCTGTTCGAGGATTATTTCCATGGTTCGTTCGGTGAGATACTCAACGTCAAGCCGCAGTTGCATCGCGTGATCCCCATCAACGAGACGATCCGCAACAGCATGGAAGTGCGCCCGTTCGAGAGCGCGGCGGAGATCGTGGATGCGATGAATTCATGGGGCGTGCAGGATTGCATCTGCCGCAAGCAAAAGGCACTGATCGGGCAGGGATGCGAACATCCCGTTGACGTATGCATGGTCTTTCACCCGAAGCCAAACGCGTTCGACGGGAATTCTGTCATCCATGCGTTGACCCATGACGAGGCGATGGCGACCCTGCACCGCGCGGCGCAAGCGGGACTTGTGCATTCGGTCAGCAACAGCCAGGAAGGTTTGTATTACATCTGCAATTGCTGCACCTGTTCGTGTGGAATCCTGCGCGGCATGGCGGAGTTGGGGATCGCCAACGTGGTGGCGGCTTCGGCGTTCGTCAACCAGGTGGACGAGACCCTGTGCGGCGGTTGCGAGAATTGCGTCGAGACCTGTTCGTTCGATGCGCTGACCATGGATGGCGCGCTCGTGAAAGTGAACGCCGTCCGTTGTGTGGGATGCGGCGTGTGCGTGCTCAACTGCCCATCTGAAGCGCTCGGTCTCGTGCGGCGACCCGAAGAAGAGGTGATGCGCGTCCCTGCCACCCACGAGGATTGGGGTTCACTTCGCGCGACGGAACGGGGACTGTAATTTGGCAAAGCCAGAAACCTTCGAAGTCTCAAAAACATCGGAGGTCCGAGAAGCACGCGAACACGGTTACCGAAATTCAGAATATCCTCAAAATGGGAACACCTGCGAATTGAATGGGGTTGAAATTCGGTAGGCATTTTATCTAGTTTTAGTTGATTTCCAAAGAAAATAGTCCTATAATCAAAAAAACGTAAACAAAAACAATTGCATGTTAACCACACAGGAGGATTCACATGCCAAAAATTCGCATTCGCCACGGTGAAAATGAAATTGAATTAGATGGCGATATGGATTTCATCACATCTAATCTAAAATCTTTTTACGAACGACTTGGCTTAGTTGGAGGAAAAACATCTCCTGCTACGCTCAAGCAAGATTTACTCTCCCTGGATAAACCCAAAGAAAAAGGCATTACACCTACGCCAGTAGAATTTTATAAAAGCAAAGGTAAAACTGACGGCATTTCCCAAGTGCTAATATTTGGGAAATATCTTGAGCAATATATGGATAAACCCGAGTTTACACGAGCTGACGTTAATAGCCTTACTACCCAAGCAAAATTCTCAAAAGATATCCACAGTCAATATTATACAAATGCCGTTAAGCAGGGACTATTAAGAATGCATGATGGTGGAAAATACTCCCTTACATTAAGTGCTGAAGAACTTCTTGCATCAATGTAGGGTTTAGGCATGACGCCTCTAGAATTCTTGTCGCAATTTGGCGACCCAACAAACCTCTCCCAGAGGTCGTTAGTCATTGCATTTGCGTACTATCTTCGTCAAGAAGAGGGAAAGTTAGAATTTAAACCAGTCGATATTCAAGTCTGCTTTCAAAAAGCACTTTTGAAAGCGCCAACAAAACCCGCTGCATTGTTAGGTTCCCTAGCACAAGGTAAAAAGCCGTCACTACTTAAAAGTTCTTTAAGGGGAAATTATTCGTTGTCAATATATGGGCTACAAGAAGTTCAAGATGCATTAGCATCCACGCCCAACACTGCTGCAGGATTGAGTGCATTTCTTGAAACAGCCTTACCATATCTTCAAAGAACGGTAGCAAAAATCACTGACGAAAATAGAAGAAAATTCTTAGCAGAAGCAATGGCTTGCTTAGGTGTTCAAGCGAAAAGAGCAACTATAGTGATGACCTGGCTTGTAACACTTGATCACTTATACGACTTTATTCTTACAAAAAAACTTAGTGAATTCAATACGGCTCTTGGACGACGCACCGACAGACATGCACACAAGGTAATTACGTCGAAAGATGATTTTTCCGACATACCTGAGAATATATTTATTGAAGTTTCCCGATCGGCTGATATTATTTCAAATGATGTACGAAAAATATTGGATGAAAAGCTTGGGATTCGCAACTCTTGCGCTCATCCATCAGCAATAGAAATACACGATTCAAAAGTAATTAACTTTATTGAAGATTTAGTAGACAATGTAATAGTTAAGTACCAACTATAGTAAAAGACCTCCAAGACTACTCTCGGAGGTCTTTTCATCTACCTTGCCCGCCACTAAAGCGGGAGGGGTCACACCTCCACCACTTCCCCTTGCACAGTCGTAGAGAAGACCAGCGCCTCCCCTTCGCGGTCAGCGCGGATGACTTCTCCTTGGTGGAAGTCGCTAGAGAGGATTTCCAGCCCCATCTGCTATAATTGGCACAATCAACTTTCAAAAGGATCTTTTTCATGGCTGACCATATCAGCGTTACACAAATCTCAAACTACATCGGGCAGGACGTTGTCCTCAAGGGCTGGGTCTACAACCGCACAGACAAGGGCAAGCTTTCCTTCCTGCTCGTGCGTGATGGGACGGGCTTCATCCAGTGCGTCGCCTTCAAAGGCGACCTGACACCCGAACTCTTCGAGACCATCTCCCACCTGCCGCAGGAGACTTCGGTCATCATCACGGGCGCCGTCCGCGAAGACAAGCGCGCGCCTGGCATCCCTGGCGGCTTCGAGGTCGGCATCAAGGACTTGCAGGTTGTGCAGGTTGCCGAGCTTGACTACCCGATGTCGCTCAAAGACCACGGCGTCGATTTCGCGCTCGACAACCGTCACCTGTGGCTGAGGATGCAAAGCCAGTGGGCGATCCTGCGTGTCCGCGCCACGGTCATGGCTGCCACCCGCGAATGGCTCGACACCAACGGCTTCACCGAAATGTCCACGCCGATTCTGACTCCTGCCGCTGCTGAAGGCACCACCACTCTCTTCGAGACAGAATACTTCGACGAAGGCAAAGCCTATCTCGCGCAGACGGGTCAACTCTACAACGAAGCCAACATCTTCTCGTTTGGAAAAGTCTACTGCTACGGACCCACCTTCCGCGCCGAGAAATCAAAGACCCGCCGCCACCTGACCGAGTTCTGGATGCTCGAACCCGAAATCGCCTTCTGCGACCTCGACGGCTTGATGGAAGTCGAGGAGCAGATGATCACACACATCGCCCAGCGCGTCATCCGCGACCGCACGCCTGAGTTGAAATTCCTCGGGCGTGACATCTCCAAGCTGGAAAATATCAAAGCCCCGTTCCCGCGCATCTCCTACGACGACGCGGCGAAGATGATTGCCGAACTGCGCGAGAAGGAAACCGACCCTGAAAAGAAAGCCCTGCTCGCCTTCGATTGGGGTATCGACTTCGGCGCACCGCACGAGACCGCCATCACCCAGCAGTTCGACAAGCCCGTCTTTGTCTATGGCTACCCGAGCGCGGTCAAAGCCTTTTACATGGAACCCTGGCCGGGTCGTCCCGAAGTCTGCAAATCGGTGGATTTGCTCGCCCCCGAAGGCTATGGTGAGATCTGCGGCGGCTCGGAACGCATGAGCAGCCACGAAAATCTGCTAGCGCGAATCCGCAAAGAGAAACTCCCCGAAGAAGCCTTCAAATGGTATTTGGAACTCCGCAAGTATGGCTCCGTCCCCCACTCGGGCTTCGGCATGGGCACCGAGCGTGTCACCGCCTGGATGTGCGGCATTGAACACATCCGCGAGGCGATTGCATTCCCGAGGACGATCAAGCGGGTTTACCCTTAAAGCAAAACTCGGAGGTCTTGAAAACCTCCGAGTTTTTTATTTGGGCTACGGGATCACCAACACCTGCCCCACCTTGATGTTGTTGATATTTTTGATGTTGTTTGCCGAAGCGATTGCGGCGACGGTGGTGCTGTGCTTGACGGCGATGAACGAAAGCGAGTCGCCCGCCTTGACGGTGTACGTCCGCTTGGGGGGTGTTTCGACTCCACCCGAATCTGATTCGGTTTCAGAAGTCGCTTCGCTCTCCTGCGGAATGGCAATCGCGACTGGCACTGTCAATTTGTCGCCAACTTTCAGCAATTGCGGATTCGCCATCACCAGCTCGCGGACGGTTACACCGTAGGCATTCGCAATCGATTCAAAATTATCATTCTTCGCAACGGTATGCACTTTCGGAGTCTGGTCGGGAATATCCGCGCCCGCAAATTTATACAACTCTTCCAGCGTGCCGTTGAACAGGTTCATATCCACTGCGGCGTTGATGCCATTAATCCGTCCTTTGTCGCTGTATTGCCAGATCGCATAACTGAACCAGCCGCGCGGCAGAGTTGGCTTCATTCCTTCAATGTATTGATTGGGGTACTGCGCCAGCCAGAGCGGATAATCCTTCGCCCAGTCAGGTGGACCACCGCCCTTGACCACAAAATAATCCTGCAAAAAGTATTGGCCAGAATAAATGATGGGCTTCTTGCCAAACGCGGCCTCCACGCGGTCGAGCCAAACCTTGGCCGCCGGGACAATCTTGTCCCTGGTCATGCCGTCGTTGGTCTCGAGGTCGAGCACGGGCGGAAGTTCGCCGTTGTCCTTGACGGTCTTCACGTAGTCGATGAAATAATCTGCCTGCTTTTTCGCATCCACATTGCAACGGAAGAAGTGATATGCTCCACGCAAGAGTCCCGCCGATTTTGCGCCAAACCAATTGTCATCAAACGTGGGGTCTTTATAGGTAATGCCTTCGGTGGCCTTCGCAAACATGAAGCGCTGCCCCGTTGCGCGGACCTTGGGCCAATCGATACCAGCATCCCAATAAGAAACATCAATACCTAGAACTGTCGTCATATTTTCCTCCAAAACATAGGTGCTGAACACGCTCTTTCGAGCGTAGCACAAAATCTCCAAAAAATCAAACATTTTTGGAAGGTTTGGTTTAATGTTTATCTACCCTCTCCCTTGCGATTATGGTATAAGAAATACAGCCCTGCTGTGTGCGTGATATCGCCCTCACGTTTTGAGCCAACACTGTTTAAAAGGGTCCTTATCTTAACGGAAATAACGCGATAGGCCTGAGCCAAGGCGGCGTTTCCCGGTCAGGACCCACCTGCGCAAGCAGGTTCAAAACCTGGTGATACACGGCACGAGCGGGGTGATTTTTTTATTCTTCTCTGGTTGAATGACTCAAATAATCTGTCTGACAACAAACTGAGAATTTTATAAAGAAGGCAAAGTCACACTTGACGAGTTTGCCAGTCGCGTATAAAATACGCCCCATTAAACAACTGAATACGGAGATATAGCGGCTGGGTCTCGCAAGCGAAATTGACGAGATCACGAGGTGGAGGTTCTCCCGTGCGAACGGGACGCTAATCACCCTTCTTTTCCCTCTCCTTTAGGAGAGGGTTGGGATGAGGTGAAAAAATCGGATAGATCAGCGGATGCCTCTGAAGTTAATTCACTAACTTCCTTCTCCCTTCCAAAGCAAGCGGATTGGGCGCAGTGTTTAAAAAAACTCTGTTGCTCACCACTGAAAACCGGGCAGTGATGTCTGGGACAAGGTGGACGCGGTGAATACAGGTACCAGCGACCTGTAGGTTTTTGGAAGGGCGTTTCTTTTTAATACCAGTGTGTTTTGTATTAAACAGGTATGCCCAGGCATACCTGTTTATTTTTTAATCAAACCTGACACCTATATTTTGTGCAAAATAACCGACAAGTCACCGCGAACTTGGCTCTTTGAAAACCTTTTCAGCCACGGATTTCACGGATGAACACGGATTTTTCGAACCAATCAGTGAAAATCTGTGTAATCCGTGGCAAGGTTTTGGGCAAACATCAATCGCAAGCGATGAGATGTAGCCTAATTTAGGCAAAAACAAGGTGACAGGTATTATGGATAGTCCTTTTATCGTCAACCAATTTCGGAGACCTGTTAGGTTTTGAAATTACCAAGGAGAAAATGAGCAAGAATCGGGTGGCTTCCATATACACCGACCGATACAATCTCCGCAACAAAGGAGACAAATATGGAATCCACAACTGAACTTTCACAACAGTATCAACTCGTCGAACGGGCGATCCAATACATCGAAGCCAACGCGCAGGACCGTCCCGAACTGGACGAGATCGCATCAGCCATCGGCTTGAGCGAATATCACTTCCAGCGATTGTTCACCCGCTGGGCAGGCATCAGTCCAAAGCGCTTCATGCAATTCCTGACGAAGGAACACGCCAAGTCGCTTCTCGCCCGCTCCGAGAACCTGCTGGAGACAACCCACCAAGTCGGGCTTTCGAGCCTGGGGCGCCTCCACGACCTTTTCATCACTACCGAGGCGGTCACGCCGGGCGAATTCAAGTCGCAGGGCACAGGTTTGACCATCCGCTATGGACTTCACCACACCCCGTTTGGGAAGTGTCTGATTGGGATCACCGAACGCGGCATCTGTCACCTCGGATTTGTGCAAACCAGCGAAGGCGACGCAATCGACAACCTGGTTTTGGATTGGAAGCAGGCAAAGATGGTCGAGGATTACAAATCCACTGCCCCACTGGTAGCTCGCATCTTTCCCGCGCAGACAATTGATTCGGCTTTCGAGAAACAGACCCAACCCATGACTCTTCACCTGCGCGGCACGAACTTCCAAATCAAAGTCTGGGAGGCGTTGCTCAAGATCCCAACCGGTGCGGTGACCACGTACGAGCAGATCGCTGTGCGGATTGGCAGTCCGAACGCAGTGCGCGCAGTCGGCTCGGCGGTTGGACATAACCCAATTGCGGTGTTGATCCCCTGTCATCGGGTACTCCGCAAGAGCGGTGAGTTCGGAAATTATCGGTACGGCGCTGCAAGGAAAATGGCGCTGTTGGCTCGTGAATATAGTGTAGGACAAGCCTAACTTGTCCTACACCAAAGGAAAAGAATGAAATCCAAAATTTGGACTGCACTTCTGGCTTTATATATCGTTTGGGGCTCAACCTATCTGGGAATCAGGTTCGCAATCGAAACCATTCCCCCGTTTTTTCACGCCGGGATTCGGTTCCTGGTCTCAGGTTTGATTTTGGTCATCTGGCAACGCGCTGCCGGACATGCACTGCCCACCCGCAAGCAATGGCTTTCGACTGCCATCGTCGGCACCCTGCTCCTGCTCGGCGGCAATGGATTGGTCGCATGGGCCGAACAGTTCATCCCTTCTGGAATTGCCGCACTGGTCATCGCATCCAGCCCGATGTTTCTGGTCATCGGCGAGGCAATCCGCCCGAACGGGGTCAGGCCCAACTGGCAGGGAATCGTCGGGTTGCTGATCGGTTTCGTGGGCATTTTCATCCTCATCGGTCCCGCTGAAATTTCCGGGAGCGCCACAAAGTTGAATCCTTTTGGCGTGGTGGCTTTGCTCTTTGCATGTATGTTCTGGTCAACCGGTTCGATATTCAGCAAATCGGTTGACCTGCCGAAGTCTTCGCTAATGAATACGGGCGCGCAAATGCTGACAGGAAGCGTCGGTTTGTTTATCGTCTCGTTGATCACGGGTGAATTGAACGGCTGGGACGTGACCGCTGTCTCGACACGTTCGCTGCTCGGATTGTCCTATCTTATTCTTGTGGGTTCCCTGATCGGGTTCGCTTCGTATGGCTGGCTGCTGCAAAACGCTCCCATCTCGCTCGTTTCGACGTACGCCTATGTCAACCCGATCGTTGCTGTTTTTCTTGGGACCTGGTTTGCCAACGAAGCCCTGGAGCCGCGCATCTGGCTGGCCGCGGGGATCATCGTCGGGTCGGTGATATTCATCAACAGTACCAGACCAAAAGTCAGGTATGAGACAAAGGAGGTTCTAGTGGAGAGTCATCAGTAGGTAAGTGGTCAGTGACCAGTATTCAGTTATCAATCAATCATCTATCAAAAGGAGCAATAAAATGGACGGAAAAGATTTAATCAAACGTGTGAAGGAAGATAATGTCAAGTTCATCTCGTTGCAGTTCACCGATGTGATGGGCGCAGTGAAAAGCGTGGACATGCCTGCCCGCAACCTGCAGGGTGTGCTGGATGACGGCGCATGGTTCGATGGTTCCTCGGTGGAAGGTTTTGCCCGCATTCAGGAAAGCGATATGTTGTTGACGATCGACCCTGGCACCTATGCCGTGCTGCCCTGGTCTCCGACCGACTCAAAGCGCGCGCGTGTGTTCTGCGATATCTTTACCCCGGATGGCAGACCCTTCGAGGGCGATCCGCGCGGCGCGTTGAAGCGCATCCTCAAGAAGATCGCGGAACGCGGCTGGATGTTCAACATTGGACCAGAGCCTGAGTTCTTCCTTTTCAAGACGCCCAACGGCGGCAACAGTGTTCACCCTGTTCCTCACGACACGGGCGGCTATTTCGATTTCTCCTCCTTCGATGAAGCGGTTGTTGTCCGCACTGCGTTGATGGAAGCGCTCGATGCCATGGGACTGGACGTGGAAGTGGGTCACCACGAAGTCGCACTTGGACAGCATGAAATCGACTTCCGCTTTGCAGATGCATTGAAGACAGCCGACAACGTCTTGACCTTGAAGTACACCGTCAAGGCAATTGCGGCCCAGAACGGATTGGTTGCATCCTTCATGCCCAAGCCTGTGTTCGGCATCAACGGCTCCGGCATGCACTGTCACCAGTCGCTCTTCGACGCCAAGTCAGGTGCAAATCTTTTCTTCGACGCGAAGGATGAGGCTCATCTTTCGAAGCTGGCGTATTCGTTCATTGCGGGACAGTTAAAGCATGCCCGCGCCCTCGCCGGCGTGGTCGCCCCAACCGTGAATTCCTATAAGCGTCTCGTACCCGGTTACGAAGCCCCCGTCTATATTGGCTGGGCACAGCAGAACCGCTCGGCTTTGATCCGCATTCCGCGCTACACCGAAGGGCGCGACAAGGCCGTCCGCGCCGAATTGCGCTTCCCCGATCCGTCCTCCAACCCATACCTGGCGTTCACCGCCATGCTTGCCGCCGCTCTCGATGGCATTGACAGCAACATGACCGCGCCCAAGCCTTTAAACAACATCAACCTCTATCACCTCGACAAAGAGGAACGTACCAAACTGGGTGTGACCGAACTGCCCGGCTCATTGGCCGAATCCCTGGGTGAGCTGGAGAAGGATGAAGTCTTGAAGACGGCTCTGGGCGAAACCCTATACGAGGCCTACATGCGCGCGAAGTGGGAAGAATGGGATGATTATCGCCTGCACGTGACCGATTTCGAGATCGAGAAGTATTTGGAAACGGCGTAGTTTGGTAATTGGCGATTGGTAATTTGTAGTTGGTTCAAAAAGGCCCCTGAGGTATTCAACCTTCAGGGGCTTTTGGTTTAGTGTTTCACTGCCCCCTGTGCCAGTTCCATAATTTCATCCTTTGATTCGTATATCTGAACCAGCTTTCCATCCCGCATTTGCAGCACGCGGTCCACATACTGACACATGCGCAGGTCATGTGTGACCATAATACCGGCACGGTCGTTCTCATGGATGAGGTGGGCAAAGGTTTCAACCACCTGATAGGCGCGCTCGGTATCCAGCGAGGCGGTGGGTTCGTCCGCCAGCACCACGGCAGGATTGTGAATCAAGGCGCGGGCAATGGCAACGCGCTGTTGTTGTCCGCCGGACATTTGGGCGGGGAGATTGTGCAAGCGTTCCGCCAGTCCCAGACGGGCAAGCAACTCATCGGAGCGGAGTTTCCCGGCGCGGTTGAGTTTCCCGTTCAGGCGCAGCATGAATTCCACATTTTCACGAGCGCTCAGGTACGGAATGAGGTTATTCGACTGGAAGGTAAAACCGATTTTCTCGCGGCGCAATTTCACGCGTTGTTTCTCGTTCATCCGCGCCAAATCCTGCCCGTCAATCAACACCTGTCCATTAGTGGGGGTGAGCAAGGCAGCAAGGATGGAAAGCATGGTGGTCTTGCCCGATCCGCTGGGACCTACAAGCGCCACAAACTCACCTGACCTCACCTGAAACGAGACTCCGTCTACCGCGTTGATGGTCGTGCCGTCGAGCGAAAATGTCTTAACCAAATCACGAACTTCCAAAGCAACTGAATTCATATTTACCCTAACCTCAATGCCTTCAACGGCTCGATGCGGACGGCGTAAATGATGGAGACCATGCCGCCGAGCGGACCAATTAACAACAGCAGGATAATCGCAAGCAGGGAGCGAGTCCCATTGAACTCCAGCGGGATGGTGGGCGGAAACCCAAGCGAGAAGAGATATGTCAACCCGCCGCCGATCCCCACGCCGAGGGCTGTCACCACGATAATTTGAATCACCGCCGCAAGCCCGACTACGCTGTTGGAAGAGCCAATGGCTTTCAATACGCCAATCTGCGGAACCTTCTGCAAAATCTGAATCTGGAAGAAGCCACCAATAACCAGAATACCGATGAGGAGGGTAAACACGCCCTGGGTCTGCACTGTCCCCTGCTGGGCCGTATAGCCGGGGATGTTTTCGATGGTGGTAGGGATGTCAGCCACTTCAATATTGGACACCTGATTTTGCAAACGAAGTCTCATTTCCTCCACTTGAGCCGGGTCCTTCAATTTGACCGCGACGATGTTTGGATAAGGCGTGTCGTCGTTCAAATCCGATGCGGACTGAGGACGGGCCAACTCCCATGTTGAAGCGGGCACGAAGATGGTGGGCTGAAACGAATACGCCTGCTCATCCACCAAGCCGACAATCTTCAAGGTATAGAACTCGTCCTCCGTACCCTGCGTCGAGCGGATCTCAATTTCGTCGCCCACTTTGAGGTCGGTGCGCTGGACAACGCTCATATCCATAACCGCTTCGCGCGCCGCGCCGCCACGGAAGTAGCGACCCTCCAAAAGCGGGGGCATGCCGGGACGTTCGGCTTCCGCGCCCAGCATCGAGATTTTGAGCGGCTCCGGCAGGGAAACAATCTCCGTATTCGAGATGTAAATCGGTCCCGCATCCGCCACCCCATCCACGCGGCGGATCGACTTGACGGTATTCGTCTCGAGACGGCTGGAATTGATCAGATAATCAGACTTCTCCAAAAAGACGATCAACTGCGCGTCGAGATTTGCCACGTACTGACGGTTGGCATTCGAGAGGCCTTCGCCCAACGCGGCGATGAACAAAACCAACATGGTAATCAATGCGATGACCAGCGCAACGAGGAAGAAACGTCCCTTGTTGCGGAAGACTTCCTTGACGGCAAGATAGGTTGCAAGAAAAAAATTTCTCATTGTGATATTTCCCTAACTAAACGAGCGGCTTGGCATCGTAGGGCTTGTCCCAATTGGAGCCCATGATTCCGTGCAGGATCAAATCCACCGGCGGGTGGTCGGCAATGTCTTCGTAATAATACGGCAGGCGGATTCGCCCATCCGTGCCAATGATGAAAACGCCCGACATTTGATATGGATCCTGACCGGGGAGCGGCAGTTCGGGCTTGTACCCCTTCATCCGCGCCAGCCTGCGGTTGGATGACCAAATGCGCGGCGAGAACAGGGTCTGCCAGAAGGAGCCTTGATACAAACCGTAGGCATGATAGGCGGCGCGGTCCGGGTCGGCAAGGCAGGTGATGCCGGGCGCGCGCTGGTCGCAAAATTGTTTCGCCGCTTCTGCCGAAGCGTGGGACACGATTGCCAGCCCCAACCCCTTTTCCAGCAGGGACTGATGCGCCTCGATGAGTTGATCCATCATCTCCTTGCATTGCGGACATCCAAAATGCCGCGTAAACGATAGCACCAGCGGCTTCTCCTTCCAAAGGGAGGAGAGTTGCACGAGCTTGCCATCCACGCCAAGCAGACTGACATCCGGCGCGGGGTCGTTGAATTTCAGTTGGTTTTGTTGTGCCATAAATGCGTTCCTCGTTTTTTTCATTCGTTATTATTATAATTATAACACGTTGCACAGGTTTTGCACAGGTTTTTTAGAAGACAAAAAAACCCCGGAAATTTGGAATTCCGAGGTCGTAGGTTACTTGTTTTCTAGGCAATGTGCAAATCGGACTTCTCGACCTTGTTGCCTACCTTCATCACCCGTCGCCAGCGGCTGACATCATTGAGCGAAATCCAACGACGTTCCTCGGTGCGGTAGAACCAGTCCTTGTCCTGTTGATAGTAGACCAGTGCGCCCGTGGATTCCCAAATGTTGAGGATTTCGTTGCCGTGCGCGTGGGTATCGTCGAAGTCGGTGGTGGCGCGTTGTCCCATCTCGCTGTAGAGTTCGTTGAGTTCAAGCAGGAGGGTATTGATTTCAGGAGTCAGGTGACTGACCTTCAATCCGATGCGCTTTGCCTCCTCGAACAAAATGGGATAACCATGAGACGGATATTTGGCGTTCAGCGCGTTGGCGATCCTTTCAGCTTCAGGTTCGTCTTTGATGTGATAGGCAAGTAGTTCCTTGCACAACATGATGGACAGCGACTCGGCACGATCCACAGCGCCAATCACCAAAGGATGCACGTGCTGGAAAAGCTCCTGGTATGGATTTTCCTTCGCGTCGCCGTTTTGCGCCTGCCACAAGCGGACAACGCGGGTCAACTCATCGAGGCTGACGCTGACGCGGTCATTGTCACGGTCGAGGGGCGAGAGGGAGTGCGTGAGCGAAGTATCCACCGGGGTGAGGTATGCCATCGGTCCCATCTGAATCTCGTTCGCGCCTAGTGCAATCATCGTCGCGGCGGAGGCGCATTCAAGCGGAATGACGGCAATGATCTCACGACAATATTGCCGCAATAGATTGACAAGACGCAGGGAGGCCTGTCCGTTGCCGCCACTGGACTTGAGGAAGAGATAGATTTTGTCCTGTACGCCTATCTTTTCCAGCACTTCGTACAGAGCAAGCACGTCATCGTGACAAACACTGCCACGCGGATTGTTGAAATAGGTCACCAGCGTGCCGCCAAGCAATTTGTTTACCCGTTTGATGATCCCCTGCGTTTTGTTGAAAAGGATCGGAGGCTGTTTTTCCTTGTTAACTTTCGTTTGCGTTGTCATGCATTTTCTCCTAACCCAAAATATATAAAATTGAAAAATTGACTATCGCAGCACAAACATGAACTACCGCTTCGACCACACCCAGCCTGCTGTAAAGCCGAGAACTTCGCCCACCAAGAGGATGGTGATCACACCGGGCAACCCGCTGACAGTGAGCCAGTTGACGATGCCGAACAACCCGAAGGCAAGATAGTTGTACGCGGCAAGACCACCCAGCGCAATGCCCAATGTCCAGCGGAACGCGGAACGGATTCCTGAAATGCGAACACCCATGCCATACCCGACCGCCATACTAAAGGTAATGAAAAGCATCGCAATCACCCAGGTGGGAAAACGCGGATACCCTTCGTTCGAAATGTACTCGTTCTCCTCCACAACAGCGGTTACCTCAGGCGTCGGGGGGATGGATTGAGTCAACTCGGGAGTAACGACAGTCACAGCAACGGCTCCCGATTGCGAAACATCCAATTGCAGGACCTCGGAGATGACAGCGGGCTCGCTTGTCACCTTGATCTCCAGCAAACCGGGTTTATCCAGACCAAAAGCGGCACGCGCCACACCCTGCGTGGTCACCGCGTCCACCTGCTTAAGAATACCACCGCCTTCCCCGGTGAGCATCATGGAAAACCGAACCACCGTCCCGTCGGGAACAGGATGTCCGTTATTGTCGAAGATGACACCGGTTCGAATGGCTATGGTATCACCAATTCGAAAGAGCGGGATTGGTGTCGGCTCTGGAGTGGCCGCTTGATCGGTTGGAGCAGGAACAGGCGTGAGGTCGAGAAAGAGCGGAATGACCTGATTTGGATCCGGCGACATGGCCGAGATCAGGTCATATCCCACCGCCGGGATCGAGACAGGCGATATGCCCGTGGGTGTGAGTTCCTGAAAAAGCAGACGGGCAGCAACATCCACAAACTGGGGTTGTTTGCTGTACAAGGCATAGTAGGCGGTAATCTTGGAAATGGTGGTGGTATCAAAATAATAGGGCGCGCCAAACGAAAACAGGATGACATGTGTATTGCGCAAAAGGTCGGGGCGTTCGCGCAAGAAACGGCTGATAAGGGCGGGTTGCCCCTGTGAGGAGTCAGTTAATGAAATGATGAGCCAGTTTGCAATTTTGATGTCATCTTCGATGTAGAGAACTTCCTGTCCATCCAAAAGGGCTTGCAGATTTTGCAGCGAAAATGACGAAAGACGGAAGTTCGCAGTCTGGTTTCCGCTTTGGGGACCATAAAGCCGGAGGACGGTCTGCTGTAATGCATCCATCGCAAGCACGGGTTGTTCGAGACAGGTGGAACACTGCCTGGCGCTGACCGTATCGGTAATGAAGACCATGCTTTCATTCGCCTGCGGAGGCAGGGATAGGACTGTTGCGAGGTCTTGTTTATCGGGGCTGATAAGGGTCGCGGAGCTACGCGCCACACCGAACGCAATATCGGTGGCGGAACCGATATCATCAAGACGGCTGGCAGGAACAATCACATTCGAAAGAGTCAAAGTTTCATACATCCCCAGCTTGACAGCAAGGATGCGCGCCACTGAAGCATCAACCCGCTGGGCGAAGGCGGGATCTTCACGATACTTCTGGGCGAAGAATTCAATGACGCGGGTGGTGGTGGCAAAGGTATCGGGAAAATCCCTGGAGAGGATATTGCCAAGGTAGAGCATATCGTTGCCCGCGAGGAAGGCATCGCGTACGGCGATTCGCGCAGAGAACTGGCCGCCACCTGTCGCATAAAACTCGCTGACAGCGCGGGTGCCGAGGTCGTCGCTGACCATCAATCCGCCCGCAGACTGCCAGGATGAGAATTGCGGCAGTGCCAAAATCTGGCTCAATGCCTGCGGGTCGAAACTGATTGGACGGGTGGTGGCGCGGATGTTGCCTTGAAAACCCTGATAGCGGATGTGGGATACCAGCAACCCATCCACTGTTGCTTCGGGAGAAGGCGCATTGCCGGTGACGGCAAAGAAAGGCGCAAGTTCGATTTGCTTTAATTGCTCAAGCGATTTACGAACTGTGGAAACTTCCTCTTCAGGCAAACGGTCTGAGCCGCCTACACCGGGGAAATGCTTGGCAATCACCCTCAGCTGATTGTCGCTGCCGCCATGCAAACCGGCAACATAGGCGCGTCCCATCTCACCCACCCAAAACGGGTCGCCGCCAAAGACACGTGTGCCAAGGTCGCCGCCGGTTTCACGAGCGGCAGGTACTTCAAGCACATCGAGAGAAGGTCCAATATAGAGATTAAAGCCGAGGGCAGCGAGTTCCCTTCCGCGAACTTCACCTACATGTTGGGCAAATTCGGTATTCCAGGTTGCCCCGATTGCCATTTCGCTCGGCAGAGGAGTCAAACCACTCAAGATCTGGTCGGTGGGATATCCGTCTCCCTCCTGATCGATGCCCACAAAGAGCGGAACATAAACGGAACTCACCCCCACCTCGCCCGTTTCACCGGTCACCGAGTTTCTGGAGGCATCCCATTCCAATTGCTGGATGCTGTTAATCAACGAATATGCTTGTGGAACAGTATCGGGGGCAGCGGCAAAGTTGTCATTGCCAGCCAACAGGATAACACCTCCGATATGATATTGGGCGATTAGATTGTAGATCTGTGAAGTCTCGCTGGTGTCCGTGCCGGTAAATGTGACAAGGAATAACTGTCCCACGCGTTCCTCGGGCGTCATGGAATTCAAAATGATCGAAACACCTGGCGGAGGCGTGGGCGTTTGCGCCTGCGCAGGGGATGCGACAAGCGTCGAAAGAATAGCAAGCAGAAGGAACACCCGGAGTAGTTTCATGTACCCGCCCCGTATGTGAACCATTTCATCCATTCCTCCCAAGCGCGCGGACAGCCATCAGCGGATCGTCGGTCATGATGCCATCGAAACCCCAATCTCTGAGGCGGACGACTTCCCCAGGCGTGTTGGCCGTCCAAACGTGAACGCGCCGTTTGAGGCGATGCGCGCGCTGAACCTGTTCCCTTGTGGCATTGGAGATGTGCGGGTGCAAGGCCTGGTAATCGCCAAACATGAATCCAAAGGAGCGTGCCCACAGTCCGGCGGGGCCAGGCATGGCAAGCAGTGCGCGAGAAACTTCAGGCAGAATCTGCAACGCAATTTTCAAATTGGACGAGTAAAAGGACGAGAGAATAATTTGCCCCTGGTTATTGTGACGCTTGATCAACTCGCAAACCCTCAAAACCAAATCATTGAAAGGGGTGGAGTAATTTTTCAATTCGATATTGATAAGTTTGTCTCTGCCGACGGCTTCAAACACCTCCTCCAGCAGGGGGATTTTTGCGCCGCTGAACTTTTCATCGAACCATTTGCCCGCATCCAGTTCGCGAATGGCTTCGAGTGTGAGCGATGCGACACGTCCTCTGCCATCGGTGGTGCGATCCACAGTAGAGTCGTGAATGACAACCACATGACCATCGCCAGTAAGTTTTACATCCAGCTCAACACCATCGGCGCCTTTTTGGATGGCTTGTTCAAACGCGGGCAGGGTATTTTCGGGCGCATGGTTTTTGTCGCCACGATGCGCCAAAAGAATTGGGATGGGAAATTGTTCGATCATCAGGATAAGGTTATGTTGGGGTGGGTTTATAAATCCACAAAATATGCTCTGCTGGCACTGTCAATCATTTCACGTGACATGCTGGGCGGGACGGCAAGGTAGGAGGAAATATCGAGAATCTGGTCGCACAGGTCACGCGGATGCGAGGCGCGCAGCTTGCGGTTACGCTTGATGTACCATTCCTGTAAAAGGTAGGCAAGTCCCTGGTCGTTGTATTCAATCCTTTTATCCTGCGCGACGCGTTTGAAAATCTCGCGGTATTCCTCGAAGCTTGGGTCACCAATTTCGATTTTGTGACGCAGGCGGCGGAGGAAGGCTTCATCCACCAGGTCTTTTGGCGGCAGGTTGGTGGAGAAGACGATCAACACATCGAAGGGAACCTCCACTTTACGTCCGGTGTGCAGGCGAAGGTAATCCACACGATTTTCGAGCGGGACGATCCAGCGGTTGAGCAAGTCACGCGGGCGAACCTGCTGGCGGCCGAAGTCGTCGATCAGCAGAATCCCACCATTGGCTTTGACCTGGAAGGGCGCTTCGTAAAACTTGGCAGTGTCGTCGAAAACAAGGTCGAGTCCTTCAAGGGTGAGTTCACCACCGACGACGATGAATGGTCTGCGAATCTTTACCCAGCGCAGGTCACGGCGGACATTTGGACGCAAGGCGCTCGTGTTGCCTGTATCTCCTCCCTCAGGCGCAAGAGAATGACTCACCGCGTCGTACACCTTGATGACCTGTCCATCGAGATAGAGCGCGTATGGAATATACATGCTCTGGCTCAACACAAGGTTGCCAAAGGCACGGGCGATACTGGTCTTGCCGTTTCCGGGAGGTCCGTACATAAAGATGGATGAACCGGAATTGAGCGCGGGGCCAAGCCGCTGGAAGACGGCTTCAGAGATGACCATCTGCGATAGAATCTGACGCATGGTACGCGTGGTAACGGTCATGCGTCCACTCTTCTGACGGCGGATGGCGTCGTTGTAAACATCGAAGGGAACAGGAGCCGGCCCCGCATATTGACTGCGGTCCAAGGCTTCACGCGCACGCAACATGCCCGCACCTGTGATGCCGTAGGTGTACGCACCGTCGCCGCCGAGTCCGCCCTGGGAGGATTTCACCTCGATCAACTTTTCCTGTTTGAGGGTTACAAGCAACTGATCCGAAACCCCCGAAAATGGAAGCGCGATCTCTTCGGCGATTTTGAATCCGGTCATGTAGCCACGGAAATACAACACTTTCAGGATCAAATCCTGAAGCCAGAGCTGGGAAAGCCCCGTGTCGTCAAGACTGGTGATTTGTTTGGGGATAAAGCCGCCCGCAGGCGCAACAGATTGTGTGGATTGTCTTGTCATGGAATTTCCATCCGATTTTCAGGTGAAAACTTCAGAAATTTTTGGTTTCTGAGACCCAAGATGATTAAAATTTTAGTGCTGTGAGCCGATTATACTTCGTTTCGTTTGTTATCCAACCCTACGAAATTGTGTGTCGTGATTCCTATTTTTATAAGGCGCAAAACGCCCACAGAATATTCCTTCTGCGGGCGTTGATCAGACTTTGTCAAAATCTTACGCGACTTAGCCACCAATCGTTGCTTTGATAATCAGCTTGTATCCTTCCTTTTCAAAAGCCGAGGCGACTTTATCCTGAAGCTCCTTGCCGGGAGTCAAGGCAATCATATAGCCTCCCCTGCCGCCGCCGGTGACCTTCGCTCCCAGGGCCCCATTTTCCAGAGCCACCTTGCAAAGGAAATCCAAAATCTCGTGGGACATGTCCATCTCGACCAGCAGCTTGTGGTTCGCGGTCATGACCTCGCCCACGTGTTTCAAGTCACCCGCTTCGAGCGCCTTCTTCATGTCGGTACCCTGCGAAATGATGGTATCGAGGCGTGACCTGAAAAGTTTGGCATTGTCCTTCTTTTGCACCTCGATGAATTCATCCAAGGCGGCAGTGTTGGCAGTGATACCGCTGTTGCATAATACGATTTCAAAAGGCTTTGGGGTTTTGATTCTTTCGAAGTTTTGCTTTCCGTCTTTCAGCCAAAAACGAAGTAGCCCACCGTAAGTCGAGGCGGTGTTGTCCACACCGCTCGCAACCCCATGATAGGGGAATTCTCCCTGCCAGGCTACGTGGTTGATCTGCTCGACGGAATAGCCCATCTTGAATTCTTCGTTCAATGCGCGGGCAAGCGAAACACAACTAGCGGCGCTGGCGCCTACTCCGCTACCAGCAAGGAGGTTCCCACCAACGGTGATCTTGATTGGGTTCTTTTTGACATCGAAGTTCATCACTTCGAGGATGCGATTAATCGAGCCAACCTGTTGTTCCTTCTTCTTTTCCTTGTATCCCGGAACCTCGATGCGGTTGTCCTCAAGCATCCAGCCTTCGCCGCTGATCCTCTCCGCGGTTGTCACCGTCTCGTAGGAAATCGCCGAGACAATTGCCGGGACTTCATCCAGCACGAACTGATCGCCTATCAAGATCGTCTTTCCAAAACCTGTTCCTTGAGCCATTATGATTCTCCTTGTAGAATTTTTTCCATCTCGTCGATGAGTTTTTCTTCCTTACCGATGGCTACCGTGGTGGCGGCCGTCAGAGTGTGACAGGCATCGGAGAATCCCCCAAGTTTGCTCGTCGCTTCAGGGAGGAAGATGTTGAGTCCCATTGCCCGGCCTGCTCTGATCTCCTCTTCCATGTAGGGAGAAACCCGCATGGAAATTTTGACTTCGTTGAATGTGATCGCGCCGAAGCCGGGGATTTCATCGGGGATGACTTGAAATCCCGCAAGATATTTCTTCGGGTCGATCAAGTCCGTGTCCTTGATCGCATCACAGAATGCGCCGATCATTTTTACACCCATCGGAAATAGTCGCTTCTGGACATGGAACCATTGGATGTGAGATTCCTGCTTTAACTCCCCCGCCCGAAGCCTGGCGACTTCTTCATCGAATATTCTCGTGCGGACGGCTTTTAATTCCTCCACCATACGGTCTGACTCAGGGGAAACTCCTTCGAGGCATACCTTGACTGCCGTGTCCGGTCCTTTTTGGTAATAGCCCGCGCCGCCCAACAAATCGAGATAGTCGCTCAATTCGAGAACAGGGACGAGTCCTTTCGGACTTGTCAAAAAGTACTGCTCTCCTTTTTCATGCTTCCTGATCTCCATCCGTCCCTGTTGAACGGCTTCGAGGGTAACCTCCCGGTTCTGGCTCACCAACTCACCGTCCACGAAAAAACCATCACCGACCGCGCCGATGGCCGCAGCGTAGGCCAAATCACGGTTGACGGAATCCATCGTCCGCGCGAAAAGATAACAGGTAGTCGAGGCAGAGATGTCCCGATCCCCTTTCAGTCCGAACAGGTCAGGGTCAAGGTTGTGGACCATCGGGTCGGTGGAAGGCTCAGCCACATGGTGATCCAAAATTAGTGTGAGGTTTCGTCCACGATTTAAGTCAGAAAGCAGGGGTGCGATCCTGCCCGCAAAATCGGCAAAGACGAGAAGTTTCCCCTCCTGCTCAAAAATCTTTTTCAGCACGGCGGGATATGGCTTTTCCAAACAAAAGCGCCTGACTTGAAATCCTTCCCTTTCAAACGCGCGGGTGAGAATGGTCCCGGATGTGAGTCCATCGGCATCATTGTGGTGAAAGACCTGAACCGTTTTATCGGGCCATTGCCTGACTTCCCGAATGGAATGTTGCATTGCATCGATTAAGTAATTCAGCATGATTCTCCTTTGTCAGAAGAGGACAAGGTTGCCTGGTTTATACCCGAAAAAATTATAATCCAAACAGTTGCGGGTTGGACTTTTTTTACCAGTTCGCTTTTCGTTTATAATCTGTTCCTATGAAACTATCTGTCATAATCCCTGTCTATAATGAAGTGGAAAGCATACAAGTCATTTTGAAACGCGTGCGGGAACAAAACCTGGCCCATGAGATCGTGGTCGTGGACGACGGCTCGAAGGACGGCACGCGCGACGTATTAAAAGAACTGGATGGCAAAGGCGGTGTGCGGGTCATCCTGCATGAGCACAACAAGGGCAAAGGCGCGGCAGTCCGCACTGGAATGGCGGCGGCGCTGGGCGATGTATTGCTGATTCAGGATGCCGACCTGGAATATGATCCGCGCGATTACCCAACCCTGCTCAAACCAATCGAAGAGGGCATTGCCGACGTGGTCTACGGCTCGCGTTTTATGGGGGGCGCGCGCCGAGTCGCCATGTTCTGGCACATGGTCGCCAACCAGATGCTGACCTTCATGACCAACATCCTGTACAACACCATCCTGACCGACATGGAAACCGGCTACAAGGTCTTCCGCCGCGAGGTCCTCAACGGCATGGTGCTGCACGCCAACAGCTTCGACTTCGAACCTGAGTTTACAGCCAAGATCCTCAAGCGCAACTTCCGTATTTTCGAGGTACCGATCACCTTCAACCCGCGCGATTACACGCAGGGAAAGAAGATCAAACTGCATGATGCCTTCGAGGCCGTGTGGACGTTGATCAAGTATCGGTTTGTGGAGTAGAAACCGTTCCGTATAAGACGCCGAAAGAAGGTCTTATACGGATTTTTTATTTAAGCCTGCCTCCAAATCCTGTCTACGCCTGGTTTCCAAAAACGCTGCTCCAAACATCTGAATCCGTTATACAATATAAGTGACCATGGCTTTGCGATTTTGAGCCCCTTTTCAACCCGTGATCGACAAGGAAAGGAGATGTCCCATGATTCAGCTGACGCTCATAGAGGAAGAACGGGAAGTGTTGTTCGACATTCTCGAAAACGACATCGCCGAACTGCGGATGGAAATCTCGGATACGCACAGGAAGGAATACCGCGAGATGCTGAAACATCGCGAGTCCTTGATGAAAAGCATTCAGCAGAAGTTGCAACAGACGGAAGTGGAACCAGCCGCCGCTTGATCGAATCCCCGCCGGTTTCCCGTCACAATTCAATTTGACCTTTTTAGCCCAATCAGGTTGGGGGAGAATATTTGCGGCAAAAAGCAGGTTTGCAACATGAGGGGGTAAAATTGCGTATGGTAAGATGAAATAACAATCCACCGCGCGCAAAGCGAGATTTTCAGATGAGCGACATCCCTGCAATCGAGGTTCTGAATTTATACAAGTCTTTCGGGGAAAACCATGCCGTTCAAGGCGTTAGTTTCCAGGTCAGTCAGGGCGAGATTTTCAGCCTGCTCGGTCCCAACGGGGCGGGCAAGACGACAACCATTTCCATGCTTTCCTGCCTGCTGCGACCCAACGACGGCGACGCCCATGTGATGGGACATTCCATCCGCTCGGATCAAAATGGCGTCAAATCGGTGCTGGGGGTGGTGCCGCAGGAAATCGCCCTGTACGAAGACCTGACTGCCCGCGAGAACCTGACCTTTTGGGGAAAGATGTACAACCTGCGCGGCTCGAAACTCAAGTCACGGGTGGACGAAGTTTTAGATGTCATTGGTCTGCGCGACAGAGCCAATGAGCGGGTGGGCAAATATTCGGGCGGGATGAAGCGGCGCGTCAACATCGGCGTGGCGCTTTTGCACAAGCCCAAGGTCATTTACATGGACGAACCAACCGTCGGCATCGACCCGCAATCGCGGCGCAACATTCTCGACAGCGTGGTCAGGTTGAAGGACGAAGGCATGACCGTCCTCTACACCACCCATTACATGGAGGAGGCGGACGAACTCTCCGACCACATCGGCATCATGGATCACGGCAAGTTGATCGCCTGCGGCACAAACGATGAACTGGTCAAGCTGGTGGGACAGCAAACCCGCATCGACCTGACCTTGAATGCGCGCGTCGAAGAAGTGATGTCAGCCTGGCGGGAGGTCGAAGGCGTATCTCAGGTTACGGCGGAGGATGGCGTGGTGACGGTTCTGGTCAATGACAGCAACCTTGTCCTGCCGCATCTGTTCGAGGCGGCGGCGCATTTCTCCGCCCGTATCACCTCGGTGGACATCCGCGAGCCGAATCTCGAAGCAGTGTTTTTACATCTGACGGGGCGGGCGTTGCGTGATTGACGACACCTGCACTTGCGTGTTGGTGCAAGTGTGGACGATAGACCGTAGACAGGTCCATCGTCCACGGTCCATGGTCCGTCCTCAGAGGAACCCATGAAAGCATTTGATATCGCACTCAAAGACATGACCCGTTCCTTCCGCAGCGTATTCGCGGTGGTCTTTATGTTCGGCGTGCCGCTGTTGGTGACAGGCATGTTCTATTTCATGTTCGGCAACATCGCCGGCGAAGGCGGCTTCGACCTGCCGAGAACCAAAGTCATTATCGCCAACCTCGACGAGGGCGGACCCAAATTCCAGGTTAACCCGAAGAACATCCCCGGCGGAAAGAAAGCCGACACGATGGGAGAGCTGGTCGTCAGCATCCTGCAAAGCGACGAGATGGCAGACCTGATCGAGGTCACGCTGACCGACAGTGCAGAGTCAGCCCACAGCGCGGTGGATAACCAGGATGCGCAGGTGGCGGTCATCATCCCGAAGGATTTCTCAGACAAATTTGCCGACGTGGACGAGGAAGCCTCTATCGAGTTTTATCAGGACCCCACGTTGACGATTGGTCCCGCCATTATGAAAGCCATCCTCAACCGCTTTATGGATGGGATGGCGGGAGTCAAGATCGCCGTGAACGTCTTTTTGGATGAAGCGGATGAGAGCCAGCGCGGACTCGCGGGACAGGTGGTGCAACAATACCTGAAGGTGTCTCTCGCTGAAAGCGACGACATGGAAGAGGAACTGCTCGAGGTGCGCAGTCCAGCGGGCACACAGAGCAAAGAGGAAGAGACCCAGAATATTTTACTCAGCATCGTCGGTCCGATCATGGGCGGGATGATGGTGTTCTACGCCTACTACACCGGCGCATCCGCGGCGGAGAGCATTCTCAGGGAGGAGGAAGAACGCACGCTGCCACGCCTGTTCACCACGCCGACATCCCAGGCGACCATCCTGACCGGCAAACTGCTCTCAGTGTTCCTGACCGTCTGTGTGCAGGTGGTGGTGCTGCTCATCGCGGCGCACCTGCTGTTTGGAATCCAATGGGGCGCCATCCTCCCCGTGACTTTGATGGCAGCCGGGATTATCGTCAGCGCGTCGTCGTTCGGGGTCTTCGTCAACTCCTTCCTCAAGAACAGCAAACAGGGCGGCGTACTGTTCGGCGGCGTGCTGACCGTGACCGGCATGTTGGGCATGATCAAGATCTTCGCCATGAATTCCCCCATCGCACAGACGATGGGCGACACAGTCTCCCTGCTGGTTCCGCAAGGTTGGGCGGTGCGCGGGTTGATCCAGTCGATGAATGGCGAGCCGCTCGAAAGTATTTTGCCCACCCTGCTGGCTTCGCTCGTGTGGAGCGCGGCGTTCTTCGTCGTCGGCGTGTGGAGATTCAATAGACGGTATGCGTAACTTTGCCCTGCTCTGTTGGGGGCTAAGCCCCCAACAGAGCAAATAGTGAGATTTCAGGAAAAATCATGCTTCGTATTTTAGACATTGCCTTCAAAGACCTGCTGCAACTTTCGCGCGATTTCAAGGTCTTCATGTTCCTGCTCATCATGCCGGTTGTGTTCACCTTCCTCTTCGGCTTTGCCTTCGGCGGATTTGGCGGAAACGATTCGGACTCGCGCCTGCCCGTTGGCTATCTCTCGCAGGACGATCACTGGGTCACGGATGAACTTCACAGCCTGTTGGATAAGTCTGAGGTCATCCGCTTACAGGATAATGTTTTTCTTTCCGCTGCCGACTTCGAGAAGCTGGTCGCGGACGGAAATTTGGCGGCTGTGGTCATCGTCCCGGACGGATACGGCAAGGCTGTGCTGAAAAACAAAACCGTCCGCCTGAGCGTGATTGCGGATACCGGCTCCCCAGCCTGGACGACGGTCGAAGCGGAGTTGCTCAGCCTGACCAGCCGTCTCGACGGGGCAGTCCGCACGGCAGACATCATGGAGAGCATGGACTTGAAAGGCGTGCCATTCGATTACGCCTTCGAGCAGACCATCTCCGCGTGGGATGAGCCGCCGATCACGATCCGCGAAACTTCGAGCATGGCTCTCGAAGAAATGGACGACTCGAACGAGGCGCTGGCACATACGTCGCCGGGGATGATGCAGCAGTTTGCCATCGCGGGGCTGCTGACCGCGGCGCAGATCATCGTCGCCGAGCGCAAGTCACGGACACTTCAACGCCTGTTGACCACGGACACGCGCCGCATCCACGTGGTGCTGGGTCACTACCTGGCGATCTTCCTGCTGATCTTCACCCAGTTCATCACCCTGATCACATTCGGTCAACTCGTGTTGAAAGTGGGATATTTCCGCGTGCCGGAAGCGACCCTGCTGGTGGCGTTTTGCGCGGCGTTGTGCATCTCGGCTATGGGTCTGCTGATCGGGATCCTGGCGAAGACCGAGGAGCAAGCCATCGTTTTTTCGCTGGTGCCGATGTTCGTGTTCGCGGGACTGGGCGGGGCGTGGGTCCCGCTCGAAGTGACGGGAGCGACCTTCCAGGTCATTGGGCATTTCACGCCCATCGCCTGGGGCATGGACGGTTTCGAGAACATCGTCGCCCGCGGGCTGGGATTTGAGTCCGTGCTGATACCGTCCGCGGCGCTGGCGGGCTATGCCTTGTTTTTCTTCACGCTGGCTGTGTGGAGGTTGTACGTTTCGGAGGAGAAGTGAGTTTACAGGTGTGTCAGTACAGTCGGAAAGTGGAGATTAGAGATTAGTTGTCCAATGGGGATTTGACGGCCAGCCCGCCGCGTTGGAGGACATGGGTGTAAATCATGGTGGTTTTGACGTCTTTGTGTCCGAGAAGTTCCTGAACAGTTCGTATGTCATAGCCAGATTGTAGGAGGTGGGTGGCGAAGGAATGGCGAAAAGTATGGGGGGTGACGCGCTTATCCACTTTCGCGATGCGGGTGGCGTTGCGAATTTCTTTTTGGAGGGCGGTTTCGTGAATGTGATGGCGGCGGGTTATGCCAGTTTCAGGGTCGGTGAAGAGAGTGGAGGCGGGGAAGAGGTATTGCCAAATCCACTGTTTGTGGGCAGTCGGAAATTTTTTGTCCAGCCCATAAGGCATGTAAACAGAGCCAAACCCTTTGGCAACGTCTTTTCTGTGGATGGCGTTGACGTTTTCAAGATGCTGGCGCAATGTGGCAATGATGCTGTCGGGGAGCATGGTCACACGGTCATCACCGCCCTTGCCATCGAATACGAGGATGTGGTGATTTTCGAAGTCGATATCCTTGACGCGAAGGCGGAGGCATTCCATTAACCGCAGTCCACTGCCGTACATGATTTGCGCCATGAGTTTGTAGGGTTGACTCATGTTGGCAATAATGGCGCGGGCTTCATCTTTGGACAGAACTGTGGGGACGCGTTTGCCTTTTTTGGGGCGGATGAACTCAAGGGAGCTTTGATCCAGGTTGATGTTGAGAATGCTGCGATAGAGGAAGAGGATTGCGCTGATGGCCTGGTTCTGGGTGGAGGCGGAGGCTTTGCGTTCGACGACGAGGTGAGTGATAAACTGGTTGATCTCAGCGACGCCCATTTCACGCGGGTGGCGTTTGTTGTGAAAGAGAATATATTCCCGAACCCAATGAAGGTAGGTTTTTTCGGTGCGTGGAGAATATTGCTTGAGGCGGATGGCATCCCGGAGTTGGTCGAGGAGTTTCTTTGGTTTTTGTTCCATTTCTTGCCCTCAAGGGAAGGTGAAAGTATAATAACGGCATGGAGAATATAAGGTATTATACAGCCAAACGGCTGTATAACGCCCCAATTTGGGGGTTTATACAGCGTGCTGTATAAATCATAGTTAGGCGGCTCAACGTTATGTATGATGTTAACACCAATGGAAAGGGATAATCCCGTAGTCATTTTTTCTGCCTGGGAACAAAAAGGGAAGGGCTTCTATGCTCAGCAAAAAAATCGCACCTAGTGATTTTGTTGGTCGAGGAAAAATAGTTAACACAGATAAGACAATTCCAGTCATTATTCATGGTACCTATAATCCTTACGAACCTGGACCGACATTCTGCACCGTCGCGCCGGATGGTAGGCGAAAAAGCTTAGGCGACCTGTCTAATCCCGAAGAAATAGAAATTAGAGCAACAACCAATGATGGGAAAGATATCACGATTTTAGGACTAGATCAAATCACGATAACACATCTTGGTTCTCAAACAATATGTCAAGGCACCGCAAAGTATTTCATCAAAGGACAACTGAAAACTTTTGCTGCGCAGGGCAACGAGATACATTGTAGCCTTTTCATTCCTTATACACCGCTCGCGAAGGCGGACGCGCACTATACCAGGTCTTATGATGGAACCATTACGCTTAGTGAGAGAAGCAACCGAAACGGCATAAAGTGGAATACACCTCTTGGGCTGGCTGAGCTAATAGACCACTATGATTATGTTGAGGATAAGGTTGGAATTGACGCGGCCACAATACGAATCAGGAGATGTCAAGCGCATTTGGTGATCAAGCCAAAAGGAAGGTATTCTCTCGAGAAGTTGATTCGAGGTTTACCAGATGCTTTTGACGAAACATTTTGGTTTATATCTTTCTTAAGTCGTAAGCGAATTGTCTGGCACAGTGTTGAGGTTAATGCGTTTCCCAGTGAGGGAAGTTCAGAATTTAGAGAAGCCGTGGCACATCGTCAATCGTGGCTTGGTTTTCTTGAGGAACAGCGCTATGAGCAAACATCGATAGATATCCTTCTAAAAATAAACGAACTAAGAAATGGATTATTCGAAAAACTACATGAAAATTTTATGGCATCACCGTACAAGACCCTCATCAGGCGAACAATTCCTTTCCTCATAATGTCTTATGAACAGGGATATTTTGAATCTCATATTGCGAACACATATTCAGCCCTCGAAACCATGGTTGCAGGATTAAGCTCTGATGCAGATCAGGATGTGGGTCTCTTGTTGTCCACGGGTGACTTCAGACATCTAACCAAGAAATTGAAAGATGTTATTCGAGCAGAGATTGACGATGGAGATATTCAGGATGGAATTTCGAGTAAGCTAGGAGAATTAAATCGACGTCCAATTCTTGATAGGCTAACCACTCTATTAGAAAGATATCAAGTACCTATGGCACAATTATGGCCACCTGATTCGAACATAAAAGAGCAGCTCCATCAAATAATCAAAAGGCGAAACTTATATATTCATCAAGGTCGCATTGATGACTTCCATCAATACTATCGTGATTACACTCGTTTAAGAATCTTGGTAGAACTATGGATCCTGAAATTATTGGAATGTCCTGACGAGGCGATTAATAGTGTGGCAATCAAAATATTTGTGAAATAATTGTCTGTTAGGTAAAACACCGCCTAACACAGCGTGCACCCGACGGGTGGGAGTCTGCGCGTTTTCAAGCAGTTTGTGTGGCTTGAAGTTGGTTCCGGTAAAGTAGCGTGGTCTCGTCCCGCCCACCCGCGGGTAACGCTCCCCGTTAGCCAGCAGATATTATGCAAAGTTGGACTGTGGGCAAAATAATAAAGGATGAAAACAAAATCCGTTCACTCTTACTTGCCGCAACTGTCAGCAATACATTGGAGTAACTCTCTATGCTTGATAAGAAAAAAGTAGTAGATGCATTGTTAGACATTGTATTCTTTGGTGATCCCTTACCTGGAGTCAAGGAGCTCATTAGCTCAGCAATTACTAATACAGTGTCGAGAAGCCCTAAGGAACTTTGGGAAGAGATTTTTATAAATTCATTTAGGGTGGCAATTAAGGAAATGCAGCCAATCCTTAAGCGTTATGCGGATACAGACGGCGAAATCAACCTCAATGAAAATGAACTGGCAATAGCTCTAAATCAAGATCTGGCATCTGTAGTGTCTCAAAAAACGGCCTCAGATCTGTCAGATGAAGCATTTATTGATAGTCTGGCAAAGGCTTTATCAATGCGTGAGGCATTGGTCATTGGCGGCAATACATTGAGTGGCGCTGACTATCAGCAGTTAGTTTGGAGAGCAGTTCAATCAGCATCCGAAATATTTCGTCAAACAATTCTTAGTAATGATGAGGCGTTTCGCTTTGCTTTACTTAGAGAATCCGAATCTACACAAGCGATAATAAAAGAGGTTAAAAGTCGTCAAGACATCCTTCAGGATACGCAAAACTATCTCGTCCAAGTATTTGGATTCAATATTAAACTTTCCGAGCGCGTGGAACAGAAATTAGATCAACTCATTGCCAAAGTTTCGGAAAGAGACGATCAACTTGAATCTCCGAAAGAGCTATTAAGTGAGCAGCTTAGTGCGGTAATCATTGAAAGAGCTGAAACTGTGCCAGATTTGCCCGATAAACTTTTTGGCCGTGACGATCTAATAGTGACCATAGAAAATTTGATCAACGACAAGAAGCAGATACTCGTCCAAGGTTTCAGTGGCATAGGCAAAACCGCCTTAGTCTCAACAATAGTAGCAAACCACATCAGGAGTGGTAAAGGAAAAGCCATATGGATTAGGATTGGTCATGCTCACGCAGACAGGGTGTTTGACACATTAGGAAATGCTCTAGATGCCACAAAACAAATTTCGAGCAAAATGGGTGATGCAAAAATCCATGCAGTGAACGAGCTTTTGTATCAGTCTGGCGTGAGCTTGTTGATTTTCGATGACGCACTTGATGGTTACTCCTTAAACCATATTTGCAAAGCAATACCAAAGAGCATGCCTTTCTTAGTAACATCTCGTTATCGCTATCCAACATTTAAACTAGTTGAAGTAAATCCATTAAGTGGCTCTGCCTCTTTAGAATTACTCAGTTATTTTGCAGACAATGATTATGAAGATGATGAATACGCGTCTCGGCTTACGAGAGCGCTTGGAAATCTTCCCTTTTCACTTCGAATCGCAGCATTAACCTTATCCGTTGACAAAATTACTCCCAAAGCATTACTTGAACGAATTGAAAATGCTCCTCATGATTTGACAATCCCGCAAAACTTTAGCGAGAGAGGTAAAGAAAATATTGTTCATCTTCTTCAAGCCAGTTTAAGCGATGTCAATATCGAGGTTCAGAGGATTTTTATGTCTTTTGGCGCTTTGTTTGCTCCATATGCGACTCTTGAACTACTAGCAATATACAATGCCGAAATCTTAAGCGGCATGTCACTTCTCAAAGATGATGAAATGCCCAATCCAGAAAAGGAAAAACTATTCTTTGAGCTCTTGCAAAATCCAGAACCTTTGTTAAAAGAGGAGACATTTAACATTAAGTTGGTTACCCAAGCGGTTGCAGATTTACATCGGCGTGGTTTAATTGACTATATTCCACAGTCCAAGGAAAAATCATCCTATTATAGAATTCATGATTTAGCTTTCAGCTATACAAAAACGCTATCAAAACAAAAAGATTATCATAAAGGTCTTGATGCGTGTCTGATCTATTGTGAGAAACATCATGATATAGAAAGCATTCCACTGCTTTATCCCGTCCTTGAAAATTTGATTGAGGCAGCTAAATGGGCTACTAAGGAAGAACGCTTTGCTAACATGGATCGAATAGTGGCTTGCCTAACTGCGTCAAGCAGACTGTTGTTTGAAAAGGAGCTTTTTGGTGTAGCCGTAGATTTGCTTGTATATGCTGTCTGGGCGGCCAGAAACTTTGGTGAATATGAAATCGCCGCAGAGCATTCTTTGCAGCTTTCAAATGCTTATTTTAGTCTCGCTCAACATAAGAGTGCTATTGCGAGCGCAAATATGGCTCTTCGAACCTTTCAGCGAGTGGAAGACAAAAAAGGTGAGGCTTTTGCTTATAGTGAATTAGGCATGAGCTACGCAGAAATCGGAGAATACGAGCAAGCTCTTGACTATGATATGAGAGCTTTGGCGTTGTTAGAGAAATTAGGGGAACTAAAAGCAGCCGAGGGAGCGTCCCATAATATCGGGTTGATTTACTATTATCAAGGAGACTATAAAAAGGCACTTGAGTACTTCGAGAAGGGTCAACATAAGGATTCAGGGATTTTAACCAATATCGGTCTAATTTATAGCAACCTAGGGAATCTCGATCAGGCGATCGAATATCACCAAGAAGCTTTAGTCCTGGCCAGAGAGCAGGGAAAAAAGAGTAGCATCGGGGCTATATTGGCTAATATTGCACATACATACCAAGCAATGAAGAATTTTGAACAATCTTTGTCTTACTATTTTGAAGCTTTAGAATTAGTTCAAGAAGCTGGTCATAAAACTTATGAGGCAAATATTCTTGGAGATATTGGTGCCACATATATGTTTTTAGGTCAATACAAAGCAGCACTCGAATATATGACTCAATCTAGGATGATGCATCACGAAATTGGAGACAAACGTGCCGAGGCTGGAGACCTCCTAAATATAGGACTGGTTCAAATCTCTCTAAATCAAAGGGATTTGGCAATGGAAAACCTAAACAACGCATATAAGATCGCAACTGTAATTGGAGTTATGCCACTCATCAGCAGAATTGAATTTGCCATAAAATGGGCTGGTGAGCAATCCTAAAATTTACAATTTGCCTGCAATGCTTTGCTCGCTGTATGTGTCTGATGTTTTACCCTATCGAGAAGTTGGTTCCGTTAATTTCTGCTGGCTAACAAAGCGTGCACCCGACGTGTGGGAGTCTGCGGCATTTTCAGGCTTTTTTCTGGCTTCAAGCTTTTTCTACATCTCAAACATTGTCCACGCCCGCCCACACGCGGGTAACGCAAACCGTTGTGCCGCTCCGCTGAAATCAAAGGGATTTTTATTTCATGTCAACAAGTGCTGAAAATTTTTTCTCCAATCCAGAGCCGTTACTTGCCACACTCGCTCGTTTATTTGCATCAGAAGGCGCTGCGCGAGAAGTTGCCATTCTTGCAAATTCAACAGCGTCTATGAAACAGACCAATTATGATAATTGGAATGGCGGAACGTATGGATACACTTTATATTTACAAGTCCCATACTGGTTCTTTAATCAAATTGGTAGTGAATTAGAAAATTCCGAAAATAAGATTTCTGAAAAAGCGTTATTTTTACTCAAGCCTTATGGTAATGATAACGAGTATCTTGAAAAAGTTTCCATAGCACCTGCATTAGCCGATGACGAAAACTGGCGAGATAAAGCAAAAGCATGGTTAACAGGCGATGGAGTTTCTAATCAAGGGAGAGTCCGTTCAGACAACATTGCTTCAAGAACGATGGATGGTTTATTATTCAGGTCTCAACCTGAGATTTATTTGTATAAAGCCCTAAAATCTTCTGGTGTGTCTTTTGCCCCGTTGCCTGTTTTTGTTCGTGGTGGTGAAAATTATAGACGTATCGAACCAGATTTTTTCTTGGTCAAAGATGGAATTGCGTTAGTAGTGGAAGTAGATGGCGACACAGTTCATCACGAGACACCCGCAGAAGCACATGCGAGAACTACTATGCTCGCCCATGAAGGCGTTCATGTCGAAAGAGTAAGGGCAAGTGAATGTGAAACTCAGGAACTTGCAAATACCTGTGCCAAGAAAATTATGCAGGCTATTGCAAAATTAAAGGCGTCTCGGTAGGCAAAAAGCGGCACAACAAAGCGTGCACCCGACGTGTGGGAGTCTGCGCGATTTACAGGCTTTTTTCTGGCTTCGAGTTTTTTCTGCTCCCAAGCAGAGTCCACGCCCACCCACACGCGGGTAACGCAAACCGTTGGGCGCTAGCCGAGTAGAATATGTTACAAACGCAAAAGCGAACGCGGTTTGATTTTTCTTTTTGAGAGTCGTAGAATGGAAGTGGCGAATTTGGCGTTATTCTTCCGCCGCTTATAAACAGATAGGTCATCAAATGACTGGTAAACACATCGGTGGCGCAATGGTGGGTCTGCGCGGGTCCACGCTTGCAGGAGAGACAGTATGACAAGTAACGACAGCTCATCTAGCGAGCGTCCACATGATATGGACGAAGCTAACAACAGGTTTAACCGACCGATCCGTCACATCCCTGATCATGATAGTGCCGATGATGCCCTTGCAGGATTTATAGGTATGGTCGTTGGAATACTGCTGCTAGCTGGGGTGTGGGTGGAACACCGCGCCAAAAGCGGAAATCTCGTTGAAGGAATCGGCGAAGCGGTAGTTGCGATTATGCTGATTGTCCTGGCTTGTATTTGGGGCTACTACGATACGAATAAAAAATACTAATGATGCCCTAACTTGTTGATTCCAGACGCCCACCGTAGTGTGTACCCGACCGAATGAACAACCCGAAAACGTACTCTGGCAGGACTTATACTCAAAACTACTACGGGTGGACACACAGGAACACCATTGTGTCCCTTGAATTTGATGAATGAAAACCGCCCAACACCGCATGCACCCGACGCTGGGGATTCTGGCGCGATTCCAAGCCTTTTTCTACGCCTCAGCATTTTCCCAGTCGGACGGCGTCCCGCCGCCCGCCCCAGCGCGGGTAACGCAAACCGTTGGGCGCTTGTCTCAGATAACCATTTGGCGATTCTGTATAATACAAAGATGATTTTGGTTCAGAATTAGTAACTAGTGCCGCTGCCGCACACACATGCATAAGAAAGGAATCCTTAATGGTCGAAGAGCAAATTAATCTCCTAGCTTTCTACAAAGGGTGGGATGCCTATCAGGCTCTCTTGATTAAAGCGATTGCACCACTTTCCTCTGACCAACTCGACCTACGAGTTGCTCCACAACTGCGCTCTGTAGGTGAAAATGTTGCTCATATTATTAGTGGTCGTGTCAGTAATTTCTTGGTTCTAGGCGAAGCAGATGCTGAGATAGCTCTATTAGAAAAATGGGATGTAGACGGCGCTCCTCCACGTAGTGCTGCCGAGTTGATTAGGGGGCTTGAGACTACTTGGCAGATGATTCAGAATGCTCTCGTTCGCTGGACACCAGCTAACTTGGAGGATGTATTCGTGGATGGACAGGGCGAGAATGCGCCTCACCTCACACGTCAATCGATAATCTGGAGCACCATTAAACATGATCTCCACCACAGTGGCGAAGTATCTCTCACGCTTGGCACGCACCATGTAGAGGCACTCGATCTCTAATGCAGTTTTTTCAGAGTTGCATTTATCAAGCAGCTCCTCAATTCTAAATATGTGTATGCTAGACTATAGTCAAGGCAAGAAACGCCCAACACAGCGTGCACCTGACGCTGGGGATTCTGGCGAAAATCTCAGGCAGTTTTTTACGCCTTGGCATTTTCCCAGTTGGACGGCTTCGCCGTCCCCGCCCCAGCGCAGGTAACGCAAACCGTTGGCTTGCTAATAATAACGAAAATGGATGATAATGTATCTAAAGGGAAAAAATCATGGTCTCCAATAATATCAATTTGCTCATTACTCCGTCAGCAAAGACTATCAAAGCCACTTTCATAGAAATAGAGGCATCCTCAGAAATTATCAAAAAAGACATTGGTTCTTTGCTTGTCACACTGAAAGACGTTAATGAGATATTTGAAGTAGTTACCAATTCAAGTAATTTCAATTCACAATTACGGTCACTCAACCCAATATCATGGTCAATACCTGCTACAGCAAAACTTGTGATAGATGTAGCCACAAAATACCTAACACAAAGAACTGGTTTTTCATTTACAGATTGGACTAATTTTTTTAGTAGTGTACTAACGAAATTTAGCAACTATGTTGACGGACTAGACAAACTATCAGAGATTTTGAAAAAATACGACGACAATACTCCAGAGGGAGATGCTACAGAGACTAAAAAAGATGAAGCGTATGTTTTACAAGTCAAATCAGAAACTCAGGCGTGGAAAAGTTATGTTGAACAAATTGCAAAATTAAGTTTAGCCCTAGACTCAATTATGGACGCCCAGCGAGAAACTGAGACCCAAATAAACCAGAACAGCAAACCCTTCGATAATGTTACTGATGATATACAAAAAATTTGGGGAGGGCTAACCGACAAGGCAGATACAATTACAAGTGATAAAGCCAGTGAAGTCCAAAAGCGATTAATCAAATGGTTTTTCTCATCTATCTCTGGCGTAAAAGGCAAAACAAAAGAGTTTACAAAGCAAACAAAAGAATTGTCACCAAAGTTGTCTGATTTAGAAAATCTTTTAGAGCTGGAAATTGCACAACTTCAAGCGTATGCAAGTAAAATAAAAAAAGAGGAAACCGCAATACTCGGTGCGCGGGTCTCCGCAACAATTATTATTCCCCAGCTTAAAAACAGAATCGACAATTGCAGAAAAGAAATCCTTGACTACAACAACTATTTAATAAAGCTAAATTCTGAACTTGAAAAACAAAATATTTCGGAACAAACTTACGAAATTCTTGCAAATGAATACAAAGACGCACTTGAAACAGCAAGTAAAATCTTGAGCAAGTCGTTAGCAGAGGCGGAAATATGGAAAAGGGAAGGAGTAATGTTATTGGAAAATGCAATTCAGTTAGCAAACAAAGAACTGGAAATAATTCGAGCAAGAAAACTATCTGGTCAAATCGCGGACATGGATGAAGTGAAAAAGAAAAGCAAATCACTCAATGATGAAATCCGCAGACTTGAAAAAGCAAGAGAAGCAATCGGTTTGTTGTAAAAATTTCAAAGGAGGTTTCCCATGAAAGAGCTAAACTTACGAAAGAAGAAGTTCTACAGTGCAACAATGCGGTCTTTTATTCTGCTGGTGGTGCTATTTATCCTATTGGCAGTATCAGACGATATTAAAATGTTGCAAAATCAAAAAATTGACTTGGGTAAAGGTGAATTTATAACGGGCGTCCATATTGCCAAAGCCCTCCTAACTTTATTCATAGTTGGCATACTTTTTAATTTTGCCTATGTCGCTGAGACTCAACTTCCCTTTATCATAGCAAAAGTTCCTCAAAGCGGATTGGTAATCTCTTCTGCTGTTCATATTGGCGTTATCTTTATCGCCTATATTAACCTGTTAGAAGTTGCAACAGAAAGGAATGGCGTAAATCAAGTATTTAATGCCGTTTTCTTGTTCTTATTATGCATTCCACTTTTCAGGGGAGGCAAAGCACTTTATGAAGGGATAGACAGCTTTGCAAATCAAGCCGTGAAAGTACTTGACGAACCAAAGCCGTCAATTAATAATTTTTCGCAATCCATAGTTTGCAAAAATTGCAATACTGAAAACGACATCTCTGCAAAGCATTGCATCGAATGCGGATATAACCTTCAAGAGCCAAAGAACCCTCAGCAATTTATTTTATGTCCCCAGTGTGGCGAAAAGAATCAGCCAAGCGCAAAACATTGCGGCGAGTGTGGCACAAATTTAACAAAGACAGCGGCAAAGCCATTGTAGGTTTTTTGCCAAAACGTATTTCAAATAGCTAAAAGAGCTACAGCATGGAAGATGTTGATAATACCAATTCGGATTCCAAAGAACACTTGGATAATCTCAACGATTCAGGCAAAGGGCGTTTTATAAATATTGGTATTTTTATTGTGTTAATTTTCTTAGCAGTTTTTGGTGCGTACATAAAGCTCAGAAGCCCTGACACAACGACAGCGCAATTAACAGCAACAGAAACACAAGTTATACCTACGGTTATTCGTTTCACTGCATCGCCCGCAAGTACCGCGACCATAGCAGTAAATGTGGTTCAAGCTACCTCAACGTCAACGCCATCCCCTGTTACAGATTCTGTAAATAATTTTACTCAAGCGAATTATGAGGCTCAAATTTCTTGTGAGGATATTAGTAAAGTTAACTTGCGTAAATCACCAGGATACGCCAACAAAAATGACAATAAAGATGTAATTGTTGAAATCCCGTGTGGCGAGTCTCTTAATCTCCAATTGGTAACAAGGTTTGCAGATGAATTAACTTGGTGGAAAGTCAATTGGAAAAGTTATGAAGGCTGGGTTTCTGACCATACAGGTAGTGGTAAAACAATATTGACTTTTACTGAACCATCATCGTTCTCCCAATCCCGCCCTGAAGAATTTGTGTTTTGGTACTTCAATGCCATGTGGCAAAAAAGAAATTACGAAGATTTATGGAACAATTTTCTCACCACAAGTTTTCAAAACCATTCAAGCAACGGCAACTTCAATGAATATGTCAAGTGGTGGAAAACGGTAAACCGAATTGACATTAATGGTGTCGAGATTGTACAAAAGAAAGAGATTAGTGCTTGGGCAAAAATCAATGTTAGTTTTTATCTAAATGATGGGCGTGTATTAAATAGTCGTGAATATGATTACAGTTTAGTGTTTGATACCGCCAAAAGAATTTGGATGTTTGACTATCCATAGCAAAGGTCACTGTTAAAAACCGCAAGCCAACAAAGCGTGCACCTGACGCTGGGGATTCTGCGGTCATCCCAAGCAGTTTTCTACGCCTTAGCATTTTTCTGGCTGGACGGCTTCGCCGTCCCCACCCCAGCGCAGGTAACGCAAACCGTTAGGCCCCGCCTTCTAATGATTCATGTAGTCTGATATTCCAGGAGGACAGAATGAATGATAAGTTTCCAGTTCGAGTAACAGAACTCCTTGCGGTCGGGGGATGGATAAGTCTGGCGTACACCCTTTCTACTGCAATTGGATTGTCAAAGTCCGCTGCTGCTGTATTGGCAATACTTCTATTTGTTATTATTGTGATTCTCATGTCAATACAGCGTTTGTGGACTGTCAGAGAATTTCGCTTTCAACTGTCTAATTTTGAGATGGGACAGGTAGCATATAATACTTTTGAGAACGCGGAAGAGTCTATATATGTCACGCACTTTACATCTGCGCTGCCAGACGAAGTCTATGTGGCAAAAATGCTGCAGTTGATGGAAAAGAAGGGGGTGAATATCACCCGTTTATTGCCGCCTCGCAATCTTTCCCAAGAGTGGCTAGGTAGATTTCGCGCTCACAAACGATACACAGAGTGCGTGGCGCCAACGAATGAATTGCCTTTTGATTTTCTCATTGTTGACAGAGAGCATATCGTATTTGCGCTTCCCACACATCAGAATGATACGGAGTTTCGTCGCGCATTGGTAATGCAGAACAGGGAAATGGCAACCATTTTCCATGGAATATTTGATAAATTGGGAAATGAAAAGGAGTCCAACCATATTGAAGGGGCCTAACAATGCGTGCAGTGGACAGGTGGGTACGCGGCGCGTTTTCAGGCATTTTTCACGGCTTAGAGTTTTCCCGTTTCGACGGCGAGTCTCGTCCCACCCACCTGCCACTAACGCGAGCCGTTGGGCGTTTGCTTCCGAATAATAAATGTCAAATTTATTTTTGCCTATCATCGTTGCGCTAATATTTGCTAGCTTGGTCATTTTCGTTTTTGGCTTCCTAGCTGGTTTTGCTATTAAGAGCTATCACCGATATAGTATCAGGACAAATCAAAATCACGGTGAAGCAGCGGTTCATAAAGTTATCGTCTCCAATTTCCCGCCGCCAAACTATCATTTATTGAATAATGTTACCCTCCCTTTCCAGAATGGCACAACGCAGATAGACCATATTTTGATTTCAACCAAAGGAATATTTGTTATCGAAACGAAAAATTATTCAGGTTGGATATTCGGCGATGAAAAATCTAAACAATGGATGCAGGTAATTTACAGAGTAAAAAGCAGGTTTCAAAACCCTATTCATCAGAATTTCTTGCATGTCAAAGTCATTCAGCAGGTATTAGATTTTCTACCAAAAGAACAAATTCATTCTGTCGTAGTTTTTACTGGAAACGGGCAGTTTAAAACATCTACTCCCAAAGGCGTAATATATCTAAATCAACTTATTGAGTTTTTAAAAAACTTTCAAGATGAAACTATTTCAGCCAACCGTGTTGAATTTTGTGTTGGGCGGCTGGAATGCAAGCGATATGAAGTAACAAAGATGACAGACCTTCAACATCGAGAATATCTTGCTCAAAAATTTAGTTAATCCAATGGCTAAAAACGCCCAACACCGCGTGCAGCGGACAAGAGCGGGGATTCTACTGGCTACGGCGAGTCAGCGCTAAATGGCTTTTTCGCCTTTTGAGTTCTTCCCGTCAAAGTCCCGCTCTTGCCGCTAACGCCTGCCGTTAGGCGTTTGCCTTGCATTGTTATTCAGTAATCACAAGAGACAAAAATGCGAATAGATGAAAATTGGGACTTTGAAACGGCAATGGATGAAATTAGCGCTGCCTACCGTCCTGGTGGCATTTCAACAGGACAAGTTAGAAACAACCTGATTGAGTCGTGGGGACAAATGGTTGGCAGGTCACGTGCAATAACAGAATTTGATATTGCTATTAAAAAGTATGGTTCTCTTTCTGCTTTCGGACGAAAATATAGTGTTACCCTATCCACCTTACGACGCTTTAGAGATTTTTTCGAGAGTCTTCCAGATGACCAATCAGGAAATAAGGTGTTCATTTCATATGCAAGAGAAGATCAAGGCACTGCGCTTGAAATATATGAATTCCTAAAATTTAGTGGATGTTCTCCGTGGATAGATGTGTACAACATAAAGGCTGGGCAGGATTGGAGACTCGAAATTGATAAAGCAATTCAATCATCCAATTTCTTTCTGGCTTGCTTATCTTCCAATTCAATTTCAAAGAAGGGTTATGTCCAAAAAGAATTAAAATCAGGATTATCTGTTTTAGAATTAATGCCTGAAGGCGCAATATATTTATTGCCTGTCAAACTAGATGAGTGTATAGTTCCTCACGCACTTTCAGGTAAGCATTGGATTGACTGGAATGAAGTTAATGCAAAAACTAAAGTTCTTGAAGCAATGAAAATAAAAGGTTGAGGCAAAAGAAAAAACGCCTAACAAAGCGTGCACCCGACGCTGGGGATTCTGGCGCGATTCCAAGCATTTTTTCTACGCCTCAGCATTTTCCCAGTCGGACGGCGTTCCGCCGCCCGCCCCAGCGCGGGTAACGCAAACCGTTAGGCGCTTCGTCTCGAAAAAGGTTGTAGAAGTCATGCAGTTTCTTACAGAAGTGTTGCCAAACAAAAGTGTTTTGGGCATCACCAACAGTGAAATAGCGCTACCCTTCAATGCTGTTCAAGAATTAAGCGACCAA
>JAUQXA010000026.1 GCA_030834895.1 Anaerolineales bacterium
AATATCATTGAACGTCTGATCAATCGACTTAAGCAATTTCGCCGCATTGCCACTCGTTATGAAAAACGGGCTGCCAATTTCTCTGCCATGATCACTATTGCCTCGCTTTTCCTCTTTTCTGATTTTGCATACAGGCTCTAGGAACCACAAACACACGGGGATTTGCGTGCTGTAAAACAACTGACCGGGCAGGGCGACCATGCAATCCACCAGGTCATCTTCGATGATGGCTTTACGGATCTCGCCTTCGCCCGATGTATTGCTCGACATGCTCCCGTTCGCCAGCACAAATCCCGCCGTACCGTTCGGCGAAAGGTGATGGATAAAATGTTGCACCCACGCAAAGTTGGCATTGCCCACCGGCGGCTTGCCGTACTTCCAACGTTTGTCCTCGCGCAGTGAGTCCCCGCCCCAATCGCTCATGTTGAACGGCGGGTTGGCAAGGATGTAATCCGCTTTCAGGTCGGGGTGTTGGTCATGGTGGAACGAGTCTGCGGGCTGTTTGCCCAAATCGCCTTCGATGCCGCGGATGGCAAGGTTCATCTTCGCCAGTTTGAACGTATTCGGGTTCGACTCCTGTCCGTACACCGAAAGGTCACCGATTCTTCCGCCGTGCGCCTCCACGAACTTCTCGCTCTGCACGAACATCCCGCCCGAGCCGCAGCACGGGTCGAAGGCGCGTCCCTTATATGGGGCGAGCATCTCCACCAGCACGCGCACAACCGAACGCGGCGTATAGAACTCTCCGCCCTTACGACCCTCTTGGCTGGCGAACTGCGACAGGAAATATTCGTACACCCGACCGAGCGTATCCTGTTTGCGACTCTCCTCGTCCGCGAAGTTGATCTTGTTGCTGACGAGGTCCACCAAATCCCCCAGCCGCCTCTTATCCAGCGTGGCGCGTCCGTAATTGCCTGGCAGCATCCCTTTCAAGGTCGGGTTGTCCCGCTCGATGGACTCCATCGCCTTGTCGATCAAATTGCCAATGGACTCCTGCTTGGCATTATCCTGCAAGACTTTCCATCTCGCCTCTTTCGGCACCCAAAAGACTCGTTCCGCCAAATAGACATCCCTGTCCTCTGGATCATCAACACCTTCGGATTCCACCCGTGCCCGCACCTGCTCGAACATGTCTGATACATACTTCAAGAAGATCAATCCCAACACCACGGACTTATAGTCCGCCGCGTCGAGATGTCCGCGCAGCTTATCCGCAGCCTGCCACAACTCCGCTTCGATTCCAAGAGATGAGCCGTTGTTGTAATTTGCTTTTGTGTTTTTCTTTGCCATGAATCATTCCCAACTATCTGACGATTGAACTGCCAAACGAACCAACCAACAAACTAATTTTCCCAAGTATACCCCACCTCTTTTTATAAAATGGGGGCTAGCCTCCCTTCGCCCATGGCTTTCTCATTATCCGTTTGTGTCGCTCTGAGGGAGCGTGCTCGCCGCGACCGAAGAGTCTCTTAGCCGCCACAGAGGCCCTTCGCTGTCGCTCAGGGCGACACTTGGTTACTTTGTCAAGCAATAATGAGAAAACCATATCCCTTCGCCAGGCAGGATATTTGCCTAGGCTATCCCCACTCCATGCTATAATTTTGCCGTCTGGTTGGTCATACGATAGAATGACTCGACGAATGTTGAGCAAGGAAGGCAGGTCTAATATGAAACTGGATGAACAGTTCTACCGAAATATGATGCTTCACGAATCGGACGCGGAGATCAATGTCTCGCTTGCGGCCTCTGCTGTATACGCCGCCAAATATGGGGCGTGTGATCCGGCGGATAAAACCAAAATTGAATACAAAATCCTCCTGCGAAAACTAAGGGAGAAGTACAAAGGGAGAAACCTGTCTGCCAGTGAAACCATCACCGAAATGGACACTGTAAAATCGGATACGAGAAAGGTAATACCACGACAATAAAAAAGAGAAGAGAGTCTAACCAGGCTCTCTTCTCTTTTTACAATCCAGTTTGATGTGGGTCTACCCCCTGCCTGCTCCTTCGCAACTCCATGCTATAATCCTGCCGTCTCCTGAGAAGATTACAGGACTAATATAGGATCAATACAGGATCAATACAGGATGCTCTTGGGTACTCCCAGGCAACCCCAAGATAAAAGGCAGCACTTATGGCAAAGATCATACTCAACCCAATGATTCAAGGCGCGCAGGGCAAGATGGGCAATGTTGTCTTCCGCCGTTCGCATACCGGCGAAATGACCCTCATCAAACTCGCCGATATGTCTCACGTAAAATGGAGCAAAGCGCAGAAGGCGCACCGTCAACGCTTCAAAGAAGCCATTGCTTATGCGAAAGCCGCCATGGCAGAGCCAAAAGTCCGCGCCTTGTACGAAAAATCCGCCGCCAAAGAGCACAAACGCCCTTTCAGTCTGGCCGTCTCGGATTACTTCAAAGGCAGGAATTTGTTATTACCTCCTCAATCATGACTCCCTGAGCGACACCAGCACTGCAACACATCTGCTCACGGTGGGCCGTGCCAGGGAACGCAGTGCGGTGCAAGTGAGCGAAGGGTCTCTGAGATAATCGTAAGGTTCTTCGCTCGCTCAGAACGACATACGCCCACTCCTCCCCCTTTTTCTATACATTTCTTACGCATTCGAACTTGACAGCGTCGTCAGGCTTTGATATTATCTACTTACCGAGCGGTCAGTAAGTAGATAATGACTTCGCGCTGAGCGCAGTCGAAGCGCGCTTGCAAAAACGTCCTTCGGCTCCGCTCAGGACGAAATTACATAAGGAGAATAAATAATCAATATGAACGACAAAACCCGCAATCAAATATTAGTGGTGCTCTTTTTGGGCGTGCTGATGGGTGCGCTGGATATCGCCATCGTTGCACCTGCCCTGCCCTCTATTCAAAAATTCTTCGGCGTCGGTGACCGCGTGCTGATCTGGACCTTCACCATTTACGTGCTGTTCAACCTGATCGGCACGCCACTGATGGCGAAACTATCCGACATGTTCGGACGCCGCTCCATCTACGTGCTGGATGTGACGCTCTTTGCCCTCGGCTCGCTGATCGTTTCCCTCTCGCCCTCGAACCTGTTTGCAGTTTTGCTTGCAGGGCGCGCCCTGCAAGGGCTTGGTGCGGGCGGCATCTTCCCCGTCGCCAGCGCAGTGATCGGTGACACCTTTCCGCCTGAAAAGCGCGGCGGCGCGCTTGGGCTGATCGGCGCGGTCTTCGGGCTGGCCTTCCTCATCGGACCCATTCTCGGCGGTATCATTCTGAGTTTCACAGGCTGGCAGTGGCTGTTCCTCATCAACCTGCCGATTGCGGCGGTGGTTATCTTCATGGGATTGAAACTGCTCCCCGCCACCCATCCCACGGCGCAACGCCCATTTGACGCGGCTGGGATGGTTGTGCTGGGCGTCATGCTGGCTTCTCTCGCCTATGGCTTGAACCAGATTGACACACAGGATTTCTTCGGCAGCCTGGTCTCGCTCAATGTATTGCCCTTCCTGCTCATCGGGGTCATTCTGCTGTTCGTCTTCCCGCGCGTCGAAAAGAAGGCGGAGGCCCCGATCCTCAACCTGAACCTGTTCAAAAGCCGCCAAACTGTGATCGCCAGCATCTTATCCGCCGGAGCGGGGCTGGGCGAATCAGGCATGGTCTTCATCCCTGCGCTTGCCGTGGGAGCCATACCCACAATCATCAATACCCACAATGCCAGTTACCTGCTGATGCCTGTGGTGCTTGCCATGGCAGTCGGCTCGCCTCTCGTCGGGCGTCTGTTAGACAAGTTCGGCTCCAAGGTGATGGTCTTTGGCGGGACGTTCCTGCTTGCCGTCGGCATGATGATGCTAAGCAGCGGAATGAATTCCATGCTTTGGGGTTTCATCGCCTCGGGCGTGGTCATCGGTCTGGGACTTTCATCCCTGCTTGGGGCGCCGATGCGCTACATCATGCTCAATGAAGCTTCAGCCGAGGATCGCACATCCGCACAGGGTGTGATCACCCTCTTCACCAGCATCGGCCAAATGGCAAGCAGTGCCATCGTCGGCGCGGTGGCGGCGTCCATGGGCGGCGGCGTGACGGGTTACAGTTCCGCCTATATGGTGGTTGGCGTCATCGCCGCCATTATGGTTATCCTGACATTGGGGTTGAAGAACCGGCAACAGGAACGCGCCACTCAGTCGCAGATTGAGTCCATACCCGCAACCGACTAACGAAGGTAAAATAATAGCTCTATCGGGGGCTGAGCCCCCGATAGAGCAGTAAAGCTCTGATAATTTATTTTTGAATACACTTACACAGATAAAATCAACCCATGACCACTTCTGAGACTGGCGTACGCGAAGAAATCCTGAAAACAGCCATGCGGATGTTCATCGAGCAGGGTTATCACGGGCTTGCCATGCGCCAGATCTCGGAAGCCGTGGGCGTTTCAAAAGCCGCGCTTTACTATTACTTCAAGGACAAAGAGGAACTCTTCCTCGCCATCCTGAGCAACTATCTCGACGAAATGGAAGCCTCCATTGACGCCATCCGTACGATGACACAATCAAGCAATGAGCGGATTCTTCGTTTTGTCGAAGCGGTCTTGAGTCAACCCGCCGAGCAGCGCGCGATCATCCGCCTCGCAAGCCAGGAGATGGCACAGCTTAGTCCCGCCTCGCGCAAGAACTTCAATAAAGTCTATTATGAAAAATTCATCGGGAAACTGACTGCGATTTTGCAGGAGGGCATGGAACGGGGAGAGTTTCGGACACTCAATGCGGAAGTTGCCACATGGTCATTGATGGGAATCATGTACCCGTATTTCTATCCCAGCCACGGCGGGGGAAAGCCGCTCACGCCTGAAACCATCCATGAGATCATCAGCATCTATCTGGAAGGTGTGACAAAATAACTCACGACTGTATCTGCTCTTGAAGGGGCTAAGCCCCTCAAGAGCAGATAAGCGCTTTTTCATTCCCTTATTTTGGAACAACCAGGATATGAATTTCCCCTACCGTCGCATTGCCGTCGTCGGCACAACTTCGTCGGGTAAGTCCACGCTGGCGGACGAGACTCGCACAAAAAATCAACGCGGACTACATCGAGTTGGACGCCTTTTACTGGGAGCCAAACTGGACGCCCGCAACGGCTTTGGATTTTTTCATCCGCGTCGAGGAGGCGATTCAGGCGGAGGCTTGGGTGGTGGCGGGGAATTATCGCCTCGTCCGCGATTTGATCTGGGACAAAGCCGAGTCAGTCATCTGGCTGAATTACCCCTTCCACATCGTTTTCTGGCGTCTGCTCAAACGCACCATTCGCAGGGCGGTCACGCAGGAGGAATTGTGGAATGGCAACCGCGAGAAATTCTGGGGACATCTGAAATTATGGTCTGAAGAGTCGTTATTCCACTGGCTGTTCAAGACCTACTGGCGGCGCAAGCGGGAATATCCCGCGCTCTTTTCACTCCCCGAAAACGCGCATCTAAAGATCATTCACTTCAAGCATCCACAGGAAACGGAAGCGTGGTTGATGAGTTTAAAATAAAAAGATTCCCCCCTTCTTTTTCAAGGGGGGAATCTTTTATGGGATCACTCGCCAATCAAAATGAATGTGCCAGAACCCGCATCCACCTCGGCACGACCATTAACTTCCCCAGCTTGGATTTCCTGCCAGTCCCCGGTGGTCGAATTCCATTCCATCACCAGGCCTGTTGCAGGATAGGAAATGGTCACATTTGCATCCGCAGGCAGTTCGCTCACTGGTTTTCCATCCTGATACAAACTAATATCCAAACCAAAGAGGAATTTATAACTATTATCTAATTTTGCCGGAAGTAACTCGTTGGTCAGGAGATCGAGCTTCGTTTCATAGCCGCACAAACCGGTAAACACAACTTTGATTTCACCGACAAGAAAGCTCGCCGACTGGGACTCGCAACTAATTTCAGCCAACTCACCGGAACCAGCCATCAGTGGAACTGACTGGGATCGCTTTACCGTATCCTTTTCGACAGCCACAGGAGGTACAAACGGATTCACGGGAGTTACAAACGGGTCTTTGACAAGCCACGGGTCATAAATAACATGGGTTGTTACCTGATCACAAGCCGGATCGTCCGGTCCTCCAGGGCATCCCCAGAAATTACCCGTTGCATCCACGTCGACAGCATCATAATTGGCAACCCCGAGGACATTGCCAGTGAAAACATTCCCATTGATATGCACGGCTGTCATATCAGTCATGCCCCACAAGCCGACGCCTTCGCTGTTTCCCGAGAAGGTATTGCCTGTTATCACAGCAGGACCGGAACTATCAATCCAGACCCCATCCCAGACGCCATTCAAAATTGTATTCCCAGTCACTTCCACATTGCCGGCTGCCGTGACGTATGCGTTCACATCATTTCCATCAAGATAATTGTCGGCAATCTCCACGTCACCTGGGCCGAAGAACAGAATACCAGTTGAAACAACAGTTTGAGGAGTATACGCATTTCCAGTAACCGTGTTTCCCTGTATCAATGCATCAGCTCCACCAGAGACCTGGATGCCGTTCTGCGCAATCACTGTAGTTGGTCCCGCGCCGGTAACAGTGTTATTGGTAATTTCAGCGGTAATACCATTACCTGTTATTGTCATGCCGTTTTTCTGGTAATCCTCAATCACATTATTGTCGATACTGATGGCGTGCGGCAGTCCATCAGTGGCATAAACAAATATTCCCACACCATGCTGACTTCCAGAGAATGTTGAATTTGTGATATTTTGAACGGTGTTCCCTTGAATTGTTCCACCGGCATTGTAATATCCAATTCCATCAAATCGATAATTATCGTTTCCGTTACCATTTCCATCAATGGTAAAACCGATAATGGACGTGTTGGCAGTATCATGCACATACACAATCGGATAGTTTTTGTTCGATCCGCTGACGAAAAAGTCCGTCAATAAAACGGGGGACTTAATAATCACCCCGGATGCAGTGGCTTGCAAAACTATGTTTTTGGTGATCTCCAACTGTTCAACATAAGTGCCGGGATCTACAAAAATAGTCTCGCCATTGACGGAGAAATTAATCGCGGCTTGAATTGGAGTAGCCGACTCTGTACAGTTTGGATCGCCTGAAAAAGCGGCGCAGCCACCAATAGGCAGAAAGCGATAGGTCACGCCGCCGCGAACGACATAGGGATCCGGAACCGTCAAAAGTTCAAGAGCTGTTTCGGAAACCAGCGGGATCGGGTTGCCGTTCTCATCAACCAGCGCAACTCCCGCTTCATCCATCGCTGCAAGGATTTCCACCACAGAAGTTTCGGGCATCTCCGCGGTCAGGGTTTCAGGCGGTATCGCCTCTGTGGCTTCTTCAGATGGTGAAACCACATCATCCACGGTCAGGGTTTCCTCTTCGGGCGTAGCAGCATCTTCCACAGGCGATACAGTCTCCGAGGCCTCCTCAGATGGCGGAACCCCATCATCCGCAAAAACCGCGGACGGGAAAAGCAGGCTCACTATCAAAGAAAAGACGGTAAAAAAGAAAAGAAATACAAATTTAGAACTTTTGGTAGGCACAAATATCTCCACTTTGTTTAGAATATTTATTTCAATTTTCTTGTCGCCCACACGGTGGCAAGTAATTCATCTTATCCTGTTTGTACAGTATGTACAATGCAAATTACTTACACTCCCCTAACATTTTCCCTAATTTTAAAAATCAGGGAAGATGTTATTTCCATGTATAGATTAATGTCGCATAAATTTATGAAATTTCAAATGGGGAAGTTAAAAGATTATCAACCACTTTAGATCCCCGAAAATCAATGGTGTGAAAGCAATGCGTTTCACGCTTAGAATATGTCCGTCGGTTATTTGTTTTGTCTGCGAAACCACCCCACCAGTTGCCCCAGCCCAAGCAGGATCACAACCACGAGCAAAGCTCCCCACTCAAAGTTGAACTCCCAGCGCAGGAGCATGGTGACAGATGCGAGCGCCATCCCAGCCAGCGCCAGCAGGCTGACGCGCAAAAGATGACGGCGTTCGATGCCGCGCGTATTGTCATTCCTCCCCATCAAAACCAGCCGCTGACGGAAGTCGGTCATGTCCCAGGCGAAGAGGGCAAAGATGCCGCCAGCGAAGAGCCAGCCGGGGGAAAACCCAAACCACAAGCCGAGGGCGGCAAGCACGGTGACGGCGACCAGCGCAAACGACGAATACCAAAACCATCTCTGCCAGATGGAAAGCAGCCAGCCCAGGCCGAGGACGATGATCCAGACCGAAAAATAGGTGAATCCGCTTTGAGCAAATCCCCAGGCAAGTGCTCCGGATGAAATCACGATGCTGGATAGCAGTGCAATCAACGTCACAAGGACCTCCTCTGGCGGGCAAGCAGCGGACCGACAGCCTGATCGAACGGAAGCGACACATCCCACCCGATGACTTGAACGCCGGCGCGACCAAGCCTGCGGAGGAACAAATCCCGCTCCATGCGGACGACACGGGCGGCCGTCTCGACCTGATTTGAGCTAGGCAAAATCCCAAGCTCGAACTTGATGGGGTCGGGGCTGATAACCAGCACCTGATAGCCGCGTCCGCGCAGTTGGATGAGGATATCCAAATCTTCGCTCACCAGCGGGCTGACCAGCACGATCTGCGACTCGGGCGGGAACATGCGCGGTGACAAATGCTCCAAGCCGGCGAAGACTGAGCTGACACCCACCTCGGCGCGAGCCAGCGCGTGCATAATCCGCTCGCGTTGAATCTTGCCATAGTCGGGCAAGGTCCAAGCGAGATAGGAGCCATACACCAACAGTCCCACGCGGTTGCCCTGCGCCAGAAAGACTTCCGAGAGCGCGGCAGTGGCAGCCACGGCATGTTCAAAGAGGGAGTGATTGGGCTGAAACAGGTTCGTCCGCATGCGCGCATCGAGGACAATGCCCACGTCTGCCACGCGTTCCTGTTGGTATTCGTTGGAATACAGGTTTTCAGAGTGCCTCGCGCTCACCTTCCAGTTGATCATGCGAGGCGAGTCGCCGAACTGATATTCGCGCACGCCAAAGAATTCGATGCCCGTGCCGCCCACGCGCGCGGGAATCGTGCCAGCATACACGCGGGTGCGGCGCGGATGAATGATGACTTTTTTCAACGGTCTGAACCCGGGAAAGATGAACAAACGTTGCTCTGATTTGACAAACTGCTGACGGTGGGTCAGTCCCGAACTATCCGTCGCTGTGGCGTGAGTGCCGTCGAAACGATACGAGCCGCGCGCGCCGGCCACGACATAGCTGAATGTATGAGTTGCGCCCTTCGGCAGCCGGATCAGATGACGTGCCGAACCGTCGCGGATGGTCAACCGCGGGAAGATTTCCTCCTCCAGAAACAGTTCTTCGATCCCCGCCCCGAGGTTGGTCACGGTCAAGGTGACGGTTGCCTCAGCGTCGGGTGTGATGCGGTCAAGGGAAAGTCTGCGCTCGATGCTCAGGTTCGGTTCCTCGGGTGCGGACCAAAATCCGTAGAGGAGATAAACCATGAACGGGATGGCAAGCGCAATCAACTCGCCGCGCAGGGAGATCAACCCTGCAAGCAGCAAGCCATAAACCAGCACTGAGAGAACGATGGAGCGGTACATAGTTGTCATGTCGTTGCGAGGAGGAGCGGAGCGACGACGACACTTGCGCTGGCGCGCAGTGCCAGTGAGCAACCTCCAAGTGAGTGGGGATTGCTTCGGGTCTCGGTACGAGCGAGAAGAGCACTCGCTCTACTCGACCCTCGCAATGACGGGTAATTACCGAATCACCGGCACAGGCGTAACCTTCAACACGTCACGGATGACATCGCCGTTGACCTCGCGTGACATCCAGTATTCGGGTTGAAGCAAGAGACGGTGAGTGAGCACAGGCACGGCAAAGTGCTTGACGTCATCGGGCAGGATGAAGTCGCGTCCCGCAAGGGCGGCGCGGGCGCGAGCCATTTTCAGGAACGCCAGCGAACCGCGCGGACTGGCTCCCACAGCAACACGACGGTCGCCACGGGTGGTGTGAACCAGCGCAGAGATGTATTCCTCGAGGTCGCCATCCACATGGACGGTTTCGAGCGCGGCGCGCATTTCGACCAACTGACTCGGCTTGGTGATCTGCCTGAGCACAAGTTCATCCTGTTTGCGCTTGCGGCGGCGTTGTAAAATTTCCTTTTCCTCTTCAAGGCTGGGATAGCCCACCGTGAGTTTGAGCATGAAACGATCCAACTGCGCTTCGGGCAATGGGAACGTGCCTTCATATTCGATTGGGTTTTGCGTGGCAAGCACGATGAATGGGTCGGGCAGTTTCAGGCTTTCGCCTTCCATCGTGACCTGTCCCTCCTGCATGGCTTCCAGCAAAGCGGACTGGGTCTTGGGTGAGGCACGGTTGATCTCGTCCGCGAGCAGGATATTGGTGAAGACCGGTCCCTGCCGCAACTCGAACTTGTTCTTGGTGCGGTTGAAGATATAGCCACCCGTGATGTCGCCCGGCAAAAGGTCGGGGGTGAATTGAATGCGCTTGAAATCCAGCCCGAGCGCGGCGGCGAAACTGCGCGCGATCAACGTCTTGCCGAGGCCGGGATAATCTTCGAGCAGCACGTGTCCGCCCGCCAGCACGGATGCCATGATGGTTTCGAGCAGGTCGCGCTTGCCGACCACTGCGCGTTCCACTTCGTCTATCACCTTGCGTCCAAGTTCAGATACTTTCGGAATTTCCATTGTTGTCTCCATTTACACCGATTATGTCACCCTGAGCATAGCGAAGGGTCTCCGCGCCTAAAATACGAGACCCTTCGGTCGCGATGAACGCGCTCCCTCAGGGTGACACAGATTTATTTATTACCAGTCTTCATCTCATCTTCAAGATACTCGATCACCTGCTTCGGATCCGCGTCCAGCGGGGTGGGCTTGGGCGTCTGCCAGAAGCGCGGACGTGGATAATCGGCAAACGATTTGTTCAAGCCGCTTTCGAGGTAGTCGTCCACATTTCGGGGCGGATTCCAATCACGCCCCTCCAGATGCCCGAACATTTTACCGGTAAGTCGTCCTTCGCGCTGGGACAAAATCTCCCTGGCAATCCTGCCCAAACGGTTGGCGACCAGCCATTTGTAATAATTGCCGCCCTGGGACTTTTCCAGCCATTCGACCGTTTCCTTGATCTGTCCTTTGGGCGGTATCAACGGCGGACGGAAGCGCGCACGAGTTTCAAAGCGCGGCGTAAGGGTTGTTATCGCGGAAATGGCGACAACAGCCACCAGCAGGATCCACAAGATAAATTGCGGAAGGACGGAATAATACACTCCCAACAGCCACCAGAGATAAGCCAGCGGCAGGATGAGCGCCCGTTCGACCACGTCGCGCAGGAAGAAGGCAACCACCAGCGCAGACAAGAACATGCCGGCGAGAATCAACTGTCGGCGGGTCACGGCAGGGTCTCCCCGCAGTATTTCAAAATGGAAGTGAGACAGTCCATCGCTTCGTCGATATCGCCCTGGGTGGAAGTCCGCCCGCCGTAACGCGCCGCTTCGAACAAACGAGTCAGGCGGCCCACAGGCTCACGCGGCAATCCCGCGCTTTTTAGCCGCTCGGCAAATTCAGAGGGTGTCATGGCGTACTCACGGCGCAGTCCCTGCCGTTCACTCACCACGCGGCTCATGTCGTCATAGCATTGGATGATCCTATCGTGGACAGAGCCACTGCCAGTGGAAAGAGTATGCAAAGAGCGGCGGGCGGCTCTGGCAATCTCATCCAACGGTTGGGATGATTCAGCTGTCCGCATGTGAACGCTCCACCAGCGATTGACCCGCCAGAAAAGAAGGGCAACTAAAATGACAATGCCAAACGCGACGAGGAAGGAAATCCAACCGGAAATCTGCGGCGGCTGGAAGACCGGCGGAGGGGCGAATTCCGGCTGATTGATAGGCCCCGCCTTGCCCGTTGCCACGGGGTCGCCAAGCATCTCCTCCAGCAATCCCGGTTTTTCTTTGATGAAGTAATACAGGACGAAAATAGCCGCCGCCAGGTTGAGCAGTTGCCTAAGCAATCTCCTCCTCATCTCCGGCGAAAGCAGGGCAAAACCCAACACCATGAAAAGCACGATCATGACGATGAAAGCAATCTGCTTTTGAAGCGGGATGCTCTCGATGCTTTCAAAGATGTCAGCAATCGGAAGCCGAATCACCTGCGCCTCTTCACGTCCCAAAGAACGGGTGGGGCGGAAAACGAAATTCCTCATTGCTCCGGCGAGCGCGACCAAAGAAAACAACGCGAGCACTGAGACGGCCAATATCGCGCGTTTGTCTTTGAACATCTTTTTGAACATGATTTGATTCTACCATTTTGAGGGCAGGCTGCATGTTATACTTTTTAGAGAGTAGAGATTGGAGAGTAGTAAGTAGAGAGGAGAGAATGGTTGCGTGGAGAGCAGTTATGAACGCTGATTGCGACGGGAAGTTGCCGCCAAAGGTATTGGAAGGATTGAGGCTGTTCAATGAGAAACAGTTCTTTGAGTCACACGAGGAACTGGAAGACGCCTGGCGCGAGGAGCGGGGACAGATCCGCAGTTTGTATCAGGGTGTGTTACAGGCGGCGGTGACCTACTTCCACATCTCGCGCGGAAACTACGAGGGGGGAGTCAAGATGCACGAGCGGTGTATGAAATTGCTGAAGGATTACCCCGACGTTTGCAGGGGAATCAACGTGGGTAAATTGAAGCGTGACCTCGAAGCGGTCAACGAGGAGTTGAAACGTCTCGGCGAGGAAAGGGTCAAGGAATTCGACCAATCTCTGTTCAAAGATTTGGAATGGAACGAGAAGCGGCTCTGGCTTTGTGACCGTTGTGGAACTCAAATGCACGAAAAGAATTGCAAGGTCACCTGCCCCAACTGCGGCAATCGATTTGATTGCTCGGATTTGAATCTATATTTTGATTGACAATGTAGGGGCGAGGTAACCTCGCCCCTACCGCCTTACGGAGGCATTCATGGATTTTCAAAGCAAAATCGCCCTTGTCACCGGATCAGGTCGCGGGATTGGACGCGCGATTGCCCTGCACTTCGCCAGCCATGGCGCGGACGTGGTCGTCAACTTCTTTCGCAACCGCGCCCCCGCCGAAGAGACCGCACAGGAGATTCAAAAATTGGGTCGCCGCGCCCTGCTGGTCAAGGCGGACGTTGGCGACCTTGATGACTTGAACCGCCTATTCGATGAAATTGAAAAAGAATTCGGCGGACTGGATATCCTTGTCCACAACGCGGCTTCGGGATACAACCGTCCGGCAATGGAGCAAAAGCCCAAAGGTTGGGAATGGACGATGAACATCAACGCCCGCGCCCTGTTGTTTGCCGCACAGCGCGCCGTGCCGTTGATGGAAAAACGCGGGGGCGGAAAAATTGTCAGTATCAGCAGCCCAGGCTCGGGACGGGTCCTGCCTGATTACGTTGTCGTCGGCGCGAGCAAGGCCGCATTGGAGTCGCTCACCCGCTATCTTGGCGTCGAACTAATCACAAAGAAAATCAACGTCAACGCCGTATCGCCCGGTGTGGTCAAGACCGATGCATTGAATTACTTTGCTTCGATGGGAAATCAGGATCGCATCCTGCAGGAGTTCGTCAAGCAGGTTCCGGCGGGACGGTTGATCACGCCAGAGGAAATTGCCGAGGTAGTGGCATTTCTCTGCACCCCCGCCGCAGACATGATCGTCGGGCAGATCATCGCTGTGGATGGGGGATACATGCTGCCAATTTCGAAATAGAAATGAAGTCCATCTGCAATCGAACTGCAAGTTGAATCCACGCCCTCAAGGTGCTATCATCTTGCTATGAAAAAATCGTCCCCTGAAGATCAGTTTCACAAAAGCCTGGTGGATAATCTTTACGACGGGGTTTATTTTGTGGATACCGAGAGGCGCATCACCTATTGGAACAAGGGCGCGGAACGCATCACAGGACGCATGGCAGAAGAAATGATTGGCAGGTTTTGTCAGGACAACATCCTCGACCATGTCACCCATGACGGGCATCATCTATGCACGGGGGGGTGTCCCCTGCTGGCAACCATCACTGACAGCGAACCACGCGAAGCCGAGGTCCATTTGCGTCATGCGGACGGCTACCGGGTACCGGTGCTTATACGGACTTCCCCCATTTTCGACGAGGAGCATAAAGTCATCGGCGCGGTGGAAATTTTCAGCAACAGCCAATCGCTATTCAGGATGAAACGACGGGTGGATGAACTGGAACAGGCCGTGCACCGCGATACATTGACCGGTGTGGGAAACCGCAAACTATTGGAAATAAAAATCGATACCGCGCTCCGCGAATATCACGAGCATCAAATCCCCTTTGGACTGCTCTTCCTTGATATCGATCACTTTAAAACAGTCAACGATACGTATGGACATCAGGAGGGCGACCGCGTCCTGCAAAGCACAGTCAGGAACATGACGGAGCACCTGCGCGACACCGATGTCTGCGGACGCTGGGGCGGAGAGGAATTCATTGCCATCCTATACAATGTGAACTTAAAAAACCTTTGCCAAATTGCCGAAAAACTCCGCGCCATGATTGCCAGTTCGATTGTCAATATCAACGGGGGACAAATTTCGGTCACAGTATCCATCGGCGCGACCCTGGTCCACGACATGGATACATTGCATACGATCATTGAGCGCGCAGACCAATTGATGTACCGGAGCAAACAGAGCGGGAGAAACCGGGTGACTACGGAAGCGCAATCGGCGTCAACGTAACCGTCGGCACAGGGACGGGGGTCGGTGGGGGCGAGGCTGTCCAACCGCTCAGGTAAAAATACCCGGCGAGGAAGGCGCTTCGCTCCGCCGCTGTCATCGGGCGCGGGCGGGAATAATCCTCCAGCGTCCCAGTCAGCAACTCCACGCCGAGATAACGTCCATCATAAAAGACATGGCGGTCATAGAATTCATGTCGTGTTTCATCGATCACCTTGCCGTCCGGAAGGATGTAGGTCATCTGGTCGAAGAACAAATTTCCCAAGCCGTAATGAATGAACGAGTCCCCGTAGAATTCCATGATGTGCGGATAATGCGCCTGGCTGCCGCTGACGATTATCGCGCCTTCATCCGCAGCGCGATGGAAAGCCTCTTCATGGGTGTAACACGGCTTTGCCGAATAGCATTCCTCATGCTGGAAGGTGAAGATGATTTGATAGCCCTGCGCCCTCAACGCATCCATCTGTTCCCCAAAATCGTCAAAATCACATAAAGCAGGACCCGGGCTGGTGTCGGTGGCCTTTGGATATTTCGCCACGCGTTTGCCATTGCAGCCCATGAAAGCGATCTTGTTCCCGTTGACTTCCATCAACACGGGCTGGCGCGCCTCCTCGGCATTCGTCCCGCCGCCATAATAGGGGATGTTGTTCTTCTTGTAAATGTCAAGCGTTTCCAACAGCGCTTCGTTACCGCGGTCACGCAGGTGATCGCCTGTCAACTCGACCACGTCCACGCCCACATCCAACAGCAAGTCCATGTACTTCGGGTCGCTGCACAAAATGAAATTGCGGTAGCCCGCGCGCGGGGGTGGACAATCCTTATCAAAAGTCACTTCATTGCTGATGTGTAGCACATCCGCCTCACGAAACCAATCACCGATCAACTCGCCGGGATAGGTCACGCCCTTCATTTCCATCGTCGCCGCCGTCGCGCGGACGATTGCCGTCACGCCGGTCAGAATTACCGTGGCAAGTTTCGACGGGTTGCGGTTGGATTCGGGCATGGGGAAGCCAGACGAAAAATACGCTTTCAGCGGATAGATGTTCGCATCGAAGTTTTTATGAATGGGAGATTGACCGTCCACACTGAGGACTTTCCACTTGGGCTGGATTTCCTCGAAGGGGATGAGCGCCCAAGCGGATTCCTTCCACGCTTCATCCTTTATCTGTTCCGCAGGCAAAACGCGGACCACACCCAAAGCTGGCTCGCCCCAAAGAGCCGTGAACGCCGCCAGGGTGGATTCTGCCATCAGCAAATCATGTCCCGCCAACGGTCCGGCAGTGACACCCTTCCAGGTGGAGAGCAAGTCCACATAAGCCACGTCATCGGTCACAGTTGGAAACGGCGCAACGAGAGCATAAATCCACAAAGAGCCTGAGTTGAAAAGTTCAAGTTTTTGCGTGGCCAAGGCAGGGTCATCGGTTAGTGGAATCCCCCAAGTTTGACTCAAGTCCGCAAGTGGAGCGGGCACAGCGGGGTCAATCCACAAAGCGTCGGGCATTGGTGTAGTTGTCACAGTCGGCACTGGACTCGCAGTAGGGGAAGGCAAAGGCGTACTCACAGGTGCTTGAGTTGCAGGCGCACAGGCCGCAAGAATTGCGAGCAAAAGAAAAGAGATAAGAAGTTTTTTCATAGGTCGAAGAGAAATTGTACCAGTAGGGGCAGGGTAACCCCGCCCCTACTCTTGAACGTCCCACTCGCTGTATCCAAACATCATGGAAAGGAATTTCTCGCGTTCATCCTTGGTCATGTAGCGTGGACGGGAATAATCTTCCAAAAAGGCCGTAATCAATTCCACGCCGAGATACTTTCCGTTGTAAAAAACATGGCGGTCGATGAACTCATACTGGGTGATGCGCGTGCCTTTACTGCTCATCTGGTCGAAGAACAGATTGCCCAAGCCGTAATGGATGAAACTGTCCTTGTAAAATTCCATGCCCTGCGCCACATGCGCCTGACTCCCGCTGACCACCACCGCGCCCGCGTCCGCAATCAGGCGATAATCCGCCTGCTGTTGGGGGCGTGTTTCGGGCGAGGGGAATTCATGATACTGATAGGTAAAGATGGGGAGATAGCCCTGTGCTTTATAAGTTTGAATTTGCTGAGTGATGTAATCGAAGTCACAGCGCACCGAACCCGGTCTGTCGGCGCGGGCAGTGGCGTAAACCGTCTTGAAGTCACAGCCAATGAACATGATCTTGTTGCCGTTTACATCCATGAGTAACGGCTTTTTGCCATCTTCTTCATTGACTCCGCCACCGTAATATCGGATACCAGCGTTCCTATAAATCTCGATGGATTCCAACATGGCGGAGCTGTCATAATCGGCAAAGTGGTCGCCCGAAAGTTCCATCACGTCCACGCTAAGGTCGGTGAACAAGCCAATGTATTTAGGGGAGCTGCAAAACACTTCGGTGGTTTGCTTTGCATCCGGGTATGGGCATCCCGAATAAAACGGTGACTCGTGGTTGATGTGAAGAATGTCCGCCTCGCGGAACATATCGCGCAAAACTTCGCCAGGGTAGGTAATGCCTTTTTTCTCCATCCTTTGGGCTGTGAGTCGCGTGAGTGCTGTCACGCCGGTCAGGACTACTGTGGTCATCTTGGACGAATCGCGATTGGATTCGGGTAATGTAAACCCATCAGACGACAATGCAAAATATGCCTTCAAAGGATAGGCATTTACATCGAAGTTCTTGTGGATCGGTGATTGGCCGTCCACGCCGAGGACTTTCCATTTGGGTTGGATTTCTTCGAACGGGATGATTGCCCATGCAGACTCGCTCCATGCTATATCCAGCATTTGCTCTAGTAACACAACTTTGACAACGCTTGAAGCTGGTTCACCCCAAAGAGTTGTGAATACTGCCAGAGTGGATTCCGTCATCAGAAGCGTGTGACCAGCTATCGGGTCGGTTGAGTTTCCCTGCCAGGTGGCAATCAAGGCTTGAGAGTCCACCTCATCTGTCAGCGTGGGAAAAGGCGCAACGAGGGCATAAATCCACAAGGAGCCTGAGTCGGATAGTTCGAGCTTTTGTGTGGCAAGTGATGGGTCGTCGGTTAACGGAATCCCCCAGGTTTGACTCAAGTTCATAAGTTCGGCCGGCACAGCAGGGTCAACCCACAACGCTTCGGGCTTGGGCGTGGATGTTGCAGTCGCACTCGGCGGAGGGATAGTGGAAGTCGTGGGTGTATTTGCAGGCAACTGGGTTGCGGGCGTACAAGCCGCCAGAATGACAAGCAGGAGAAAGGCAACGACGATTTTTTTCATCCGCCTATTTTGCCATAAACATAACCCATCCGCGCCAAGCGCAAGGTGTTTGTCATCCCACCCGAAATACAAACGGGCACGCTCCCCGCGCATGGGTTTCGACTTTTGTGGTTTGGGCAATCGGTCTGCCCAGTGATTTCTCCAACAGAGACAAATCCAGCCCGCACAGTTCGGGATGCTTCTCGACGACCTTCGCAAATGGGCATCTGCCAAAGATCACCCGTGGACCTTCCGCCCCTGCCTCCCACCGTGCCTGGTAATGCATCTCGTTAAGTTTGTCCACTAGAGCGGACAAGCGTTTAGCCATTGGCTGGTTCGCAATCCCTACCAGCCCATGAGATTGAGCAATGCGTTCGCCCACTACTTCCAAATTCATCTTTTCATCCAGGAGTGCATCCGCCAACACGGACAGGTTGTCACCCAGCACCGCCTGTGAAAGCGAATAAACCTTTTCAGGCCTGCCGCGTCCACCATGTTGATACACTGCATTGACCTCCACTCGCCCATCCGAAACCAAAACGCCGAGGTGATGCCGCACGTTTGGCGTGGACATATCCAATGCGCGCGCAATCTCCCGCGCCGAAGCGGAGCGGGTCTTCTTGAGGTGGGCAAGGACTTTCTGGCGGGCGGTTGTCATAAAATTATGATGATTATACTCACTTTTACATTTTTGCAAATATATTTTTGCATAATTCAATTGACTTATCCTGCCGCCCTGCTATAATGCGGGGGATTCAACAAATCAACGAGTCAGCGATTCAGCAAGTCAGCTATTCGACTTTTGACCTTCGACTTTCAACTGCCACCACACATGACCTTTACTTGGGACACCACTTATGCCATTGCTTTGGAGTTGCGTCGTCAGCATCCCGAAGTAAATATCGAAGAAGTGTCGCTGGGTCAAATCTACCGCTGGACGCTTGAACTGAGTGAATTCGAGGATGATCCCGCGCTTGCAAACGACGACATCCTTCACGCAATCTATCAAGACTGGTTCGAGGAGAACATTCATGGACAATGAACAATTGAGTTTGCCCAACTACACCATCCCCGAAGACATGCGGGATGTTGTAGCCGTCACCACGCTCGACCGCCTCTACAACTGGGGTCGGCGTTCTTCGTTGTGGCCCCTGACCTTCGGTCTGGCTTGCTGCGCCATCGAAATGATCGCGGCGCAAATGGCGCGTTACGACATGGCGCGCTTTGGCATGGAGGTCATGCGCCCTTCACCGCGTCAGGCAGATATGATCCTGGTTTCAGGAACCGTCACCAAGAAGATGCTGCCCGCTATCATCCGCCTGTATAACCAGATGCCTGAACCAAAGTACGTTGTGGCGATGGGTGCGTGCGCTTCGGGCGGCGGACCCTTCAAGGAAGGTTACAACGTGGTCGCTGGCATCGACAAGTTCCTCCCCGTTGACGTGTACATCCCCGGCTGTCCTCCCACCCCGCAGGCGCTCATGGCTGGCTTGATCAAGTTGCAACAGAAGATCGACAAGGACTCGCTCAAGAAAGTCCGCTGGTATCAGAAGGGCAAGGAAGACCCGAACTACGTCCCAATGCCCATCCTCGGTCCCGACCTGATCGATGTGCGCCGCAACGAGGAATACAAGAAAGCCGCTGCCGTAAAGGAAGGTGCATAATGGCGACCGATATCCAGACTCAAGTTGTTGACCTGGCTGCCCATTTCCCGGGCAAAGTCGCCGCCGAAAGCCGCCCCGGCTACAGCGGATTCATGGTGAACAAGGAAAATCTGACCGAAGTGGCGACGGCCGCCCGCGACGAATTCGGCTATGACCTGCTCCATGCCCTGACCGGCGTGGACTACCTCGAACAGAACAAAATGGAAGTGGTCTACCACCTCCACAAGACCACGGGCGGACCGAAACTGATTTTCCGCACCCAAGCCGACCGCGTCGACCCCATCGAAATTCCATCAGTCACCCCCATTTGGGCTGGCGCGGAATATCAGGAACGCGAAGTCTTTGACCTGTTTGGTGTCATATTTACCGGGCATCCCGACCTGCGCCGGATTTTGATGTGGGAAGGCTTCGAAGGCTACCCGCTCCGCAAGGATTGGAAGGAAGCCTTCTACGAAGAGGATATCAAGCCCTACAAGAGCCGCTGGCCCGAAGGCAAGCATACCTATGCCGAATTCAAGAATCCCTTCCGTGACAACTTGAAATTCCCGGCGAACTTCAACCCGGACGAATACAAGCCCGAAGGCGAAAAAGACCTTTACAGCTCCCTCGAACGCTTCACCGTCCAACAGGAGGGCGGACTCAAGACCGACCACGCCGTCGTCAACCTCGGACCGCATCACCCTTCGACCCACGGCGTGCTGCGCGTGGCGGTCACCCTCGAAGGTGAAACCGTACTGGGGCTTAAACCCGTCATGGGCTACCTGCACCGCAACCATGAAAAAATCGGCGAACGCAACACCTTCCTGCAAATCATGCCGTATACCGACCGCCTCGATTACTTCAACTCGATGAGCAATAACTTCGGGTACGCCATCACGGTCGAAAAGCTGATGAACATCACCGTTGCCGAACGCGCCGAATACATCCGCGTCATCATGGCGGAACTCAGCCGTATCCAGAACCACCTGGTCTTTATCGGCATGTTGCTCAATGACCTCGGCACGATGTTCACGCCCGCCCTGTACGCCTTTGAAGAGCGCGAATTGATCCTCGACATCTTCGAAGCCGTCGCCGGCTCGCGCATGATGTGCAACTACTTCCGCTTTGGCGGCGTGGTGCGTGACGTGACCGAAGACCAGATGCAGAAAATCAAGGATTTGGTGTTCGACCGCCTGCCCGCCAAGACCGACGAAATGGAACGCTTCCTGAACCAGAATGAAGTTTTAGTCGGACGTTTGAAAGGCATCCATGTATTGAACGCGGAAGACGCCGTCAACTTCTCAGTGACTGGTCCCGTCCTGCGCGCTGCGGGCGTCCCCTATGACCTGCGCCGCGCCGACCCCTATTCGATCTATGACCGCTTCGACTTCGATGTGGCGCTGCGCCACAACGGCGATATGATGGACAACTACCTGATTCGCTTCGATGAGATCCGTCAATCCCTGCGAATCCTGGAACAGGCGATCAAACAAATCCCCGGTGGACCGATCAACTCGCAGAAACCGAATTACCAGGTCAAGGTCCCGGCTGGCGAAGCCTACGGACGTATCGAGGCTCCCAAGGGCGAACTCGGCTACTACGTCATCTCGACCGGCAAACAGAATCCCTACCGCTATCACGTCCGCCCGCCGTCATTCGTCAACCTCACGGCGATTGAAAAGATGTGCGTTGGAAAGAAGATTCAGGACTTCGTTGCCCTGCTTGCCATGCTCGACATCGTCATGGGCGAATTGGACCGCTAACAGGAGAAACTATCATGTATGGATTAGGCATTCTTAAAGGACTTAGCGTAACCTGGAAGCGTTTCTGGGATACCTACATCGACGATATTTCGTGGGCTGTGACCGGCAAAAAGCGTTACCGCACCGAGGAAGGCATCAAGCATCGCTCCAGTAAGAACACCAAGGGCATCTTCACTGTGCAATATCCCGAAGAGCAGTTGATCGTGCCCGAGGAATTCCGCTTCGTACCGTTTTTAGTCTATGAAGAAAAGGACGGCAAGAAAGATGTGCGCTGCACCGCCTGTGGTATTTGCGCGAAGGCATGTCCACCACAATGCATCTGGATCGTCCGTTCCAGTGACCCGGTGACCGGCAAACCCGTCGCCACTCCGTCGGAATTTTATATCGACATGGATGTCTGCATGAACTGCGGATTCTGCGCCGAGTACTGTCCCTTCGACGCGATCAAGATGGATCACGATTTTGACATCGCCTCGTTCGGGCGCAACGTGTACAACCTTGAAAAATTATTGAAGCCTGTATCTTATTATTCACAAATCCGCCCGTTGAACTACAACGCGGAAGAAGAGGAACGCAGGGCAAAGGAAGCAGCCAAGGCTGCGAGAGCAGCAGGAGCAGCCATAACCCCGGCAGCGTAAGTGAATATGTAGTCAGGTAGTCAAAGTTAGACAGGTACACAGGTGAAGTTTGCCTGTGTACTTGTTTACTTTCAGCACAGGAAATATATATGTCAAACAAAATTACAAAGGAAGCAGTACTCGCCGCGCTTGGCAAGGTGCAGGAACCTGAGCTACATCAGGACCTCGTCACCCTCAACATGATCCGCAATTTGGAAATCGAGGGCGACAAGGTTTCGTTTACGGTGATGCTCACCACCCCCGCCTGCCCCCTGCGCGGACGAATCGACAAGGAAGTTCGTGAAGCCGTGATGGCAGTTGACGGCGTGAAGACCGTCGAAGTGAAAATGGACTCGGATGTTCCAAACGATGGGCGTATGCGCGGGCTGGTCAATATGCCCATCCGCAACGCCATCGCCATTGGCTCCGGCAAGGGCGGCGTGGGCAAATCCACCATCTCAGTCAATATCGCTGTGGCACTCGCCCAAAGCGGAGCGCGCGTCGGCTTGATGGATGCGGACATCTATGGTCCCAACACCCCCACCATGCTCGGTGTGGATAAACTCCCCGCCCCCAATGGTCCCAAGCTCATCCCCGCTGAAGCCTACGGCATCAAGATGGTCTCGATGGGACTGCTGGTCAAGCCCGGTCAACCCCTCATCTGGCGCGGACCAATGCTCAACTCCGCTATCCGCCAGTTTCTCAGTGATGTGGAGTGGGGCGAACTCGACTACCTCATCATCGATCTTCCGCCCGGAACGGGTGACGCGGCTTTGTCCCTCGCCCAAGCCCTGCCCCTGAGCGGCGCGGTGATCGTCACCCTGCCGCAGATGGTTTCTCTGGAGGATGCCAGTCGCGGCTTGAACATGTTCAAACAGTTGGAAGTTCCCATCCTTGGCGTGGTCGAGAACATGTCTTACCTCGACCTGCCCGACGGCACCCGCATGGACCTCTTCGGTTCGGGCGGCGGCGAGGCAATGGCAAAAGCCAGCAACGAAACCTTCCTTGGACAAATCCCCATCGACCAGAACGTCCGCATCGGCGGCGACACGGGCAAACCCATTGTCGTCTCGTACCCCGATTCGGCTGTGGCAAAAGCCATTCAGGAGATTGCCCAGAAGATTGCCGCAAAAGCCAGCGTGGCGGCAATGACGGCGAATAATGCATTGCCGATCAATATTACGGAGTGATTGGTTTGGTAATTTGAGATTTGGAAGACTCGATGGACTATTTGTCCGTCGGGTCTTTTTGATTATCTCAATTGGTGCGTAGTTCGCTAATAATTAGCATAAGAGGTAGTCCAACTTGCAGAAAATTGACCATCGTTTCGACCTTAGGGGCACATTTGAATTGCAATTAGGGCATTTTGCCATACAACCACTCCTTCACAAGTGACAATTTTTGGTTTTGGTTCAATGATCAGCAACCCAATGACTTCCATTATCTGCTGGCGGACGAGTGTGGACTCTGCCTGGGAGCGGGGAAAAAACCGAAGCCACGCTTCGCACGCCGCGAGGCGGCAGTCCCACACTGCCTGCCCTGAGCCTGTCGAAGGGTCAGGCGCACGCTGTGTTAGGTGCGGTAGAACTTGAAGACGTGCGTGCTTGAAAAATATTATATACCCATCGCGGACAAGATGTTTATACATAACCAAATTCTTTACAACTACAAAAGCACAACCTACCAGTTCTTTTTTCACCGCACTAAGGCTCCAATGTTTTCGTGGGAACAGGTAGGAGAGGATTCTGCCAAATATCTGGATTAATCTCTGCTTTTATTCTCCAACAAAGGATACTCACCATGTCTTCATTGTCGTAAGTGCTGCCAATAATTGCTTGTGCCAGTTCGCATTCGTCTAATGCGCCGTACAAATCTTTTCTTTCATAAAGCATTGTTTGAGCCTTTACAAGGTGAGGCTCTCCAATCATCCACCGCGTTCCACTGTCTATCGTAACCCATACCCCTACCAGACTAGATTTTAGTGAATGACCATAATCACCCGTGTCGAAACCTTGACGAGCCCGTGAAAAATGATTTCGTGCATCGGAATGTCCTAAGCCTTCTCTAATTGCTTGAATAGCAACTACAGAAACTAGCGAGAAAATCAACAGAGAAACAAGAACAACGCGCCAATTGGTTTTCATCATTGTATTGATCTTTAGATTGGTTCGGCAAGTACAAATATTAGCACCTAACGGTGTGCGTTACTTGCTGGCGGGAGGGATAAGGGAACGCCATTTTAACGGAACCGGCTTGAGCCAAGAAGCTGCTTGAAAACGCGGCACGTGCCCACACGTCAGCCGCACGCTGTGTTGGGCGTTTTTTATGCAGGAAGACTCATTGGCTAAAAAGGACAGTGTACTATATTTGCTAAAAGTATTTTACCTAATTTTGCCCTTTACAGGCTTATCTTCAATATTTAGGAATTTTTCAATTTCTTGTTCAATAAACAATGCTTGTTCGCTGGTATCTAATCCAGACAGCAATTTGATATTTTTACGCTCACGTGTTATGGCGTGAACTGCAAAAGCACGATAGCCATTACGAGCACCAAGAAAGTCATCCTTTTTACAATATAACTGAACAACAGTTTTTGATGACACCTTTTTATTACCCAAAAATGGCAAAGGCACATGCTTTATAGTGATTGAATTGGCGTTTACATCAATGAACGTTTTATTCAGATAGCCTGTCAACACGTAATATGTTAACCCAATACCTACTGCTACATGAATAAGTGGGAAGAAAAAGGACATCAAATCAAATCCGTCCCGAAAGGATGATGAAAAAGCCATAGCATACCAATTGATTAGAAATGCGTCCCAAATTATCACAAATAGTGTAAGGAATACAAATTTGAAGCCAAATCACTTTCTAATAATTTGTAAGTGTTGGAAAGTTTTGCTAATTTGCATTTTCTCAGGTACGCCAATATCGGTGAATTCATTCGACATATTTATTTCCCTTGTAATTTTTTTGCAACTAAACACCCAACGGTTTGCGTTACCCGCGTGTGGACGGAGGGTGGATTCGCTCTGAGGGCAGGAAAAGCCCGAAGCCAGAAAAAAAGCCAGTAAATCGCGCAGACTCCCACACGTCGGGTGCACGCTTTGTTGGGCAGTTTCTGTAAGGCAACATGACTTGTGAAAAATCGGTTCATTCTGTAAAAAACTTCTCGACTTTATCTATTATCCAACTCCCATCTTTCTATTGCATTTTTTATTAGCTCTTCTTCGCTTGCATTGGGCTTTCTTTTACGTTCATACTCGATAAGCCTTTCTGCCAAATCCTTGTCATGTTTGGTTAGGGTAAGCAGATGTTGATAAAGCTGCTCTCTTGAAGTTTGCTTGCTTTGTACTGGTGCCGAGAGAGATGGAGCTGTTGTTGTTTGCGTTGATTTCGTCTCAGTAGGACTATTACCAGAGTCAAAAGGGAACCACGAAAAAATACCTAAAAGAATTCCGATGCCGATCAAAATATACCAAATAAACACCCCCGAACCTCTCGGAACTGCGAATAAGAGTATCAATACTAACACTACAGCCACAGTCCCACCGGCTATGGAAATCGTAGTTACATCAAGTGAAGTTTGATCCACTGAAGGAATCAAGCCAAGTTTCCTTTTCTTTTGTTCCAACTTACTTTCGATCTTGCTCACTACTCCAAACGTTAACGCACATCCTATGCCAAATACCACAAGAAGTCCTAAAGCTATAGCTGGTACGAACATATCTTGCTACCTTTCGAGTCATCTGGCAAATGTTTCTTTTGCATTTGCCCAGTACCTTGAGTACCATGCAAGAGTTTTATTGAAGGATTTACTGCCCAACTAGTATTTAGACGGTCACTATCCGTATAACGGCGTATAGACGGCTCGTTCCATCTACATGGTCCCCTTTAGGAGAAACGCCTAATTTAATTAGGATATTATACGGTCAAAGGTCTAAAATCCAACCCCCTCTTTGCTACGGCGTGGGCGTGCGGGACGGGATTACGATTGGCTGGCCAGTTGGCGTAACGGTTACTGTGGGAGATTTACCCGCTTTTACAGTAGGTGTGATCGGTACCTTCGGTGTCGGAGTTACGGTCCCGCTTTTCAACGTGGGAGTCACAGTTCCAGCCTTCGGCGTGGGAGTTACCGTGTCGCCCTTCTTGGTCGCGGTGGGAGAGACGGGTTTTTCAGTATTCGTCGGCGTGACGACCGCCTTGAGGTGGGTTTCCGCATCGGCGCGCATTTTCTCGGTCATCACCTCCGGGTCCATTTTGAGAAGTTCCTGCCAGTCCTTAACGGCGGTCTTGAACTCGCCGCGTTTCTCCTGGCTCATTGCGTGCCAATAAAGCGCCAGCGCCGTTTCCTCGTCGGTCTCCGCCAGCGACTTGAGCGCTTCCGCTTTCAGGAAGGCGCTGCCGAATTTCTCCTGCACAAAATAGGCGCGGGCCAGCCCAAGATTCACCTCAAAGGATTGCTCGTCCTCGGCAAAGGCATCCTCGAGGTCTTCCACCGCCTGGTCGACGTTGTTCAACTCCAGATGGGCAAGTCCCCTGTAGATGTAAAACGTCCGCATCCCATTGCGGTTGATCTTTTCCGCCTGGTTGAAGTTGTCCACTGCGGTTTGATAATCCTTCAACTCGTAATACGCCTGTCCCAGCAGGGCATACGCGCGGTCATTATTGGAAGCATAGATCACATACACATTCAGGGCATCGACCGCGCGTCGATACTGGCCGTTCTCGATCAACATCGTCCCCAGCATCTTATAGATCAACGGGTCTGTAGCATCAAGTTCGTATGCCTTTTCAGCGGCTTCGAGCGCGTTCTTCTTGTCATCGAGCGCGAGGTAGGCATCGGCATACGCCATGTACACCATCGGCGAATCAGGCAACAGTTTTTCAGCCTGGTTGAGGTCCACGATGGCAGGTTCGGGTTTTTTATGATAGAGGAAGTAGCGCGCCCGTTCGATATAGACCTCTCCAAAATCCGGGTCGCGGTCAATTGCCTCGTCAAAAAGATATTCGACGTTCACGTTTGGGTCGTCCAGCAGACGGGCGCGGGCCAGCCCAAGATAGGGGGCACCAAAATCCGGGTCGATCTTCAAGGCGTCGTTATAGGCTTTGATGGCGCTTTGCGGATCGTTCTTGAAACGATAGGCCTCGCCAATCCAATAATGGACATCCGCCGCGTCAGGTTCGAGTTCCGCGACCAATTCCATGCTGGCGATGTACGCGTCCCAGTCACCAACCTGGAATGCGGCCCTCGCGGCGCGGTATTGGTCAATGGATTGCGGCGCGCGCGGCGTGTTGACGTAAATCGCAGTGGGAGTATACGTCTGGGGTAACAACATCCACAACGGGGTGGGACCGGTAAATGGTTTCGTCGGCAGGGCGGTTGCGCCAAAGAGGGTCGGCGTGGCGGTATAGGTCGGTGAAGGTCCGGGAGTAAAAGATTCGGTGGGAGCAATAAAAGTCTGACGCGGGAGGACAAAACCAAAGATCACAGCCGAGAACAATCCGACAAGGATCAGCGCCACTGCCACCAATCGTATGATGGGATGCCTGACGGCCGCCTTGAATCCCTTTTCCTTTGGCTTCTCATTGGCGAGCAGGAGTTTTTCCTCCCACGCGCGCGGACGATTGACCTGAAACGGCTGGATGCTTTCATCGGGAGTCAAAGCCCCGAGCAAGATCAAGCCCCGTTTCGCAGTGCTGTTTTCAGGATCGAGTTTATAGGCGGTTTGCAGGCAGTAAATCCGCTCTTTGGCATTATCCACCGCGGCGCTGAGCCAGACCCAATAGGTCACGTTATTTTGATCCGCCTTGAGCAGGAGGGTCAGCAATTCCTTTGCGCGCGGCTTATCCCCGCGCCGCAGGGCGGTTATCGCATCCTGGAACATGGTGTCGTTGGCTTGGTCTTCGGTCATTGGCAATTCCAATCGTCAGTGGATTTTAATCCATTTCGTGAAATTCTTCGACCTGATATACCTGAACCTGCAATTTCGTTTCCCGCCACAAATTTGGCCTCGCGCCCATCTTGGCGCAAAGGTGGTCGAGAAATTCTTCGGGGTCGGGGATTTTCTCCCACACCTGCGGCAGAAAGGTTGCGCGGCGGAAATCGCTTTTGAGGATGACCCCATCCACATGCGGACGAAGTTTGGCGATCAGGTCTTCGTTGGTGGAATATTCCAGCGGACGGGGCGGCGTAAGCCGCGAGACCTCGATCCTGATCCTGTCCAATTCATTTTCACCCACGGGACGGAATCTTGGGTCCTCGAGCGCGGCGGCGATGGCATGTTCGCGCACATCATCCACCAACGGCTGGAACGCTTCCAACGCGCCAATGCAACCACGCAAGTCGCCATTGATGGTCAGTGTGACAAAAGATGCACCCTGTTCAAGAAGATGCGAGGTTAGTGATGTTCTATCCAAAGGGCGTAGTTTTTTTCCGCGCACGCCACATTCCATGGCTTCACGCGCAAGCCGCAGAAGGGTCTGTTTTTCGACATCGGTCAATTGATCGGTCATTGTATCCTCCCGTTAAGACCCTAAAGGTTTTGAAAACCTTTAGGGTCTTAACTCATAAACGAGACAACTTCCAATATTCGCGATTGTGATAGATCAGCGGCTCGCCGCTGCTGTTGGCTTGTGTTTCCAGCACCTCCGCGATAAACAGGGTGCTGTGAATGGCATCAAAGGTTTTGCCCACGCGGCAGTCAAGCCAGGCCAGCCCGCCCACGAGCAGCGGAGACCTCGTGACCAGGGTCTGGGTTTGCAAGCCGGCAAAACGGTCCTCGACATGCGTCTTCCCTGCAAACAACTCCGAGATATCGGCTTGTTCCACTGAAAGGATGGTGATGCCAAAGATACGTGATTTCAAAATCAAGTCGTGCATACGCGAAGACTTTTGCAACGTCACCACGATCAGCGCGGGGTCCAGCGAAATGGAAGTGAACGAGTTGACGGTCGCACCGTGCTGCCAGCCTTCATAGGTGGATGTAACAACTGCCACGCCCGCAGACCAGGCGCGCATGGCGGCGCGTAATTTTTCGGGGTCAAGAGTCATATCAATGTGGGTCTCCATGTAATTTCATGATAATAGCCGGAAGTGTCCAAGTCAAGACGGAAATCGAATACTTTTACCAGAACTACAATGTCCGCAATTCCTTACCTTAATCTTCTTTCATAAACGCATGGTAAACTCACGCCCATGTCCACAAAAATCAAGTACATCCTCACCGGACTGGCTGGGTTGACCCTGCTGGCCGTGTTGATTTACCAAATCCCATACGTAAAATCTATTGTCTCCTGGCGGGTCGAGAAGTTCACCATTTATGCAAAGAACATAGTAAATCCTCCGGGTCCGGTACCAACGGCATTGCCTGTCACACCGAAACCGGCTACACCAACCGCAGTAGCGACAGTCACACGCGGTGAAACTGCGACACCTATCATTGACCTCACACCAACCACCGAACCCACGCCGACCTTCGCGCCGTTGCCCGCGCAGGCGTCCATTGCATCACCGCCGTATGAGAAGCAAACCCCAAACAACTGCGGACCTGCAACGCTTTCAATGGCTTTACATCTTTACGGCTGGGAGGGCAGTCAGGCAGATATTGCCAGTGTCATCAAACCCGTGTTGCAGGATCGTAATGTCAACCCTGAAGAACTGCGCTACTACGTCCGCACACAGGCCGGTTGGCTCAACATGGAATATCGCGTCAACGGGAATCTCGAAACCCTCAAGCGTTTGCTCGCCGCCAATTATCCTGTCATCGTGGAAAGCGTCACCTCGCTCGACCCCAATGACGCGCTCGGTCCCAATGATGACTTGTGGGCGGCGCATTACTTGCTACTCACTGGCTACAACGACGACACGCGGACATTCACGATTCAGGATTCCTATCACGGGGCTGACCTGACCATCTCTTATTCACAACTAGAAGTAGAGTGGAAGCCTTTTAACAATTTATACCTTGTTATCTACTTTCCGCAATTTGAAGAAGAGATCAAATCCCTGCTCGGCGCAGACTGGGACCCGGCCATGAACCGGCAAATGGCCATGGACGCAGCTGAAGCCGACACTGTGCAAAACCCAAACGACGCCTTTGCCTGGTTCAACCTCGGCAGTGACCTGGTCTACTTTGACCTTTACGAAGAGGCGGCCCTCACCTATGACAAGGCGCGCGAAATCGGTCTCCCTCTGCGGATGTTTCGTTATCAGTTTGGTCCCTTCCTGGCCTACTTCCATTCCAACCGCAATGATGATCTGCTTGTCTTGACAGACTATGCCCGCGGAATCACGGAAATGTCCGAGGAAGCCTGGCTGTGGTACGGCTTCGGTCTGTATCGCAAGGGCAATTACGACGGCGCGCTCAAAGCATGGCAAAAGGCGGATAAGATCAACCCCAATTTTTATGAAGACCAGGCAAGAAAGGCAATGCAGCTGGTTCAATAATATTACACACCACGTCATTGCTGCGAGGAAGGATACTCTTTGCCGACGAAGCAATCCCACAGTCGTCAGGAGATTGCTTCGTTGCTCCGCTCCTCGCAATGACAATTAAATACTCATGAAAAAAATCACCCCGCTCTTTCTTATCCTTATCCTTGCTGCTTGTCAGAGTGCAGTCACACCTTCCCCACCAACAGTCACGCCTGTCCCTGAAAGCACGCCGACACCGACAACAATCACATCTACTGCTACACCTATCGAAACTCCTGACACTTCAAATATTTTAGCCGCCCCAGATACATCCCCAAAAATCTCCCCCAAAGACGGCATGACCCAGCTCTTCGTCCCGGAGGGATTGGTCAAAATGGGCGGGATGGATATCCTGATGGAAAACGATGAACTCCCCGCGCATGATGTTACCCTCGATGCGTTTTGGATTGACCAAGTGGAAATAACCAACGGCATGTATGCTTTATGCGTGGATGCGGGTATTTGCCGTCCACCGGTAAAAGTCAACTCAGATAACCGGGATGATTATTTCGGTAACCCTGAATTCAGAGATTATCCCGTCGTTTATGTCACCTGGTATGATGCCAATGCGTATTGTGAATGGGCGGGACGCAGACTTCCCACCGAAGCGGAATGGGAGCGCGCCGCCCGCAGCGATGACATGCGAAATTATCCCTGGGGCAACGAACCACCCAATGCCGAAAACTCCAACTCGAACAACATCGTCGGAGATACATCTCGCGTGGGATCGTACGCCATCGGAGTAAGTCCCTTCGGCGCGTTGGACATGGGTGGTAATGTCTGGGAATGGGTGGCGGATTATTATCAGCCTGACTATTACAAAGTGTCACCATCTGTGAATCCAAAAGGTCCCAACAACGGTGGATTAAATTACCTGCGAGTCATCCGCGGTGGTTCGTATCAGGATGGTCAATTTGACCTGCGTACATCCAATCGCGGTTATGAGGTTGGACCCGACCCGACAAAACTTCCCGACAACAGCGCTTATTACGAGCGCAGTTCTGTGAAGATCGGGTTCAGATGCGCAGCTGGTCAAGATTAGAATTTCAATCCTCCAAAAAACTATATCCGCCAGGCCAGGTTTGAATCAGGCGCGCCTCCCCCGATTCTTCTTCCAGTTTTTTTCGCAGGCGATAGACCATATTTTTGAGCAATGCCACATCACCCTGTCGCCGTGCGCCCCAGACAGTTCGGATGATATCCTCGATCTTGAATACAAACCCCGGGCGGCTCATCAACAGGTGCAATAGCCGGAACTCAAGGTTGGTGAGTTTGGTTTCCTTTCCATCCACGCCAATTGCCGCGCGATGGGCAGGATCAAGTTGCAGGCGTTTCGTCTGGCGAATCGCCATTGGTTCAACCCAACTGCGGCGCATCCAAACCAGAATTTTCGCAGTAAAAAGCGCCGGGCTGATCGGTTTGACTACGCACTCATCCACACCTGCCTGATACGCCTCCAATATTTCAGACTCGTTATTCACTGGCAGGAAAAGCAGAATTGGGCTGGCACTCACCGAGCGGAATTTTTTGCATAACTCCATGCGCTGCTGATGTGAAGCATTCACATCCACCACGATCAGGTCGGGAAGATCCTCAATGGAGCGATCCATGGCGCGTTGCACAGAATTCTCCAAAATCGCAACCAACCCTTTTTCACGGATGATGTATCCCCAAATTGGCGCAGTTGCATCCTGATCACAGATGACAAAGACGCGAGAGTTTGCTTTGGAATTGGAAAGATTAAGAGTTGTCATATATCCGCTCTTGATTATAGCGAAAAAAAACATTTTTGGTAACAGAAAGTAACAAAATATTACCAAAATAATACCTTTGGGGGATACAAAATCTCTCCGCGCCCCGTATACTTAGTTTAGTACTTTGGTTCCATTTTTGTGGCGCCTTAAAAGCGTCGCCCCCATCTTGCGCGATGCAGTCCATAAATAAAAAATCTTAGGAGGATCATGTTATGAAAAAACTATTTCCAATCCTTGCCGCTGTTGTATTGGTTGTATCTGCCTGCCAGCTTGGCAAATCTGGTCCCGAGGCAATTGAGATCCCTAAAGCCAGTGCAACCTTGACGGCGGTGGCGCCTGGGCAGTCTGATCCCAACGCCAAGGCCGGTGACACTCGCATATCTCCCGCCGACGGTATGATCGAGGTGTTCGTCCCGGCGGGTATATTCACCATGGGAGGTATCGACCCCCGTGCTGCTGAAAATGAAAAGCCTGTTCACCAAGTCAATATGCCAGGATTCTGGATCGACAAGGTGGAGGTAACCAACGGTATGTATGCCCTGTGTGTCAATGCCGGGGCGTGCCGTTTACCACAGAATTTCCGCTCAGATTCACGCGATAAGTATTACGGAGACTCACAATATAACGATTATCCTGTTGTCTATGTCACATGGTTGCAGGCAAAAACATATTGCGAATGGGCTGGCCGCCGCCTCCCCACCGAAGCTGAATGGGAACGCGCTGCGCGCGGCGATGATACGCGCACCTATCCCTGGGGCGACCAAACTCCCGATACCTCCCGCGCAAATTTCGGCAACTTGGTCGGTGACACGGCCAGCGTGGGCAACAGCGCGGCCGGCATAAGCCCGTTTGGTGTGCTGGATATGTCCGGCAATGTGGCCGAGTGGACTAATGATATATTCTCCGATTCCTACTATACCAGCAGCATGTCGACCAATCCGCAGGGACCAGGCGGAAACAGCAATAACCGTGTTGTTCGCGGCGGCACCTACCAGGATGCGGAAGTGGATATCCGCGTCTCCAAGCGTTCATCAGTGCTTGGCTCTGATCCGAATGCAACAATCGACACAGTCGACTGGCTTGGAACGTTTTCTCCCAGGATCGGTTTTCGCTGCGCTTCAAACAACTAAAGAAATTGTTCGTTCACAGTGGTTCACAGGAAAACCTGTGGACCACTGTTGTTAGTTAATAGCCTAAATATGGCGTCAAATTCGATCTTCACCCAACCTGACAATTGCGGCAGAATCTTCCATGATCGAGTTTAGGTAGACAAATGACCATTAATTTGGATGTGGCTCTATTTCCAAACAGGCCAAGGGACTGAGGGAGAGGAGATTTCCATCATCGTATGCAATAACTGCGAGTTATTGACCAGCAGAAGCAACACAAAGACCAGCAATACCATCTGGAACCAATGCTTGTCGGCCAGTTCGCGCCAGGCCAGCGCAAGGAAAAGCGTGATGGCATACGTCCAGTTTGAGGAGTAGAGGAAGGCATCCTTGCCGTATTGCATGTGCAGCGCAAAGAAAAACAACACGGTGAAGATAAAAGTCAGAAAATACCCGTTGTCTTGTTTGAAGATGTTTTTCAGGAAAAGCGCCACGCCAACCAACATCAAACCCACCCAAACACGCGCCAGCACATTACCGAGCGGCGTCTCATAGGTTGCAATTTGCATCGGGTCCTTCTTGATGGCGGCGCGGAACATCCATACTTTTGCAAATGGCCAACCGTCCCGTATGATCAGCGGCTGCGGCGCGACAAAACTATGCAACGTCATTGTCCGCGCCAGCAGGTTGGCGCGCTGGAGAGTGGGCGGAAACCGGTTATGATCCTCCCGCTCCAGGGGGGACAAATCCCAGAAGTAGGGTTGGGAATTGGGGTATATCCAATTATTCAACAGAGACAACGGCACAACCAGCAGGCTGATAATGACGCCATAAATGATGATCTGTTTGATATTGCGCTTGACGAAGAAATACGCAATAAATGTCTGCGCAATATTGGAAAATGTGATTCCAAAAGTAACCAATCCCGCCACAATCAACGCAGGCAACGGTTTGTCCTTAAGCAAAAGTACAAGGAAGATCAGCGCAATTGCCGAAAGATAGATGTAACTTTCGATAATGGAAGCAAATGCCAGTTGAGTGGATGAAGCGCCAAACAGCGCAGCAATCAACGAGGCATAGAGCGAATTTCCCGCTGAGTGCCTTACAAAATACCAAACGAGAAACACGCATAACGCACCGGTCAACGCATTTATTGTGAATGTGGCAAAAAGAGAGTCTCCCCTGAAGATAAAAGCTAAAACAGCGACCAGCGGACGAATGATGATAAGGATGAACGGGTGCGCCTGACGCCAGTAATAATCGCGGTAGTTTTCCGTGCCAAAACGCCAGCGATAGAGGTTGCCGTCCGCATCGAAGAACATGTCGTCGGCGTCGTAGGAGGGACGATTGAAAATGGAGGCAAAGATCAGATAGACTGTGAAGAAAAGCAGCGCAATCAGCAAACCGTTCAGGTTTTCATCCACAAACTTGAAGAAACGAGACTCCGTCCATTGTCCCCGCCGCGCGATCATGAGTAACAAAACGGAAATCGGAAAAGCAGGCACCAATCCGATGACAAACGCCGGCCACGTCTGTTTGGAGAGATGGAAAACCCCCGCATCGAACAAGTTGGGAAACGGTTTTGCCATGACGTACATGGCAGGCGCAAAAACGAGCAATGCCGCAAACAGGATTATGGCGATGAGTGTATCTGCTGATTTCGAATAAATTTCCCTGGTAATTTTTCCAATCAGATAATAAATAAATAACCCAACCAGCGCATGGATTGGAATAGTCCATAATACGATCGCAAGATAGGTTTGATAAAAGTTCTCCATGTAACCAACAAACAAATAGGAAAACAGAATGCCGAGCAGCCAGGCAATTAAGAGACGTTTATTCACAGATTGCATGTATAAGTTCCTTGATAAGCGAGCCAAGTCTACCACACGGGACATGGTGTAATAAGGTTCTGGAATTTGGTGTGTACGCAAAGGATGTCAGGGAAAGAGAGCCTCAGGTAAGATAGGAAGTGAACAGCAATCCAGCCTACCCGAGGCACAAGATGAAATATAACATTCTATTTGCGGAAGTAGTGGAAAAGGCAATAAGAGCGGTCTGGCTTTCTCAAAGTCTAATTTGTATCGCTCTAAGGGGGCGCGTTCGCCGCGACCGAAGAGTCTCTTTGCCGTCGTATAGACCATCACTGCACTGGCGTGCGGCGCACACTGCCCTGAAGCAGGCAATCCGACCACTTCATTTAGGAAACAAGCCATAAGAAGTGTCCCAAATGCAGGCGGCCAGCAAAGCGACGGAGTGAAAGCCCTCGCTAATCGTCCAAAGAGCGGACATCCCTTGAAGGCGGATGACGAAGTACAGCCGGATTCTCGAAGAAGTGATTGAAAGGGAGCCGTCCGAATTTGACTATGACTTCAATATCTGGATAGCGGAACAATTGAGCGCTCATTTAGAAAAAGTCACAGGGACCGCCTTGAACACCTTGGCTATTTAAGATATACTCACCCAGTGAGTAGAAACCGTTCAACAAGTCAACCACACAGTGGCACCCTCTCGCCTGAGTTGGCCCTGCTCGGCTTCCTTGTTTCAGGGCCAAGGCACGGCTATGACCTTCACCAAAGGTTTGTCACCGAACTCGGAAATGTCTGGCATCTGAGCCAGAGTCAGGCGTACGCAATCTTGAAACGGTTGGAAAACAGGGGTGATATTTCGGCGCGGCTTGTGGAACAGGATAAACTGCCCGCCCGTCAGATGCTGCGCGTCACCCCTGCGGGTCGCCAGCGCTTTATGGACTGGCTTGAAAACGGTTCGGGAAGCAATGCCCGCTCCATTCGGCTGGAATTTCTCACCCGACTGTATTTTTCAAATCTATACACCCCTGAAAATACCGCCAGAATCTACGCGGCACAATGCGCTGAAATCGAAAGAAACATTCAGCGCATTGCCGATTTAACCGTCCACCTGCCTTCCGAACAAGTCTACAACCGGCTCAGCATCGATCTGCGTCTCCGTCAGATGAAACTCATCCGCGATTGGATGGTGGAGATAAAAAGCCAGTTCCATATCCCATGAAACGAAACTGCGTCTTGATTCTTTTTTTCGTTCTTTTTTTGACCGCCTGCAGCGCGACAACTCAACCGACAGTTGGCTCCACCGAAATATCTTCCCGCATGCTGACGGTTTTCGCCGCCACCTCGCTGACCGAGGCCTTCACCGAGATCGGCAGGGCGTTCGAAGCCGACCATCCCGGCGTTTCAATCGTGTTCAATTTTGCAAACGCGCAGGCATTGCGCACACAAATCGAGGAGGGCGCTTCGGCTGACGTGTTTGCATCCGCCAACACAAAAGAAATGGATGCCCTTGTCGCCAACGGTCTTGTTGGTAAGAATGTCCCGCAAATTTTCCTCACCAACAAACTGGTTGTGATCCTGCCTGCGGATAATCCCGCCGCGCTCGAAAAACTGGAAGACCTTGGCACACCCGGCATCAAATTGGTGCTGGCCGCCGAAGAGGTTCCCGTCGGCGAATACGCCCGTCAGTCATTTGAGCAAATGAATGCTTCATTTGGTGCTGACTTCAAAGACAAAGCACTGGCAAATGTTGTCTCCAATGAAGATAACGTCAAACAAGTGGTGGCCAAAATCCAACTCGGTGAAGCGGATGCGGGTATTGTGTACACCTCCGATGGGGTTGCCGCTCCCGAATTGAAGACCATCGAAATCCCCGCCGGTTTGAATATCATTGCTAAATATCCCATCGCGCCGCTGGTCAAATCCGAGAACGCCGACCTTGCCGCGCAGTTCGTCGAGTATGTTCTTTCAATAGAATCACAAGGGACTCTGCAAAAATGGGGCTTTGGTCCGATTCCGTAACCGCTGTCAAGGAAAAGTCGCGGGGAGTCTCCCATGACCTTTTATCTTTCATGACCAAAATACGAGGATTCGTTCACCGGCTTTTCGATGAAGGATATTCAAAGTGGATATTCATCATCCCGGGCGGGATTTTACTCGCCCTTTTCGTGCTCCCGCTTGTGGCGTTGATTTTACGCTCGTTTAACTCACACTTTTTTGACAATGCCTTTTCAGAGCAGGCGTTTCACGCACTTAACCTAAGTCTCATCACAAGTACAATTACCACGTTGATTGCGGCCGTGTTCGGCACGCCGCTGGCATATATGCTGGCGCGTTGGAAGATCAAGCATAAGTCATGGCTGGAGTTGATCCTCGACCTGCCGATTGTATTGCCGCCTTCCGTAGCGGGACTGGCGTTGCTGGTCGCCTTCGGGCGCAGAGGATTGTTTGGCTCGGCGTTGAATATTCTGGGAATCAGCCTGCCCTTCACCACGGCAGCGGTCATCCTTGCCCAAACCTTTGTCGCCGCGCCGCTGTACGTGAGGTCGGCGCGAGTCGGTTTTTCACAGATCGACCAGCAACTCGAGGAAGCCGCCCACGTGGAAGGGGCAAATCAATGGCAATTGTTCTATGACGTCATCATCCCGTTAACCGGTCGCACTCTTGCCAGTGGGGCCATCCTGACCTGGACTCGGGCACTGGGTGAATTCGGCGCGACCATTTTATTTGCAGGGAATCTCGAAGGTGTAACCCAAACCATGCCCATGGCAATTTATCTTGGGTTTGAGCGCAACCTCGGTGTGGCGCTGGCTTTGTCCGTAGTCTTGATTTTTGTGTCGGTAATCCTGCTAAGAGTCACAAAGAAATTGGAGAAGCACGAAGATTGATTAACTCTGGGGCAGGTGCTCCATCCAAACACCAATTTTTGTGGTAAACTTGCGCCCGCTCGATCAGGTACGTCTTAATCCAACGTGCCTTTCCGTTCCCGGCAAACCCACGGTTTGAACAGGAACAAACCCATGGAAAGGAGGTTTTCCCTATGCGTAAGTACGAATTAGTCTGTGTGTTCCAGCCCGACCTGGATGAAACCGCTTTTAACGGTCTGCTCGAAAAGGTCAAGGGTTGGATCAGCGAATCAGGCGGAAGCGTTGACAAGGTTGATGTCTGGGGCCGGCGCAAGATGGCCTACATCATCAAGAAGCAGCGCGAAGGTCAGTACGTTTTGCTGAATGTGACCATGAATCCCGCCACGACCGCCGACCTGGAACGCAATCTGCGCTACCAGGAACCAATCATTCGCCACATGCTTTCTGTTGCCGCCTAGTCTGTTTTGCATTGTCTGGTCATTTACCAAGGAGATCTATTATGAGCCGAGGTCTTAATAAAGTACAGATCATTGGACATCTCGGAAAAGACCCCGAGATGCGCTACACCCCTTCAGGGAAACCAGTTACCACATTTACCGTGGCGGTTGGACGTTCATGGAACAGCGCGGATGGCGAACGTCACAACGAAACCGAATGGTTCAATGTGGTGGTCTGGGGCAACCTCGCGGAGATCTGCAAACAGTATCTCGTGAAAGGACAACAGGTCTACATTGAAGGACGCCTGCAGACCCGTCGCTGGGATGGCAAGGAAGGACAGAAGCATACCAGCGTGGAAATCGTGGCAAGCGAGATGATGATGCTGGGTGACCGGCGCGATGCAACCGACAATCACCAGGAAGTTGATTCCACCTCCGCCGAGAATGGCTCAGCCATGGCGGAAGACGAATTCCCGTTCTAGTTTTTTGGAGTAAATCATGAGTGAAGAACGTAACTACTCGGGCGGCGGCGAAACCGGCAGCGGTGACCGCAGATTTTTTGCCAAGCCCAAGTTTTGTCAATTTTGCGCCGACAAGGCCCTGGTCATCGACTATAAAAAGACCGACCTATTGCGCAAGTATGTAACTGAAGAAGGAAAAATCCGCCCGCGCCGACAAACCGGCGCCTGCGCCAAACACCAGCGTGTGGTGGCGGCAGCTGTCAAACAGGCCCGCCATGTGGCACTTCTGCCATTCAGCGGCAGGTCGCTGGACGACGGGCGTTCCTAATCGCCGAAGCAACCTCGGGGCATGGGAACCAATCCCATGCCCCGAAATTGTGTTAATGCAAAAGGAGCAAGAAAATGACCATTGAACCAGGCGGAAAGCCTGTTTATCATAAAAAACACATTGCGCGCCTCGAACGTGAAAGGCGTCAGAGCCGCATTATCATGTATGTCTTCATCGGCATTGTGGTGACTGTCGCGCTTTTGCTTGGCTACGGGCTTTTCGACATGAAATACCTGCAGCTTCAGAAACCCGTTGCCAAAGTCGGGGATGCTGAAATTCTTGTCAAAGAGTTCGAGCCGCGTGTGCGCATGCAGCGCCAGCAATTACTCTCGCAGTACGGCATGTACCAACAATATGGGCAGCTCTTTGGTATGGACGTGCAGAACCAGTTGACACAGATCGAATCCCAGCTTAACGCGCCGGAGACAATCGGACAGTCCGTGCTGGATCAGATGATCAACGAGCAGTTGGTCCGTCTCGAAGCAAAGAAGCGCGGCATAACTGTCAGCGAGGAGGAACTTACCAAAGCGCAACAGGATGCGTTCGGGTATTATCCAAACGGAACCCCGACAGCAGCGCCCACCGCGACAGAATTCACCACGCCCGAAGTCCCCGCAGACGCGTTTGCATTGGTGACGATGACTCCCATTCCATCTGCAACAACCACAATCGAAGCGACACCCACCGCCACACTTATGCCTGAAGCCACAGCGACTGCGGGTCCCACCTCCACGCCCCTGCCGACATCCACTCCTTATACAAAGGAAGGCTTTGAAAAGGAATTCAAAGATTCCGAGGATTCATTCGTGAAACTTGGACTCAGCGAAAAGGATTACTTGGGGCTTTTTGAGTACCAATTACTGCAAGAAAAGGTTCAGGAGGCGATCACCGCCGACATTCCCCGCACAGAAACGCAGGTCTGGGCGCGTCACATCCTTGTCGCCGATGAAGCCATCGCCCAGGTTATCATCGATAAACTAAAGGCGGGTGAAGACTTTGCGAAGTTGGCACAAGAGTCTTCGACGGATACTGGTTCCGCGGCCAACGGTGGCGATTTGGGTTGGTTCGGAAAGGGCGCGATGGTTCCTGAGTTTGAGGCCGCCGCCTTCGCGTTGGAAAAGACAGGCGATTACACCACCACGCCTGTTAAGAGCCAGTTCGGTTATCACATCATCCAGTTGATCGCCAAACAGGAACGTCCGCTCACTGCGGATCAGTACGCGACCGCGAAGAGTCAGGCATTCTCAGATTGGCTGACCAAAGCCCGCGAGGAATACGGAGTGGAAACCTTCGACATCTGGAAGGAACACGTCCCCACCGAGCCGAACTTCATCACCGCCGCGACCGAGGCGGCGAATGCCCAAAATACAGCGATTGCCGAAGAAGCCAAGGCAACCGCAACACCAGCGCCATAAATGCAAGGATGAGGAATGAATGATGAAGGATAAATGAAAGACAAATCCTAAAATCATCTCCATATTCCGAAACAAAAACGCCCATCTCAAATTGATTTGGGCGTTTTACTTTTCACCTCTTACATATTCCCCTTTCTTTTTCATCCTTCAGCCTTCCCGCGAAGCGTTCATCCTTTGCATCTTATGCTCTCTTCAACATCTCGTCCGTGACCTGGTCCAGTCGCAAGCTGATGATCTGACTCGCTGAGTCGCGTCCCATCGTCACGCCGTAGATGACGTCCGCGGCTTGCACAGTGTTGCGGTTGTGGGTGATGATGATAAACTGTGTGTCCTTGCTCAAATCCACCAGCAGGTCGCGGAAACGTCCCACGTTGGCTTCGTCGAGCATCGCGTCCACCTCGTCCATCACGCAGACGGGGGTGGGCGAAACCTTGAGCAGGGCAAAAACCAGCGCAATCGCCGTCAGACTACGCTCGCCGCCTGAGAGCAGAGCCAGTCCCTGCTCGCGGCGACCAGGCAGACGTGCTTCGATTTCAATTCCTGTCTCGACCAAATTCTCAGGGTCGGTCAAAGCCAGCCGCGCCGACCCGCCGCCAAACAAACGGACAAACGTCTCGCGGAATTGCTTGTCCACGGCGTCGAAGGTGCGGGTGAATTCGCGGATTGTAATTTCATCCAGTTCGACGACGACCTGCTTCAAGTCTGCTTCGGCTTTGCGCAAGTCTTCGACCTGGGTTTTCATGAATTCGTAGCGTTCCTTTTCCTGCTCGTACTCGGTCTTCGCATCGGGGTTGATCGGACCCATGCGCCGCAACTGGGCGCGATGATGATTCAACTGCTCTTCGATCTCAGGTGCAAGCTCGGTGACGATGGGCAACTGCTCGACCATGCCGTCCAATGGCAAAGGCACGGGACCCGAAACATCCGCCGCGTAATCGAACATCACCAAGCCGAAATCGTCGGTGATTTTTTGGTGAAGGTTGTCGAGCGCTTCCTGCTTGCGGGTTTGCTCCAGCTGAGCCTGACCAAACAGCCGCTCGGTGTTGGCGAAAATCCGCTGGGCGTTTGCCTCGGCTTCCTGCAAACGCTTCTCCTCCTGCTCCGCCATTTCCAGATCTTTTTCGACGGGTTCGATCAGCACGCGCATTTCTTCGATCTTGCCATGCAACGCAATTTCGTTTTCGCGCAGACGAGTCTTCTCGTTGTCGAGTCCGCTCAGGGCGTGGTCGGCTTCCTGCAAACGGGTCGCCAGTTCCACGCGACGCGCATCCAGCCGCGTGATTTCCTTCGAGCGTTCGTCGCGTTTGGCGTTCGCGCTCTCGACGCTTTGTCCAGCCACCGCCGCGCGCGTGCTCCAGTACGAGACCTGCTCCTGCAATTCGTCGGCGGCAAGTTCGTTCAACTTCGCGGAAATATCCTTCAATTGGGATTGAAGTTCCGTCGCACGATTTTCGACTTCCACTTGTGACTCGCTGAGTCTTCGCTGACTCGTTTCCGACTCTCTCACCTCATCTTGCAACTGGACGAGTTGATTTTTCTGCCATTCGAGCTGGCGCTGCGTCGACTCGGCTTCCAACCCAGCCTGCTGCTCGTTCTCCTGAAGTTCACCCAACCCGACGCGGGATTCGCGGGCATCCACTTCCGCCTGTGCAAACTCGCGCTGCGCTTCCGCCTGCTGATGCGACAGCCGCTCCACCTTTTCGTTGGATTCAGCCAGACGGGTCAGCAACCCACTCAAAGCGGATTCCAAATCCTTCTTGCGCCGCATCCGCCCCAGCGTGGAGGACGAAGCCGTCTTGCCAGCCACGACCAATCCGTCGCCGCGGAAGACTTCACCGCGCAAGGTGACGACGCGGGCGTGGGGCGGCAAGTTTTGAATCAACCTGCGGGCGGCTCCACGGTTGCGGGCGACGAGGGTTTGCCCAAGCATCACGCGCACCGCGCCACGCAATTCGTCGGGCGCGTTGACCAGTTCGGAGGCGACGCCCAAGTAATCTTCGTCTGAGACTTCCGAAGTTTTGAAAACTTCGGAAGTCTGATCCGTTAATGGCAACAAAACCGCTCGACCTGTGTCGTCGGTTTCGAGCAAGGTCAGCGCATCTTCGAGTTGATTCGATTCGAGCAGAACCGCGTCGAGGGTATCGCCCAGCGCGGCGGCGATGGCGGTTTCGAGTTCGGCGGGGACATCGAGTGCCGCACTCAACGCTCCGCGCACGCCGCCCAGCTTGGACTGTCGCGCCGCATCGAGCAGGTACTTCGCGCCCTCGGCGTAACCCGCCAGCGATTGCTCCGCCTGTTCGAGGACTTCGAGTTGAGCCTTGGCTCGCGAGTGCTCGGATTCTTCCTTCGTGCGTTGTTCGAGGGCTTCGCGCCGTTCGCGTTCGATGCGCTCGAACTCGCTTTTCTTTTGAATGACTTTTTCTTCGGCTTCCTGCAACGCGAGGCTGGCTTCCTCCCGCGCCCTGCGTGCCGCTTCGTACTGAGCCGTTGCCCGCGCCGCAAGACTCTCGCCGCTGGCTATCGCGGACCTGGTCTGCGCGATGCGCTGGTTTTGCGCTTCGATGCGGGATTTTAACTCGTCGAGGCGGGCATTATTTTCCGCCCGCTGCTGGCTGAGACTTTCGAGCTGTCCGCGGATTTGCGCCAGTTCATTTTCCAGCGCGGCACGCTCCGCCTGGCGGGCTTGCAGCGAAGCTTGCGCGTTCGCCAGTTGGTTCTTCGCCTCTTCGAGTTCGCCCTGTACGCGCAGGATGTCCTGCTCCGCCTCGTGGAAACGGTCGTTGGCGAGATGCAACTCGTTCAACGCATGTTCCTGGTCGGAGAGAATCGCAGCCTGCGAGTTGGTCAACGAGCGACGGCGTTCTTCGAGGACAGCCAGTTCACGGCTGATGGCTTCGCGCTGGTTGTGCAATTCCGCCGACTGACGGTGCCAATCGTTCAACTGGGCGCGGAGTCCCGAAAGCCTCTCGCGGAAAGTTGTGTACTCCGCCTGAGCCGCTTCGTGTCCCAAACGGGCTTCGCGGACGCGGGCTTCCTGTCCGCGCACAGCCTCGCGGGTGTCGGTCAGGTCGCGTTGGGCGCGATGCCAGTGGAAACCGTACCACTCGCGCAGAATCAATTTCATGTCCGCCTGGGCGCGGGCAAAATCGATGGCGCGTTTCGCCTGCCGCTCCAGACTGCGGATGCGAGGTTCGAGTTCTGCGATGATGTCGAGGACGCGCTCCAGGTTGTGTTCGGTGGTATCGAGTCGCTTCAAGGCATCGTCACGGCGGGAGCGATACAAGCCGACGCCCGCAGCTTCTTCAAAAAGTCGGCGACGGTCATCAGCCTTGAGTGCAAGCGAAGCATCCACCAGACCTTGACCAAGAATTGTGTAAGTCCGCTCACTCAAGCCTGCCTGCGCCAGCAGTTCGTTCATCTCGCGCAAACGCACCTGCTGACCGTTGATCAAATATTCGTTGTGACCGTCACGGTGGGCGGTGCGGGTCATTGCCACTTCGGAGAAGTCCACGGGCAGCCATTGGTCGGTGTTGTCGAAGCTGATGGTGGCTTGCGCCATGCCTGCGCGCGCGCGATGCTCAGATCCCGAGAAGATCATGTCTTCGGTTTTCTTGCCGCGCAAAAGTGTATAGGACTGTTCGCCCAACACCCAGCGCAGTGAGTCGGCAATGTTCGATTTGCCGGAACCGTTGGGTCCGACAATGGCGGTAATTCCGCCCGCGAATTCAAAGACCGTTCGCGAGGCGAAAGTTTTGTATCCTTGCAGTTCGAGTGATTTTAGACGAAGAGGCATGTGCGATTTACGATTGAAGATTTATGATTTATGATTTGAGATTGATGTCATTGCGAGGAGGGTGCTTTTCCCGACGAAGCAATCTCCTGTTAATTGAAGATTGCTTCGGGCAGAAGAACACTGCCCTCGCAATGACGAATTAGATTAACCCAAGTTTTTTCATCGCATCCCTGGCAGCTGCGTGTTCTGCTCCGCTCTTGCTTGTTCCCGACCCGCGACCTTTTTCCACGCCCGCGATTTCGACGGTCATTTCAAAAGTCACGGCATGGTCGGGTCCGTTGGTGGAGACCACACGATAATGCGGCGCGCCCAGTTTTTGAGATTGAGTCCACTCCTGCAACTCGCTCTTCGGGTCTTGAATTTGGTTGAGGATGGACTCGCGCACATCTTCCAAAATGGGGTTGACAAAGGCATTCACTTTTTCGAGACCCGCATCAAGGTACAGGGCGCCGATCAACGCCTCGAAGGTAGAGCCAAGCAAGTTGTCGCGGTTACGTCCGCCTGAAGAAGCCTCCCCTCGTCCAAGGCGAAGTGCCTTTCCCAATTCCAGTTTGCGGGCAAACTTTGCCAGGTGATCATTGCGGACAAGCGCCGAGCGGATCTTGGTCAGGTCGCCTTCGGGCATTTCGGGAAAACGGTTGTACGCCCACGCACCAACGATGAAATCCAGCACGGCATCGCCGAGGAATTCAAGACGTTCGTTATCCTCGACCGATTCATATTCATTGACGTAGGAGCGATGAGTTAAGGCGCGAGTCAACAGGGCTAAATTGGAAAAGGGCAGACCCAGCCGCTGGCTGAGGTCGGATGCGGATTCGATATTCCGCAAGTTGGGGTTGGACATACGGGGAACCTCCCAGAACTTAGGGAGCGCCAGACTCTACCCCACCTCAGCCCCTCCCCATTTTCAAGAAAATGGGGAGGGGCTAGGGAGGGGTCGGGTCTCGAGTTCCATCAGTTCCAAATAGAATTTTTGCGGGCTAAATTGTAACCGAATTTTCAGGGAATTCCGTTTTTAAGATAAAATCGGGCAGTTCACAGAGGAGGCGCTATGTCGGAAGTCAGCAACGAAACACGTTTTTTGCACGCCATCGAAATGGGACTGGGAGCATGGCAATGGGGAGATCGGGTCGTCTGGGGATATGGGCAAACACACACTGACAAGGAAATTCGGGAGTCATTTGATATTTCACTCAGTCTCGGCGTCCGTTTTGTGGATACCGCCGAGATCTACGGTTCAGGCTATTCGGAAAGATTGCTCGGTCAGTTTTTGAAGGACATGGATCAACCTGTTTTGGTGGCGACCAAGTTCTTCCCCTGGCCCTGGAGGCTGACAAAGGCATCCATTCCACGCGCGTTGAAGGAAAGCCTCGAAAGGTTGGGACTTGATTCTGTTGACCTATACCAAATCCACTGGCCTTCGCCGCTGATGAGTCCTGAAAAGATGATGGAAGGCATGGTGGAATGTGTCAAGCGCGGCTGGACGCGGACGGTGGGAGTCTCCAACTTTGGGGAGAAACACATGCTGCGGGCGTACACCACCCTCGGACGACACGGGATTCCTCTTGCATCGAATCAGGTACATTACAGCCTGCTAAACCGCGAAGTGGAAAAGAATGGTACGCTTGCACGCTGCAAGGAATTAGGCATCCGCCTGATCGCCTATTCCCCGCTTGAAATGGGGTTGTTGACGGGGAAATACACTCTGGAGAATCCTCCACCCGGCACGCGCGGCATGCAATACGGTGAGCTTATAAGGAAACTTCCACCCGTCATCAAACTTTTACAGGAGATCGGCTTGAATCATGGCGATAAGACCGTCTCACAGGTGGCGCTCAACTGGCTTATATGCAAAGATACACTCCCCATCCCTGGCGCGAAGAATGTCCGCCAGGCAGAGCTTAACGCCGGAGGCGCGGGCTGGAGATTGACCGACGAGGAAGTGGCAAGGCTGGATGAGGCAACAGATAATATCCGCGAATACAAGAAAAGGGTCTAGGCCTCAAATGAAAACTTCCGATTTCTTCGGGAAATCGGAAGTTTTCATTTTCATATTCCCTGATCATGTTCCGCGTCGAAAACGTGCGAGTGCATATTTGCGATCCATTGCTTTCCATCTTCGGTCAGACTCAAATACAAAAGCGCATCCTGAATATATGGCCTGGCGCTGTTCCAGTAAAACGAGGCGTATTTCTTACGCAAATCGTTCGGAGCTTTGTAACCAAACTTTTCGTTCAATCCAAGCTCATGAAATTCATAGAACAAGGCGGGAGCTTTTCGCAAGTAATCCGGGTCGCCCAGTTGACCGATGAAATCCGCTGCCCGCGCTAAACCGCCCAACCCTTTTGTATCCTTGTAGAAATCATCCACTGGGGATGGGAAACGGGTCATCTCGATGTAGGAGGTAATCACTTCCGCATCCAATTGATTCGTCATCTCCTGAAGCAGTCCTGTCCCAAAGCGTTCGCGTACGAACAACTTGCTGCGATTGACATGATATGGCGTGAGCGCAACGTCAGTGCCTTCGGGGGAAATGTAAACCATTTCGTCGCCGACGCCGGTGGCAAACATATCCTTCGTATCGTTTCTGCACACCCCTTTGACGTAACCGATGTCATGGCACAAAACGGCGATCATGTAATGCATCCAGTCGCGCGGCGTGATGCCGCCTTCACGCAAATGCTTACCCTCGACGATTGCCTGACCCGCCAGCGCCACCATGATGGTGTGGTCAACGTCATGATAGAGTGCATCGGAATTCGCAATGTTTTCCAACGCCAGCCGCCCGCACCAGATCACGACGCGCCCCATGTCGCTGCTGATATCGCCGTATGTCCGTTGGTACACCGTCCGCAACTGCTCGACGAACATGTCAATCACCAGTTCCTGCCAATTGATCATATCTGCCTGCCTTAGTGTTAAAATGGATGAACAATTAAAGTTTATCAGAAAGTCAAGTGAGCAATGTAACCAACTTTAGAAAAGGAGAAACTTATGGACATCTTCGGATGGGTAATGGCGGGTTCCGGGTTGCTGATAACCGCGGTGAGCGTGATTTGCAGTGTTTTGCTTCCGCTGTTGATTCTCGGCGGGTTGGGATATTTCCTGTACAAACGCAACCAGCAAAGCATGGCTTACCGCCAGTCCGCGCAGACGTGGCAAAGCGTCACAGGAACAATTATGATGTCGTCCGTGCAATCGAGCTACTCAAGCGGAAGTCATTCCACCTACCCGGTGGTTGTCTATCAATACGAAGTGCGCGGACAGCGCTATCAAAGCCAGCGGATCAAGGCGGGCGAACAATTCCTCAACGTCCGCATAAGTGGGCAGGCGGAGGCGACCGTTCAAAAGTACCCGATTGGTTCGACAGTGACGGTTTACTACAATCCGTCGAATCCCGCTGAATCTGTTTTGGAAAGGTAGTTCAGGCTATTCAAAAACCGCCCCTCATCCTGATCGTCGGTCCGACGGCTGTCGGCAAAACCGAGCTCGCCATCCAACTGGCGGAGAAGTTCAACGGCGAGATCGTCTCGGCAGATTCGCGCCTCTTCTATCGCGGCATGGACATCGGCACCGCCAAGCCTTCACGCGAGGAGATGGCGCGGGTCCCGCATCACTTGATCGATATCGTCAATCCTGATGAGACCTTAAGTCTGGCGGTCTTCCAACAGAAGGCAAAGGAAATCATCGCGGATATTCATGCGCGCGGCAAACTCCCCTTTCTGGTTGGCGGGACGGGACAGTACGTCCGCGCGGTAACGGAGGGTTGGTCGCCGCCGGAAGTCACACCGGATGAGCGGCTGCGGAATGTTTTGGAGACACTCAAAGATGAAAATAGCCCAGAGTGGCTACACGACAGACTTCGAATACTCGACCCCGAAGCGGCGGATAAGATCGACGCCCGCAACGTGAGGAGAACCGTCCGTGCGTTAGAAGTGATTTTGACGACTGGTAGGAAGTTTTCCGCTCAACGCGGACAGGTTGAATCGCCCTATCATTTGATTTCCATCGGGCTGATTCGCCCACGCGAGGAGTTGTATCGTCGGGTGGATGAACGCATCGAGTTGATGTTCGCCAGCGGATTCATCGACGAAGTGAAAGGGCTGTTGCAAAAAGGTTACTCCCCTTCCCTGCCCAGCATGTCGGCAATCGGGTACCGGGAAGCTATCCGCGTGGCAAAGGCTGAATGGAGCCAGGATCAGGCTAAGGTCGAGATGCGACGCATGACGCGAATCTTCGTCAGGCGGCAATCAAACTGGTTCAAGGAGTCCGATCCGCAGATTCGATGGTTCCATCCAAATCAAAAAGAGGAAATCGAAATCCATTTGCAAGGCGTGTTGATTGGCTTATAATAGTTTCAAGATATAGTTTGTCCATAATTCTTACACCGCCAAAGGAGAAGGAGATATGAGCAACAAACCGTGGCTGGCACATTACGACAAGGGTGTGCCTCAGACAATCGAATACCCGAAAGCGCCGCTGTTTCATTTTTTGGAGGAAGCCGCGCGCAAGTACCCTGACCACGCCTGCACGATATTCAAAGGCGCGGTCATTTCATACCGGGAGATGAATGCGCTGACGGATGCGATGGCCGCCGCGCTGGCGGAGATGGGGGTGAAGAAGGGCGATCGTGTGGGCATCTTCATGCCCAATACGCCGCAGTTTGTGATCGCCTTTTTTGGCATTCTCAAGGCGGGCGGCGTGGTGGTGGCGGTCAATCCCACCTACCCGGTGGATGAGATTGTTTTCCCGGTCAAGGATGCGAACATCGAGGTGATGTTTGCGCTGAGCCGTTTCTACGGCAAGTTGACGGAGGCGCGGCAAAAGTCCAACCTCAAGAAAATCATTGTTTCGAATATCAAGGAGACCCTGCCACCCGTGCTGCGTCTGCTCTTCACGCTGGCGAAGGAGAAAAAGGAAGGCGACCGTCTCGATGGGTTGGAGAGCGGCGATTTCTGGATGCAGGATTTGTTGAAAAAACATGCCGGCGCGCCCAAGCCAAACGTGGAAGTTACTCCCGATGACACGGCAGTCTTCCAATATTCCGGTGGGACAACGGGCGTGCCAAAGGGCGCGGTTGCCATGCACCGCAACGTGGTTGCGAACACGCTGCAAATCAAATCATGGATGCCGGCGCTTATCCCCGGCGAAGAAGTGGTATTGATGGGCATTCCATTGTTCCACGTCTATGGCATGGTGGCGGGGATGAACTTTGCGTTGGCAAACGGCGCAAGCATGGTGATGGTGCCAAACGCGCGCGACCTGAAGGACGTGCTGGACAATATCAGCAAGTTCAAAGCAACCATCTTTCCCGGCGTGCCCACACTATACAATGCCATTAACAATCATCCCGATGTGAAGGCGGGGAAATACAACCTGTCCTCCATCAAGGCTTGCATTTCAGGGTCGGCTCCGTTGATGCGCGAGACCAAGGAAAAGTTCGAGGCGCTTACCGGCGGCAAGGTATTTGAAGGATACGGGCTTTCAGAAGCTCCCACCGCGACCCATTGCAATCCGTTGGAAGGCGAGAACAAGACAGGTTCCATTGGCATGCCCCTGCCCGATGTGGAAGTGAAACTCATCAGCCTTGACGACGGGGAAACGGAACTGCCTCAGGGCGAGATTGGCGAGATCGTGATTCACGGTCCGCAGGTGATGAAAGGCTATCACAACATGCCGACGGAGACGGAAAACGCCTTGCGCAAGTTGAAGGATGGCAAGACCTGGCTTTTCACCGGTGACATCGCCCGCATGGACGAGGACGGCTACTTCTACATCGTCGACCGCAAGAAGGAACTCATCAAGCCCGGCGGCTTCCAGGTCTGGCCCCGCGAGGTGGAGGAAGCCATCATGAGCCATCCCAAAGTTTTAGAGGTGGGCGTGGGTGGCATCCCCGACCCGCAGCGCGGCGAGACGGTCAAGGCATGGATCGTGTTGAAGCCTGGCGAAACCCTGAACGAAACCGACCTTAAGGCATACTGCAAGGAGCACCTTGCCCCCTACAAAGTTCCAACCCATTATGAGTTCCGTACCGAATTGCCCAAGACGACAGTTGGTAAAATACTAAGACGCGAATTGGTAAGACAGCATAAGGAAGGTAAATAGGTAAATAAGTACACAGGTAGACAGGCGAAAAAAAGGAAGAGCCCCGGGAATTCCGAGGCTCTTTTTACTTGTGTACGTGTTTCCTTGTTTACTTCTTTATGCGCCAGCGGCAATCTGCGGGGTGCCACTCTTCTTACCCAGCGGCGACGGGAAGATCTGCTCGAATTCCTCGCGGGTAATGGATTCGACTTCAAGAAGTTTCTGCGCGACTGTGTCCAATTGCTTGCGATATTTCTTGACCAGTGACTTGGCAAGCTTATACGAGTCCTCGACGATCTTGCGGACTTCGCGGTCGATCTGCTCGGCAACTGCCTCGGAGTAATCGCGCTGTTCAGAAATTTCACGACCAAGGAAGATCATCTCTTCCTTTTGACCGTAGGTCAATGTACCCATTTCAGGACTCATCCCCAGGCGGGTGACCATGGCGCGCGCCATGCGGGTGACTTGCTCGATATCGTTCGATGCGCCTGAGGTAATATCGTCGAAGATCAACTCTTCGGCGGCACGTCCACCGAGCGCCATGGCAAGCGTGGCAAGCATCTTCTTGCGCGACATCAGGATGCGGTCTTCATCGGGGCGGAACCAGGTCACGCCTCCGGCTTGTCCGCGCCCGACGATGGTCACTTTTTGAACGGGATCAGCTTCGGCGATGGCGTTTGCCACCACCGCATGACCAGCCTCATGATAGGCAATGATGCGCTTTTCCTCGTCCGAAATCAGACGCGACTTGCGCTCCGGTCCCATCACCACACGCTCGATGGCTTCTTCCAATTCGGATTGTCCGATGGATTTCTTATTGCGGCGGGCGGCCAAAATTGCGCCTTCATTGACCAGGTTCTCCAGGTCTGCGCCGACAAAACCGGGAGTGCCACGGGCAACAGAAGCAAGGTCAGCCTGCGGGTCGAGGGGTTTGCCTTTGACGTGGACTTTCAGAATGGCTTCACGTCCCTTCACATCAGGGCGGTCAAGCGTCACGCGGCGGTCGAAACGACCGGGGCGCAACAGCGCTGGGTCGAGAATGTCGGGACGGTTGGTGGCGGCAATGATGATGACGTTGGTGTCGGTGTCGAAGCCGTCCATCTCAACCAGCATCTGGTTCAAGGTTTGCTCGCGTTCATCGTGCGAGCCGCCCAGCCCCGCTCCACGCTGACGACCTACGGCGTCAATTTCATCCACAAAGACGATGCAGGGGGAATGTCGCTTGGCCTGGTCGAATAGGTCGCGCACGCGGCTTGCGCCCACGCCCACGAACATTTCAACGAATTCAGAACCAGAAATGGAGAAGAAGGGCACACCAGCTTCACCGGAGACAGCTTTCGCCAACAGGGTCTTGCCCGTTCCGGGAGGTCCAACCAATAAAACACCCTTGGGAATGCGCGCGCCAAGTTGAATGAACTTCTGCGGCTCCTTGAGAAACTCAACGACCTCGGCCAGTTCCTGCTTGGACTCGTCAGCACCTGCAACATCGGCAAAGGTGACGGTGGGATGCTCACCACTAAACATGCGCGCGCGGCTCTTACCAAAGGACATGGCGGCGTTGTTGCTGCCCTGCGCCTGACGGAAAATGAACCACAACACGCCACCCATCAGCAGGACAGGCAGGATGTAAAAAGCACCGCTTAGTACGCCCGTCCACACAGAGGGGGCGCTGACTTCGATGTTCACGTCACCAAGCTGCTCAGGAGTGACGCCATAATCGCGGAGCTGTTCAATGAGAGTGGTATCCGCCTCCTTGCGAGATTCGTCGGCAGTCTCTTCAGACCCATTGACCTTCACCACGCGGATGGTGTCGTCACTTTCAATAATAACGCGCGCGACCTGACCACTCTGAATCATCCGCGCGACCTCACTAATGGTGAGCGGCTCCTTTGTAGCAGTGCTCTCCTGGAAGAACATGAACAGCATGGCGCCGATGGCGACGATCAGAAGGAAATACACAAAAAACGATTGACTACGGGAATTCACGGAATCCTCCAAATTTGACTTTCGACTGGATTATACCAAGCCCATCCTTTAGACGACGTGTACAGCGGAAATTTATATGATTCTCTAATACGGCAGATTCCAGCTGAAACCTCGGCGCAAAAACAACCGGTCCGGACATTTTCCAAGAAATGCTCGCACAATATCTCATCCAGTTGGGATGTGCCAAACCTCAAAAAACATACGCCCAATTTTAGGTTTAAAAAGACAAACCTCACTTCCCAGCTAGTCAAGTAACGCGTTACAATGTCCGCCAAGTTATGACATCCTTACAATCAGACCGCTCATCCCTCACCCGTTTTGCCTGGCTTTCCATTGGCGCGGCAGTCGTCACCATTGCGCTAAAATCGGCTGCATATCTGCTGACAGGTTCCGTTGGTCTGCTCTCCGATGCGCTCGAATCACTGGTCAACCTTGTCGGCGCGTTGATGGCGCTGGCAATGTTGACCGTCGCCGCCCGCCCGGCAGATGAAGACCACACATACGGTCACAGCAAAGCCGAATACTTTTCAAGCGGCGTCGAAGGGACGTTAATTTTGATCGCCGCCATAAGCATCGTCATTACAGCGATCCCAAGACTCATCACGCCAAAACCGCTCGATCAGGTTGGTCTGGGACTGGCGGTTTCGGTTGCCGCATCACTCGTAAACCTGGTCGTCGCGCTCATCTTGTTAAAAGCCGGCAAACGCTATAATTCCATTACACTTGAAGCCGATGCGCATCACTTAATGACGGATGTGTGGACATCCGTTGGCGTGTTGGTTGGGGTCGGCGCAGTGGCGCTCACCGGATGGGAACGCCTCGACCCAATTGTCGCATTCATCGTCGCGGGGAACATCGTTTGGTCGGGAGTCCGCATCGTACGTATGTCCGCCCTGGGATTAATGGATACGGCATTATCTGTTGAAGAGCAGAACACGCTAAAAGGCGTCCTCGAAAATTACAAACAGGACGGAGTGCAGTATCATGCGCTTCGCACCCGCCAGGCAGGGTCACGCCAGTTCGTGTCGTTCCATTTCCTAGTTCCCGGACAGTGGACGGTTGAACGGGGTCATCAGCTTTTGGAAAACATCGAAGCAGATATCCGGCGTGCCCTGCCAAATGCCACCGTATTCACGCACCTCGAATCACTCAACGACCCAGCCTCCTGGGATGATACAAATTTAGATCGTCCGCAACAACCTACCCCCTAATGCCGGCTATTCCAACACCAATTCCACAGGACAGTGGTCTGACCCCATTACCTTGTCATGGATGACGACATCCCCGACGCGCGGCAGGAGGGACTCGGAGACGAGGAAATAATCCAGCCGCCAGCCGATGCCCCGCTGACGGGCGTTGAGGCGGTATGTCCACCAGGTATATTCCACCTTGTCGGGGTACAGACGGCGGTAGGCATCCACAAAACCGTGATCCAAAAACTTCCGCACCCATTCCCGTTCTTCAGGCAAAAAGCCTGAGGTCTTTTCATTCTCCTTTGGATTCTTCAAATCGATGGGCATGTGGGCGGTATTGAAGTCTCCAGTAATGATAATTTGTTCGCCCTTTTTATGAAGCTTGTCACACAAGTCCAACAGGTGGGCATAGAATTCCAGTTTGTAGCCTACGCGATCCTGTCCGCGTTGACCGTTTGGGAAGTAAATATTGAACAGGCGGATTCCAGCCCAGACGGTCTGAATTACGCGCCCTTCGACGTCGAATTGCTCATCGCCCATCCCCAACACGATCTCAAGTGGTTGCTGTTTGAAGAAGGTGACCACACCGCTGTAACCGGGTCGCTGCGCCGCATTCCAGACATGGGGAAATTTGAGCACCAGGCGTTGCTCATCGTCCAGTTGCTCCTCGCGCGCTTTCACCTCTTGCAAACATAGAAAATCGGGTCGCTGTTCAAATGCCCAATCCAGCGCGTTCTTCCCCAATGCAGCGCGGATTCCATTCACGTTCCAGGTGATGATTTTCATAAGTTTATCCTCGTTTGTTCTATGGTAAACTTGCGGCAAAAGCCAGGAGAAATATGAATAATACAATTGTCAAGCGTATTGTTTGCATTGAAGACGAAACGGAAATGATCGACCTCATCCAGCTCATTCTTGGTCGCCGTGGATTCGAGGTGGTTGGCGCCCCAGGCGGAAAAGAAGGCCTTCAACTGGTCCATGACATGCATCCAGACCTTGTGCTGCTTGACTTGATGATGCCCGACATGGATGGCTGGGAAGTATACCAACAAATGAAAGCCGAGGAATCCACGCGCAACATTCCCGTGATTATCGTCACCGCAAAGGCTCAAAACATTGACAAGGTATTGGGACTGCACATCGCCAAGGTGGATGATTACATTGCCAAGCCGTTCGGTCCGCAGGAACTGGTGGACAGCGTCGAAAAAATCCTCAATTCGAAATCGTAGAAATTATTCCAGGGCGGCGGAGAGCCGCCTCGTTTTATCTTGAATCCCATGCCCCGCCCCATCATTGTCCATAACCTGAACAAAGAAATTAAATCCCCACCTCATGTGGGATATTGCGATTCGTTTCAGTGTCGCCTGCGCGGACTGATGTTTCGCAAATCCCTTGGTTTCGACGAAGGATTGCTTTTGGTCGAAAAGCGGGATTCCCGTCTCGACACCTCCATCCACATGTTCTTTGTCCCGTTCGACCTTGCAGTCTTCTGGATCAACTCCGAAATGACCGTGGTGGATAAGATCATCGCAAAATCCTGGCATCCGGCCTACTTCCCCAAAGCGGATGCAAAATTCACGCTCGAAATACACCCCGACCGTATTGGGGACTATGAAATCGGCGACAAGGTCGAATTCAAAAATCCGTAACGAGTTTGGCGTTACTGCCTGAACTCGTTTCTCCAACACTTATGACCAAACATTTTATTTCATTCCTCCTGCTTCTTTCCCTGCTGATTTTTCCTCTCCAATCCATAAATGCCCAGGAAGTCAGTGGACCGATTTACATTGTCCAACCCGGCGACAGCCTGTCCTCGATTGCGGTGTTCTTCAGCATCAGCCAGACAGACCTAATGACAGCAAATAACATTACGGACCCAAATCAACTGGATGTGGGGCAGCAACTTGTTATCCCTGGTCTCAATGGCATCACAGGAGTAATCAACACCCAACGCATCAACTTCGGAGATTCGTTCCGCAGCCTCACCCGCCGCACCCAGGTTCCGCTGGACATGTTCAAGAAGTTGAACCACATCGTCAGTCCAAGCGAATTTTACGTTGGCACAAACATGATCGTGCCAGTGCAGGAGGGAAATCAAGGTCTTAACAAGCGCATCTCGACCAAAACAGGTGAATCGCTGCTCGAAGCGGCTGCCAAACAAAATACCGATGTGTGGACAGTTGCCTATTACAACGACCTGCAAGGTTCATGGGACGCCGTCCCTGGCGATACTCTTTTTGCGCCGGGCGAAAGCGTCGAGCAAACTGTAAGCGGATTGCCTTCCGCTTTTGTCAGCGCACAGATACGCGACCTGCCACTCAAACAAGGCGGCACCGGCGTCATCAGGGTGAAAACCGCCAGCCCCGATGTCACGCTTGGCGGCATTCTGGTTGACCATCAACTACATTTCTTTCCGTTGGAGGATGGGACACAGGTCGCGTTACAGGGTGTCCATGCACTGCTCCATCCGGGCGTCTACCCTCTGCGGATGGATGCAACCCTGCCCGATGGAAGTACGCAATCTTACGAACAAAACGTTTTGATCGTTTCGGGGAATTATCCTGACGACCCGCTGCTTTACGTTGATCCGAAAACCATCGATCCCGCCGAAACAGAACCGGAGTTAAACAAGTTGGTTGAAATCACCAGTCCTGTAACTCCTGAAAAACTATGGTCTGGTGATTTTTACTCTCCAGCCTCCCAATACGCCGAGTCCACCTACTTTACCTCGCGCTTTGGAAATCGCCGCACATATATCGGCTTAAACACGGAACTTTCGGTCCAGGGATTTCACACCGGTCTCGATTTCGGCGGCGGGACAGGCCTTCCCATTACCGCACCAGCGCGTGGAAAGGTGATCGTTGCAGAAAACTGGACAGTGCGCGGCGGTACAATCATCATCGACCATGGCTGGGGCGTGTACAGCGGGTTCTGGCATCAGTCCAAATTCCTTGCGCAGGTCGGTGACGTGGTGGAACAGGGACAGGTGATCGGTGAAGTGGGTGGCACGGGACGTGTCACAGGTCCACACCTGCATTGGGAATTGTGGGTCAATGGCATCCAGGTGGATCCGCTCGACTGGTTGACGAACACCTACCCATAATGAAGTCGCTCCAATCTCATTTCGCAAAAATACAATTCACAGAAAAAAGCGCGCCGCTCGCATTCCTGGTTGCCTGCATACTCGGTTTTGGGCTGATGATTCCCAGCCTCGGCTTTTATATGGACGATTGGCCCTATGTGTTTTACGCATACAACAAAGGGATCGCAAGTCTGCGCGAAATGCTTTTGTATGATAGCCGTCCGTACGCTGCATGGTTGTACATTTTCGCATTCAAGGTGTTGGGATTTAAACCGCTCTACTGGCACATTGCCGCATTGCTCATGCGTTGGCTGACGGTAGTGTTGTTTTGGAAAGTGTTATCTGCGATCTGGCCCAACCGCACCCGTGAGACAGTTTCGATTGCGATGCTGTTCGCGGTGTATCCGTTTTTCATGCTCCAGCCATTCGCAGTCGGCTCCACGCACCATTGGGTGGGATTTGTCTTTTTCAACCTCTCGCTGTATCTGATGATACTTGCCGTCCAGCAAAAAAAATACCTCTGGCTGTTCGTTCCCGCCGCGTTCCTGCAAGCCGCCCACCTCTTCACCAGCGAATACTTCGCTGGACTTGAATTGCTGCGCCCCCTCATTCTCTGGATTCTGATCTCTCGAAATGAACCCCGTGTGTCAAAAAGATTCTGGCAGATGCTTTTGCACTGGCTTCCCTATCTGCTCGTTCTAGGAGTCTACGCCTACTGGCGAGCCTTCCTCTTCCAAAACGTGGAGGGAGTCACCCGCAACACACCTGTCATTCTCAACCAGTTGTTCAGCGAACCATTCAAAGCCATCGGCTTCCTGCTGACTGCCTCCATCAAGGACGCCGTTTCGGTGATGACGATTGGCTGGCAAAGCGCCGTCAGCGCGGAACTGCTGGATTTCAGTTCGGTGTACGTCCGCTTCAGATTGGTCCTCAGCGTGATTAGCTTCGGAATGGCGCTTTTGTATCTCAACAGGCTTGACTCGGGCAAAGAGCCTCCAGCCGACGACTGGTCCAAAGGAAGCATCCTGCTTGCCGCTGTCGGCTTGATGGTTGGCGGTCTGCCCGTGTGGCTCATCGGCAGGTACATCCTCGAAAGCAAAAACCTGATCTCCGCCTCGCGCTTCGGGATTCCGTCCATGCTGGGCGCGGCTTTCCTGCTGGTCCTGATTATCGATTACTTCGTCAATGACAGGAAAAAGAAAATTGTTTTGCTTTCACTGTGTATTGCACTGGCGGTTAACTTCCATCTGGATAACACCAAGGAATTTCAATACTCGTGGGAAAAGCAGGAACGTTTCCTGCAACAACTCCTCTGGCGCGCACCGCAAATTCAAGCAGGCACAGCCTTGTTCACCGATGAGGAAATCCTCGGCGTGATGGGCGAATACGCGGTTTCCTTTTCCATTATCACCGCCTACCAACCCGGTGACATTCAAACGCCGCCCTACTGGTATTTCCCGTTTTACTACACCAACCCAAACGTCGGCGACCTGCTTCGGGGCGCTCCGCTCGAATATAGCAAACTCACCATGAACTTTTCAGGGGACAGCAAACAGATGCTTTTGCTTTCGTTCAATCCCGAACTCAAACGCTGCCTGTGGGTCATGCAACCGCAGGATACCAACCTGCGGCTGGTCAGCAACGACATGCGGCAACTCAGCGCAGGGTCTAACATCAGCCTGATCGGTCAAGGCGAAGCCAGCCTGCCTGAGATCATCTATGGCAAACAGAACACCCAGACCTGGTGCTACTATTTCGAGAAGGCAGACCTCGCCCGACAGTACAGTCAATGGGACGAGATTGCGCGGCTGTGGGAGGAGTCCCAAGCCATCAGCGAGCGGGCGGATAACGGATTCGAGTATATCCCCTTCATCGAGGGCTACGGTCATCTTGAAGATTGGGAGTATGTCAAAAAGCAAACCAGGTTCGCAAACAAAATCACGGTGGGACTTGAGCCCAGCCTTTGTTCCGCACTGGATAGGATCACCGCAAGTGCTCCCCCATCTCAACAGCGCGATGAGACAATCAAGAATCTAAAAGATGATTTGAAGTGTACCAATTACCAATAACCAATTTACCAATTACCCATTTACCAAATTATCTAAAACATCCAACAACTTCACCATCCAATTTTCCTCTTTGGATACCGTCACCCAATAAGCGGATTTGCCGCCGCGGACTCCATCTCCCAAATCGGGGAGGCGCACTGGCTTCGACCCGCTCAGCCCGGCGTCCGACCCGTCGGCTGGTGACGTGTACTTGAGCAGAATCTGCCCCGACGATTCCTGACTCACCGCAGACAAGCCAGCTTTCTCGGCGCGGAGTTTGACCCGCATCTGGTACAGCAGGTTTTGCACCATCTCAGGCAATTGGCCAAACCTGTCACGGAATTCAGAACCGAGCGCATCAAGTTCAGTTTCGTCACGCAAATCCGCAATACGGCGGTACAACCGCAGGCGCAATTCCTGGTCGGAGATGTAGTCGCTGGGAATGCCGATGGCGAGGGGCAGGTCAACGTTGACAGGAAGGGAGAGGGGAAGATTCAAGGATGAAGGAGAAAGGATGAAGGATGAATCTTCCTGAGCATCGACTTTCGACCCTTCGACAAGCTCAGGGCGGCGCGTTTGACCCGCAATGTGTCGCAACCGTCGCACCGCATCCGCCAACATTCTCGTATAAAGGTGGAAGCCGACGGACTGGATGTATCCGTGCTGACGGGTTCCGAGCAAGTCACCCGCGCCGCGAATTTCGAGATCGCGCATGGCAATCGAGTAGCCCGCGCCGAGCTGGGTGTTTTCGGCAATGACCTCCAGCCGCGCTTGACCATCCTGTGTGGGCGCCATCTTGTTGTGACGGAAGAAATAGGAATACGCCCGCATCGCGCCGCGGCCCACCCGTCCGCGAAGTTGATAGAGTTGTGCAAGCCCGAAGGTGTCGGCGCGGTCAACGATCAGCGTGTTGGCATTGGGGATGTCCAAGCCCGATTCGATAATGGTCGTGCAAAGCAGAATGTCGATCTCACCCATGTTGAAGCGGTGCATCACGTTAGCAAGCTGGCTTTCCGCCATCTGCCCGTGACCGATGTCCACCCGCGCTTCGGGGACGAGTTTGTTGAGGTGCGCCTTCATCGCGTCAATTGTGTTCACGCGGTTATGGACGAAGAAAATCTGTCCGCCACGCTCCAACTCGCGCAGAATCGCCTGACGCACCAATCGCGGTGAATATGGTCCAACGTGCGTCACAATCGGCAGGCGTTCTTCGGGCGGTGTGTTCAAATTGGAGATGTCGCGCACGCCCGTCAGCGCCATATAAAGCGTGCGGGGAATCGGCGTGGCGGTCAGGGTCAGCACATCCACTTCGGTACGTAGTTTCTTCAAATGCTCCTTGTGCGTCACACCAAAGCGTTGTTCTTCATCAATCACCACCAGCCCCAAATCTTTGAACTCGACATCGGCTGAAATCAAACGGTGCGTGCCGACAACGATATCAATTTCACCAAGCGCAAGTTTGAACAAAATCTCGGTCTGCTCGTGGGGCGTGCGGAAGCGCGAAAGCATTTCCACGGTGACAGGGAAAGCCGCCAGCCGCTGGGAGAAGGTCTCGAAGTGCTGCTGCGCCAAAACGGTAGTCGGCACGAGAACCGCCGCCTGCTTGCCGCTCATCACCGCCTTGAACGCGGCACGCAGGGCAACCTCGGTTTTCCCATAGCCCACATCGCCGCAAAGCAAACGATCCATCGGGCGGGCGCGCTCCATGTCGCGCTTGATGTCGGCGATGGCTTTCTTCTGGTCATCGGTTTCAACGTAGGGAAAACTGTCTTCGAGTTCGCGCTGCCACTGCGAATCAGCCGCAAAGGAAAAGCCCTCCACCACTTGACGCCGCGCGTACAAATCGAGCAAGTCCTCGGCAACCTTTTGCACCGCCTCCTGTACCCGCTCCTTGGTTTCAGACCAACCCTGTCCGCCAAGATGGTCGAGGCTGGGCTTGCCACCGTCCGCGCCGACGTAACGGGTAAGTCGATCTGCTTGATGGACGGGAACAAACAATGTGTCGGAGTTATCATACTCGACGGCGAGAAACTCCCGTTCGTGACCTTCCAACTGCCGCTGGATCAATCCCGCAAAACGTCCGATGCCGTGGTCAACGTGAACCACGTAATCGCCAACCAACAAATCGGCATACAAAGACTCGGGCGTCTCGGCGGCTTGCTTCTGTCGAACCCGCGACTGTGGACGTTCCCAGCCGAAGATTTCGGAGTCAGAGATTAGATGAGTAGGGAGTGGATGAGTAGCGAGGGTGAAGCCTTCGGAAAGCGAGGCTTCGATAAATTGGAGATTGGGATGTTCTGAATCGGGATAATGCTCCAACCAAAGTTCGTGCAAACGTGAAGACTGACGCGAAACAATGAAGACCTGCTCGCCTCTTTCGACAATCGGGGTGAGATATTCGATGAACGGTTTGAGCCGTCCGCCGAATCTTTCATCGTGCCCAAACTGCTCCGCCAAACTAACGGCTGATGACTGGTCACTGATCACTGCTTCGGTGGAGTGACCCAACTCAATAGAGGCAAAGCCACCCAACGTATCGTGCAACTCCGACCACGGCACGTACGGGACGGGAAAATCCTTCGCAAGCGTGCCTTCTTCAATACTCTCCTGCCTGAACTTGAGCGCCTGCTCTTCCACCTCATTTGCCATCGCCTCGACCATACTCAGATCGTCCACCAAAACCAACGCGCGTTGCGGCAGATAATCCAAAAGCGATGCGGGCATGGAATGCAACAGCGGGATGTGAAACTCGGAAAGCGTCACCCCGTCGTCAACAGTCTCCGCCAAAAACTCGCGCGCGGGCGTGACGAGAATCGTCTCCAGTTTTTCAACCGTCCTTTGCGTGGCTGGGTCAAACTGACGGATGGTCTCGATCTCGTCGCCGAAGAAATCCAGGCGGACGGGATGGGAGTCGGTGGAGGTCCACACGTCCAACAATCCGCCGCGATGCGAGAACTGACCAGGCTCCAAAACGGTGTTCACCCGCTGATAGCCGATCCTCGCCCACTCGCGGATCAGGGCTTCGGGTTGGATGGTCTGGTTTACTGACAGCTTCTTGCACGCCTTGAGAAAATCACGCCGAGGCAAAGTACGCGTCATCAGCGAGCGGACGGAAGTCACAATGATGGGCGGCGAAGGTGGCTTTTGTGTAAATGGTAAATGGTAAGTGGAGAGGACGGTCAATGCCTGCAAGCGGTCACGACGGGTGGCGATTCCCCAGGCGGCGTCTTCATAGAAAAGCGGATTCGGCTCCGCGAACAGATAGCGCGGCGACTTGACCCAAAAGCCAAGTTCATCGAACAACGCGAGGGCATGGTCCGCGCGGTCAGTGACCAGCAGAATCGGACGGTTCAAGTCCGCTTGCAGGATGGCAAGCAGCGGCAGCCTCGCGGCGCGCGGAAGTCCCAAGCCAGGGAGAGTCCGCCCTGCTTGAATGTGGGTCAGCAGTTGCTGGTAAGAAGGTGAAGCGCGAAGATTACTTGGGAGTTCCATCATGAATTATTCGCCCGAGACAAATCTATACCCAGACTAACAAAAACTTCATCTGCAGACTTACTCCCATCAAGCCAAAATTCTTTAGTGCCGCCATAAAAAGTTTTGATTACGAAATGAAATCCTTTCGCTTGTTCAAGCATATAAACTATGATTTCCAACGCAATGCAGATTGCTTTTTGGGCGTCATTTTTATTAAGATAGGGCAGATAATTAAATTCTTTGTCCAAAAATTCTTTTTCATCAGGGTCTGGATAAGTATCGTAAACTATCCCTCTAACAGCGTTTTCATCAGTTTGAACAAACTCGTGTTCAAATATTACTCTGCACGGATTTCCATGTGAAACACTATTTCTTAATTTTTTTAGTTCAATCACCTTGCGATCTATTTCTGCTGGGACAGGAGCAAATTTTTGTTCGTTCCAAACGATCTGCATCCTCGTGCCAAAAGATAATGTTCGCCAGCCTTTCAGATTTTTTTCAGTAATAAATATTCTATCTTCAGGTTCAATATACCAACTTGAGTCGCTGTTATCGAAATAGTGATAGGCTAAGTAATTCAACAGACTATCTACTGCGTAAAAGCTATGCAAAATACATGAACTGGACAAACGCCATTCAATTAGAAAATCATCATGCCCATTGATTTCCTTTATTTCTGAAATTTGCCGCAATTCATCCAACGCTTGAGCAAGATGTTGCTCAAACGGACTAATAACAACAGAATATTTTCTTCTTCCGCCTGGAAACTTCATAGATTATCCGTTTATGCTTCCCGCACATCACCGTTGAACTTATTCATCGCCGCGTTCAACCCTTTCATCACAAACTCAAAGACGGCGTCGGTGGCGCGATCCAGCACATCGGGTAGGAGTGTCATGTCGTCCTTCGAGAACTGCTGCAAAACGTAATCCTTCGGGTCCATGCGCCCAGGCGGACGCCCGATGCCGAGGCGCAGGCGCGGAAAATCCTTTGTCCCGAGTTGTTCGATGGTTGAAGCCATACCACGCTGACCACCAGGTCCACCGCTGGCACGGATGCGAATGGTACCGAGGGGCAGGTCAAGGTCATCATGAGCGACGATCAGGTTTTCCATCGGCAACTTGTAGAAATTCAAGAGTCCCTGCACCGATTGTCCCGAAAGATTCATATAGGTCTGCGGCTTGGCAAGGATCAACTTTCGTTCCTGATACAACGCGGACGTGACAATGGCTTTCGATTGCAATCGCATGCCTTGCGCATTCAGCCGCACGGCGATGCGGTCAATCAGCATGAAGCCGATGTTGTGACGGGTGTCTTTGTATTCGCGTCCTGGGTTACCCAGTCCGATGATGAGGAAGGTTTCGGTCATGGTAAATGGTGATTGGTGATTAGTTCTTGCGGAGGCGGAGAATCAATGAGAAGAAGGCAAACAAGACGAGGGTGATCAATGCCCCACGCGCGAAGTTGGAATTGATCAAGGTTGGTGTCACCGAGACAGGGTTGGCGGGCAGGGATGTGGGTGAAGGAAAAGTCGGAAGCGCGGTGACGGGTTGCGCTGTCAAGGCGGGCAGCGGAGTTGAAAACTGCGAGGGAAAAGTTGGCGATGGCGAGGGGGTGGGCAGTGGAACGTCGTTGCGAATCTTCAAGTCCGAGACCACCGCGTCCTGCACGGAGCCATCCTGCAGAGTCACTCGCAAATGCAAGACGTAGTCACCGTCAGTGAGGGCTGTCGTGTCCCAGACGGCGATGACGGGCTCCTTCACGGGCTGGGAAAAGGTCTGGATGGTGAACCAACTGTCGGCGGGGTTGGAGGCGTAGGAAAAAGCCAGTTCGGCAGAGGCAAAGTTCGGAACGTCCATATTCCCCACGATCTCCACCTGTCCGCGCAAAACAGCTCCAGACTGAGGCGAAGCAATCGAAATATTCGCCGTTTGGGCCAGAAAAAGGGTTACAAAAACAAAGAGATGCTTGAACATGGCAATCGGTAAGTTTAACATGAAGAATGGATGGGGTCAAATTTTGAAAATTTCGGAATTGAAATGCGCCGACAATTCTCGAATATTTAATTTTCTGGTAAACTCAGGGCGTTCAAGCTAATACATGGCGGGGAAGCCCGCTTACCCAGGAGATCAAGTTATGGCAAAATCCCGTTCAGACCAGATGGTGGAACGCCTGCGCACGCTGCAGGCAGCCGCACCCGATATCGAAGCCTCCGCCGTTGTCTCTGTGGACGGTCTCATCATGGCTTCAGCCTTGCAGCAGGGGGTTGAAGAGGATCGTGTTTCAGCCATGTCCGCGGCAATGCTCAGCCTCGGCGAGCGCATTTCAGGTGAACTGGGACGCGGCGGGCTAGAGCAGGTTTTCATCAAGGGCGACAAGGGTGCCATCGTGCTGACAGCCATCGGCGAGGAAGCGGTACTCACAGCCATGTCACGCCCGGATGCAAAATTAGGCATGATCTTTCTGGAGATGCGCCGCGCCGCCGAAGACCTGCTCAAGTTGATCGGATGAACAAGAAGAAATTTTTTCACCCAAATAATTTGCAACCCCGAATGGGGAGGGCTTAAACGCCCTCCCCATTCTCTTTGTATTTTAAGTCACAGCCAGTGACAGTCACTTTGGACAATGGACCAGAAATAGTCAACAAGTGACTGTCACCTTCTTTTAGGAGATTTGACATGACCACAAAATATTTATTCTTCACGGGCGGCGTTGTTTCATCCGTCGGCAAGGGCGTGACCGCTGCCGCGCTGGGACTTCTGCTGAAGGAACGCGGCTTCAAGGTGACAGTGCAAAAGCTCGACCCGTACATCAACGTCGACCCCGGCACGATGTCGCCCTACCAGCATGGCGAAGTGTACGTGCTGGATGACGGCGCGGAAACCGACCTCGACCTGGGTCACTACGAGCGGTTCATCGATAACCGCCTGACGCGGGTTAGCAACTTCACGACGGGACAGGTATACGCCGAGACCATCGCCAAGGAACGTCGCGGCGATTTTCTGGGCGGGACCATCCAGGTCATCCCGCACATCACCAACGAGATCAAACGCCGCATCGGGCTTGCCGCAAAGGAGACGAGTGCGGAGATCATGATTCTCGAAGTCGGCGGGACGGTGGGTGACATCGAGTCGCAGCCGTTTTTGGAGGCGCTGCGCCAGCTCCGCAACGAGGTGGGACGCGAGAACTGCCTGTTCGTCCACGTCACCTGGCTGCCAACCATCGGCGCGACAGGCGAGATCAAGACCAAACCCACACAGCATTCCGTTGCCGCGCTGCGTTCCATCGGCATTTCGCCAAACCTCATCATCGCCCGCGCCGACCAGGAGATCGACCAGAGTCTGTGCGACAAGATTGCGCTCTTCTGCGATGTGGACAAGGATTCTGTAATCCCGATGAAAACAGCGGACGTGCTGTACGAAGTACCGCTTTTGTTGGAAAACATGGGCGTTGGCGAACTGGTGGTGAACAAACTGGGACTGAAAGCGGTGCGCCAGCCAGACATGAAACCCTGGAAAAAACTTGTGGAACACGTCCGCAAGCCAAAGCCTTCAGTGAAGGTGGCACTGGTGGGCAAGTATGTCGAGTTGCAGGACGCGTACATGTCCGTGCGGGAAGCGCTCAAACATGCTGCGCTGGCAAACGATGTCGAAGTGGAGATTAGCTGGGTGCACTCCGCCGACCTCGAAAAGGAAAAGGGTTGGGACATTGTCAAAGAGGCGGATGCGGTGCTTGTCCCCGGCGGGTTCGGCTCACGCGGGATCGAAGGCAAGGTTTTGGCGGCACGCTATGCTCGAGAAAAGAAAGTCCCTTATCTCGGACTATGTCTGGGAATGCAGGTGATGTGCATTGACTTTGCCCGCAATGTCCTTGGCCTTGAAGAGGCCAACTCCTCCGAGTTCGATCGCGGGACAAAATATCCCATCATCGACTTGATGATCGACCAGCGTTCGATCACCGACATGGGCGGGACCATGCGCCTCGGACTTTATCCCTGCCTGCTTCAACCGGGAACAAAAGCCGCCGCCGCGTATGGGGTTCCCGAAGTGGAGGAGAGACATCGCCACCGCTTCGAGTTCAACAATGCCTTCCGTGCCGACTTTGAAAAGCATAACATGGTGTTTTCAGGACTGTCACCGGATGGCAGGTTGGTCGAGATCGTCGAACTGGCGGATCATCCCTATATGATGGGCAGTCAATTCCACCCCGAGTTTTTATCCCGTCCGATGAATCCGCATCCACTGTTTGTAGGATTGTTGAAGGCGGCGAAGGAAAGGGCTGGGAAGTAAGGCAAAGCAGACAACAAAAAAGCCCCATCGTAAGATGGGGCTTTTTTCTAACAACTTCACAATTGGTACGGATTACACACCGCTGAGGCTGGAGTTCACTTTGCTGAACACGTTGCCGATGATGGGTCCGAGGATCATGAGGGCCGCGATCACGACGATGGCAACCAAAACGAGAATTAGAGCGTATTCAACAAGACCCTGACCTTTTTCCTTGGGGGCAAATAACATTGTAGTAGTCTCCTTTCTCACAAATTTCCTGGGTAGGTCTCCCAAGATTGAGCTTATTTTACATCGTCCATAAAATAGCGCAAGGGAAGCAAGTACTATTTACCTAACAATTATGACAGCTAACGAAAAAGAAAGTAGACCGAACATGCTTGGGACTGAAGCAAGGACAAATGCCAAGCAATTGGCAAATATCTTCAAAATTGCCTCTCCAACTAAAATGCGATTATACTTGGCGCATTCTTCACAATAATCTCAGGAGTTAATAATGGATACAACAATTGAAAGCATCTCCGCGCTCGAGGTTCTCGACTCGCGCGGCAACCCCACTGTAGAAGTGGAAGCGGTTTTGATGGACGGCGCTTTTGGACGCGCAATCGTTCCCTCCGGCGCGTCAACCGGCGAACATGAAGCATTGGAAATGCGCGATGGCGATAAGAAGCGCTATCTCGGCAAGGGCGTCTCGAAAGCAGTTGCCAACGTGAACGGCGTGATTGCGGAAGCACTCTTCGGCTGGGACGCCGCAGACCAACGCGGACTGGACGCCGAACTGCTCTCCATGGATGGCACACCCAACAAATCCAAACTGGGCGCGAACGCAATTTTGGGTGTCAGCCTGGCAGCCGCCAAAGCCGCGGCCAACTCGTTCGGGATGCCGCTGTATCGCTATCTTGGTGGCGTGTACGCCCACGTACTCCCCGTCCCGATGATGAACGTCCTCAACGGCGGCGCGCACACAGCCTGGCAGTCCACCGACATGCAGGAATTCATGATCATGCCATTCGGCGCACCAACTTTCACTGAAGGCTTGCGCTGGGGTGCGGAAATCTATCACGCGTTGAAATCTGTTTTGAAGGAAAAGGGCTATGTGACCCTCGTCGGCGATGAAGGCGGATACGCTCCCTCGCTAAAGGCAAACAACGAAGCCATCGAAGTCATCCTTGCAGCGATTGAAAAGGCTGGTTTCAAAGCGGGACGTGGTAAGGACATTGCCATCGCGCTTGATCCCGCCGCCTCCGAACTCTACAATGAGAAGACAAAGAAATACAACCTCCGCAAGGAAGGCAAGGAACTCACCGGCGAACAGATGGTTGAGCTTTGGGCAAAGTGGGTCAAGGACTACCCGATTGTTTCCATCGAAGATGGACACGCCCAGGACGATTGGGAATCATGGCAGTTGATGGTCAAGGAATTGGGCGACAAGATCCAGATCGTCGGCGACGACCTGCTGGTGACCAACCCCGAGCGCGTCCGCCGCGGCATTGCAGACAAAGCCGCTAACGCATTATTGGTCAAGCTCAATCAGATCGGCTCCCTTACTGAGACCATCCAAGCCGTGGAAATGTGTCACCGCGCCGGCTGGCGCACGGTCACATCCCATCGTTCCGGCGAAACGGAAGACTCCACCATCGCCGACTTGGCTGTGGCGCTCAACACAGGTCAAATCAAGACCGGCGCCCCCGCCCGCTCGGACCGCGTGGCGAAATATAATCAACTCCTGCGTATCGAGGCAGAATTGGGTGACACTGCCAAATACGCAGGCTGGGATGCTTTGAAGAAGTAGCCCAAAGATAACATTCTCCTGAATGCCGGAAGACCTTTTACGATCTTCCGGCATTTTTGTATTTTTAAGTTGACAAAGTCTATAAAATGGTTATAATTAGTTTGTTGCTCCAACATACTAATTCCTATGACAAAAAAGACAGCTGAACAGGCCTTCGTACGCGAAAGGAATTTATCATCCGTCCTGCGGTTGATTCACACACAGTCGCCCATTTCACGCGCGCAGCTTGCAGTCATCACCGGTCTAAACAAATCCACAATCTCAAGCCTGGTAGACGAATTACTAATGCGGAATTTGGTACATGAAACAGGAAGCAACTCCGGTGCAACCGGACGTCCGGCCACTTGGCTGGAAATTAACCCGCAGGCAGGCTTGATCATCGGCGTGGAGCTGGGCGTTGATTTTGTTTCAGTTGCGGTAACAGACTTAATGGGAAATATTCTTTGGCGACGCAGAGAAGATACAAACCCTGCTGAAGACCAAAATAAAATAATTGAGCAAACACTGCAAGTCGTTAAAGAAGCAATCTGTGTCAACAAAAAAAAAGGCTCTCGCTTTTTTGGAATCGGCGTTTCCATGCCCGGGGTTGTGGATTTGAAAGAAGGGGTTCTGATTTTCGCTCCAAACCTGGACTGGCGGAATGTGCCTTTCAAGAAGATATTTTCAGAGTCTACAAAATTAAACACCTTTATTGAAAATGACGCGAACGCCGCCGCCTTTGCCGAGCATCTGTTCGGAACCGCAAGGGAAAACCAAGATTTTATTTTTGTCTTTGCCGGAGTGGGGATTGGAAGCGGATTATTCTTAAATGGACACTTATATCGCGGCATGAATGGGTACGCAGGCGAGATTGGACACTCCCCCATCATGGATGAGTCATCTCCTACAGTGTGCCACTGCGGTAATCGCGGTTGTTGGGAAACTTACGCAAATCAACAGTCAATTATTCAGCGAGTGCAAACACGCCTCGAAGCAAACAACCATACCAGCATTATTCCAAAACTTATTGCAGAACAAAGACAGCAACTTTCCATATCCATAATCAAACAAGCCGCAGACTTAGGCGATGAAGAAGCAATTGAATCCATTACCGAAGTCGGTCATGCAATGGGAAAGGGGTTCGCGGGCTTGATCAACATCTTCAATCCTGAAAAGATCATTCTTGGTGGACCCCTTAGTGTCATAGGCGAATATCTCCTGCCTGCCATAAAAGAGACCATCGCTCATCATTCATTTTTACCTAAAATTGACCAACGGGTTGAAGTGGAATTGTCTTCTTTCGGTCCCGATGCAAGTTTGGTCGGGGCAGTTGCCATCGTCGCGGACGATGTGTTCGCAAAACCAATGAGTATCTAGCTATAACTAAAGGAGGTGATGACCCGGAAACCCAGAGACCCGCTGATAGTCCAATATAGTGTCGTTCAAATTACCAAAACATAAAACATGTAAGGAGAGAAGAATGAATAAAAAGTTGTTTGCTCTTTTGAGCATTTTGGTCATCGCTTCCATGGCGCTCGCCGCCTGTGGCGGTGGTCAACCCGCTGCGTCAGAAACAAAGCTTGCAGTCGGTATCGTGCTCCCGACCAAGGACGAACCGCGCTGGATCCAGGATGAAACCCGCTTCAAGGAAGCTTTCACCAAAGCCGGCTATGATGTCGAAATCCTCTTCAGCCAGGGCGATTCCGCAAAGGAAAAAGCCAATGTTGAAGCCTTGATCACCAAGGGCGTCAAAGTCCTCGTCATTTGCCCGCAGGACGGCACCGCCGCCGCTGCCGCCGCTGACGCTGCCCGCGCAGCCGGCGTGAAGGTCATTTCGTACGACCGTCTGATCCGCGATACCGACGCCGTTGATTACTATGTGACCTTCGACAGCGTCGCTGTGGGCGAAGCCCAGGCCCAATACCTCGTCGACAAAGCCACCGGCTCCGGCAACCCGCTCTACCTGTATGCTGGCGCCGCCTCCGACAACAATGCCTTCCTCTTCTTCGAAGGCGCCTGGAATGTCCTCCAGCCCAAGATTGCTGACGGCACCTTCGTCATCAAGAACTCCAGCGAAGCAGTTGCCCTCCAGGACAAGGCCACCCTCACCCGCGATGAAATGGCCAAGATCCTCGGACAGGTCACAACCGACTGGAAATTCGATGTCGCCAAGAATCTCGCCGAAGCCAACCTGACCGCTGCTAAACCTGAAGACAAGGGTGACGTCTTCATCCTCGCTCCCAATGATGGCACTGCCCGCGCCATTGCCGATGCCTTTGCCGCTGACAAAGATGTCAAGAGCTATGTTGTTACCGGTCAGGATGCTGAAGAAGCCTCCGTCCAGTACATCATCGACGGCAAGCAGTCCATGACCGTGTTAAAGGATGTCCGAACCTTGGTTAGCGACGCTATCGCCGCGGCCGTTGCCTATCTCGAAGGCAAGACCCCCGAGAAGACCACCACTTACAACAACGGCAAAGCCGAAATTCCCGCCAAGCCCTCTGTTGTCATCACTGTGGACAAGTCCAACGTTAAGGAAACTGTAATCGACTCCGGTTACTGGCCCGCCAGTGACTTCACCGGTCTTGACGAAGCCGCTGCTCCCGCCGGCCCTGCGGGCAAAGTGGAAGTCTTCTCCTGGTGGACTGGCGGCGGTGAAGCTGCCGGTCTCGAAGCCATGATGGGTGTGTTTAGTGCCCAGTACCCCAACATTGAATTCATCAACGCTGCTGTTGCCGGTGGCGCGGGAACCAATGCGCGCGCCGTCCTGGCCACCCGCCTGCAGGCTGGCGACCCGCCCGATAGCTGGCAGGGACACGCTGGTCAGGAATTGATCGGCACCTATGTTGCCGGCAAACAGATCGAACCACTGAACGATCTTTATGAGTCCGAAGGCTGGCTCAAGGTCATGCCCGAAACCCTCATCCCGCTCATCTCAAACGATGGCAACATCTACTCCGTGCCGGTGAACATCCACCGCGCCAACGTGCTGTGGTACAACCCCGGTCTGCTCAAGGACAATGGCGTTGAAGTTCCCACCACCATGGACGAATGGTTTGCCGCCATGGATAAATTGCAAGCCGCCGGTGTCCAACCGCTCGCTCTCGGCGAACAGTGGACCAAGATGCACCTGCTCGAAACCGTCCTCCTTGGCACCCTTGGCGCTGAGAAATACAATGGCTTGTGGGATGGTTCCACCGACTGGGCAAGCCCCGAAGTCACCACTGCGCTCGAAAACTACAAGAAGGTCCTCACCTACGCCAACACTGACTCTGCCTCTCTTTCCTGGCAGGATGCCGCGCAGTTGGTCGTCAATGGCGATGCCGCCTTCAATGTCATGGGCGACTGGGCTGAAGGCTACTTCCGCGAACTCGGCAAGACTCCCAAGGCCGATTATGGTTGGGCTGCCACCCCCGGTTCCGTTGGTGTGTTCCAGTTCCTCTCCGACTCCTTCGTCCTCGCTGTTGGTGCCCCTGATCCCGAAGGCGCTACCGCCTGGTTGAAGATCGCCGGTTCCAAGGAAGGACAGGAAGCGTTCAATCCTGTCAAGGGCTCCATCTGCGCCCGCACAGACTGTGACAAGACCCTTTTCGGTGAATATCTCCAGTCCGCCATGGATGATTGGTCAACCAACGTCGTGGTCGGCTCGCTGACCCACGGTGTGGTTGCCAACGACTCCTGGAAGACCGAAATCGACACCGCCCTCGGCCTGTTCATTGCAAGCCAGGACGTGGCAACCTTCCAGTCTGCGCTCGTTGCCGCCTGCGCTGCTTCAGGTCCCTGCAAGTAAGCCTTGTATTAGGTAAGCCTTGTGTTAAAATGGTTGAGGCTCCGCATACGCGGAGCCTCAACCCCAAAATGCCCGGTCGAAAAAGAGGCAAGCCATGAACAGAGATAGAGATCGTTTTCTAAATATCTTGCTTGTATCCCCATCCATCCTGGCCGTATTAATCTTCATCTATGCTTTCATTGGCTGGTCCGTCCGTGTATCGTTGAGCAAGTGGAAGGGGTTAACCGCAGATTACACGTGGAATGGAATTAAGAATTATCTTGACCTTTTTGCTGACCCGCGTTTCCATGTGGACATTCGCAATACTTTGATTTTCACGGGGGTATTCGTCATTGGTAGTGTTTTGCTTGGTTTTTTTCTCGCCGTCCTGCTTGACCAGGGATTGAAAGGCGAGAGCTTTTTCCGCAGTTTATTTCTCTTCCCCATGGCAATTTCATACATCGTGACCGGCACCGTCTGGCGCTGGCTGATGAACCCCGCAACAGGCTCACGCACCAGCGGATTCAACCTTCTGTTTCAATATTTGGGGTTGGATTCGCTTGCAAATGCATGGCATACCACTCCCACCTGGGGTATTGCGGCAATTGCCCTAGCCGCAATCTGGCAAATGTCCGGTTACACCATGGCGCTTTACCTTGCAGGGCTGCGAGCGATTCCACAGGAACTTAGGGAAGCAGCGCAAATTGACGGGGCAAGCGAATTCCAAATTTATCGCTACATCATGATCCCACTGCTTGCGCCTGTAACGCTGTCAGTTCTTATTATTCTTGGGCACATGTCGCTCAAGGTATTCGACCTGATCATTGCCGTCGCGGGCAAACAACTTCCCCTGGATGTGCCAGCCATCTACATGTGGCAGGTCACTTTTGACGGCTTGTTCTATGGACGCGGCGCCGCAATTGGCATCCTGCTTTTGATAAGTGTTGCCGTGCTTATTATCCCCTACATCCGCCACACCCTTAAAACGGAGGCGGAACAATGAAAACCAAACTGCGGATCGGCAAATACTGGCTCTACATCCCCCTGGTCGCCATGGCGATCTTCTATCTGCTTCCAATGTATGTAATGCTGGTAACAGGCTTCAAGAGTTTCGATGAAATCGACCTAAAAACCATGTGGGACCTCCCGCGTGGGTTGGCATTCGACAATTATATCGAAGCCTATGCAAAGCTCTCGCCATTCTTATGGAACAGCTTCAAGATGGTAATCCCCGCCACCCTGCTCTCATCCATGCTTGGCTCGTTGAACGGTTTCATCCTTGCCAAGTGGAAATTCCGCGGCGCGGACATCATCTTTCCTGTCATCCTTTTTGGCATGTTCATCCCCTACCAAAGCATCCTTATCCCCCTCGTTCAATTCATGAACATGATCGGTATTACAGGGCTGCCCGGACTGGCGATGGCACACATTATTTACGGCATCCCCATCACCACCCTGACCTTCCGTAACTATTATGCCAGCCTGCCACAGGAATTGCTCGAAGCCGCAAAAATCGATGGTGCGGATATGCTGGGAATTTACCGCTACATCCTCCTGCCTATTTCCATTCCAAGCTTCGTTGTGGTGCTCATCTGGCAATTCACTTCAGCCTGGAACGACTTCCTCTTTGCGGTGGTGTTGACAGGCAATGAACAATGGCCCATCACCGTCGCGCTCAACAACATGGCAGGCAGCCAGATCATCGCTTGGAACGTCCAGATGGCAGGGTCTCTGCTCGCCGCGCTTCCAACCCTGCTGGTCTACATCTTCCTGGGACAATACTTCCTGCGCGGTCTGCTGGCCGGCTCTCTAAAAGGCTGAGCCTTTCAATTCATCCCATAAAACAAATTTATTTGTTGGAGTATGAACAATGAAAACTCCCATCCTAGAAATGAAGAACATCACCAAGGAATTTCCCGGCGTAAAGGCATTAAGCAATGTAACCTTTCAAGTTGCCGAGGGCGAAATTCACTGCCTGGTTGGCGAAAACGGCGCAGGTAAGTCCACTCTGATGAAAGTATTAAGCGGGGTATATCCTTATGGTTCCTACAGTGGTGATATTCTATTCGGCGGAAAAGTGCAACAATTCAGTGGAATCAGCGACAGCGAAAAGGCTGGCATTGCCATCATTTATCAGGAACTGGCGCTTGTTCCTGAAATGACCGTCTACGAAAATATATTCCTCGGCAATGAAATAAAAAAGGGCACCAGAATCGATTGGAACGAGACGATCAAAAGGTCCAAGGAAATGCTGAAAAAGGTCAAATTGGACGTAAACCCAGAGGAAAAGATCAAGGACCTGGGCGTGGGGAAACAGCAACTGGTCGAAATCGCAAAAGCCCTAAGCAAGGATGTAAAACTGCTTATTTTGGACGAGCCTACTTCCGCTCTGAACGAAGACGATTGCGACAACCTGCTTAACCTGCTGGGTGAACTCAAAGGACACGGCGTTACCTGTATTATGATTTCCCATAAACTAAAGGAAGTGATTCGAATTGCCGACTCAGTGACAGTGTTGCGCGATGGACAGACAATTTGCACACTGTCTGCGCAAGAGGGCAAAATTACCGAAAACGAGCTCATCAAGCACATGGTGGGACGCGAAATTGATAATATTTATCCCAAACGAAAAAGCAGGCAGTTTGGTGGAATTACGCTGGAGATCAAGAATTTGAGCGCTTACAATCCTGCTGTCGGAAGAGATATTCTCAAAGATGTATCGTTCAACGTGCGGAAGGGTGAAATCGTAGGCTTTGCAGGCTTGATGGGATCGGGAAGGACTGAACTCGCCCATAGTATATTTGGCAATCCGAATGGTTATCGTATTAACGGCGAGATGTTTGTAAAAGGCAGGAAGGCGAATTTCACCCATCCTGAGGATGCCATCAAAGCAGGAGTGGCCTATGTAACAGAAGACCGCAAAGGCAACGGGCTCATCCTCATCCAAGATGTAAAACAAAACATCACCCTTGCAAATTTACGGGAGATAGCCAAGCGTGGGGTGGTTAACGATAACGATGAAGTCAAGGTCGGCAATGAATACAAAGGCTCGTTGAACATCAAGACGCCAAGCATCGAGCAAAAGGTATCGAACCTGAGCGGCGGGAATCAGCAAAAGGTATCCCTGAGCAAGTGGCTCTTCGTAAAACCCGAAGTGCTGATCCTGGACGAACCAACTCGCGGCATTGATGTGGGGGCCAAGTATGAAATCTACACGATTATGAACCGGCTGGTGGAACAGGGAATGAGCATCATCATGATCTCGTCCGAACTGCCCGAAATCTTGGGCATGAGCGACAGGGTTTATATCGTCTCCGGTGGCAGAATCACCGGGGAAATGTCCATCGAGGAAGCCACGCAGGAAAAAATCATGCAGAAAGCAGTAAATTGAGGAGGCGCAGGATGACATTCTTCAAGGACTTACAAAAATTATTGGGGCAAAACATCCGTGAATACGGCATGTACATCGCCTTATTCATTATCATGGCAATATTCGCCATCACCACAGACGGGATTTTCATCTCATCCAGGAACATCAGCAACCTGATAAATCAGACGGGTTACGTTGCAGTCCTTGCTGTCGGCATGACACTGGTTATTGTTATCCGCCACATCGACCTCTCCGTTGGTTACCTCTCCGGATTTCTGGGTGCGCTGGCGGCAATTGCCATGGCCGACCCGAAAGTCATCAGCAGCGGGATGAACCTGCCAGTAGGAGTGGTAATCCTCATGGTATTAGTGCTCGGTATTGTTGCCGGATTGTTGATTGCCTTCCTTGTGGCGGACCTCGGAATTCCAGCATTTGTCGCCACACTTGCAGGCTGGCTGGGGTATCGTGGCGCGCTTCAACTGGTGACCGCAGGCACAGGTACCATTATCATTAACAATGAAATCTTCAACGCGTTTAGCAACAACTACATCCCCGACATCCCCGGCCTCAACTTTTTACCTGGCGTTCACAAGTTGACGCTAGTCCTTGGCGCCCTTGCCATTATCCTGCTCATCATCAGCCAGATCAGGGACCGTAAAACAAAAATTTCTTACGGCTTTGAGGTTCTACCGATGGATATGTTTATCCTGAAACTGGTGTTCATGGCGTTTTTACTGGCGGGTATTACCTGGATCATGGCAGGCTATAACGGTCTTTCCTGGACTGTCGTTATTGTGTTGGTTGTTGTCGGAATCTATGATTTCATCACAGCACACACTGTACTCGGCAGGCACATTTACGCCGTTGGCGGCAACCCGGAGGCAGCTGAGTTGAGCGGTATTAGTGTCAAGAAAATTACCTACATGGTTTTTGGTTCGATGGGAATGCTTGCCGCCTTGTCAGGCATCTTGTATGCCTCCCGTTTTAAGTCTGCTACAACCACAGCCGGAGCAGGGCTGGAGTTTGATGCCATTACAGCAGCATTCATCGGCGGCGTATCGCCTGCAGGCGGCATCGGCAAGGTTGTCGGCTCACTAATCGGCGCCCTAGTGATGGGCTCACTTTCCAGTGGCATGAACCTGATGAACATTGATATCTCTATTCAATATATCGTCAAGGCCGCCGTGCTGGCAATCGCGGTCATCTTCGATGTGGCAACCCGAAACAAGGGTAAATAAACAGTAGCAGCCATAAAATCAATCTCGCCAATAACGCATCGCACGATGCGTTATTGGTTTAAAGCGGATATGTACAAAAGGGATATTAAGGCTGTAATTTCTGTCACGTGCCTCTCACATTAAAGTAAAAAAATAGGGAATTTAGACCAAATAGCGCAAAATAAATACAAATTTGGTGCTTGATTTTTTTTAAATAGTCAGTATAATTTGTTTAGTTAGTTTATCCAATGATTAAACAAAGTCTGGATATCACCCACCATGATTACTGGCGACCAGGAAAAAGTACGGAAGATAAACAGATCGCTCGTTCTAAACACCCTTCGGCTTCACGCCCCCGTATCTCGTGCGCAAGTGGCTAATTTCACAGGGTTGACCCGCGGCACGGTTTCCAACATTGTCAACGTTTTGATCGAAGACGGGCTGGTTTTCGAGGATAAGCTGGAAGACTCAAAAATCGGACGTCCGTCCATCCTGTTGGGATTAAGACCCGATGGCGGCGCGGTGGTCGGGGTGGAAGTCGGGGTGGATTTTATTTCAGTGCTTCTTACCAATTTTGTGGCTGAAACTTTATGGGAAGTCAGAGTAGAAACGTCGCCTTCACAATCTCAAACCGAAATTATCAATCAGGCAGAAAAATATATAGACCAGGCACTTTCAATCGCCAAGGAACAGGAATTGCGGCCGCTGGGTATTGGTGTGGGACTGCCCGGTCTTGTCAATACAAGGCAGGGTAATTTAATTGTTGCCCCCAACCTGCATTGGACAAACGTGCCTCTCCGCTTGATCTGGAATCAACGTTTCCACCTGCCCGTCTATATTGAAAATGAGGCAAATCTGGCGGCGCTGGGCGAGTATTATTTTGGCGTGGCACGGAATGTGGATAATTTTATTTGTCTCACCTCAGGCATTGGTCTGGGTGGTGGAATTATGATTGACGGCAGGCTGTTCCGTGGTGGACATGGCTACGGCGGAGAGATAGGGCATATCCAGCGTGATCCGCAAGGCGAACAGTGTGGCTGCGGACGCATCGGTTGCTGGGAAACCCAGGTCGGTCCGCGCGCAGTGTTGCAGAGGGTTAAAAAGGAATTTCAAACCCATCACGATCAGTCCCTGCTGGATGCCTGTTCAGGCGACCTCAACAACCTCACCTTTGAGATCGTCGTACAATTTGCCTCTAACGGAGATGCGATCTGCCGCAAGGCAATTGAAGAAGTTGCCGTCAATTTGGGCGTGGGGATTGCCGACCTGGTGAATATTTTCAACCCCAATTTGGTAATCATCGGGGGAGCGTTTATCTCAGCAAAAGACATTATGCAATCGATCATCGAAAAGACGATTTTTTCCAACGCATTACAACCATCCACCGATAACCTGCAAATTAAGTTCTCTGAGCGCAACACTGAAGCCTGCGTCTTGGGAGCTGTTGCTGTTGTGTTGGATGATATTTTGCGCGAAATGGTAATCAGTTAGAGTCGTCATCAAGCGCTTTTATCCTGGAGAACAATTTTTACGGAGGTGTTACTTAGAGATATCATAACTGATTGTCCAAAGAAATACGTGTCGAGAAAGTTCAACCAAATTTTTCAAGAAGGAGATTGAAATGAAATCCAATCGTATTTTAATGACCATTTTCTCGTTGATGGTCATCGCGTCAATGCTTCTTGCCGGCTGCGGCGGCGGCCAACAGGCTGCCTCCGGTGAAAAAGTCAAAGTCGGCCTTTCGTTTTCCGATTTTGCGACCGAACGCTGGAAGAACGAAGAAGTTCTGATGCGCAAGTTGCTCGAAGAAAAAGGCTACGAAGTCCTCTCAGCTGAAGCCAACCATGACGTCAAGCTCCAGAACGACCAGATCGACAACATGGTTAGCCAGGGCGTCAAGGGCTTGATCGTAATCGCTGAAGACGGCGACGCCGTTGTCACCTCCGTGGACAAGGCTGCCGACGCCGGCGTGAAAGTAATCGCCTATGACCGCCTGATCAAGACCTCCAAGATCGCCGCCTACCTGTCCTTCGACAACGTCGAAGTTGGTCGCCAACAGGCTCTCGGCGTCATGGCTGCCATCGATGCCGACAACTGGGATGTGGCCGCCAACGGTCCCGCCCGCGTTGTCCAACTCGCCGGCTCCCCCACCGACAACAATGCCACCCTTTTCACCAAGGGCCAGACTGAAGTCCTGCAACCCTACGTCGACAGCGGCAAGATCGAAATCGTCGCCCAACAAGGCATCGACAATTGGGATGCCGCCAACGCCCTCAAGGTGATGGAGAACATCCTCACTGCCCAGAACAATGACATCGACGCAGTCGTCGCCTCCAATGACGGCACCGGTCTCGGCGCCCTCCAGGCGATGAAGGCTCAGGGTCTGGCTGGCAAGGTCCCGATATCCGGTCAAGATGCCACCGCTGACGGCTGCAACAGCATCGTCAAGGGTGAACTCACCGTCTCCATCCTCAAAGACATCCGCAATCTCTCCCCGCTTGCCGTCGATGTGATGGACAAGCTCCTCAAGGGCGAGGCAGTCGAGGGCATGAAGAACTTCACCCTCGCTGAACTCACCGTCGATGACACCAAGCAAGGCGAAGTCCCGTGCGTGTTCCTCGAAGTCCAACAAGTCAACAAGGACAACGTGTACGACCTCGTCGTCAAGAGTGAATTCCAGTCCTATGACGATGTCTATCGTGACATCCCCGAAGACCAGCGCCCTCCCAAACCCGGTGAAGCTGCAGCTCCTGCCGCTCCGGCTGAAACCATCAAAGTCGGCCTTTCGTTTTCCGACTTTGCGACCGAACGCTGGAAGAACGAAGAAGTCCTGATGCGCAAGTTGCTCGAAGAAAAAGGCTACGAAGTCCTCTCAGCTGAAGCCAACCATGACGTCAAGCTCCAGAACGACCAGATCGACAACATGGTCACCCAGGGCGTCAAGGGCTTGATCGTAATCGCTGAAGACGGCGACGCCGTTGTCACCTCCGTGGACAAGGCTGCCGACGCCGGCGTGAAAGTGATCGCCTACGACCGCCTCATCAAGACCCCCAAGATCGCCGCCTACCTGTCCTTCGATAACGTCGAAGTTGGTCGCCAACAGGCTCTCGGCGTGATGACAGCTCTCGGACTTCCCGGAAGCACTACGTGGACCAAGGACAACCCCGCCAAGGTGGTTCAGCTCGCTGGTTCCCCCACCGACAACAACGCCACCCTCTTCACCAAGGGCCAGACTGAAGTCCTGCAACCCTATGTTGACAGCGGCGTGATCAAGATTGTTGCCCAACAAGGCATCGACAATTGGGATGCCGCCAACGCCCTCAAGGTGATGGAGAACATCCTCACCGCTCAGAACAACAAGGTCGACGCTGTGGTGGCTTCCAACGACGGCACCGCCCTCGGCGCCCTCCAGGCAATGAAGGCTCAGGGTCTGGCTGGCAAGGTCCCGATATCCGGTCAGGATGCCACCGCTGACGGCTCCAACAGCATCGTCAAAGGCGAACTCACCGTCTCCATCCTCAAGGACATCCGCAACCTCTCCCCGCTCGCAGTTGATGTTATGGACAAGCTGATCAAGGGTGAGGCTGTCGAAGGCATGAAGAACTTCACCCTCGCTGAACTGACCGTCGACGACACCAAGAAGGGCGAAGTGCCCTGCGTGTTCCTCGAAGTCCAACAAGTCAACAAGGACAACGTGTACGACCTCGTCGTCAAGAGCGAATTCCAAGCCTATGACGATGTCTACCGCGACATCCCCGAAGACCAGCGCCCTCCCAAACCCTAATTAATTTTTCCATCACGCTCCTCCCCGGTCTTCAATCTTTGGAGACCGGGGAACTCACAGGGCAAAACATTTCTATAAAAACTTCACACATTCTTGTAAATTAGTCTAAAATAAAAGAAAAAAATCATGGACAGTTCACAAGCCCTGCCCTGGACGGAGCAAAGGAGTTAATAGTGGAAAACGATATTATTCTCGAATTCAGGAACGTAACCAAAAAATTTCCCGGGGTAGTGGCGTTGAACGATGTCTCTTTTAAGATTCACCGTGGTGAAATCCACGGGATATGCGGGGAAAACGGGGCGGGCAAATCCACCCTGATGAAGATCCTGGCCGGTGTATATCCCTGGGGGTCCTATGAAGGACAGGTCCTTTATGAAGGACACGAATTGAAACTGATCGACGCGTCCATCCGCCAGGCTGCGGAAGAGGGGATAGCAATCGTCTACCAGGAATTAACACTAGTACCCACTATCACCGTCGGTGAAAATATTTACTTGGGGAAAGAGCCTGCAGAGCGCGGGATCGTCAACTGGGAGAAGCTCTACTCCAATACCCAGAAGGTATTGGACAAGTACCATTTGGATGTTCCACCAAGGAGCATCGTCCGCCATCTGGGAGTGAGCAAGATGCAGATGACGGAAATCGCCAAGGCGCTTGCGGAAGATGCCAAGATCCTGATTTTGGATGAACCGACCAGCGCGCTCGCCGAGACGGAAATTGAACAACTAATGGAGATTCTGCGGGGTCTTAAAGAACACGGCGTTACCTGTATTTACATCAGCCATAAACTGGATGAGTTCTTCCAGATTACAGATTCGATCACAGTGCTCCGCGATGGAAAGACAGTCATCACCCAACCGACCAAGGAACTGAATACTGAAAGCCTGGTGCGCCACATGGTGGGGCGTGAAATGAAGGAACGGTTCCCCAAGGGCAACCGCAAACCCGGTGAGGTCATTCTCGAGGTTGAGGACCTGCATGCGCTGGACCCCCAAGATGCTTCCTATGAGGTTCTTAAGGGTGTTTCCTTCAATCTTCGTCGTGGCGAGATCCTCGGGATAGCAGGATTGATGGGATCCGGGCGCACCGAGTTAGTAATGACCCTGTTTGGCGAGTACGCCAAAATCAACCGGGGAAAGATCAGGCTGGAAGGGCGCGAGATCACCGTCCGTAATTCACGGGAAGCCATGCAACACGGCATCAGCCTGGTCCCGGAAGATCGCAAACTACATGGACTGGTGTTGATGCAATCCATCCTGCGAAATATATCGTTAGCCAACCTTGATCGATTTGCATCCTTTATGCGGGTCGATGATTTAGCCGAATTGAAGGAAAGCTTGGAATTTGCGCAAAGCCTGTCAATCAAGGCACCCAACCTGCACGCGGCGGCAGATTCACTGTCTGGTGGCAACCAGCAAAAAGTCGTGATCTCGAAATGGCTCATGTCCCGTCCAAAGGTGTTAATTATGGACGACCCTACCAGAGGCATCGATGTGGGAACCAAATATGAGATATATAAGATCATGAACGATTTGAGCGAGAAAGGGATTGGGATTATCATGATCTCCAGTGACCTTGAGGAGGTCTTGGGCATGTCAGATCGGATCATGGTCATGTGTGAAGACCGATCCGTCACAACGCTTGATATTTCCGACGCAACACAGGAAAAGATCATGGCATTGGCCACCGGGGTGGCATCCAACTCCGTACCAGAAAGGTTACCTTTATGAGCGCAACAACTACCTCTCCAAACGAGAACTCACTTTCCAAAATCAGCCGGCGACTCGGCATCAATATGCAGGCATATGGTTTGATCCTTGCATTGATTATGATTTGGATATTCTTCTTCTTCATGACTGATGGAGTCTATCTCTCGCCGCAAAATTTTTCCAACCTTTTCCGGCAGATGACGATCACCGCAATACTCTCTGTCGGCATGGTGCTGGTCATAGTGGCCACCCACATCGACCTGTCGGTGGGCAAACTGGCGGGATATGTATCCGTCGTGGTCGCCTATTTTCAGGCATATACGATTCACGAATATGTGCCTGACGCGTCGCCAGCGCTCATCACGATCCTCTCAGTCCTGGTCGGACTGGCTGTCGGTACGGTTTACGGTGTCTTGCAAGCGTATATCATCGCCTATGTGCGCGTGCCCGCCTTCATCGTGACGCTGGGCAGCATGTGGATCCTCACTGGGCTGATCTTGGTTCGTACGGAGGGCAAGACCATCCCCGCAAACCAGCCCCTGTTTTCTCAGATTGGGCAAGGGTATTTGTCGCCCACGCTTGGATGGATCTTTGCGGTGGGGGTCAGCATTTTGCTGTTTGTGCTGATGTTCGACAGCAGGCGCAGAAAAGCCTTATACGGCTTCACCCTGGCACCGCTATGGCAGGACGCGTTGAAAACCCTGTTTTTCACGGCACTGCTCTTCGGCTACGTGTTATACGTCAACCAATACAGCGGTGTACAGAACCCGGTCCTGCTGCTGGCAATCCTTGTCGTGATCGTAACCTATGTTTCAAACAATACCAAGTTCGGACGCTACGTCTATGCCATCGGCGGCAACCGCGAGGCATCCCGGCTTTCGGGCATCGATATAAAACGTAACACCTTCGTAATCTTCATATTGATGGGCTTCTTGTGCGGCGTCTCGGGTGTTGTGATGGCGTCCTACGTCGGATATGGGACAATCGCAGCAGGAGGCGGCTATGAGCTGTTCGCAATCGCAGCCTGCTTCCTGGGCGGAACCTCCACCCTCGGCGGGGAAGGTACCATCGTCGGCGCAATGATTGGCGCATTGATCATTGCCAGCCTGACCAACGGACTCCAGATCATGAACGTCCCTGCCGCATGGCAGTATGTGGTTTCTGGCATTGTGCTGGTGGTTGCCGTGGCCGCAGACGTGAGAATGAAACAAAGGTAATCAGTAAGAAAAAAGGTTAATAACATGGCATACGAACCCAAACCCGAACACAAATTTACATTTGGCTTGTGGACAGTCGGCAGCAGAGGGACTGACCCCTTTGCTACTAATGGACCAACACGCGGTCCAAAAACACCCGCCGAACTTGTTTACCTGCTGGGGGAAGTCGGCGCATACGGCGTCAACTTCCACGACAACGACTTGATCCCCATCGACGCCACACCCGCCGAAGCCGAATCCATCAAGAAGGATTTCCGCAAGGCGCTGGCTGACACCGGACTCGTCGTCCCGATGGCGACCACCAACCTGTTCAGCGATCCCATCTTCAAAGACGGCGCATTCACCAGCAACGACCCCACAGTCCGCGCTTACGCCATCAAGAAGGTCCTGAATGCCATCGACCTCGGCGTTGAATTCGGCGCAAAGACCTATGTCTTCTGGGGCGGACGTGAAGGCACCGAGACCGACTCATCCAAGAGCGCAGTGGATGCCATCAAGCGCACCCGCGAAGCCATCAACTTCTTCTGCGAATACGCACTCGACAAAAAGTATGACCTGAAATTCGCGCTCGAAGCCAAGCCCAACGAACCGCGCGGCGACATCTACAACCCAACCACCGGTCACATGCTGGCATTCATCGCCACCCTGGACCACCCCGAAATGGTCGGTGTCAACCCCGAAGTGGCACACGAACACATGGCTGGAATCAACTTCATGCACGGCGTCGCCCAGGCTTGGGAAGCGGGCAAACTCTTCCACATCGACCTGAACGACCAGTACCCCGGCCGCTACGATCAGGACCTGCGCTTCGGCTCACGCGACATCAAAGCCGCCTTTTATCTTGTCAAATTCCTCGAAGACGTCAAGTACGCTGGCTCGCGCCATTTCGACGCGCATGCCTACCGCACCGAGGACTACGAAGGCGTGAAGGACTTCGCCCGCGGTTGCATGCGGACCTACCTCATCCTGAAGGAAAAGGCCGCCCAATTCAACGCGGACAAGGAAATCCAGTCCATCCTGGCTGAGATCAACGCTGACGACGGCTCGATGAGCAAATTCTTCGGCAAGTATTCCGCTGAGAAAGCCGCCGCCCTCAAAGCCCAACCCTTCGACCGCACCGCCATCGCGCAACGCGGTTTGAAATACGAACGCCTCGATCAGTTAACCATCGACCTGTTGCTGGGCGCTCGATAACAAACATAAACTCGCTCTCCTTACCTAAGCGAATGCCGCGGCTGAACACGGAAGATTCACCACATGCGGCATTCGCTTGCTTTAAAAGCCAAACTTGACACCTCAGAAAGGCATCGATATGACTTATTTCATTGGCATCGACACATCCACCACTGCCACCAAAGCTCTGCTGATGGATGCAAGTGGAAAAGTTTTGGGTGTGGCGGCAAACGAATATTCTTTTGAAACACCGCATTCCTTGTGGAGTGAGCAATCCCCCACCTTGTGGTGGGACGCCACCACCGTGAGCATCCGACAGGTGCTGGCAAAAACAAAGGTGGATCCATCCACCGTCAAAGGCATTGGGTTGACAGGGCAAATGCATGGGCTGGTCCTGCTGGATGAAAAAGGCGAAGTGCTACGCCCCTCCATTTTGTGGAATGACCAGCGCACCGCCGCACAATGTGATGAAATCCGCCAGAGGCTCGGAAAAGAGAAGTTGATTCAGATCACAGGCAACGACGCCCTGACTGGATTCACCGCCCCTAAGATTCTCTGGGTGCAGGAGACCGAACCCGAAATCTGGAAGCGCGCCCGACACATCCTGCTCCCGAAAGATTATGTCCGCTACAAGTTGACGGGTGAATTCGCCATCGACTGCGCCGACGGTGCAGGCACAATTCTCTTCGATCTCAAAAAACGCACCTGGTCACCAGAGGTGTTGAAAGCGTTGGACATCCCCGCCGAGTACCTGCCCAAGACCTTTGAGGGAACCGAGGTCACAGGCGGACTATCACCTGCGGCGGCGATGGAACTCGGCTTGCCGGCGGGCATCCCCGTCTTCGGCGGCGGTGGAGACCAGGCGGCGGCGGCGGTCGGTACGGGAGCAGTCCGCGCCGGGGTGGTTTCGCTCAGTCTGGGTACATCGGGCGTGGTCTTTGCCACCACTGACGGAGCGGCAATCGAACCCGAAGGACGGTTACACGCATTCTGCCATTCTGTGCCCGGGAAATGGCATTTCATGGGCGTGATGCTCTCGGCGGCGGGAAGCCTGCGTTGGCATCGGGATACCTTTGCCCCTGGCACAAATTACGATACTCTGCTCGCGCCCGCAGCAGATATCCAACCCGGCAGCGATGGTTTATTTTTCCTCCCCTATCTTACAGGGGAGCGCACCCCCCATCCCGATCCGCTGGCACGCGGAGCCTTTGTCGGCTTGACAGTGCGGCACAGTTTCCAGTATCTGACACGGGCTGTCCTCGAAGGCGTTTCATTTGGCTTGCGCGACAGTTTCGAGTTGATGAAGAATGCCGGGCTGAAAGACATTGCTCAAGTACGTGTGACCGGTGGCGGGGCGCGTAGTCCGCTGTGGCGGCAGATTCTAGCAGACGTGTTCAACGCCGAAATCGTCACCGTCAACTCGGAGGAAGGCGCAGCCTACGGCGCGGCTCTGCTGGCAGCGACAGGTTCGGGTGTCTTCCAAAGCGTGGAGTCCGCCTGTGATGCCACCATCCAAATCACGGGCAGTACAAAGCCGGGTAAGGATCAACCAGTTTACGAAAAACTTTATCCGTTATATCGTGGCTTGTATCCGGCGTTGAAGCCAACCTTTGCAAAAATAGGCTCGAATTAAAATCAATTGCTCCATTGGGAACAATCTCTGACGGAGCGATTATAGAAAATAGAAAAATGTCCAAAAAAGTCGAAGTTGTTGTTGTTCAAATGATCGCTGAACCCGCGCCTGTAGCAGATAGGCTCGTGCGGGCTGAAAATTTGATTGCGCAGGCAGCTCAGGCCGGCGCACAATTGGTCGTGTTACCTGAAGTATTTAACACAGGTTACGAATATACCGATGAAAACTATCGTCTTGCCGAACCGATGGATGGACAAACTGCAACGTGGATGAAAAGGACGGCGGCACAGTACGACGTTCATCTGGCTGGGACATTCCTGCGCCTGCAAGACGACGATATTTACAATACCTGCCTGCTCGCGGCTCCCGACCAACGCACCTGGCATTACGACAAACGTTATCCCTGGATGTGGGAACGTGCCTACTTCCGACCGGGCACGGGAGTCACTATTGCCGATACCGATTTGGGGAAAATAGGAATGTTGGTTTGTTGGGATGTCGCCCATCCTCAGCTTTGGCAAGAATATGCCGGCAAGGTTGAGTTGATGCTTGTAAGCAGTTGTCCACCCGCAGGGCAAAACATGACTTTGGTATTCCCCGATGGCGGGCGGGTTGAGTTCAGCGAATTGGGTCTGATGATACGGTTGATAAAACGAAACACTGACGACACTTTTGGTGCGCACCTGCGGCGGCAATCCAGCAATATGAACGTGCCAGTCGTGCATACGACAGGCACTGGGTTGTTCCGAACCAAACTTCCAAGACCGGGAATATCCCTTGCAAGTTTCCTGATGTCAGCGCCGCATTTATGGAAATACCATCCGCAGGCAGAGCATGTATTCGTCGAATCACGGTATTTCAACGAGACCTACATCGCGGATGCTTCAGGCAATGTGCTTGCACACGTCCAGCCTGAAGTTGAAGACTTTGCACTGGCAGAAATTAATCTATCCGTCATCCCGCCCCAGCCACGCGGAAAACAACCTGTCTTTGGTATTTCCATCCTTGGTTACTGGTCCGATGCCTTTGCGAATTGGATGACAGCAACAATTTATCGCAAAAAGATGCGCGAACGCTAAAAAATAAGCTTTCAGCAAAAACAGGTCTGGTTTCCACAAAACAGCCAGACCTGTTATATTTCACCCATCATGCAAACAAAACAATCCAAAACAACAATATACCTCCTCACGGCGGGATGTTTCCTTGCCTTCTTCGTTTTCGGCTTCACTGACAACCTCAAGGGTCCTACATTGCCCGCCATGCTCGCCGAGTTGCATTTTGACTATGGCGTAGGCGGGAATATCTTCTTTGGTGAATATCTAGGCTTTCTGATTGCAACTTTAATTACCGGTATTCTTGCAGACAAGTTTGGTCTCAAAGCCGTGATGTTGATGGCGGGGGCAGCGCTTGTCATCGGCGTTAGTGGCTACAGTGGATTCGACAGTGCCTTTCTACTCTGGATATCCCTCTTCATCGTCGGGATGGGGTTGGGCGCACTTGAACTCGGTCCAAACGCCATCATCGTCAACCTGCATCACGAACGCAAAGGGCTATTTCTCAACCTGATGTCTGTCCTGCACGGACTTGGTTCGATGGTCGCGCCGCTCTTTGCCAGCTGGCTTTTTACACTGGATATCTCATGGCGAACAGTCTATCGCTGGGACCTGCCATTGATCGCTTTCTTCATCCTGATCTTTCTATTTTTACGCTTCCCCAAATCGGAGGAACAAACACGGCTGGATTTCCGCGAGATTCCGCGTGTAGCATTCAAGGGACAGTTGCCGCTTTTCCACATCGCAATTGCGGCATACGTCGCCGCCGAAATTGGCATGGCCTCCTGGCTGGTTACTTTCCTCCAGCAGGCCCGCGGACAGGATGTCACCGCCAGCAACCAGGCGCTTTCCCTCTTTTTTGCCCTCCTCATGCTTGGGCGTTTCATCGGCGGGTTCGTGGTAAACCGCATCGGATATTTGCGTTCCATCCTTATCGCCACACTTGGAGCGATTGCCAGCGTTGTCATCGGTTTGTTTGGAACAGGTAATCTCGTATACTTCCTTCCAGTAACCGGATTTTTCTTCTCGATCATCTTCCCCACCATCACAGCCGCCGCGTCGGATTTACGCACCGAAAAGATCAACACCGTTCTTGGTGTGCTTTTCACCTTTGCCGGCTTGGGCGGTTTGATCGGTCCCTTTCTGATCGCCTGGGGAAGCGAGATTTTTAACCTGCAAATCGGATTTGCGCTCAATATTGTCTTGCTGGTTGTATTGTTGGTATCCATTTCCCAATTAATGAGAGGACAAAAACAATGATAAAGCGGGTCTTGAAAAACGACTTCCTGCAACTGGAATACCTGACAACCTCCCTGCGAATTACAGGGCTTTCCATCGCTGGTAAACCCAACCTGCTGGCGGATGTCAGCGACCAGCCGCCGGTCCCAACGCCGTATGGAGATTATCATTTCATCGGTGGACATCGCCTGTGGCACGCGCCTGAGGCCATGCCGCGCAGTTACATCCCGGATGATGACATATCCATTACGGAATTACCCAACGGTGTGCTTCTCGAATCGAAAGCTGAGCCGGGCACAGGCATCCGCAAACGGATCGAAATTCGTCTTGCTGCCGACAAACCATCCATCACACTGATCCACACCCTTGTCAACGATGGGTTATGGCCTATCGAACTGGCTCCATGGGCGATCACCCAGCTTCGTTTGGGCGGCACAGTCATCCTGCCCATGCCGATTGGAAACACCGACCCGGCTGGACTGCTACACAACCGTCAGATTTGCCTTTGGCCTTACACGCGCATCAACGATCCCCGCATAAAGTGGGACGATAAGTTCGTGCTGTTCAAAGCGAATGCTCTGCCACCATTCAAAATGGGATATTTCAACCCACACGGCTGGCTGGCGTATTGGCTGGATGGTGTTCTTTTCCGCAAGACCTTCGAGGCTTACGTAGCCCTGCCTTATCCAGATAATAACTGTAATGCAGAGATGTACTGCAATGAGCGCTTTGTGGAACTCGAAAGCCTCGCCCCGCTCCTACCGCTAAATCCCGGCGATTCCACAAGCCATACCGAAAAATGGAATCTCTTCACCGGGCTGGATTCACTACCAGAGGAAGTTCGGCAAGTTATAATCTCTTCGTAACTCCAAAGACTTTGAGAAAGGTATTCAAATGGACAAAATACTTAACTGGGGATTGCTCTCCACTGCCAAGATCAACCAGGCTTTGATCAGACCCCTCACCTCCTCCAAGCGGACCCGCTTGCTGGCCGTTGCTTCGAGAAGCCAGTCCTCGGCTGAAAGCTATGCCCGCGAGTGGAAGATTCCGCGCGCGCACGGCAGTTACGAGTCCATGCTTGCCGACCCTGAAATCGACGTGGTCTACAATTCCCTGCCGAACCACCTGCACGCCGAATGGACGATCAAAGCCCTGCGCGCCGGCAAGCACGTGCTGTGTGAAAAGCCCATCGCGCTGACGCTTGCCGAAGTGGACGCCATGATCCAGGCGGCGCGCGAAACCGGGAAGGTCCTCGCCGAGGCCTTCATGTACCGTCATCACCCACAGACCTTGAAAGTGAAGGAACTCGTGGACAGCGGAGTACTGGGAAAAATCCAACTCATCAAAGGCGCTTTCACGTTCACACTGACACGCGAAGGCGATATCCGATCAAAGAAAGAGACGGGCGGAGGCAGCATTTGGGACGTAGGATGCTACCCCATTTCGTACGCAAGAATGATCGTCAGGTCCGACCCGGTCAAGATGTTTGGCTGGCAGGTCGAGAGCGAAACGGGGACTGATGATTCATTCTATGGGCAGATGCGATTCGAGAACGGAGCCCACGCCCAGTTCGATAGCGGATTCAAGTCTCCAGATCGCAGCCGAATCGAAATCGTTGGCACAGAGGCATGTCTCACCATCCCCGACCCATTCAAGCCAGGCATGAACAGCGAAATCCTCCTTTCGCGCGGCGGCAAGATGGAGAAGATAAAGATCAAAGGCGGTATGTTATACATGGGCGAAGTGGATGATATGTGCGACGCAATCCTGAACAACAAAGCGCCTCGGGTTTCCCTCGCCGACAGCCGCGGCAATGTGGGGACGATTCTTGCTCTGCTTGAATCGGCACAATTAGGAAAACCAGTTTCGGTGACTCGCGGCTAAAAGCATCCTGGGAATCTATAAAGCACCAAAAGCGACCATTTTCGGTCGCTTTTTATTTCCTTTCGATGCAAATTGGACAAGACAAAAAAGCCAATGGGATTTATAATCAAACCACTATATTCTAACGACTGGAGGATTTTCTCATGGCTAGTGTTACCTACAAAAACGTTGTAAAGAAGTTTGGCGACCTCACCATCATCAAAGGCATGGACATCGAAGTTGCCGACAAGGAGTTCCTTGTGCTGGTTGGTCCCTCAGGCTGCGGCAAGACGACCGCCCTGCGCCTGCTGGCTGGTTTGGAAGAAATCACCGATGGACAAATCACTATTGGCGACCGTGTGGTGAACGATGTTGCGCCCAAGGATCGCGACATTGCCATGGTCTTCCAGTCCTACGCCTTGTACCCGCACCTTTCAGTGTACGACAACATGGCTTTCGGACTGAAACTTCGCAAGACCCCGAAGGATGAGATCAAGCGTCGCGTGAACGAAGCTGCAGACATTCTGGGCATCCAGGAACTGCTTCAGCGCAAACCGCGCCAGCTCTCAGGCGGACAACGTCAGCGCGTGGCAGTGGGACGCGCCATCGTCCGCGAACCGAAGGTCTTCCTTTTCGACGAACCGCTCTCCAACCTGGACGCCAAACTCCGCGTTCAAATGCGCGCCGAGATCAGCAAACTACACCAGCGCCTGCAGACCACCTTCATCTACGTGACCCACGATCAGACCGAAGCCATGACGATGGCCAGCCGTATTGCGGTCATAAACAAGGGAGACTTGCAACAAGTTGATACGCCGCAAAACCTCTACGATTATCCCAACAACCTGTTTGTGGCCGGCTTCATCGGCTCGCCCGCAATGAACTTCTTCCCGGCCAAAATCGTCAAGGATGGCGGCAAGATCATGGTGGACACAAGCGATTTCAAGGTACAGGTCCCCGAGAAGTTCGCAAAACCATACCAGGGCATGGATGGCAAGAACGTTATCTTTGGCATTCGCCCCGAAAACATCCATGACTCCGAATTTGCTCCACAAAACATTCACGGTGAAAAAGTTTCCACCAAGGTGGATGTGACCGAATTGATGGGCAATGAAACACTCCTGTACCTCGTCAGTGGAAAGAATACTTTCGTGGGACGCGTGGACCCGCGCTCGAAACTGCGCGTTGGCGACGTTTCCAATGTTATCTTCGACATGGAAAAGTTCCACATTTTCGACGCAGAAACCGAAACAGCCGTCCGGTAGGCCGGCTTAACGCGATAAAGCAAGTGACAGTCACCTTTCTCAAAACAGGTGACTGTCACTTTTTCTGCAAGGGGATGCAGGCGGTAAGCAATAAACTCAAAGTAAAGAGGACTCATTCTCATGACCACCCCAAAATGGGTAAAGGACGCCGTCTTTTACCAAATCTTTCCTGACCGCTTCGCAAAAAGCGACCGCAACCCATCGGGAAATTTGCCCTTTGAATCATGGGACTCTCCGCCTACCGTGCATGGTTTCAAGGGCGGTGATCTGTACGGCGCGACCGAAAAACTGGATTATCTGCAAAAGCTGGGGGTCACTGCCATTTATTTCAACCCGGTCTTCGAATCGGCGAGCAATCACCGTTATCACACCTATGACTACTACAACGTCGATCCGCTGCTCGGCGGGAACGACGCGCTCAAGAAATTACTCAGGGAGGCGCATAAACGGGAGATTCGCATCGTTTTGGATGGCGTATTCAATCATGCTTCGCGCGGATTCTGGCAATTCCATCACGTGCTGGAGAATGGCAAGGGATCACCGTATATCAATTGGTTCTACTTCGACCCCGAACGGTTGGAGGGACGCCGTCACTGGGGAGCCTACCCGGCCACACGCGAACTACATGACCTGAAAAACGGCGAGAGCAGTTTGAAAGCGATTGGATATCAAGCCTGGTGGAACCTGCCTGCCCTTCCGAAGTTCAACACCAACTCGCCCGCTGTGCGCGAATTTCTTTTTGGAGTTGCCGAATACTGGATCAATTTCGGCATCGACGGCTGGCGACTGGATGTGCCGGGAGAAATCAACGACGATGAATTCTGGCGTGAGTTCCGCCGCCGTGTGCGCGCCATCAACCCCGAAGCCTATATCGTCGGTGAGATCTGGCACGACGCACAGCGCTGGCTTCAGGGCGATCAGTTCGACGCGGTGATGAATTATCCAATTGCCGCGCTTGCGATGAATTTCTTCTCAGCAAAGCACCTAAACTTCGACGTGATCCAACATGCGGGTGGAATCAAGGATCGCATCCGCCCAATCAATGCCCATGATGCGGCCAATGAACTGGACAGGCTCCTGCATCTCTACCTAGAGGACATCACCTACGCCCAGTTGAATCTGCTCGACAGTCACGACATGCCGCGATTTCTCTCCTGCGCCAGCGGCGACAAAGAAGCGCTCAAACTTGCCTGGCTGTTCATGTTCACCATCCCCGGCGCACCCTGCATCTATTACGGCGACGAAGTCGGCGTGGACGGTGGACACGACCCCGACTGCCGCAAAGCCTTTCCGTGGGATGAAAGCAAATGGGACAAGGACCTGCTTGAATATGCCAAAGCTTGCATCGCCCTGCGGACAAAACATGCCCCATTACGGCGCGGGTCTTATAAACGGGTGTACGCGGAAGGCGAGGTACTGGTTTACTCGCGCTCCTACGGCGCGGAAAATCTGGTTATCGCGTTCAACGCTTCGATGGAGGAAAAGACTCTTGACCTCTTCCCCAACAAAAGGCCGGGCATACTGTTTGGAAAACCATCTTTCTCCGGCAATCAAATCCTCATCCCGTCGCGCAGTGGGGTTGTGCTGAAATAAGTTGGTAAAGAACCAACGAGTAGGTCACGCTTGCGGCGTGACCTTTTTAATAGAAACAACTTCATGATTTTAGTGTTAAGTCGGACAGGAGCATACGCACATGGAAGAAAACCCAACCCCAAAGCCGGAAGAAATTTTGAGCGACCTTCTCAAGGATTTGCAGAGTGAAAATGCCAGCGAGCGATCAAGCGCCATTGGGCGATTGACCACGCTCAACTACAGCAGTGAAGCGGTCCGCAATGAACTGGAAAAACTCGCGGTTGGCGACATCGACGAATCCATCCGTAGGGAGGCGCTCGCCGCGTTGGGCCTGCCTGCCCAGCGTAACGTCCGCAGGCATTTCAACAAGATGGATAGGAGTCAGCGTCAAGTCATTTTGCGAGAAATCGAGGAGTGGGAAAAGCTCGGCTTGCTCGAAAATCCCAATGCAGATTTGCTCCGCCGCCGCTATGATTTTGACTTTGCTCCCGCCCTCAAGGTTGATTCCTCCCAGATCGAAGTCGAAGCGCGGGATTCTTTACAGCCCGCACCCGAACCTGTCCCGGCGGGACCACGCCCGACGTTGACACAAACCCTGCTCAGTGAATCGAACATCAAGATTTCACTATATCTCGGCGCGTTCTTTGTGGTCGCGTCCGCTGCCATCCTTGGCGCATTCGTGGACGTCTTCCGCATCCCGCTTCTCATCCTCGGCACAATCTTCTTCGGCGGGACATCTGTCGCGATTCGCAAGAGGCTACCCCAACCGAGTTTCGCGCTGTTCATCGTCTTTTCCTTCTTCCTACCCATCACCGCAAATGTTGTTGAGAACACACTCGAACTATCCGGTCCAATCAATGCTGTATATTGGGTGATTGTCGGTCTCTTCATGACAGCCATCTGGGGGGGCGGGACCTGGCTCTACTCCTCGCGCCTGTTCAGCCTGACAGCGTTTGCCGCGCTTGTGACGGCGTTCTATCGCGTTGGTGACATTTTTGGCGCGGAACCGGATTTCTCCGCTGCCATGCTGGGGCTTGCCGCGCTGGCTGGTCTTGCTGGCGTGTGGGGATTAAAGAAATGGCAGGATGCAAAATTCACCCTGCCGCTTTTCCTTGCCGCGCAAGTGCTGCAATTCGGATTGCTTGTTACATATCAAGGCATGTTCATGTTCGGGACTGGAGATTTTTATGCCTCAGAGCTTTGGAAACTCCTGCTTGCCCTCACTTGGGGACTCGCTTTCCCCTTCTACGTTTTCTCGAACCTGCTTTACCCCTTCTTCCTCTTCCCCTGGCTTGCAGCGGGGACTCTCATCTTCATCCCCTGGCTGACAGGTGCGGCATTCGAGGCAGGCGACCTTGCAAACACAATCCTCTTTGGGATTTGGGGATTGGTTTTATCCGCTGTCAGCGAGGTCATCAACAAGTTTACGTCCACGCAAAAATACAGTCTGCCCATTCTGCTGGGTTCGATTCCCGTTCTGACTGTTGCCATCGTCAGTGGATTCAATCACATTGAGACTCTCGGTTTTGTCGCCGCGTTTTTCATCACGCTAATTTATGGTGTGCTGCATTTCTTTCGTCCACGCGGATGGCTGTGGGCGCTGGCACTGCTCAGTTTCACAGTCGCTTATGTCGCCTTCTTCAACCTACCCTTTACAGACAAAATACAAGATTTTATTGGTTATCAACAACTTGGGTTGGTCCTGACTTTCCTAACCCTTGAACTGCTGCTCAAAAAGGCCGGTCGCGCATGGACTCTGCCACCAAAAGTCTACGGTGGTTTGTTCACAGCATTCACCAGCATTACCTTCATCATAGAGGAAGCCGAATACGCCGCCATCGGTTTTGCCATCTTTACACTCTTCTTCGTCATCTACACTGCCGTACAACGCAAGGCATTTTATGGCTATCTGCCTGCCGCCTTTCTCGCGCTGACCGCCTTTTTTACACTCGATTATTTCAACCTCGACCTTTGGCTCCCCGCACTGACAGGTCTTGCCGTGATTTACTTCGTCGTTGGGGTATTGGTCCGCTCGAAGGAAGAGTTGGGATGGATGCTCCGAACAAGCGGGCTGACGCTTGGCGTCATCGCCGTGTTGAGTGCGCTTGTCATTGTCAAAGAAACGGGCGGCTGGTACGCGCTCGTCATCGGGTTGCTTTTCGCGGCTGAAATGACTCTCAGCAGGAACGGTTGGTTCGAGGTCGGCTTGCCGATTTTGTTCACCATCGGCACATTCCTCATCTTCCACGACCTCGATCTCAACAAACTCCCACACCACTTGCTGACGTATAGCCTCGTCTGGTTCGTCCCGGACATTGTCGGTCAGCTCACGTTCAAACATCCGCGTCCGCTGAAATGGGTCGTGCGCGGCGTGGGCGCGTTGCTGGCAGTTGTCAACTATGGAGTTTTGTTTTTTGACGAATCCGCTGCGACGGCGACTCTTGGCTTTGGGGTCTACTCGCTACTTTTCCTGACCATCAGCCTGGTCTATCGCCAACCGACATTGCTCTACGCCTTTACCCTGACTCTGCCAATCTTCGTCACATTTGCATTCCGCAACTTCGACATTACCAAATGGATTCACCCTGTTATCTTCGTGGCAATGGGATATTACGCGGCTGGCTTTGTTTTACGTCTGCTCAAACGCGCAGCAGGCTGGGACTCGACTTTGCTCTTCAGCGGACTTGGGCTGGGAGTCATCGTCTCGATGGCAGCGCCAGTCTTGGGCGGGTTGGACGCGGCAATTCCCGTCGCATTTGCCGCCACACTTTGGGCAGTCGAAGCCTTCTGGCGGAGGAACGTCTGGCTTGGCTTTCCGGCCAACAGCTTGTACCTGCTGGCCTACTTCATCATCTTGAACGAATTGAACGTTGACCAGCCGCAGTTTTATTCGATGGGCGCGGCGCTGCTCGGCATGGTCCAACATTACCTGCTGACCCGCGCGGGCAGCAAGACAGGGACGTTCATCATGGGGATGCTCTCGCAGTTGACCCTGCTCGGCACGACATACATCCAGATGGTCAGCAACGGCTCGGAGGGATTGATCTACTTCGTGGTGTTGTTCCTGCAATCGCTGGCGGTACTGGTGTACGGTGTGGTCATCCGCTCGCGCAGCCTGACCTTCACGCCGATCCTCTTCTCGGTGGTAGGCGTGTTGAGCGTGCTGTACATTGTGGTTTATGACCTGCTGGATGCCTTCACGACCATCCTGATGGTGGGATGCACAGGCATCATCCTCATCGGCTTTGGCATTCTGGCCGTGCTAATGCGGGAGCGAATCACCAAGTTTGGCGAGAAATTGAGCGAGTGGAAGGCGTAACCTCAGTTTTCAGCAATCAGTGAACAGTAAAAATAGTATGCGGCGGGTAGTGCCGAGAGGGATAACGGTAAATCCGCCGCGTTTGTTGTCTCCAAAAATGAACAGGCGTATAATGTTTGTGAGATGTGGTATGTCACACGTGTTCAATGTGTATAATGCCCGGACGTGAGCATTTTAGGGACGACTCCGCATACCGCATAGTTTAAGTGGGTTCTTTGCCAGCTGAATTAAGGAAAAATATGGTCAAAAATAATATTCGCGGCCCTCAATTTGTGCAATTCTTTCAACCAGTAATTGATGCATTGATAGAACTTGGCGGTTCTGGACAACCATCTGAAGTCAAAGAACTCATTGCTGAGAAATTAAACATCACAGAAGAGGAACAAAGCGAGCAAATTTCAAGCGGGCAATCGAGGTTTAGCAATAAAGTCGATTGGGCTAGATTTTATCTTGCTAAAGCAGATTTTATTGATGCATCGACTCGTGGAGTCTGGAGCCTCACGGAAAAAGGCAGGAATGTTCAACTATCAAACGACGAAGCACTTCAGTTGTTCCAAAATATTCATCAGCAATTTTCTATCGAAAGGAAAAAACAAAGGGAAAAATCCCTAGCCTCCACTGAAAGCAAAAACGATATTTCAGAAGGAATACACGACGAAGAAAACGACCATCGAATAATTTTATTGGAAAAATTAATGGAATTGCCCGCGGATGGATTTGAACGTCTATGCCAGAGATTATTACGAGAATCTGGCTTTGAAAGTGTAACCGTCACCGGGAAAAGCGGTGACGGTGGATTAGACGGAAATGGGGTATTACAGGTAAATCCGTTCGTAAGCTTCAAAATCCTGTTTCAATGTAAAAGGTATAGCGGAAGTGTTACACCGTCACAAGTTCGAGATTTTCGCGGGGCGATGATGGGTAGAGCAGACAAAGGCATAATCCTTACTACTGGAACCTTTACATCAGAAGCAAAGAAAGAGGCTGTGCGTGATGGAGTTCCACCGATAGAACTTGTTGATGGAGAAAAATTGCTTGACATGTTTGAAAAACTTGAACTTGGTTTAAAACCCAAAAAAGCCTATGATATTGACGAGAAATTCTTTGATGACTTTCGATAAAAACGCCTGCCAAAACAGACTGTCCGAATCGCGCAGTAGTTTTGCCCAAGCGGAGTCTGCGGTTAACAAGGCAATGTCGCCCCACAGAGGGTGTACGAGGTCCTGTAAACCAATGTCTCGTCAATGAGACAAGAAGGTGAAAACAATGGAAATCAATGAATTAATTTCTGTCGCAGGCGACATCGCAACTATCGTTGCTGTATTGGTCGGTGGTTGGTTCGCAGTATTTGTATTTCTACAATTTGCACCAATTCTTGCTCTCCGCATTTTGTCAACATGGGCCGCGGATGAGTCTAATCGAGTGCTTCTTCGCGTTGAGATAGAAAACAAATCCAGAATCCGTGTGCATAAACAGGCTATCCACCTTCAAATACTGGAACACAATGTCCCCGTCGGTGGTATCTTGTCCGAGTGGGTTCCTTTTGAAGAAAAAACCATACTTTCCACAGAGCAACCAATTAGTTGGAATGAACCTATGGAAATTTTTAAATCCTCAAAAGGAATAGACCCTGGTGAGACCTTAGTTATTGAACGTTTACATTATTGTCACCCCAACAACGTTTTACATGTGGGTTTGCAGGTAAAAGCCAAGCTTGGTCTTTGGGGTAGAATAGCAACACAAGTTCGTGGTTGGAATCAAAGATGGACAACAACTCGAGTCGTTATGAAATAACAAATTACAGTCCGACTGGAATAGCCGCTCGATCAGGCAGACTATTCACTCCGCGCGGCAGTTCTGTCCCCAAGCAGAGTCCACAGCTGGCGAGTTGAACGATCAAAGTTATACTTCGGTGGGTAAAATAGAAAAGGGGCTGGAAGCAAGGAAAGGAGTGGTCACATGACCACATACCTGATTGTCAGTATTGCCAGTGGAGTCCTTTTTGGGGTTTTGGATGGCTTCATACACGCCAATCCTCTGGCTCAACGGCTTTACAGCGTATACAGTTCGATTGCAAGAGCCACAATCAACCCTGCGGCGGGCATCGCAATTGACCTGACGTATGGCTTCATCATGGCGGCTGTGTTCTTATTGCTCTACCACAGCCTGCCGGGTGAAACCGGCATCGTAAAAGGATTGAGCTTTGCCATCCTCGTATGGTTCTTTCGAGTTGTTATGTCCGCAGCCTCGACGTGGATCATGTTCAACATCCCCATTCCAACTCTGATCTACAATCTGGTTGCCGGGCTGGTCGAAATACTCGTCCTCGGCATACTCTATGGACTTACCTTGAAGCCCATGACGTGAAAGAGACCCCGTCCGTGCCTGGCGAGGTTCATGTCAGGCACAAACCGTTGATTCACTTTTAAGGAGAATCACGATGAGACTGACAATTAGGGAATTTCAAGCGATGAACTCGGCTGCCCGCCGATTCCTGCAACGTACCGTGGAGTTCCCCCTATTTCAAAGGATGGGATTAAACGACAAACATTGCGACATTCTGGAAATCGGCTGTGGTTCAGGCTATGGGGCGGTACTCCTATCCACCCTCTCGCCTCGAAGTTACACGGGAATCGATCTGATGCCTGAGCAAATTGTACTTGCTCAAAAACGCCAGCTACCCAATGCTAAGTTTATGGTTCGGGATGCAACAGATTTGAGCTGCTTCCCTCAGGAAACGAACGACATCGCGGTCATTTTTGGGATTCTGCATCATATCCCACAGTGGCGGGAAGTAATCCAGGAATGTTATCGGGTCTTGCATCCGGCTGGAAAACTATTTGTCGAGGAACCCGACGAGAATCTCATGGCCGGCGTAAATCGTCTCTTCCCGGGTACACACCCACAGGAGGCATTTTTTACATTGCGGATCCTGGAAGAACATTTGAAAGTTACCGGGTTCGTTATCCTGGAAAGACGCAGGACATTCGGAATGGGATTCTATTCCACACGAAAGCCGTGATTGCAAAAGCAGATCACCTCACGTGCCATCCCCTGTTCGGTTATCCCCAAACAGCCTTGACCAGTTCCGGCAAAATCTCACCCGACTTCCCATGAAACGCAAAATCCACCCTGGGGGTGAGCGGAGTCGGCTCGGCGTTGACCTCCACCACCACTGCGCCTTCAGTTCTGGCAGCATGAGCCAGCGACGCCGCAGGCTGCACCAGGCCCGATGTCCCGATCGAAAAGAAAACCTGACAGGTACATGCCGCCTGGACCGCAGCCTCCAGTTGTTCGCGCGGCAATGATTCCTCAAACCAGACCACGTCGGGACGCAACAAGCCGTTGCATTTCGCGCAACGTGGCACATTGCCAGCCTCTTCATGCCAGTCATCGGCAAACGTCCCACATTGAGAACAGCGCACATTCAGGATATTGCCATGCAATTCCAAAATATGCTTACTTCCCGCGACATGATGCAGTCCATCCACGTTTTGCGTGATGAGGGTGAATTCCGGGATGTTCCTCTCCATTTCCACGAGCGCATAATGACCCGCATTCGGATGTGAGCTTTTTGCGACTTTACGGCGATGCGCATACCAATTCCACACCAGCTTGGGGTCGCGGGCAAAGGCGCGGGGTGTGGCCAAATCTTCGGGTCGATATTGCGCCCACAGTCCGGACTGGGCGTCTCGAAAGGTGCGGAGTCCGCTTTCCTGGGAGACGCCGGCCCCCGTCAAGGCAACCACGTGGGTTGCCTTCGTCAGTAGTTGAATCAGGTCAGGCGGAAAATTGGTCATGGCACCAGTACAGTCGGAGTGATGGATGGTGAGGGAGTGGGCGTAAGCACACACTCCAACAGGGTGAGACGCTCGCTGAAGATGCCCGTCCGCCCGACCTCTTTGGAATTGGGTTTTGTTGCGACGACTTGATATTCCACCCAGGCGTTCTCAAAGGCATCCAGTCCTTTCATCTCCAATGGAAACAGTTCATGTGAATAAAAACCTATTGTGCCGGCAGGCTGCATCCCAATACTGGTCCACTCGCTGGTGGCGCCGGTCTGTTTGCTCTTAAAGCGCACAAAAAGAACAACAAAGGCGGTGTTCCCGATATCGGTCACCTGCGCCGTGATCTTCGTCGAAACCGGCTGGCAATCCTTCCCCTTGTAAAATACTTCATCGGAGACGGCCACCGTAAAAAATCCCTCCATCTTCACCTGGGTCACAAGCGCAATCGGGGTGACCGAAGACATTGGTATAACGCCCGGCTGAGTAAGAACTAATGACGTGGGAGAGGAAAATGGCGTGGGAGACTTTACGGTCATCCCGATCATGGTGGGCGTGGAGGTAAAGGTCGGCGAAGGGACGGTTGGGGTGAGAGTCGGCGCGGCGGTGGGTGTATTCGTCGGCAATGGGATCGGGGTGGCGGGCTGCCTGCCCAATATTTCATCCACGGTCATGGAGCAGGCGGAAATCAAAAAAACAAAGAGTAGGAGGGCTGGAATTTTTTTCATGATGAATGTATCCTCGAATTAAGGCATGATTCCCAGACAGGGCGACAGCGAGATTGCATTGGGATAAATTTGGGTACGGCCGATCACCTCCCCCATTTTATCCGTCGCCACCAATTGGATTTGTATCCATGAATTCTTATAATGATTATGTCCCTCGGTTGTATTTGCGGTCAGCCAATAGGTGAAGATCCCGTTCCAGTGGTTTTGCATGGTATTGCCCGTTGTCCATGGAGTGTAATCCTCCTCAAAGGCGTCCTTGACCCGCACAAAAATAATTACGCTGAACACGACTTCGGGGTTTTCAACCTTGGCAACGATCCTGGTTTTGTTTGGCTTGCAACTGCCCCAATAAATTTTGCCATCGACAATTTCAACTGAAACAAAGCCGGGGCCGGGTCCAAGCGGTGTCGGCATGACATAGGAATTTGGCGTGGCGGTAACATCTCCAATAAAAATAGGGATGGGAACGAATGTTGGCGTCTGATTTGGATCCCAGGTTGGGATGCGGACAATTGTTGACGTGGGATAAATGCTGGGCGTCACCGAAGGGACAAGCGTGTCCATTGGCGTGGGACTCACAGTCGCGGTGGCAGTGGGGACAGGCGTGTCGGCAGGCCGCCCCAACCCAAAGGGCAATCCCGCACAACCCTGGATTAAGACTGTCAGTACGACCCCAAAATAAAGTTTGCGCATGAAGAACCTCATCGAAGTTATAATACCGCGAACTGAATACCCCACATATTTTACAACAACATGACATCAATCGATGTAACAAACCTGCAAAAGACATTTCAAACCAAACGCAAAGCCGCCGGGCTTGGCGGGTCGCTGCGCTCGTTGTTCAAGCCCGAATATAGCTCCGTCGAAGCGGTACGTGAGTTGTCCTTCCAAATGGAAGGGGGAGAACTCCTCGGCTTCATCGGACCCAACGGCGCGGGCAAATCCACCACCATCAAAATGCTGACCGGGATTCTACATCCCAGCGGCGGCGCGGCAAAAGTGCTTGGTTTTGTCCCGTGGACCGAGCGGCAGAAACTTGCCTACCACATCGGCACAGTCTTCGGTCAGCGCCCGCAGCTTTGGTATCACCTGCCAGCGATGGATACCTTTATCCTGTTCGGGAAAATCTACGAACTCGACGATGGCGAAACAAAGAAACGAATCGACTTTCTCTCCGAAGCCTTCGAGATTCAGGATTTGCTGGATGTGCCCGTGCGAAAGTTGTCGCTGGGACAGCGGATGCGCTGCGAAGTCGCCGCCTCGCTTTTGCACCGCCCAAAGTTGCTCCTGCTTGATGAGCCATCCATCGGGTTGGACGTGGTCGCCAAACAAAACATCCGTGACGCGATCAAGCGCATGAACCAGGAGGAAGGCGTGGGAGTCCTGCTCACCTCCCACGACGCCGGCGACCTCGAAGCCTTGTGCAAGCGCGTCATCATCGTCAACCACGGACAGATCGTGTACGAGGACAAGGTCTCGAACTTGAAGCGAAGATTCCTGACCACCAAGCTGGTGCAGGTGCGTTACGCGGAGGAAGTCGCAAAGGATTTTTTCATCAACGGCGTGGAGACTTTGAAGGTCGGGCACTACGGGGTGAAGTTGAAATTCGACACGACGCAAACGCCCGTCGACTCGGTCATTTCCCATCTTTCCGACGTGGGCGACATCATGGACATCACCATCTCCGACCCGCCGCTGGAGGAAGTGATTGCAAAGATTTATCAAGAGGTCGGGATCGTTTCAGTCGCTGTCGCTCCCTCGCAATGACAAGTAGTAATTCTTCATCCTTCATATTTCATCCTTCATCCTTTCTTATGAAGTCCTTCTCCAAATACTGGTCGATCTTTCAAATTACCCTACTCAACTCGCTTGCCTATCCCGGTGAATTGGTCGGGCGCAGCCTAATGATCATTCCCTTCATGTGGGTCTTTCATCAACTGTGGAAGATTACTTTTAATGCGGCTGGCACGGATGTCATGAACGGATTGACTCTGAACAACACGCTTTGGTATCTCATGCTGGCAGAGACCATCGAACTGGGTCGTCCACCGCTGGCGCGCACCATGTCCGAAAACGTCAAAGATGGCTCCATAGCTTACATCCTCAACAAGCCGTACGACTTTCTGCTGTATCAGTTCAGCGCAACCATGGGCGAGACCATCTTCCGCGCCATGCTCAATGCCGTCTTTGGCGGACTGACCGTCTGGTGGCTGGTCGGCGCACCTGAACATCCCGAAGGATTCATAATTGCCTTGCCAGCTATTCTCGGCGCATGGATTTTGCACTTCTGCGTCAACGCCATGATTGGGCTTTCCGCCTTTGTGGTCGAGGACGTTTCCGCCTTCACGTGGATTTACCAAAAGCTGGCGTTCATCTTCGGCGGCATGTTGATCCCGCTCGATTTTTATCCGCAGTGGCTGCAAACCATTGCAAAATTCCTGCCTTTCTCCAGCGCCATTTATGGACCTGCGCGGTTGTTTGTCACACCTTCGGTTGAGTTATTCGCCAGTGTGATGTCTCTGCAACTTGCCTGGATTCTCGCGCTGACCTTTGTGCTGGTCATCGTCTACCGGCGCGGACTGACACAATTAACCGTGAACGGAGGATGAAATGAAAGAGTTCAAATTCCTCCTCGCGCTCTGGAAGACCAACCTGCTGTCCGCGATGGAATACCGCGCCTCGTTCCTGACGCAGACCATCGGGATGATGGTCAACAATTTCATCTATTTCGCCATCTGGATCATCTTCTTCGACCGCTTCAAGGATGTGCGCGGCTGGGGCGTGAACGATATGTACGTGACCTTCGGCGTGCTGGCTTCCGCTTTCGGGTTGGTCAGCATCCTCTTTGGCAACGCCTTCTTCCTGAGCGACATCATCGCCAAGGGACGCCTCGACTACTACCTTTCCCTGCCGCGCCCTGTGCTCCTGCACACCATCGCCAGCCGCAGTATCGCCAGCGGGATGGGAGACTTTCTCTACGGTTTCCTCAGTTATGCGCTTTCGGGATACTTCACCTGGGACGGTCTCGCCCGCTACGTGCTTGCCATGCTGCTGGCGGCGGCTGTCTTTGCCTCGTTCCTGATCCTGACCCAAAGCCTCGCCTTCTGGTTCGGGATGATGAGCAACTTCAGCGCCCTCGCCCTCAACGCCATCCTGACCTTCGGCATTTACCCCATCACCCTCTTTGACCAGTACGCCAAGCTGATCCTCTTTACCATCATCCCCGCCGCTCTGGTGGGAGCCGTGCCCGCCGCCTTCATCCGCGCCTTCACCTGGCAGATGCTTGCCCAGTTGCTGGCGGGTGCAATTGGCTTCCTGACGTTGGCGATTGTCTTTTTCCGTGCGGGGTTGCGCCGCTATGAGAGCGGCAGCGCGATCCAAGTGGAAGTGTAATTTTTTCTGGTATAATCCCAACCCGTGACTGGTCCTGCCCTACGGTCAAAAGCTGTGGACACGGAGACCTGCAAAATTTATAAAGAAAGGAAGCATACGTCATGCCGCTTGCAAAAGAAGTCAAGACCAAGGCGATCGAGGATTTTCATCGCCACGACAAGGATACCGGTTCGCCAGAAGTGCAAATCGCCATCCTGACCAATCGCATTACCCAGCTCACCGAGCATTTGCGAAGCAACAAGCAGGATCAATCCTGCCGCCGCGGTCTGCTCAAACTGGTCGGTTCCCGCCGACGGTTGCTAACGTACTTGCGCTCCAGCAATTACAACAGCTACCTCAGCGTAACCGAACGGTTGCAACTCCGCCGTAAGTAGTACGTGAAAGACCCTAAAGGTCGCGGAGACCTTTAGGGTCTTATTTAATCACCCGCCGTCAGGAATTGAATAGTGCGAACAACGGGGGTTGTTCCCACTCTTCAGTCCCTGACCAGTGGCGGGAATTTGTAGGGGTGGAATACGTTCCGCCCAAATGGCAGGTTTGGACACCTGCCCCAACAGGAGACAATATATAATGAAACCCGAATTAAAACGCTATTCAGCCGTCGTTGGCACGCGCACCTTCACCTTCGAGACCGGCACCCTTGCCGCACAGGCAGGTGGCGCGGTCACCTTCGGCGTAGAAGAATCCATCGTCTTTGCCGCAGCCACCATGGGCGGCGTGCGCGAAGGAATCGACTTCTTCCCGCTTTCCGTGGACTTTGAAGAACGCATGTACGCAGGCGGAAAAATCCCCGGCTCCTTCTTCCGCCGCGAGGGACGCGCCGCCACCGACGCCATCCTCGTCGGACGCCTGACCGATCGACCCCTGCGCCCGCTCTTCCAGCACGGAATGCGGAACGAAGTGCAGGTCATCATGTACACCTTCTCGTCGGACGGGATCAACCCGCTCGACATCCTCGCCATCAATGCCGCCTCCGCCGCCATCATGATCTCAGACATCCCGTGGGGTGGACCCGTAGCCGCTGTCCGCGTGGGACGTGTGGACGGTGAATTCGTCCTCAACCCAACCTTCGACGAGATGGCTGCCTCCGACCTCGACCTGAGACTGGCTGGCACGAAAGATGCCATCCTGATGGTGGAATGCGGCGCGAATGAAATCCCCGAAGATGTGATGGTCGCCGCCCTCGAACTGGGACATAAATCCATCCAGCCGCTGATCGATGTGCAACTCAAGATGCAGGCTGAAATCGGCAAGCCCAAGCGTGCCGTAACCATCGTCACCGCGAATGAGGAATTGCAGAAGAAGGTCTTCGATGCGGTCAACGGGCGCATGAACGAACTGCTCGACAAACCGTTGAGCAAGGTCGAATTCTACGGCGGCATGGACGAACTGCAAGCCGCCATCGTCGCCGAGTTCTGCGTCGAAGGCGATGCAAACGCCCCGAAGGTGGATGACGTCAAATCCGCTTTCAGCGAAGCCGAACACAAGATCGTCCGCGAGCGGATTCTGAGCATGGGCAAGCGTCCCGATGGTCGCACCCCCACCGACATCCGCCCGATTTGGTGCGAGGTGGGACTTTCCCCGCGCGCCCACGGCAGCGGACTTTTCACCCGAGGCGAGACGCAGGTTCTCTCGTTTGCCACGCTCGGCACACTGGGCGAGGCGCAGGAACTCGACAACCTTTCCCCGATCAAAGACAAGCGCTACATGCACCACTACAGCTTCCCGCCCTTCTCCACGGGTGAAGTCAAAATGCTTCGTGGACAGAGCAGGCGCGAGGTCGGTCACGGAGCGCTGGCAGAACGCGCGCTCGAACCCGTCATCCCCGCCGAAGAATCCTTCCCCTACACCATCCGCATCGTATCCGAAGCTCTTGCCTCCAACGGCTCGACTTCGATGGGTTCGGTCTGCGGCTCGACCCTGGCGCTGATGGATGCGGGCGTGCCGATCAAGGCTCCCGTCTCCGGCGTCGCGATGGGACTCATCACCGACGACACCGGCCGCTACCAGATTTTGACTGACATCCAGGGCACCGAAGACCACCTCGGCGACATGGATTTCAAAGTGGCTGGAACCGCGCAGGGAATCACCGCCCTGCAGATGGACATCAAGATCAGCGGACTGAGCGCGCAGATGATGAAGGAAGCGCTGGCTCAGGCTCACACGGCGCGCATGTTCATTATGGAAAAAATGCTTGAGGCGCTGCCCGCAGCACGCGCGGAATTGAAACCGCACGCCCCGCGCATCATCACCGTCAAGATCCCCGTTGACAAGATCGGCGCGCTCATCGGCCCCGGCGGAAAGAACATCCGCGCCTTGCAGGAACAGACCCACACCAAGATCGACATCGAAGAGGACGGTACGGTTTACATTGCATCCACTGACGCTGCCGGCGCGGCAATCGCGAAGGAACAGGTGGAAGGACTCAGCGAGTCGGTGGTGGTTGGCAACATCTACACCGGCAAGGTCGTGCGCATCGAAGCCTTTGGCGCGTTCGTCAACCTGCTGCCCGGTGTGGACGGACTGGTGCACATTTCCCAACTGGCGAGCGAACGCGTGAACTCCGTCGAGGACGTTTGCACGATGGGCGATGAACTGACCGTGATGGTCACGGACATCGACCCGCAGGGCAAGATTCGCCTTTCACGACAGGCTGTGCTCGAAGGCTGGTCGGCTGAAGAAGCCCGCGAGAAGGATAAGGGCGGACGCAACGGCGGCGGCTCACGCGGCGGAGACCGAGGCGGTCGGGGTGGAGATCGCGGCGGACGTGGTGGACGCGGGGGCGGGGATCGCGGTGGACGCAGACCGAGCGGTGGACAGTAGTCAGTGAGCAGTAGACAGTAATCAGTTGGAACCTCCAAGTTCTCAAAAGGCTTGGAGGTTTTTTGTTGTAAAATAATGCTGTCGTAGTCAACCCAAGTGATGGGGAGAACCCAAGAATATGATAGATGAAAAACTTCTCAAAAAATTGTTATATGAAAGAAAAGAACAAGATTGGTTTGAATTCAAAAGGAAAATGGAGATATACCAATCTGATGGAAAACTTATCACCAAGCAACGCGACGAACTTCTCAAGGATATTCTTGGTTTAGCGAACGGTAATAGCCATATTGTCCGAAAAACAAAATATTTAATTATCGGAGTAGATAATAAAAATTTTGACGACGACGGAATGAGAACCTTGCACAATGTGGACTATAAAATTCCATCGCAAAGTGACATTACCCAATGGCTATCTGGAGCTTCTTCGCCTGCAATTGTCGGACTCGAGTGTGAGTCAATAAAATTTCAAGGCATTGATTTATTCATTGTCACAATCCCCCCAACCTTTGATCTACACGAAACTACACGTGAGTTAAAAGCTTCTGGAAATTTTCAAAACCACGTGGTCTTCATGCGCCAAGATGAGCACACCGTCCCTGCTTCTGTGCGAGACAGCGTTGCTATCCAACAGCGCAAGTTTCTTTACAGGCAGGAGATTTCAAACCCTCCAGCAGTTTGGATAGGAATAATTTCTGGAGCAATCGTTGCATTCATAATTGGCGGCGCAAAAATAAATATGTCTCAAGCCGATTTAAATGCAGTAAAAGGTTTTGCTCAATTGTTCTTTGTCATTCTAGGAATTTTCTTTGGAGGAATTATCGGGTTTATTTCCAAGCAAGAGGGTTCGAGCAGTCAAAAGACTGATTACGTTGAATTGTAATCAGTATACAGCCAATCTGACGAACACATCGGCGAAACGTAATCAGTCATTTTCACTGATTACGTTCCTTGCTATCGCCGTCAGATCAAAACCAGCC
>JAUQXA010000027.1 GCA_030834895.1 Anaerolineales bacterium
GCAAACCTCGCAGGCGCTCATTCGTTGCTTGGCACTCAACCAAATGACCCATCTCGGCATGCCAGAAAGTTATCCAGTTGTGTAATCCCTGCTTCCAGACAGGTGAATTGCGCTTATTCTTCGATTTATGCACCAATACCCGCTCGAATTACCAATCACCATTTACCAACTTACTCCGCCCCGCCTTCCACGCCCGCGATGACCTCAGGCTCGACCGGTTTGTGCGGCTGGACGTTGAAAATCTTGAAACCCCATTGCACCGCTGGACCGATCAGTAGGGCAAAGACCAGTGTGCCGACTCCAGCAGGTCCGCCCAGCAGCCAGCCGATGGTGACTACGGTCACTTCGATGATGCCACGAGCCACGCGGATGCTGACTCCAGTGGTGCGCTTGATTGCCAGCATCATGCTGTCACGCGGACCCGCGCCCGCGTCCACGCCGATGTAGATGGCGCTTGCCAGTCCCATTAAGAAGATGGCGAACAATAACATTCCGCTTTGCAGGGGCAGGTTTCCTTTCACCGACGGGATGATCGAAAGCCATAAATCCTCCCACGGGCCGATGGACAGGATGTTTGCCAGCGTGCCCCAGCCGATTTTCTCTCGCATGATCAACGCGCCCGAAAGCACCGTGAAACCCATCACCACGGTCATCGTGCCGATGGAAAGGTGAAGCATCGGCGACAGCGCCACCTCCAGCACTGCCCAGGCACTTGTGCCCAAATTGCCGCGAATCATCAAGGTGATTGCCAGCCCGAACATAAGAAAACCGATTTGAATTCTGATAAAGTCCTGTGGGAAGGTATTCCAGCGAATGGGTTTGAACATGAGTCTCCAATTTAATTCGATGTCATTGCGAGCCGTGTTCTTCGGCGAAGCAATCTCCCCATTAATCAGGGGATTGCTTCGGGCGAAGAACACGCCCTCGCAATGACGTTGATGATTGGATGATACCATGATGTGATAGACTCGCCACATGGTACAGAATTTTGAAACCCACCGCGATTCATTCACCATCAGCACGGATCAGTCCCGACTGGACATGCCTACCGTATACGATTTTCTCTCCCGTTCCTACTGGGCGAAGACCCGTCCGCGCGAATATACAGATGCGGCATTCGCCAACTCGCTGGTCTTCGGTATCTATGAGGGCGAACGACAAATCGGCATGGCGCGGGTCGTGACCGACTACACCATCGTCGCCTATCTATGCGATGTATTCATCCACGAAGATTATCGCGCGCACGGACTCGGTAAATGGCTGATGCAGTCCATGCTCGACTACCCCGACCTAAAGCATGTCCGCCGCTGGCTGCTTGCCACCGACGACGCCCACGGCTTGTACCGCCAGTTTGGCTTCGAGCCGTTGACCGATGTCGAAAAGTGGATGCAGCGTCTGCGTCCGTTTCCAGGGGAGTAATAATACAGGTCATGCCTACTTGTTTATAGCTCGAATTACATTTGCCAGAATCAATCTCCATCGCAAACGCGACCAATTCTTCAGCGCGTCATTCGCATCCGCGCGGGTGGACGGTTGAGGGGCAAACAGGTTGCGTGAGAATAGGTCAGTTAGTTTTTGAATCTCGTTATGGGAAGGCGCAAGCCAGTTTTGCAAGCGGGGTGACACCTCAAAGGTGGATAGATGTTGGATGAGATTGGAAGCATAGGAGTATGCCGTTTGATTTCTCGAAGGTTGCCCAGTGATTGGTCGTGCGAGGCGGCGCAGGCGACTGTATAAAAGCTGAATTGTCCGCGAAGGGGCAAGGTGATTGAGGCGGAACGAGTCGAAACCGATCCATGATAAGCCACAGGCAAATACGATGAGGATGGGAATCCGGGCATTGTCAAAAACACTTTGGAGAAAAGAAACAAATTTCCACGACGAAGATTGTTCAACAGGTTGAGACTCTGCCACAGGCACGGTTGATTCAGCTTTTTCATCATGTGAAATCACAGGGAAACTGGCGGTTGGCTCGAATTCAACCCAACCGACGTTCGCAAAATAAATCTCGACCCATGAATGAGCATAGTTTTCGGTGACGACATACTGGGCATGTTCGTAGTCATATGCCCCATTGGCATAACCGACCACAAGCCGGGCGGGTAGTCCCGCGGCGCGCGCAAGCACAACCATCGCAGTGGCGTAGTAGTCGCAGTAGCCTTGCTTGAGGTCGAAGAGAAAATAATCGGCGGCGTCGCGGCTTGGGGGAGGCGCATCAACTTCGAGCGTGTACGGAAAAGTCCGCAGGTAACTTTCGATGGACAGCGCGCGGTCATACGGAGTCGATTCGGAAGCGGTCAAGTCACGAGCAAGAGCATAAACACGCGAAGGCACCAAGTCAGGCAGGGACAGGAACTGGCGTTGCACCCACTCTGGATAGGTACCGGGAGATTCGCGCAAAGTTTTGGCATCCATTTTCAACTCAAGGGACTCGGCTCGATACGATTTCGTCGAAGCCAGCGCCGCCAACATGTCTGAATGAAGCAGAGGAATGCTCCCTGCTTTGCGCAGCCATGCCGCCTGGAACGGCACATCCGCGCCGAGGAGAGCGCCAGACCAATACAACCGGTCGCCGGTCTCGTTGGCAAAGGTCACAGACTGTGTCAGCACTTGATAGCCGGGTGGAATCTCGGCAATCAACTTTTCATTGGCTGTCACATCACTACCAAATGCGAGTGGATTCAACCAGCCTCTGCCATCGTATACCTGATAGGTAAGCGTGCGCCAGTAATGACGCGGGGCTGTTACATACGCAATTTCCGGCATTGGGGACAGTTCCCCTGTGGAGATGGTCATCACCAGTTGCCGCGACAGTTCGGGGCCGGACTTGATCAAATGCGAGCGGGGCAGGCCATTTCCAATTCCCGTGATCCTCGCGTTATCCCTCACCGGCTCGAGCCCTGGCAATCCGCCTTGCGCTTCCACCACTGTGGGTTGGCGTTTCTCGCGTAGTTCATCGACGATCTCCCCGACCGATTTTGTGGATGCAAAGAACGAAAAAGCCATCAAGGCGCCAGTGACCATGACAACAGCGGCAAGCGTATCCAGTATCGTGCTTTCGGAGTAATCTGTTTTCAAAAGGTCCCAACGATTTTTTTGTTCCGCAAATTTCGTCAGCCCAAGCAGGAATAAAAGCAACCCCAGATGAACCAGGAGGATTTCGACTTCCTTACCGGTATAGTTGACGATGAACCCCAGCAGCAGGGTGGTTGGGAAGATGCCGGTCAGCAGGCGGTTTTGACGGTGCATCTGCCAGCCTGCCCAGACCGCTGTCAGCCACAAGACCAGACACCAAAGCAGAGTCTGCACCACAGGGTCTTCGCTCTCGGCTCCGCGCAGAAATCCCGAGCACCATAGCATGAAGCGACTGCCGAGTCCCAGAATTTTTTGAAGCAGTTCCTCCCTTGCCAAGAGCAGCGATGAGAAATCCACCTGTGAGCGAATATCGAGAAATCCAAACAGTGACGCAATGAAATCAAAGAAACCTTTGACGAATTCGAACAGCGAATACCACATCCCTCCAATGCGGAGAATCAACGCCAGCGGACCAAGACCGAGAAGGATGATTCCCGCAGATAATCTTTTTACCTTCAGATTGCTCAATCCCCGTGCGGTGAATATGCCAAGCAAGGTGATCGGCAACGCCAGGCTTAAATCTGCGTCGTACAGGAAGTCGATCAATACCAGCGGCAGACAGGCTAAAGCCGGCAGCGCGAGCAAATACCACGCATCCTGAATCCGGAACAATCCTTTCAACGAAGAAACCGTCATCCCAGTTTTCTCCATGCCATGTCGCCGGGCGGACGGGCGGAGACGGCCTTGCCGGTGGGCATGATGCGCCATTCCCACTGTCCGCGCCAGCCGGGACGAGCTTCGGGCCGCAGGAGCAGGCTTCGGTCAAGGATGAAACGCGGGATTCCCATTTGGGCGAGAATCTCTGCAAGCGCATCCGCATGATTTGGCGAGCCAAATGAGGCCGGGTCCATCAGCAAAACGGTGGGGCTGATTCCGCGCCACATGAGCGGAGTCAATGCTGTGAGCCATTCGCTGTTGACGGAAGGCGTAATGATGATGACGCTGGTGCGTTGACCAAGCGTTGGTCCGGCGCGTTCGAGTAAATCCGAAAGGGACAATTCCCCGGTCTTGAGCATGGCCAGCGCACGCATGATTTGCAAGCGATGGTTTTCATCGTTCTGTTTTGGTTTCACCCAGACGGTTTGATTGCCGCTCGCGAGCAGTCCCACCGAGTGACGGGCGCGCAAGCCGCGGTCAACCAGAGACGTGGCGAGGATCACGCCGAGTTCGAGAGTCGATTCCCAGCCGTGACCAGCCTGCGCGTTTGCATCCGCATCCAGCACGATCCACCAGTCGTTTGCCGGGGAACCATCCATCACGCGTGTGTAAAGCGAACCGCGCCGCGCCGTCGTCGGCCAGTGGATCAGTCTCACCGGTTCGCCATATTGGTATTCGTGGGCGGTGAGCGCGTTGACGGTTTTCTCCGGCGAATTCGGGCGCGGACGTCCATCGCCGAGCCAGCCGCCGGGTGTGATATCCACCTGTGACAGTGGAACCACAGGCGGTAACACCATCAATGTGGTACTTTCCGGTTGATGCACTTCGACGTTGAATATGCCAAGCGGATCGCTGCTCCGCAAAGTTGTACCGCCGAGCGTGTATACCCCGCGTTGTGTGCAGACTCCCTTTGTGCGCCATACGTTTGTTTCGTTGTTGCCGATGCCGATGGCTCGCGCGGCGGAATAATCGGGAAGGGTTGAATGATCCACCACCTCGACCCACGTGGCGGGAGCCAATCCATCATTGGTCAGTGTGAACTGCTCCTCAAGTTTGTCGCCCACCTGTACCCATGTAAAACGGACTTCGCGCGTCAGGCGCATGTGGTCTCTCAACGAACGCGCCCACAGCCAACTGAACAGCCATGCCCCGCCGAATGCTGCCAGCATTGCCTGCCAGACTTTGGATGGATCGACCAACTGCATCACCAGCGCTCCAAGCGCCAGCAAAGGCAGTAACATGGAGTTAAGTCTCAGGCGCGTGGACATGTTTCCATTATAAGCTTGGATGCGATTTCTCCATGTGCATTTCACCGCAAGTTCACGACGTGTCGCTCTCCCGAAAGAGCACACCACACTGGCACACGGTGCAAGTGTCGGGACGATGTGAGGGAGCGTGTTCGCCGCGACCAAAGAGTCTCTTAGCCAGCATGGAGGCTCTTCGCTGTCGCTCAGAGCGACACCCATGTTCGAGAACTGCGGTAAGATAAGCCCATGCCCATTACCCTCAACCCAAATCGTGAGAAAAGTTTACTGCGACGCCATCCTTGGGTCTTTGCCAGCGCCATTCGCTCTGTGGATGCTTCGTCCGCTCCCGGCTCCACCGTTGACCTGATCTCGTCCGAGGGATATTTTCTCGCCCGGGCCTCTTACTCCCCAACCTCGCAAATCCGCGCCCGTGTATGGACGTTTATTGATGAGCCGGTGGACAAGGAATTCTTTCGCAGAAAAATCAGGCTAGCCATTGAACTGCGTCAAAAGTTGAAGGTCGAAAGTCACACGAATGCATATCGTTTATTGCATGGCGAGTCGGACGGCATTCCCGGCTTGATCGTTGACCGCTACGATAACGTGCTTGTTTTGCAATCCCTGACGGCTGGTTCTGAATTCTGGAAGGAAACCTTTGCTGATATTCTAGTCGAGGAAACGGGCATCCAAAACATCTATGAACGCTCCGATGCCGATGTGCGTGAACTGGAAGGGCTGAAACCGCAATGCGGCGTTCTTCGATATTCGAATACTCGAAGCTTGAATATGCAAACCGAAGATCGAATATCCAATATCGTCATCGAGGAATACGGACTCAAATTCAAGGTCGATATTCAACACGGCCATAAGACCGGCTTCTATCTCGACCAGCGGGAAAACCGTCACCGGGTCGGTGAGCTTGTCAAAGACTGTGACGTGCTGAATTGCTTTTGCTACACGGGCGGATTTTCCATCCATGCTTTGGCTAACGGGGCAAAATCGGTCCTGTCCGTTGACTCATCCGCCGATGCGCTCGCGTTGCTGGAAGAAAATATCGCGCTCAACCGCGTCCCCGCTGACCGTCACGCCGCGCTCGAAGGGGACGTCTTTCAACTGCTGAGAAAATTCCGCGATGCAAATCGTTCCTTCGATATGATCATCCTCGACCCGCCGAAGTTCGCTCCCACGGCCTCACACGCCGAAAAAGCCTCCCGCGCCTACAAAGACATCAACCTGTTGGCGTTCAAGTTGCTGCGTTCCGGCGGAACCCTCGCCACGTTTTCCTGCTCTGGCGGCATCGACGCGGCGCTCTTCCAAAAAATCGTCGCCTCCGCTGCCTTGGATGCCGGCACGGACGCGACGATCATCGAGCATTTGTCGCAGGGGAGCGATCACCCGGTCAGCTTGCATTTCCCGGAGGGCGCGTATTTGAAGGGACTTATCTGCGTGAAAGAGTGAGGATTTGCTATAATATGCAATATATAAGGTGTTATACAGTCTGTAGGCTGTATAACACCCCAAATTGGGGTTTTATACAGCGTGCTGTATAAAACATAGTTGGGCGTTTGAGTCATAAAGCAGCAGCAAAAGGAGAGTTACAAAAGCATCATGGAAAAAAGCACCCAGATCAATGCCTCATTTACCTGGACTCTTGATGATTTGAAGACTCGACAACAGGTGCTAAATTCAAATCTAGGTACATCGCCTAACAATTTCTCTTCCTTTTCTTTCTTTTCACGGCTTGTGTATGGGGTTTTGATAATCGCAATTGCCGCGACAGTGGTAAAAGATGGACAAACAATATATTCAACTATCCAAAGCAAATTGCCATTAATTGGTGTGTATTTGCTACTTTTATTTATAGTGTTATTAACAACACTATCTATTGTCCAAAAACGCAACCTAGTGGAAAATCCAGACAAAAATAAACATGTTGATATTACTATTACATCCAATGAAATCGTAATAAAAACAGATAGTTCACCTGAAATTCGATGGAGTTGGACGCTTATTTGTGAAGTACAAAAAACAATTAACGGTTTTTATTTTTTTCAAGCTCCGCATGCTGGTTTCTGGATTCCTATTCGTGCCTTCCAATCTGCTAACGATATTGAAGCCGTCTCAGAATTGGCTAGAAGTTTGACGCCCAAGTTTAGTATTACCACCATCTAAACCTTATGGATTGCAGTAGCATTTTTTCAGCCAGTGGGTCTGGTGCAACAAAACGCCCAACAAAGCGTGCACCCGACGCTGGGGAGTCTGGCGCGATTCCAAGCCTTTTTCTTCGCCTCAGCTTTTTCCCAGTCGGACGGCGTCCCGCCGCCCACCCCAGCGCGGGTAACGCAAACCGTTAGCCCGCAATCAGAAAGCAAAAGGTTCTTGATGAAAAAGTATTCACTTGCAATCTACTTTGTCATTTTGTTCATCCTTTGCTCTGCTGTAATCATTGGGGCAAAAGTACTTGGTCAACAGGGTGCATATTTAGCCCAGGTGTATATGCTGGTTCCTGCCATTACGGCAATCATCACCCGCATCTTTTTCTACCAGCCAAAATTCAGTGACGCAAATTTACGCTTTGGCAAACTCAGCGACTATTTTAAATTTTGGATTATTTCAATCTGCGTTACTGTTCTTTCATATATTTTATTCACCTTACTTGGCGGCATTACTTGGGATTTTACAGGTCAGGTCTTTCTCAATAGATTAGCCGAACAATTTGCGGCGACAGGTCAAGACATCAACGCATCATTACCAACTGGGTTTACCCCTATGACAATGTTGTTGATTTACTTTGTTGGCGGGTTAACAATCTTCAACATTCTACCTGGCATCATTACGGGGTTTGGTGAAGAGTTTGGTCATCGCGGCTTTATGTTCCCCCTCCTTTACAAAATTAAACCCTGGGTGGGCATTATTATTGGTGGATTAATTTGGTATGCATGGCATTTGCCATTGGTTTTGGTAATCCCACAGACTACGCAATATCCGCTCTGGCAAAATTTGCTCAACTTCATCGTTATAGCCATTGGCTCTGTTTGCACTTTCATATATCTTGCCTTTGTTTATGTAAAAAGCAAGAGTGTCTGGGTTACTTCATTGGCTCATATCGCAATGAATAATTCCGCCTCATCGTTTTCGTATTTTGCCGTCATTCAAAATCAAGTCCTTGCAAATATCGGTTTAGCACTAACGATGGTAATTGTTGTTGCTGTTTTGTATTTCAAAAAGGAACTGGATGTTTTTCCAAAATACTTCCAAGACAACGATGCGGGCTAACACAGCGTGCACCCGACGTCTGGGAGTCTGCGCGTTTTCAGGCACTTTTCTTCGCTTGAGGTGGGTTCCGGCAAAATGACGTTATCTCATCCCGCCCAGCCGCCGGTAACGCACACCGTTAGGCGCTTCGTCTCGAAAAAGGTTGTAGAAGTCATGCAGTTTCTTACAGAAGTGTTGCCAAACAAAAGTGTTTTGGGCATCACCAACAGTGAAATAGCGCTACCCTTCAATGCTGTTCAAGAATTAAGCGACCAA
>JAUQXA010000028.1 GCA_030834895.1 Anaerolineales bacterium
CTGCGCTTCCACCTCCCGCCTATCCAACTGGTCGTCTCCCAGCGGTCTTATGCCCTCTCGGGCTCGGGGGTCTCCTCTTGAGGTCGGTTTCCCACTTAGATGCTTTCAGCGGTTCTCCGCTCCGATGATCGCTACCCGGCACTGCACCTGGCGGCACAACCGGCACACGAGCGCATCGTCCAGCTCGGTCCTCTCGTACTAGAGCCAGCGCCTCGCAAACCCCCCACGCCCACAGCGGATAGAGACCGACCTGTCTCACGACGGTCTGAACCCAGCTCACGTACCGCTTTAATGGGCGAACAGCCCAACCCTTGGGACCTTGTCCAGCCCCAGGATGCGATGAGCCGACATCGAGGTGCCAAACCTTGCCGTCGATGTGAACTCTTGGGCAAGATCAGCCTGTTATCCCCGGGGTAGCTTTTATCCGGTAAGCTACGGGCGTTCCACTCCGGCCCGTAGGATCACTAAGTCCGACTTTCGTCTCTGCTCGGCGCGTCGGCCTCGCAGTCAAGCGGGCTTGTGCCTTTGCACTCTCTGGCTGGTTTCCATTCAGCCTGAGCCCACCTTTGAACGCCTCCGTTACCTTTTTGGAGGCGACCGCCCCAGTCAAACTGCCCACCTGCCACTGTCCCTTGCCGGTTAGGGTCAAAGCGACACCAGGCTGGTATTTCACCGGCGGCTCCACCGAGACTGGCGTCCCGGCTTCCTTGCCTCCCAGCTATCCTACACAAGCCTCGCCCTAACGCAATGACAGGCTACAGTCAAGCTCCACAGGGTCTTTTTGTCCTGCTGCGGGTTGTGCGCATCTTCACGCACCCTTCAATTTCGCCGGGTCCCCCGTTGAGACAGTGCTCCGCTCGTTACGCCTTTCGTGCGGGTCGGAACTTACCCGACAAGGAATTTCGCTACCTTAGGACCGTTATAGTTACGGCCGCCGTTCACCGGGGCTTCGGTTCAAAGCTTGCACCTCTCCCCTTAACCTTCCGGCACTGGGCAGGCGTCAGCCCGTATACGTCCGCTTTCGCGTTCGCACAGACCTGTGTTTTTGGTAAACAGTCGGCAGAGCCTTTTCACTGCGGCCTCCTCTCAGAGGCGCCCCTTCTCCCGAAGTTACGGGGCATTTTTGCCGAGTTCCTTAACGAGGGTTCTCCCGTGCGCCTTCGTCTTCTCGACGTGTCTACCTGTGTCGGTTTGGGGTACGGTCGCGTGACTTCATCGTCCGGCAGTCTTTTCTTGCCTCCAGGTCTCAGTGACTTCCTGGCTTGCGCCTCGGCATCGCGGTCGTTAACCGCTTGCCACCTGCCTCCAGTCGCAGGCTCACCTTCCCCAAAGGGCGCTGCCTTTCTCCCTCACGCGGTACAGGAATCTTCACCTGTTGTCCATCGCCTACGCTTCTCAGCCTCGGCTTAGGCCCGACTCACCCGACGTGGACTGACCTTCCGTCGGAACCCTTAGACATTCGGCGGATGGGGTTCTCGCCCATCTTTCGCTACTCATGCCTGCATTCTCGCTCGTGTACGCTCCAACCGACCTTCTCAGTCGGCCTTCACCGCCTACACGACGCTCCTCTACCACAACAGCAGGTTGCCCCACTGCGTCCCTGGCTTCGGTGTGACGCTTCAGCCCCGTTACATTTTCCGCGCAGTCGCGTTCGACCAGTGAGCTGTTACGCACTCTTTCAAGGGTGGCTGCTTCTAAGCCAACCTCCTGGCTGTCTCCACACGACCACATCGTTTCCCACTGAGCGTCAACTTCAGGACCTTAGCCGGGGGTCTGGGTTGTTTCCCTTTCGACGACGAAACTCATCTCCCGCCGTCCGACTGCTGCAGCACCATGTCGGCATTCGGAGTTTGTCTGGGTTCGGTAAGCGCATTGCCCCCTAGCCCAAACAGTGCTCTACCTCCCACACTTTCGCTGCAACGCTCGCCCTAAAGCGATTTCGAGGAGAACAAGCTATCTCCAAGTTCGTTTGGCATTTCACCCCTAACCACACGTCATCCCCGTGGTTTGCAATCCACGTGAGTTCGGGCCTCCCGTCCGTGTCACCGGACTTTCACCCTGCGCATGGTTAGCTCACCTGGTTTCGTGTCGCATGCTGGCCACTCCTCGCCCTCTTCAGACTCGCTTTCGCTCCGCCTCCGGGTGTCTCTCCCTTAAGCTTGCCACCACCATGCACTCGCAGGCTCATGCTCCAAAAGGCACGCCATCATCCCCTCGCGGGGACTCTGACCGTGTGTAAGCACGCGGTTTCAGAATCTCTTTCACTCCCCTCGCCGGGGTTCTTTTCACCTTTCCCTCACGGTACTTGTGCGCTATCGGTCGTCTGGTGTATTTAGCCTTGGGGCGTGGTCGCCCCGGCTTCACCCCGGGTTAGCGTGCCCTGGGCTACTCAGGATCCCGACCCACAGCTTCCCCCATACCTACGGGACTCTCACCCTGTCTCGTCGAGCTTCCCAGCTCGTTCGGCTTCAGGTCTGCTGCTTGTTGCCGGTCCTCCAACCCCGACGCACGTGTGCATCGGTTTAGGCCTCTCCGCGTTCGCTCGCCACTACTAGCGGAATCCTCTCTTTTCCTCGGGCTACTGAGATGTTTCAGTTCACCCACTTACCTTCCCCGAAGGGATGATGGTCTCACAACCACCGGGTTTCCCCATTCGGACATCGTCGGCTGCTTGCGGCTGCACACGCCTGACCGACGCTTTTCGCAGTGTACCACGTCCTTCTTCGGCACCAGACGCCTAGGCATCCACCGCGCGCCCTTCTCGTCCTTAGCTCCGCCGATACGGAGACGTCGATTCTGGCGCTTTGCTTGCTTCTACCTGTGCGTGTTTCTGTTTGCGCTTCTTCTCTGTGGTTGTTAACGTGCCCTCTGAGGTTCCCCTCAGACGGTTGCTGTCGCGTCCGCCGCGACCCCACCCGTCTGACTGCAACCTCGCCTCTCACAACAACAGCCCGGCACTTGCGCCGGGCTGTTGACATCGCTCAACACCG
>JAUQXA010000029.1 GCA_030834895.1 Anaerolineales bacterium
AGAACAAATCATGTCAGCGTTAACTCTCATTGCCATTCTGTCCGCCATCCTCGTATTTGGCTGGGCGATCTGGTTCGTGATCGAACTCATTCGCTATATCGTCAGCGGCGAATACGAAGTGGATCAGCGCCTGCGAAACATCGGTCGGTAATTTTTACTACACATTCAAAACAAGGAGACTCTCATGTCAAAGCAATACAACAAAACCGTCTTCGTCGGACACCTCGGTGGTGATCCCGAAATGCGCTACACCCCGGCTGGCACGCCAGTGACGACCTTCAACGTTGCCACAAATGACCAATACACCAACGAAAAGGGCGAGATGGTCAAGATCACCACCTGGTTTCGCTGTGCTGCCTGGGGCAAGCTGGGCGAGGTCTGCAACCAGTATTTGAAAAAAGGCAGCAAGGTGTTGATCGAAGGCAAATTGACTCCGGACAAAAACACCGGTCGTCCACGCATTTGGACGCGGCAGGACGGCACTGCTGCGGCAGATTACGAACTCAAGATATACGAGATTCATTTTCTGGACAACAAGAATGCCGGTGAACCCACTGTGGCGCAGGCAGATCCCGTTCAGGATGACATTCCATATTAGCCCATCATTTCATGAGTGGCAGTCCAATAGGGCTGTCACTCGTTTCTGGAGATCACTCAATGAATGCCGAACAACTTCGCTCATTTGCCCGTGTCCTGGAATATCTAGCGCAGGAAGAACGGGACCACTTTGAATGCTCCTCCCCTGAGGAACGTACAAACCATATCTATCTGGATATCCTGACCCTGCAGGATTATCTGGAACAGCAAAAAGGAGAACTCAAACCATGATCACCCTTCAACAAGACCTATTGAATGCCGCATTGAACGCGGTCACACGCGCCAGCACGAAGAGCGCCCTGATGGCTGCCTTTTCCCTGGTGCGATTGGATGTCAATACAGACGGCATCCTGCACCTGTCCTGTTTCAACGGCGAGACCGCCGCGCGTTCCAGCGTGAATGTGGATTGCAGTGAAGACCTATCGATATGTGTGGATGCAGCAACCTTGAAAGCCGTGGTGGAGACTCTGTCCGGTGAAATCAAATTGACCGTGGAACAGAATGCATTGATCATCCAGGGCGCATCCAATCGCACTACCCTGCGGATCGTGGATGAGCCTTTACCGATCATCGGCGAGGAGAGCAATCAAAACATCGCCGCCCTTTCAGGGAACATCTTCCGCAGCCTGGCGCGTGTCCTACCCTTTGCCTCCACGGATGACTCGCGTGCAGTGTTACAAGTTCTGCATCTGACCCTGGATGCAGAAACGCTGACAGCGCAAACCGCAGATGGATATTCAGCAGGTCATGTACGCGAATGCATCGAGGGACCGGCGGAACCGACCTCCGTCTCGCTGCCATTGAGTTTTGCCCGGCTGTTATCCACCCTGGTGGAAGATCGCGATACAGTCCGCATTGGGACTTCAGGATCCAATCGTTATATCTTCCACATCGCAAACTCAGAAGTTTCAAAAGACCTGATCCTCGCAACCGTCACCGCTGATGGGAACTTCCCATCGGCGCAGATCATGACCCTGCTTGATGAGGCGCGAAAGAATGCCATTGCAATCCTCCATGTTCAGCAGCCCAGCCTGATGCAGTCCATCCGCATGGTAAACGCGATGGGCACGCAAAGCACCTTCATCAAGGCTGTGAATGGTGTTGCCAAGATCGCCTCTGCAGAGACCGAGACCGGGCAGGGTCGCAACATCCTGGATGGCACCGCCAGCGGGGAGGATGCACAGGCCTGGTTGTCCGCCACCTTTTTGAAGCGCGCGGCGGAGGCTTGCAGGGGAGAACTCCTCATGCGGATCACGGATGGCACAAAACCGATTCTGATCGAGGCAGGGAACTTTACGGCAGTCATCATGCCGATGCTGGCCGAGGGACACAAAGACCCCTTCCCAGAGGACGAAGCCATCGCAATCAGCCTGCCTGAACTGGCAATGGCGTAACGGACAAAAATAATTGATGACGAAGACGGCATCGCGCCACTGGCGCGATGCCGTCTTTATTTTCCAAGGAGAACTATGAACACTCTTCTTCAAATAACTACTGCATACGCACAGCCCAAACTCAAAAGCATGCCCCTGCGTGAGCAACCTGCTTATCGTGTGACTCAAAACGCCACCGCCTGCAATCTCACGGAACTCATGGCGGCGGTTGTCGGCGGGGCAAAGCAGATCGAGATCGCGCAGGAATTGATGGCACATTTCAACAACGACATCCGCCGTTTGTATCAGGCCCATCCCGCCGAACTTGCCAAAGTCAAGGGCATCAATCAGGCGACCGCCGTGCGCATCAAGGCAGCCTTGAATCTCGGACTGCGGCTGAGCCTGCCCGCAGAGGAGCGTCCCAGCATTAACTCACCGGCGGATGCGGCTGCGCTGGTCCAATCCGAAATGGCATTGCTCGAAAAGGAACACATGCGTGTGCTGCTATTGGATCGCCGTAACCGTGTACTGGATAACATCGAGGTCTATCAAGGTTCGGTTAGTTCCTCACAAGTACGGGTCGGTGAAGTCTTTCAACCGGCTGTGGGGCGCATGGCTTCCGCCATTGTGGTTTGTCATAACCATCCGTCGGGTGCGCCAAGAAGCATGTAGGTAGAAAGTTCCAAGCGGAACCCTGCACGGAGTGTGCAGAGTGGCTAGAGGGACAGGGGCGAAGACCCGAAGCAGAATCGCTTCTGAAGCTCCCTCGACAATGTGGCAAGGGAAACCCTAATCTTCCCGAGGCTGCTAGCCAGAATATCGCCACGGTTACGAAAGAAATGGTTGTTTGAAGCGCCGCAGGTTGGAACACCCGCATTACGTTAGGGCGAGGGTGTAGTCATCGGATTGTCCATCTCTGATGGAAGGACAAAATCTCGTTGGGATAGGAAACCAGCACTCCAAAGTAATCTGGTCTTCCCCGATGACGAGCGAGGCAAAGAGCCGAGCAAGGCGTACAGACCAAACCTACCGCGATATGAAGACGCTATCTACATGAACTTGGGAACCATGTGCAGTTCTCCTGCAAGTAAGGAGCAGGTCAGCTTGCGACCACATGCCGCACATGGGGCGGAGCCTTCGTAGTAGTCAGAGGCAGGGAAAGCCTGCCACACGGCGAAGGAAGGCAGTTGAATTTACATAGGCCAATGCAAACTAAGACGGAGAAAGGACGTATGAGCCAATCCAAGATGTCCCAAAAGCAAACGAGCCTGGCACTGGCAGCACAGGAAAATCCACAACACCGTTTCACCAATCTATATAGTCTCATGCACTGGGACTACTGGATTCAATGTGCAGCCGCAGCCGTTCTGGCGCGACCAGGCAGCTCAACGGCAGGTATTGATGGCACAACACGGGATACCTTCAAAAAGAACTATGAGCAGGAAATGCGGATGCTTATGGAGTCCCTCAAGAAGAAAACCTATCAGCCTCAACCTGTCCGAAGAGTGTACATCCCGAAGGCGAACGGGAAACAAAGACCGCTGGGGATACCAGTTCTCAGAGACCGCATTGTGCAAGAAGCACTGAGAGCCATTCTCGACCCCATTTACGAAGCGGACTTCCAACCCTACTCCTTTGGATTTCGCAAAGGTCGTTGCACAATGGATGCCATTGCGGTCATTATGTCACTGACGGGACCAACCTCAAAGTATTACTACGCAATCGAGGGTGACATCAAGGGTTACTTCGATACGGTACATCATCGCAAGTTGCTCTCCATCCTCAAACAGCGCATCGCAGACAAAGACATCCTAGACCTAATCTGGAAGTTCCTCAAGGCTGGTGTCATGGAAGGTGGACTCTTTGCACGCACCCAAACGGGCGTACCGCAGGGAGGTGTCATCTCCCCACTCCTCGCCAACGTCTACTTGAACGAGTTCGATAAGTGGGCAGAGACAAAGTGGAATCTGGACGCCAACGAAAAACGCCGAAGGCGTTATGCAGGAAAAGGCAACTACCGTCTCGTCCGCTATGCAGACGATTTTGTTGTGATGAGCAACGACGGCATCGCCGGAGTACAGCAAGCCAAAGAGGAAATCCGCGAATATCTCAAGACCCAACTCCATCTCGAACTGTCCGAAGAAAAGACGCTTCTCACTCACGTCAATGACGGGTTCACCTTTCTGGGATTTCACATCCAGAGAACCAACCCCGAAGGACGCTGGGTGGTGCATCTGAGACCGGCAGAGAAGAGCAAGGAACGAGTCAAGAAGAAACTCAAAGACCTGACTTCCAGAGGCTGGACATGGATGGACGAATACAGCAGGCTGACCACCCTGAATGCAATTGTGAAGGGTTGGGCAGAGTACTACAAGTACACCAGCCTGCTCGCTGACATCGAAGACATCACCCGCCACACATGGTTCAGATACCTCGGCTGGCTCCTGAAGAAACACAAAGGCAGCCGGAAACACAATCTGATTACAACCAAGACCAAAGTCATTCACAACAGAACGCGCTGGACAGCCAGCATACGTGAAGGGGAGAAAATCCTCGAAGCGTACCAGTGGCTACCCTCCCCAAAGGAATTGCAGAGACGACGCTACTACCAAAAGGGAAAAGATGGATTTCCTCATCCCTACCTGATGGAAGAAGAGTCAACTTTGCTGGATTATCCAATGGGAGACACCGGACCAGAGGAAGCCATTTACACGGCGACCATCGGGGCAAGCAGCAACCGCGCCTCACGCAACGAGCCGCTTGAACTTGCGGAACTCAAATTGCGGACAAAGATGCGGGACAACTTCAAGTGTGTACGATGCGGCTCTTCCGAGAGTCTGCGCGTGCATCACAAGAAGGGCACGAAATCCCACAGCCTCGAAAATCTTGAAACTCTGTGCCTGAAATGCCACAAGGCTGAACATGGCTATCGCCAGACAAAATAATAATTCAATGGAAAGCCGGATGAGGCGAAAGTCTCAAGTCCGGTTTGGAGAGAGGGGTGGGGAAAACCGCACAGAGCAATCTGTGAATGGCGTCCCTGCCCCTACTCTACGTGACCCAACTCCCAGCCCCGATGATGTTGCCGTGACACGCGCAATGGTGCAGGCCGGCAAATTATTGGACATCACCCTGCTCGACCATCTTGTCATCGGACAAAACAAGTGGGTAAGCCTCAAGGAACGCGGTCTTGGTTTCGAGGGAGGCTGAGATGCAACTGACTCTCAACCTGACCTTCACACCTGTACTACCTGCAAAAACCATCTT
>JAUQXA010000001.1 GCA_030834895.1 Anaerolineales bacterium
AAACCTGAACAACTCAGGTGGGACGGGGACTGGGAAGGTGACAGTCACCTCCAGCAAGTTCAACAACAACGCAGTCGGCAGAGGCCTGGATGTTAGTTCGAAGGGTGCCATTACGCTCAATAATGTGATTGCCAATGGGAACGGCGCCAGTGGCGCATTCCTGAATAATTCAGGCGCTGCGACTGCCATGGCGGTGACCATTGCCGGCAGCACCTTCAACGACAACGGGCAAGCAGACATATCTTCAACGCTTGATGACCCGACGACCTATCAAATGGGACTCCAGGTCTTTTCCAAAGGCGCGATTACGATCAGTAACCTGACTGCCAACTACAATGGCGGAAATACCGATGGAGATGGGGATGACGGCGGGGTCTGGTTGGAGAATACCGCGGGTACCGCGGGCGTCACGCTGACCGGCGCCAACTTCGTTTCGGATAACGAGTGGGGACTGGGCATCTTCACCAACGGCGCGGTGGCGCTCAACAACATGGTGAACAATGGCAATGCCTTTGGCTCCGGCGCGTACATTGACAATTGCGGCTGGGATGGCGCGAGCTGTACTTCGGCTATTGTCGCACCCGTATCCATCCTTGGCACGAACGAGTTCAAGCTCAATGGACGCGGTTTGCACATTACCACCAACGGCGCCATCACCCTGAACAATATTGCCGCCACCTTCAATCAGGCCACTGGCGAGCAAACCGGCGGCGCCTATCTGTGGAATGCGAATTCATCCACCAGCGCGGGCGTCACCCTGACCGGACTCAACACATTCACCAACAACAGCATGACCGGTCTGCAGGTGTATTCCAAAGGCGTGGTCACGCTGAACAACGTGAACGCCAGCTATAACGGCTGGTACGATACGGACGGTGGATCCCCCACATACGATACCTACTTTGGGCATGGCGCCTACATCGATAATACCTTTGCCGCCTCGCCCAAGACGGTCAGCATCCTTGGGACAAATACCTTCAATGGGAATGCCAACGGTGGTTTGGTGGTGTTTAGCACGGGCGCCATAAAAGTCAACAATGTCTCAGCCAATAATAACGGCTGGGTCGACCCTGTTGACGCCGACCCGGGCGACTCCATTCGCGATGCGATTACGGATGGCGCTTATCTGGATAATTGCGCTCTCAATAATAATGGCACGCCGGGCGATGATTCCGATGATTTCTGCGCCTCGCCTCTCACCTCCACTATCACTCTGACCGGTGCCAACACCTTCAACGGCAACGGTTGGGGAAATGGTTTGCATGCCAGCGGTCTTGGCGCGATCTCGGTCAGCAACCTAAACTCCCACAATAATGGCGGAACCGGCGCGCTCCTGGACAATAATTGGGTATACAAACTCGCGGATGTGTACAAACTGCCCTATACCGGAGTTACAGTCAGCGGATATGGCCGGGCCAGCAATAACGGTTATATTGGCATTGCGGTATATAGTACCGGCATAGTCACCACGAACAATCTGTCCGCTGAAAATAATGGCAACATGGGCGTCCGTATCTATAATGGCCCTGACTTCGCCAATCCCAAGGCCGTTACCCTCAATGGAATCAACACCTTCAATGGCAATGGAGAACATGGGCTTAGCCTGACCAGCTATGGCGCGGTGACTTTGAACAACCTCAACGCCCGCTGGAATGGCGCTGACGGCGTTTTCATTAGCAACTGCGGCTGGAATGGGACATCCTGCACTCCCCCTGTCGCTTCGGCGGTCAGTATCCTTGGCGCGAACCTCTTCGAGGGCAATTTCCTGAACGGTCTTGAAGTGCACAGCAAGGGCGCCGTCTCGGCCAGCAACCTCACCGCCAGGAACAACGGTCATTACGATGCTGGGCTCGATGAATACTTCGGGCATGGCGTCTTCATCGACAATTCGGAAGCGGCCACCGCCAAGAACGTGAGCATCTCCGGCACCAATACCTTCAACGATAACAGGTTGAGCGGACTCGAGGTGTACAGCAAGGGCGCGATCTCGGTCAACAAGCTCACCGCCAACTGGAACGGCTGGGTGGATGTAACCAATGAAGACTATTGGGATGACGATGGCGACTCGGGCACACCCGATGTCCCATACACAGATACCGTGTATGGCTATGGCGCGAAACTGGTCAACACGGCCGGGCTTGCTCCCGTCACCCTCACCGGTTTCAACAACTTCGAGAGCAATTGGAACAGCGGTTTGCATGTCGAATCCAAGGGCAACATTACTGTGTATTCCCTGACTTCCGCAGGAAATGGGCAGGAAGGGCCCGATCTTCTCAATAACGAAGATCCATATGACGGCGATGATGCCAACGGCGCCTATCTGGATAATTGGTTTACTGGCGCGACCGGGAATATTTCCATCGTCGGGTTTGCCAATACGGAAGGCAATATCGAATACGGTCTTGAGGTCTACAGTAAGGGTATTGTCAGCCTGACCAACGTGACCGCCAGAAACAACTGGTTCAAGGGCGTCCATATCGAAAACGACGCTTCCGCAGCCGCTCCGAAGGCCGTCACCATCAGCGGTACGAATTCCTTCAATGACAACGGTTCCCTCGGCCTGGTGATCAAGAGCTACGGTGCGGTTACGCTCAACAACGTCAATGCCAACTGGAACGGCGGTCCGAATAACGCCTACATTGACAACTGCATCGTTGGTACAACTGGCTGCACGGCCATCACGCAATCTCCCGTCACCCTCACCGGCACGAACAGTTTCGATAGCAACTGGGGTACCGATGGCAACGGCCTGTACCTGGTAAGCTTTGGCAAAATCACCATCAGCAACCTGTCTGCTGGCAACAATAATGGCGGAGGCGCGTACATCGACAATCAGTGGTTCAATGAAGCGGCCACACCGGTAGCTTCCGCGGGTACCCTTACCATCAGCGGTTATGCCAGGTTTAATAACAACAGCACGAAGAACGGTCTGTCGGCGTGGAGCAATGGCAACATCACCATTGCCAACCTCGACGCGAACCACAACGGCGGCTTCACAATGAATACACCATACCGCATAGAAGATGACCAGGTGGGCGGGGCCATCATTGTTGCCGTCAAACCCGGCACGGGTGTTGCAAACGTGGTGTTGACCGGCTACAACAACCTCAACCAAAACAATGGCGGCCGCGGCTTGACGGTTTATGCGGACGGAGCCATCACCATATCCAACCTCTCGGCAAACGAGAACTGGGCGGATGGCGGCGCGCGCCTCGACAATCAGTCGCCCGGCACAGCCACCCTCCCGATGGGCGTCACCCTGACGGGGTATAACAACTTCTGGCACAACTTCCAGGACGGTCTTCGCGTCTACAGTTACGGCGCGGTTTCCATCAGCAATGTGGATGCCAGTGAAAACGGCACTGCCAATGACTGGTCGACCCCCGCGGGTCCCGAATACGGTTGGGGGCTGTACATCGACAACAGGAACCCGAATTCGCTCTATACCAGGCCCGTCACCCTGACCGGAGCTAACGGTTTCTACAACAACCGCAACAGCGGTTTGGAAATCTGGAGTTCCGGCGCGGTCACCCTGTCCAATATTGGGGCGGGTTGGAACGGCACCTACTATGATGACTCCTATTCCTTCCCGGGCGCCAATGGCACATACGTTGGTTGCGGCGACCAGACCATTAACAACGGCGACGGCGATTTCTATGTGGGTTGCGGTGTCTATGTCGATAACTCTGCCGCCTTCACCCCGCTGGGCGTCATCTTCTCCGGCAGTAATTACTTCGAGCGCAACGCCCACACTGGTCTAACTGTGATCAGCGACGGCGCAATCAGCCTGAGCAATGTAACTGCCAATGGCAATGGCGTTTGGGATGACGTAACTGACACGTTGTCGGATACTGTATACGGTGACGGCGCGGATTTGCTAAGCAATCAGAAGGGTGTGACCCTTACCGGCGTCAATTCCTTCGACGGCAACTGGAATGACGGTTTGTACGTGGTTGCCCTGGATGCGATCACCATCAGCAAGCTCGATGCCAACAACAACGGTGACAATGGAGCCTACCTCGTCAACCAACATGGTTTGAAGCATCAGAACGTGACCATCAGCGGCTATGGCAATTTCAATAACAACGGTAACAATGGACTGGTAATTTATACCAATGGTTCAGTGTCGCTGATCAATGTGAATGCCAATTCGAATGACGTCGGCGGTGCGATCATCGATGCTGTTGATACAACCTTCTCGCCTGCGAACGTCACTATCAGCGGCACCAACTACTTCGAGGGTAACCGCGGAGGCGATGGATTGAAAATAACCGCCTTCGGCGTCATCTCCCTGAACAACATCAATGCCAGCTGGAACAGCGGACGCGGCGCCTTTCTTGATAACATCGAAGAGTACCCAATAGGTTACTGGACGCCAATACCAATAGTCAGGCTTAACCTGACCGGCGTCAATACCTTCAACGGCAACGGCGGCAACGGTCTCGAGTTCCTGACCTACGGCAACGTGAACATGACCAAGGTCACCGCGGATCGAAACAGCGGTAACGGTGTTTTGGGCAACACGACCAATGGCAACATTACCCTGGCGTGCGGCAGCATGAACAACAATGGCGTGCGTGGGTACGACCTGACCGCAAGTGGAAAGATCACGCTCTCCGGCGTAAATGGGTACAGCAATTCCCTGCCCAACAGCGCTGTTGGTTCACCGGTCATCGTCAACCGTGCCTGCCCACTTCCATAGGAGATTACACATCCTGAAATAAAAAATCCCGTAATCTCAAGAAACAATCAGCCCCGAGCTCATGCCCGGGGCTGATCTATTTTTGCATGCAGGGTTCGTTTCAAATCTTCTCTGCTGTACGAATGTCATTGCGAGGTGGTTTGTGCCGAAGCAATCTCCTGTTTTATGGGATATTCCAATCAAAAGGAGATTGCCGCGCCGCCACACCTGCCCTGACGGGCGGTGTCAGGAAAGTGCAAGAGCGGCGGCTCGCAATGACATCATTTTTTGGAATGTACGGTACCTACATCTCAACCACACACGGCGCTTCCTCTTTGACGATGACGCTTTCCCCGTTGGGGAAGGTGATGGTTGTTTACTCCAATCCATGCGCGACGGCGGTTCCTACGGTTGATTGTGATGAGTCGGGGCGTGAAGCATCCCCCAAAAGTACTATTTGTGAATGTCCTCATTTTTGCTACTATAAAGGTAGTATTTCTCCTGTCGCTGAAAGAGCAATGTAAATAAGCCAAAGGTTTTTGGAACCCAGGCTTCAAATGGTGGGAGCAGACTCCTTGGTCAATGGTGGGCCGAGTAACATGGTTATAATACCTCCCGTAAAACAACCCAAGCAAAAAAAGGAGATCATAATGTCCAAGCAATGGAATCGAGTGTTCCTGCTGGCAATCCCTGTGCTGATTGCGCTGATTTTCAGCGCCTTCACAGTGACGCCAGCCCTGGCGGATGACAGCGTTCCTCCGCCTGCCGACCCTGCCGTCGTGGACCCGCCGCCTGTGGAAACTACAGGGACGGATGCGGCGGCAGACGACCCTGCCCCGGCGGAAGAACCAACCGTGGTGGAGGAATCTGCTCCGGTGGAGGGACCTGTCCCAACAGCAGAACCGGTTGTTGCGGAGGAACCTGCTCCGGCGGAAGAACCTGTTGTTGTGGAAGAACCCACCCCGGCGGAAGAGACTGTTGCGGAAACAGTGACCGAGGTGTTGGAGCAGCTGCCGGAAGGCACGGAGGTGGTTGTCACCGACGCGACAGGTGAAGTATTGCCGCTTGTCACTGCGGAAGCCGCGGAAGTTCTCGTGGAAGGCGATCCGATGTGGTGTCCAACAGGCGTAGCGCCGGGCGGCGCGGGGTGC